>NZ_JCAMPD010000006.1:0-374627 GCF_059511845.1 Flavobacterium sp. PLA-DH12
GATACTTCTCTAAATAGTTCCTCTCTAATGTACAATCTTGACTATTATTTCTCATCGTAACAAAATTTATTAAATTTAAATTTTGTTACCGAAATATCTAACCTTTACAATTTCGACCGAAGGGAGGGACCCAGAGCAAGGAAAATTTATTTTAAATATATTTGAGATATGAATGAAAACACAAAAGATATATCAATAAGGCAAGCTGTCAATTCAGATTTACCGAAACTTGCCGAATTTCTGCAACATTTAGTGCATGCAGAAAGGCCTTTCGATGTAACATTAAAAGAAGGAGAGATTTTTTATTATAGCATAGAGGAATTTATTTCTGACCCCAAATCAGAACTTTTGGTTATAGACTTTAACAATCAAATTATTGGTTGTGGATATGCTCAAATTCGACAAGCTAAACCCTATCAAAAACATGAATTTTTCGGGTATCTTGGTTTTATGTTTGTAGATCCAGAATTTAGAGGAAAAGGTCTTAATAATCTATTAATTGACCGTCTTAAAAAATGGGTATCATCTCAAGGAATAACCGAAGTTAGATTAGAGGTATATCATGATAATAAAGCCGCTGTCAACGCTTATAAAAAGGCAGGATTTGAACCAATACTCACAACCATGCGTTGCGATATAAGCCAAATGGATGATACTATTTAAACACAATATTTGTCATTTCGACCGAAGGGAGAAATCACACACGTAATTCCGCAAAGATTGGCTACGAGCTTCTAGTGTGATTTCTCCATTCGATCAAAATAACAAATTTCATGAAATTTTGTTGTAGGATACTTTACAAATCTTCAATTTATATCTTTACAATTTTCTTATTTATAAGAGAATTGCCGTACTTAATCTGAACATTATAAATTCCCTTAGCCAATCTCGATACATCAATTCTATTATCATGAAAAGTCGATAAATCAGTTACCAATCTTCCATTTATATCAAAAATATTAATCGTTTGGATGCTTTCACTATTAGGAAGGTTAATTTGAACAAAATCAGTTGAAGGATTTGGATATAAAGTTAATGATGGTTGTTTATCTATTGATATTACATTCAGATTACTTGCATATTTCCACAATTTGTTATCTTTTGAATAATATAAATAATCATTATAACTAATCGCCTCTGAAACATTGTCTAATGCAGTAATATTTTCAACTTTTTGCAAATTATAATTGAAAGTATAACCACTTCTTTCTTGCTTTTCATTTTCAGGTGATGTGATAAAATATTCATTGTTATTAATATTATAAATTAAAGCAGCAGACTCATAAGCAAAAAAGACAAAAGGCTTTGATCTTGATGGCATTTCTTTTATTTCAGATATCTCGTTATTACTAAGCTTCATAGACAACAATGAAGTACCATTAGCGTTATTTGGTCCACAAAAAATTAAAGAATCGTTTTTATATACAAAACTAGAAGGATAAAAATATTGTGACTTTTGAGCCGAATATATCATAGAAAGATTTTTACTCGCTAAATTAAATTTCCAAATTTCTACATTAAAATAATCCGCAGAAAAAAACATAAGATACAGATTTCCATTAACTTCAATGACATCACTAAAATTTGCTATTTTAAAACTTCCATTCCATACATTTCCTCTATTTATTGTATTTTCAGGAGTTCCATCCGTCTCAAATAAATAATTTCTGCTAACAAAATACAATTTATTAGCGCTTTTAATATATGGACTAAATGCTGCAGTACCTCCTAATCCTGAACCATTGCCATCCATTTGATCTGATATAGGATATGTCCCTTCTGAAGTTCCATCGCTTCTCCACACTCTAGAATCATTCGAATTAACTACCTGAAAAGTAAAAATAAATGTATTATTCAATTCACCTTCAAAAGTTGGTTTATTCCAAATAGGCAAATTATTTTTTATCAATACTGTTCCGTCTTTTGTACCATCCGTTTTCCAGATCTGCAATACATAATCGCTGGTTTTCATTAAAAAGAAAATTGAATTTCCTACGGTTGTAAGTTTCTCAACTCTACCTTTAAGAAAATCTGTAATTTTTACAGTTTCATTTATTCCATCTGTTCGCCAAATTTCTCCATTTGAAAGATTGTCTCTTGCAATAAAAAACAACTTACCATTTAATATAGCTGAACCTGTATTTAATATTCTTTTTGGATTAAAACCTTCACTTACATTCATAGCGTGAAGAATAGCTGTGTTCTCAGGAGTTCCATCACTTTTCCATATTTCAAAACCTGTATTTTCAGCACTAGCTTCAAAAAATAAATTGCCATTAAATTTTAAAAAACTGTTTGGATTACTAGTTAAATCATAGATTTTCTGTTGAGCACTGGTTTTGATAAAAATACAAAGTATAAAAAATAAAAGTAGTTTTGTTTTCATTTAGTTTGTTTAGCAAGTTTTTTATTAAAAGTAAATATATAAGTATAAAATAGATGAACAAAAAAACCTCTCATTTCTGAGAGATTTTTCTATTAAATTATAATCTTTCAATTTCACTTAATCAGCAATTTTATAATCGGTAAACTTATAAGTATTGTCCATTTTTCCCATTAATTCAACCGATTGAAAATTAACTCCTTCTTCTGTAACCTGATAATCGTAAACATCAATTACGCCATCGTAGCTATGTAATTCATAATACTTTCCGTTTTCAACCCACCATTTGCCATTTTCAGTTGTTTGATCGACTTTACCGCTTGGATAAATTACAACAAATAATAAAGTACTAGTTCCGTTTTCAAAACGGCATGAAACCCAATATTTACTTACACCATCTTGCTGCTGTCCTGTTTCTGAGCCTTTCCAGCATCCAAAAAGTTTTGAATCGTATGTTTTGTTTTCTGTTTTATTAGTTGCTTTTATGTCTTGCTTAACCTTGGTCTGGCAAAAACTCAAGCTTGTAATAAATAGCAATCCTAAAATAAAAATGCTTTTTTTCATTTAAAAATTAATTTTTGAGGTTATATATAGTTTTTGGTTTTTATAATTAATTTGCCTTTTCGAGAAAGCTTTTCATCTCTTTTTTTCTGATTGCTAATATATACAAACAAATTTCTTCTAAATTGAGGAAAGCCGTAAAACGATATTTTTTTGTAAAATAAAAAACCTCCCATTTCTGAGAGGTTTCTATATTCTTAAAAAGCTTATTATTTATCTTTTAGCAATTTTTCTAAATACTCAATTTTATCTTTTTCTGATTGAAGCAGACGCTCGTAAAGCTTTTTATTTTCTTCTACCGTTTCCATTAATTTATCTAATGGATTGAAAGTACAATTATTAAGTCCGAAATAATTATTAGGACTTTCATTAAAAGTATTGAAATAATTAATCGCCGCTTCGTCTGAAAAATTCTTAATCGCTTCAACCGTTACACCAAGTGCTTTTGCAACCTCAACAAGTTTTTCGTCATCAATGGTTTCGCTGTTTTCCATAGCCGAAATCGCTTGTTGATTTGTTCCTAAAGCTTGCGCCAAAGCTTCCTGCTTCATATCACGAAGTTCACGAATACGGCTTATTTTTCGCCCTATATGATTTGTTTTTGTTAGTGTGCTCATAATTCAAAGATAATAATAAAGTCTCAAAATAGATAAAATGTAAAAAACAGATTTTTTTGCCGTGCGATACAGTAAAAAATGATTTCGTACAGCAAAATCTATTTCTTCCTTCGCTAAACCAAACAAAAGTACAATTTTTCTTATACAAAATTTATAAAAGTCAAATTGCAAATCATTTAAAATATACGCCTTATGGAAACGAACGAAACAGAAAAGCTACAAAAACTGCAAAAATTAACCGCTCAGTATTTTACAACGCTACAACCAACCAACGAAGCCAATTCTTATACCGCACAATTTAAAGTCGTCAATTATTTAGAACTCGGCTGCCTCATTACCGATTTACTAAAATTATGCATTCTAGCGCTTGATAATGACATGCATAATTTTTCTAAAAAAGATAAAAGTGCAACTATTAATGTGAGTCTGATTTTGGAAACAATTCTGCATTTGTTTCCTATGGATGAAATGGAGTTTTTGGGGTTTATTGGGGAAGTTGTTGAATAGTTATATTTCAACCCAATTAGCATACAATCTTGTCATTTCGACGAAGGAGACTCGAGCGATAGCGAACAGGCGAAGCAAATCTCCACGAGAAACTCGACAAAGATTGGCGACATTCTATATGGAGCTACTTGTGGAGATTTCTCCTTCGTCGAAATGACAAACTTTATGGAATTTTGTTGTTTTATTGGCGTGAGCGTCTCGCTCGTGCATTACTTTGCGTTCACGAGCGAGACGCTCGCGCTATCGGGGCACTAGTGAACTACTTTTTTAATATAATTTATTGAGAGATTTAGATTCTTAAAAGTCTGCATAAAAAAGCCTGAAAGGCTAACAGCTCCAAAATAGGGCAACGCCCTATTAGCTAAAACTCAATGCAACTCGAAGCCCTGAAAGGGCAATAGACATTCTTGTCATCTAATTGCTTACGCCCTTTCAGGGCTTTCTTATTCAATCCTAATTACAGACATTGGGCGTTTGCCCAATGCTAAAATGCTTTTAGGCCTTTGGCCTTATTGGAAAATTTCCAATAAAAAAAACCTCCCAAAAATCTTGAGAGGTTTTTCCATATCATTAAAAAATAAAAAAATTACATATTCCTTCTATACTGCCCACCCACTTCAAACAACGCCGAAGTAATCTGTCCCAAAGAACAAACCTTTGTAGCTTCCATTAAATGATCGAATAAGTTTTCGTTTTTAATAGCGGCTTGCTGTAATGTATTTAAATGCTCGTTTACTTTTGCTTCGTGGAAATTGTGCAAGTTATCCAGCATCGTAATTTGATATTGTTTTTCTTCTTCGGTTGCGCGAATAACTTCTGCCGGAATTACCGTTGGCGAACCTTTTGAACTCAAGAACGTATTTACACCCACAATTGGGAAATCGCCATTGTGTTTTAAGGTTTCGTAATACAAACTTTCTTCCTGAATTTTAGAACGCTGGTACATCGTTTCCATTGCGCCAAGAACTCCGCCACGTTCTGTAATTCTATCAAATTCTTGAAGAACTGCAGCTTCCACTAAATCAGTCAATTCTTCGATGATGAACGAACCTTGAATTGGGTTTTCGTTTTTCGCTAAACCTAATTCTTTATTAATAATCAACTGAATCGCCATTGCACGACGTACAGATTCTTCTGTTGGCGTTGTAATCGCTTCGTCGTAAGCGTTGGTATGCAATGAATTACAGTTGTCATAAATCGCGTATAAAGCTTGTAAAGTCGTTCTGATATCATTGAAATCAATTTCCTGTGCGTGTAACGAACGTCCAGATGTCTGAATATGATATTTCAGCATTTGTGCTCTTTCGTTGGCTCCGTATTTGTTTTTCATGGCTTTTGCCCAAATTTTACGCGCCACACGTCCAATAACTGAATATTCTGGATCTACTCCGTTAGAGAAGAAGAACGATAAGTTTGGTCCAAAATCGTTGATGTTCATTCCACGGCTCAAATAATATTCCACGTAAGTGAAACCATTTGAAAGCGTAAACGCCAATTGCGTAATTGGGTTTGCTCCTGCCTCGGCAATATGATATCCAGAAATCGAAACCGAATAGAAATTACGAACGTTTTTAGTAATAAAATATTCCTGAACGTCGCCCATTAATCGTAAAGCAAATTCGGTTGAGAAAATACAAGTATTTTGCGCCTGATCTTCTTTTAAAATATCAGCCTGAACCGTTCCACGAACTTGAGCTAACGTTTTTACTTTTATTTCGTTATAAACTTCCAAAGGTAAAACCTGATCTCCCGTAACACCCAAAAGCATTAATCCCAAACCGTTGTTTCCGGCAGGAAGTTCGCCTTGGTATTTTGGTCTTTCGATTCCTTTGTCTTTATATAATTTGTTGATTTTTGCTTCAACCTCTTTTTCTAAATCATTTGCTTTGATGTAAATCTCACATTGCTGATCGATTGCGGCATTCATAAAGAAACCTAACAACATTGGCGCAGGCCCATTAATCGTCATACTTACCGAAGTTAAAGCATGAACCAAATCGAAACCTGAATAAAGTTTTTTAGCATCGTCCAGACAGCAGATTGAAACTCCAGCATTTCCAATTTTTCCGTAAATATCTGGACGCAAATCTGGATCGTTTCCGTATAAAGTAACACTGTCAAAAGCTGTCGAAAGACGTTTTGCAGGCATTCCCGCACTTACGTAGTGGAAACGCTTGTTGGTTCTTTCTGGTCCGCCCTCGCCCGCAAACATTCTCGACGGATCTTCGCCCTCACGTTTAAACGGATACAATCCCGAAGCAAAAGGAAATTCTCCAGGAACATTTTCCTGTAAATTCCAACGCAAAATATCGCCCCAACCTTCATATTTAGGCAAAGCAATTTTCGGAATCTGTAAATGCGATAAACTTTCAGAATGTGTTGCAATCTTGATTTCTTTATCACGAACTTTAAACGAGTAAACTGGATTTTTGTATTTGGCTACTTTTTCATCCCAATTCAGGATAATTTCCCAATTGTACGGATCTAAGTCCATTTTTACTTTATCGAATTGATTCAGTAAAAGATTTAAAAAGATTCTGTTTTCGTCGTGTTCAGCAATTCCGCTTGGCAAAACTGTAGCATCATCAATTCCAGCTTTATTTATTTGAGGCACTTTTCCAGAAACCGATTCTATGGTTTTGAAAATTCCGTATAATTTCTGTGCTACTTTTTGCTGCGAAAGCGCGATTTCATCATAAGATCTGTTATTCTCTGCAATTTCAGATAAATAACGCGTTCTGTGTGGCGGAATTACGAAGATTTTCTCGCTCATTTCTTTAGTGATTTCAAAAGTCGATTTCAAATCTGAAGCCGTTTTTTCAACCACTTTATCCATAATCGCTTTGTAAAGCGTGTTCATTCCTGGATCGTTAAATTGAGAAGCAATTGTTCCGAAAACCGGCATTTCGTCTGGGTTTTTATCCCAAAGATTATGGTTTCTTTGATATTGCTTTTTTACATCGCGTAAAGCATCTAAAGCCCCACGTTTATCAAATTTATTCAACGCTACTAAATCGGCAAAATCAAGCATGTCGATTTTTTCCAATTGTGTTGCCGCTCCAAACTCTGGTGTCATCACATATAAAGAAACGTCTGAATGATCCATAATTTCGGTATCAGACTGACCAATTCCTGAAGTTTCTAGAATAATCAAGTCGTATTTTGCAGCTTTTAAAACCTGAATCGCTTCGGCTACATATTTAGACAAAGCCAAATTCGACTGACGTGTCGCCAGCGAACGCATATATACACGAGGATTATTAATCGCATTCATACGGATTCTGTCTCCTAAAAGTGCTCCTCCGGTTTTTCTTTTCGAAGGATCGACAGAAATTAATCCGATTGTTTTTTCTGGGAAATCAATTAAGAAACGGCGAACCAATTCGTCTACCAAAGAAGATTTTCCTGCACCGCCCGTTCCTGTAATTCCTAAAACTGGAATTTTAGAAGTGGCATTGCTTTCGTGAATTTTATCGAAAACCGGTTTTGCAATTTCTGGGAAGTTTTCAGCCGCAGAAATTAAACGTGCAATTGCCGTTGGCACTTTATTTTCGATATGATCGATTTCTCCGTTTAGTTTATCTCCAATAGGAAAATCAGCACGTTGTACCAAATCATTAATCATTCCTTGAAGTCCTAAAGAACGTCCGTCGTCTGGAGAATAAATTCTGGTAATACCATATTCATGCAACTCTGAAATTTCGCTAGGAAGAATTACACCACCTCCACCTCCGAAGATTTTAATGTGTCCTGCTCCTTTTTCGCGAAGCAAATCATACATATATTTAAAGTATTCGTTGTGACCACCTTGGTATGAAGTCATTGCAATAGCATTGGCGTCTTCCTGAATAGCGGTATTTACCACTTCTTCAACGCTTCTGTCATGACCAAGATGAATTACTTCAACCCCTGTTGACTGAATAATACGACGCATAATATTGATGGCAGCATCATGACCATCAAAAAGTGAAGCAGCAGTGACAATTCTTACTTTATTTTTAGGAATATATGGTATTTGTTGTTCCATTTTATGAATATGATAATTTTAAGCGACCAATGTACAAATTATTTTAATATTTGATCAGTCAAATAACATTATGTTAATAAAAAAGAAAATATTTTTTCTTCAATATAAAGGTAACAATTCTTGCTACTAATTGATATAAGTTAAAGAAAGCTTAAAGACATGGCAATTTCGCAACATTTAAATAAAATCAGGAAACATGTTTCGAGCTCTCTAATAGTAATTTAGCAGTGTAGAAAAGCCCCAAATTTTTACCTAAAACTTACGTAGAAAAGTAATAACGTAAAAATTAAAAAAATGAAAACATTATATTCATTCACCGTCATTTTAAGTTTGAGTTTTTTTGTATTTTCTTTTAACAGTATTGAAAAAAACAATCTTACCTATAAAAAAGCTTCAAATCATTTAACCGTTTACCACAATCAAAATGATGTAGACGAAATCTCGAACGACTTCTTTAAAAGATATTCGGATTTAAAAAAATATAAATCAGATGTCATGTCTTTGTATAAAAACAGAACTCTTGGATCTATCTGGTTTGATGAAAACGAAATCAACGAATTTGGTTCTGTTTTGTACGAAAAAGCAAAAAAAACAAATGATTTAATTATTCCTTATCAAAAAGAAATAGACCAATTATTTGATGCTTCATCAGATAAAAGCACTCTTTCTAAAACTGATGCAGATATGCTTTTGAGTTCATTATATATAGTGTACACTAAAAAAAGTAATGCAGACAAGAAAAAATTAGCTTATGATAGCATGCTGAAAGATTTCTTAAACTACAGCACATTAGAAGAAGCAGAAACAGCAGCAGTGACAACAAATGAAAAAGTAGAATTTGACCAGTATTACAAATTGCAAGATGCTCTAAAAAAATACAAAAGATTAGAAAAATCTAGCAAATACAAACCTATTGTTCCAGCAGAATCACCTTATAAAGAGTTGCGTCCAGATGCGGTTTCTAGCACTATTTCGCAAGTTAGAACTCGTCTGTATTTGTTAGGCGATTTAAAAACAGATTCTAAAAGCGATATTTACGATCGTGAATTGATGGACGCCGTAATGAAATATAAAGTCCGTAACGGATTTAAACCTAATTATATTTTGGCAGAAGAACACATTAACGAAATGAATATTCCGCTTGAAGATAAAGTGGCGACTTTAAAACTTAACATGGAAAGATGCCGTGAGATTTCGGCCAAAATTGCTGCCAGTGATGAATATGTTTTGGTAAATGTTCCTTCTTATGAATTGTTTTATGTTAAGAACGGAAAAGTAGTTTTGACTTCACCCGTATTTGTTGGAGCACCTTTAACCAAAACAACCATTTTTAATGGAGAAATCGATCGTATTGTTTTTAGCCCATATTGGACAGTACCTCAAAGTATTGTGCAAAATGAGTTGAAATCTAAAATGGCTGAAGATCCTAATTATCTAGTAGCGAAAAACATGGAAATGGTAAACGGACAAGTAAGACAAAAACCAGGACCAGATAATTCTTTAGGATTGGTAAAATTTATGTTCCCAAATTCTGATGATATTTACATGCACGATACGCCTTCTAAAACTTTATTCGATTTTGAAAAAAGAACTTTCAGCCACGGATGTATTAATGTTAAAATGGCTAAAGAACTTGCTGTTGCCATGCTGACAGATTATCCAGAATGGAATCAGGCAAAAATTGACAAAGCAATGGCGGGTAAAACAGAAAACAGTTTTAAACTGTCTAAAAAAGTACCAATTTTTATCACTTATTTTACTTCATTGGTAAATGAAAATGGAGAAATTGGCTTCTTTCAAGATGTTTATGAAAAAGACGCCAATTTAAATCGTGAAACGCTTCCCGACACAACAACTGTAATGCAATAATTTGCACCAATAATCCATGGAGAATTTATCAAAGCTGTTTTTGATAAATTCTCTATTTTTATTTCATTACTATATTTAAAATATACCTTAAAATATCATTCTTAAATCTTTTAAAGGCAATAAAACGACTAGAATATTTATTTTTTTGCAATTATAATTCAGTGCCATTTTTGTAAAATGTAAAAAAATAAACTATTATGAAAACAAATAATACAGAAGGTCTTACTTTGTTTGAAATAAATGTTTTGATTCAGCAAGGAGGAAAATTTATCATGTTTCCTTTTATTATTGCTGAAATGGTAAAAAAAATCAAGGAACCAAATATCTATTTTATACGCCCAAACGAAGGTACGTTGAAATATGCTTTAAGACACTTTTATCTAAATCTTTCTTTAAGCTGCCGAAATTTTCCGTATGCTCCAATTTATGTAGTAAAATCGTTCTTTTATTTAATAAAGGGTGGAAAAGATTATACTGAAACTATATTAAATGACTTAAATTCTAATAAGTCTACATACAAGCCTCAATCTAAATTACTATATAAATAAAGTCTGAAAAACTTTACCCAAAAATCATCTTATAATTCTATAAGATGATTTTTTTTTCTTCCACTATAAATTACTTTAAGAATTTGAGGATCAATATCTATCAATAAAAAAAAATTACATTATAAATAAGATTTTTATGCTTATTTTAGCTTTGTCATTCATCTAAAAATTGATTTTATGGAAGATTCTAATGAGTTAGTACAAAAACAAAGCTGGCTAAACCGAAACTGGAAATGGCTTATTCCTAGTGGATGTTTAACTCTTTTACTATTAGTTGGTTTATTTATTGGCGGAATTTTCTATGAAGTTACGTCCGTCCTAAAAGATTCTGATGCTTATAAAGAATCTATGACAGCAGTACAAAACAATAAATTAGTGGTTGAAAAACTCGGGTCTCCAATCGAAACTGACGGAATTGTTTCTGGAGTTGTTACTTCGCACAACGATGTACGAGCTTGTGATGTACAGGTACCATTGAAAGGTCCAAAAGGCAAAGCAACTTTGTTTGTTGTAGGAGAAAAAAGAGGAAAATGGAAATACAGTGAAATGTCTGTTTATATTGAAAAAACAGATGAGAAAATAGATCTTCTGAAAAAGTAAATAATTCTCTTTCTTTTATTATTATAATCATAAAAAGTCCCAAATACACAAATAGTAATCTGTTGTTAATTATCAAACAAAATCTTTCTTCACCCTTAATAAAATTGTGGCGTTATTTTTGAATAAGTAGTATTTTTGAAACTTAAATAAAACCCCCAAATGAAAAAGATTTTACTATTAGCCGTTACATTTTCGCTTACTTCTTGCGCACAGGTACAACAGACTTTAAATCAATTGCCTCAAATCGCATCTCAGATTCCAAATTCGGGAACTGTTGACATTGCTTCTGGATTAAAAGAAGCTTTAAATAAAGGAATCACGCAACAAGTAAGTAAACTAACTGCTGTAGACGGATTTTACAAAAACGAAGCTGTAAAAATTTTAATGCCCGAAGAATTACAAAAAGTAGATGCAACATTGCGTAAAGTAGGTTTAAGCTCTCTTGCAGATGAAGGAATCAAAATGTTGAATCGTGCTGCAGAAGACGCAGTAAAAGAAGCAACTCCGATTTTTGTGACAGCAGTAAAAAACATGACATTTACAGATGCTAAAAACATTCTTTTAGGAAGTGATAATGCCGCAACCAATTATTTACAAGGAAGTACGACAACTGCATTATACGCCAAATTTAATCCGGTTATCAAAAGCTCTTTCGAAAAAGTAGGTGCCGATGCTGTCTGGACAAAAATTATAAACAAATACAATACTATTCCGCTAGTGAAAAAAGTAAATCCAGATTTAACTGATTATACAACCAATCAAGCTTTGTCTGGTGTTTTTAAAATGATTGCTGTTGAAGAAAAAGTAATCAGAAACGATATTTCTGCAAGAACAACACCTTTATTACAGAAGGTTTTTGCAATGCAGGATGGAAAATAATTCTAAAGTTGCTAAGCTTCTAAGACGCTAAGTGTCTAAGCTAAAAAACTAAATGCCTTAGTGTCTTAGCATCTTTGCAACTAACCAAAAATAAACTGAAATGCAAAAAATTACGATACTCATTCACTGTAAAGATCAAAAAGGAATTATCGCCGCAGTGACTACTTTTATTGCCAAGGTAGAAGGAAACATTACCTACATCGACCAGCATGTTGATGTAGAACAGAATGTGTTTTTTATGCGTTTAGAATGTGAATTTACCAATCAAGGCAGTAACATTGAAAAGATACAAGAAGAGTTCAGCAAAACAATTGCAGCGGACTTTAATATGTCTTGGGATTTGTACAATCAGGAGCAAAAACCTAAAATGGCTTTGTTTGTTTCTAAATACGATCACTGCTTATTTGACATTTTAGGACGTTACAGTGCTGATGAATTGGGTGTTGAAATTCCGATGATTATCAGTAATCATAATGATTTGCGTTCGATTGCAGAACGTTTTGATATTCCGTTTCACTATGTTCCTTTTACAAAAGACAACAAAGAAGAAGGCGAAGCAAGACAAATTGAGCTTTTGAAAAGATATCAGGTCAATTTTATCGTTTTAGCACGTTACATGCAAATTGTAACTCCAAAATTGATTTCGTTATACGAAAATAAAATCATCAATATTCACCATTCGTTTTTACCAGCTTTTCCAGGTGCAAAACCGTATCATTCGGCTTTTAAACGCGGTGTGAAAATTATTGGTGCCACAAGCCATTACGTAACAGAAGAATTAGACGAAGGTCCAATTATTGAACAAGATATCGCAAGAGTTTCTCATATTCACTCTGTAGAAGATTTTATCATGAAAGGACGTGATTTGGAACGCATCGTTTTAGCAAGAGCAATTAAACTGCACGCTGAAAGAAAAACGATGGTTTATAGCAATAAGACGGTGGTTTTTTCTTAATTTTTAAGATGCTAAGGTTCTGAGTTTCTAAGATACTAAGTTTTTTATATAGCAAACCCGACAGATTTTAAAAATCTGTCGGGTTTCTTATTTATCGATCATAAGCTCAAAAGTTGGCAGCTTAGAATCTTAGCATCTCAGAAACTTAGAACCTCACCTAGCTTTAATAGCCAATCTAGGATCATCAAAAGCATTTACTTCTGCCATTGTCATTCCAAGAGCATTTGCTACGCCTTCTCCGTATGCTGGATCGGCTTGATAGCAGTTTCTAATATGACGGACTTGAATAAACTTCTGTGCTCCTCCTACTTGACCCGCTGTATTTTTAAACAAAAGCTGTTTTTTCTCATCGGTCAATAAACGGAACAAAAGTCCAGGCTGAGTGAAGTAATCATTATCATCTTCTCTAAAATTGTGTGCATAAGCATCGCCGTAAATTGCCAAAGGCGGTTCTTTTACTTCTGGCTGTTCCTGCCATTCGCCAAAGCTGTTTGGTTCGTAGTGTTTTCTTCCGCCATAATTTCCATCAACACGCATTGCTCCGTCTCTGTGGAAACTGTTATACGGACATCTAGAAGCGTTTACTGGAATCTGGTAATTGTTTACTCCTAAACGATAACGGTGAGCATCTCCGTAAGAAAACAAACGTCCTTGAAGCATTTTATCTGGAGAAAAACCAATTCCTGGAACTACGTGAGCTGGATTAAATGCCGCCTGTTCTACTTCGGCAAAATAATTTTCTGGGTTTTTATTCAATTCAAATTCTCCAACTGGAATTAGCGGAAAATCTCCTTTTAACCAAACTTTCGTTAAATCAAATGGATGAAAACGATAGGTTCTCGCCTGCTCCTCTGACATAATCTGAACAAACATTTTCCATTTCGGAAAATTACCCTCTTCGATTGCATTAAACAAATCTCTTTGATGGCTTTCTCGGTCTCCTCCCACTAACTTAGCAGCTTCTTCATCAGATAAATTTTCGATTCCTTGTTGCGAAACTAAATGAAATTTTACCCAATGTCTTTCGTTTTGCGCATTTATAAAACTAAAAGTATGACTTCCGAAACCGTGCATTTCTCTATACGATCTCGGAATTCCTCTGTCGCTCATTACAATTGTAACTTGATGAAGAGCTTCTGGCAATAAAGTCCAAAAATCCCAATTATTATCAGCACTTCTTAAATTGGTTTTTGGATCGCGTTTTACAGCATGGTTCAAATCAGGAAATTTCATCGGATCACGGAAAAAGAAAACCGGTGTATTATTTCCAACCAAGTCCCAATTTCCTTCATTTGTATAAAATTTCATCGCGAAACCGCGTATGTCTCTTTCGGCGTCAGCAGCGCCTCTTTCTCCTGCAACAGTTGAAAAACGCACAAACATTTCTGTCTTTTTTCCAATTTCAGAAAACAAGTCTGCTTTTGAATATTTGGTAATATCATGTGTAACAGTAAAAGTTCCGTAGGCCCCAGATCCTTTGGCATGCATTCTTCTTTCCGGAATCACCTCTCGGTCAAAATGTGCCATCTTTTCTAAGAACCAAAAATCTTGTAATAAAACAGGTCCACGAGGGCCAGCTGTTTGAATGTTTTGATTGTCTGGAACGGGAGTTCCGGTTGCAGTTGTTAATTTTTTGTTTGATTCCATTTTGCTGATTTTTAACGTTTTATCAAATATACAAACTTATCTTTAGCATATTCATAAGTAAAATTGATTGTTATTATATTTTAATAACTAAAGATTATTTTATGATACTGAATACTCAAAACAGCGATTTGACAAATCTTAACGTATGGTCAACAAAGTAATAACAAAACCTTAACAGCATAAGATTGATATATATCGGACATTTGTAATGTAATAAACTGGTTATTTATTATTTTGGTTTTGGTTAGTTAAATGATGCCGACATCTTCGAGATGCCGGCATTCTTTTTTTATAAAAGTTTAGTTTCAGGTTTCAGGTTTTTCTTGGTTTCAAGTTGCTTTACTTTGAACATAATTTTACCGCAAAGAGCGCAAAGTTTTTTTAATATATTAAGTCCTATAGAAAGCGTAAAGTCCGCAAAGTTTTGTGTAAAAAAACTTTGCGAACCTTGCGTTCCCGATAGCTATCGGGATTGAGCTCTTTGCGGTTAAAAACTACAATCTTGTGAACATTAACTTATATCCAACAAAGTAATAACAAGACCTTAACAGCATAAGTTTGATATATGTCGGACATTTGTAATGTAATAAACTGGTTATTTATTATTTTGGTTTTGGTTAGTTAAATGATGCCGACGTCTTCGAGATGTCGGCATTTTTTTTGGGCTAAAAGTTTTATTTGTTTTAGGCTTCAGGTTTCAAGTTGCTTTACTTTGGACATAATTTTACCGCAAAGAGCGCAAAGTTTTTTCATTTATTAAGCTTTGTATAAAGCGCAAAGTTCGCAAAGCTTTGTCTAAAAAACTTTGCGAACTTTGCCTTCCCAATAGCGATTGGGATTGCGCTCTTTGCGGTTAAACTTGAAACTTGAAACTTGAAACTTGAAACTTGAAACTTGGAAACCTGAAACCTGAAACCTAAAACAAAACTAATTCTTCAATCTTTCATGCAGTAATTTGAAATACGAAAACGCTTTTAGCAATCTGCTTCCGTGCCAAGAGAACATTTCGCCATCAACGAAAATGGTTTTGGCATGATGTGTAAATCTTCCAATTTCAAAAGCATCTTCTTCTTTAAAAGGATAAGGTTCTGATGAAAGAAATACAATATCTGGATCTCCTTCTAAACGCATTTTCTTTAATTCGATTTCAGGATAACGGCCTTTGTCTTCGTAGATATTTTTAAAATGATTGAGTTTCAGCAACTCATTTATATACGTATCATTTCCTGCAACCATATATGGATTTTTCCATATAAAATAGGCAGCTTTCTTTTCTTTTATATCTTGTACATAATTTTTGAAATCGCTTAATGCAAAAGCCAATTTATCGTTCCATTTCTGCGCTTCAGTTCTGCAATTGAATAATTGTCCGAAATCTGAAATCATCTGAAAATTATCTTCAATAGAAACAATATTTGTAACCCAAACTGGACAAATTGCACTCAACTGTTCTACAATTTCAGGCGTGTTTTCTTCTTTATTGCAGATAATAATATCTGGCTCTAAAAGCTTTATTTTTTCGAAGTGAATTTTCTTCGTTCCGCCAACAGTCTTTTTGGTAGATTTAAAATGAAACGGATGAACGCAAAACTTCGTAATTCCGATAATTTTTTCTTCTAAACCTAAATCATACAATAATTCAGTTTGTGAAGGAACAAGCGAAATAATACGTTTTGGAGCTGTTTCAAAAGAATGAATAGTACCAAGCTGGTCTTTTATTTGTTTCATGTTTCTGGTTTATTGGAATGTGAAATTTAACGCAAAGTGCGCTAAGTTTTTTCGCAGAGTTCGCGAAGGCTTATAATTTTTAAATATTTTTTTAAAGTTCTCAAAGCTTAGATAAAGTAAAACTTACATTCTTCTTTGAGAACTTAAAAAACTTTTACAAGATTGCGAATAACTTCTTTGTGTACTTTGCGAAAAAACTTAGCGCACTTTGTGTTAAAAAATTATGCTCAAAGTAAAGCAACCTGAAACTTTAAACCTGAAACTTTAAACTAATAATCTCTTCCATTTCCTGCTGTACTTTCAAAGCCTCTTCTCTAGCCTTTTCAGCGAAATCGGTTCCTTTTGACGCATAGATAATCGCTCTTGCAGAATTTACCAAAAGACCAACTTTATCATTCATTCCATATTTGCAAACTTCAGACAGACTTCCGCCTTGAGCGCCAATTCCAGGCACCAATAAGAAACTGTCTGGAACAATTTTTCTAATTTCAGTAAAATATTCTGCTTTAGTTGCGCCAACAACGTACATTAAGTTTTCGCTGTTTTTCCAAGTTTTAGAAGTTTCTAGAACTTGCTTGTATAATTCCTTTCCGTTTGTATTTAAAGTCTGAAAATCGAAAGCTCCTTCATTTGAAGTTAAAGCCAACATGATAGTATGCTTGTTTTCAAAAGCTAAGAAAGGTTCAACAGAATCTTTTCCCATATAAGGAGCAACGGTTACACTATCAAAATTCAAGTCTTCAAAAAAAGCTTTTGCATACATGCTCGAAGTATTCCCAATATCACCGCGTTTTGCATCGGCAATCGTAAAAATATCAGGATAATTTTCGTTGATATAATTGATTGTTTTTTGCAAAGACATCCATCCTTTTATTCCGTAAGCTTCAAAAAATGCCGTATTGGGTTTGTAGCCAACAGTCAGATCGTGTGTGGCATCAATAATTGCTTTATTAAATTCGAAAATAGGATCTTCTGTTTCTAATAAATGTGCTGGCATTTTAGTTAGATCTGGATCTAATCCAACGCATAAAAATGATTTTTTTTGAAGAATTTGTTCGTGTAGTTGTTGTGTTGTCATATTCTTTTTTGCTTGTGCGGCAAAATTACAAATAATAATTTTTATGAGTTAGTGGTTGATGGTTTATTGTTAATAGTTGATGGTTGATGGTTTGTGGTTGATGGTTTGTGGTTGCTGTTGTCAGGCTGAGCGGAGTCGACGCCCTTTGCACCTTCTTCCGAAGCCTCGGGATCGCTCAGAATGACATTAATCATACTTTATTCTAAATTATCTCACTAACATTGAATTCCTATAACATCTATCAAAAATTGTGTAAGAAAAAAATTAGAATCAAAAGTAACTTTGAAATAAACCATTAAAAAGACAATTATGAGCCCAAATATCGGAATTACACCAAAAAACTTAAAAAAGAGCGCTTCTATACTGGCCACGATTTTATCAAATGAAATGACTTTGTATGTAAAAACAAGAAAATTTCACTGGAACATTTCTGGAAACAGCTTTATGGAACTGCACAAATTGTTTGAAGAGCAATACCGCATTCTTGAAGCCCAAATTGATGAAGTTGCAGAACGCATTAATCAGCTGGGAGAAAAAACAATTGGAACAATGAAGGAGTTTATTGACAACTCGACTTTAAAAGAATCTCCAAAAGAATACGCTTCACAAAAAGATATGCTATCTGAGCTTCTAGAAAATCACGAACAGCTGGTAACAGAATTTAGAGATTATATTCCGGTTTTTGAAAACGAAACCAACGATGCAGGCTCAGCCGATTTTGTGACAGGATTACTGCAAGAACATGAAAAAATGGCTTGGATATTAAGAAGATATCAGGCGTAATCTTGAGTTATGAATTGATTGTCATTCTCTATCAAAATGAAAATTATGCAACAGTCGGGAAAATAAATGTAACATAAACCTGATTTAAAATTTGCAATTTTACAATACAATAAAATACAAAAAAAGAGATATCATGAATACTACCGAAATAAAAGGAAACTGGAATGAGCTGAAAGGTAAACTGAAACAAAAGTTTGCAACACTAACAGATGATGATTTGATGTTTGCTGAAGGAAAAGAAGACGAAATGTACGGAAGACTTCAGCAGAAATTGGGAAAAACAAAAGAGGAATTTCATCAAATCCTGTCAGAATTGTAAATCCTTACAACTCAATCAGGGAAATACCGTCTAGTAAAAATATTAGACGGTATTTTTTTGAAAATTTTATTTTAAAATCGTATTTTGACATAATTCTGTGCTAATTAAAAGCAAAAACACCAAATAAATTAAGTATCTTTAACCAAATTTCTATAAAATGAAACTATTTATAAAGTTCGACATTAATACTATTTGCTCTCTTTATTTGAAACAAAATCTGGAACAAAACAATGTAAATTTTACAACTCTGGGATTTGGCGAAATTGAGATTGAAGACAATCTTGATGCCGAAGCGCTAGACAATTTAAAAACTAAATTGGCTCCGTGTGGTTTTGAAGTAGTTGAGAATCAAAAAAGTGTATTAGTCCAAAAAATCAAAGATGCAATTATCGAACTTGTTTTTATGGATGATAGCAATAATTATAAAAGTTCTGTATTTTTGGCTGAAAAGCTAAACCACAGTTACGGATATTTATCTAATGTTTTCTCTGAAGTAACTTATTCTTCTATAGAAAACTTTATTATTTTACAGAAAATCGAAAGAGCAAAACAGCTTATTATCATTAACGAAATGAGTTTGACTGAAATTGCTTTTTTACTTAATTATTCGAGTGTTGCGCATTTGAGTACGCAGTTTAAAAACACAACTGGCATTACTCCATCTGCTTTTCAGAGAATTATTAAGAAACGAAGAGAAAATTTAAAATAAAAACCCAAATACCACATTAAAATGCAAAAAAACGCATTACACATTTTATTGGCCGATGACGATGAAGATGACCGTCTTTTCTTTAAAGATGCTTTTGAAGAAATAAAGATACAAACGAATGTAAATTTTGTTCATGACGGGATGCAGCTTATGGATCATTTAATGGACACAAACAATAAACTTCCAGATATTTTGTTTCTAGATTTAAACATGCCTAAGAAAACAGGTAAAGAATGTTTGATTGAAATCAAAAAAACGGATCATTTAAAAGATATAATCATTGCGATCTATTCTACTTCTTCTTCAGAAGAGGATATCGAAGACACCTTTATTCAA
This sequence comes from Flavobacterium sp. PLA-DH12, assembly GCF_059511845.1. Classification (NCBI taxonomy): domain Bacteria; kingdom Pseudomonadati; phylum Bacteroidota; class Flavobacteriia; order Flavobacteriales; family Flavobacteriaceae; genus Flavobacterium; species Flavobacterium sp. PLA-DH12. The sequence goes on from NZ_JCAMPD010000006.1 coordinate 19,547, forward strand.
GGCGCCAATATTTACATCAAAAAACCAAGCGATTTCAATACGTTAAAAAAAATAATTAATGAAGTCGTGACTGTAAACTGGCATTATCATACTTCTGGCTTAAACCGTGATAATTTCTTGCTTCGACTAAAATAAAAGCATTCCAATAATGAAGTGGATACCAAATTTTAATTCTTCAAACTCTTTGAGAGTTATTTTTGTAATCGCAGTTTTCATTCTGTTATTCCTTTCTTCAATTGCTTACAAACATAACCAAGACTTGAATGAATCGAGTAAACTGGTTATGCATACTTACGAAATCAACATTCAGCTCGAACGCTTAATGTCGGCTATAAAAGATGCAGAAACGGGCCAGCGCGGGTATATCATTACGCGCAATGCCCGTTTTTTAACTCCGTATATTTATTCCCGAGACAAGGTAAATACTTCGTTTATCACTTTAAAAAAGCTCACAGCCGATAATCCGAAACAGCAGGATAATCTCCAGAAACTTTTCAAACTCATTACCCAGCGTTTTGTTTCTTTTGAAAACTGTCTAAAATACAGTGACCCTAAAACATACGACAAAAGAAAGCTGGACAATCATATGTTTGGCGGCCGTATTTTAATGGAAAATATCCGTTTTAAGGTGGATGAAATGAATGACATTGAAAAAGACTTTCTAAAGAAAAGGCTAAAAATTTACGATTCGGAAATTTCTTTGAGTCCACTTTTTTCTATTTCTTTATTTCTTGTGGCTTTGAGTTTTATTTTATTGGCATATCGTCAAATTAGCCGTGATTTTGAACGCTTGAAAGTATTCAATAAAAAACTTTTAATTTCGACAGGTTTAATTTCTGAATCTGAAAATATTGGTAAATTCAGCACTTGGCAATGGGATTTAGATTCTGATAAAATTGATTTTTCAGACAACCAATTCCGATTATTAGGTCTCGAACCGAGATCTTTTGCGCCAAACAAAGCTACACTTATAAAATATGTTCACCCAGACGATAAAGAATCTGTTGCAAAAGCAATTGACGGAATTATAGAAAAAAAACATCTTCCGTTTGTGTATTATAAAATTGTACGTCCAGATTTTGAAGTCCGTTATTTTAAAACAACAGGAAAATTGGTTACGGATCAGCAGGGAAGTAAAATCTTGCTTGGAATTAATTTTGACATTACAGACGAGCATCTTTTGAATATCGAACTTCAGGAACGAAATAAAGAACTGGAGAAAAGCAATAAAGAACTCGCTTCTTTCAACCACGTGGCAAGTCACGATTTGCAAGAACCGCTTAGAAAAATACAGACTTTTATTTCGAGAGTTTCCAGCGCCGATAAAGAAGTCATGTCTGAAAGCGGAAAAAATTACATCACCAAAATAGAAAGTTCGGCAAAAAGAATGCGTGTTTTAATAGACGACCTTCTTTTGTTTTCTAGAACCAATACTACCAAAAAGGAATTCATTAAAATGAATCTTAATGAACTTCTAGACAATGCTGAATCTGAATTGGCAGAAATTATCGAAGAAAAGAAAGCCGTTATTCAGCGAATTGGAAAACTTCCGAAGCTTTCTGTGATTCCGTATCAGATCGAACAGCTGTTTATCAATTTAATTGGAAATTCATTAAAATACAGCCAGCCCGATACTGAACCTCAGATTTCTATTTCAAGCGAAAAAGTAAGTTCTTCAGAATATCCAGAAATACTAGAACAGTCTATAAAGAAGTTTCATAAAATCACTTTTACAGATAACGGAATGGGATTTGATCCTCAGTTTAAAGAAACCATTTTTATTCTCTTTCAGCGTCTTCATTCTAAAACAGATTATCCTGGAACCGGAATCGGATTAGCGATCTGCAAGAAGATTGTAGAAAACCACAAAGGCCACATAATTGCCGATAGCACTTTAGGAAAAGGTTCAGTATTTACGGTGTTTCTGCCCGATTAAACTTCATTAAAAAAACACATAAAAAGCGTTATATAAATCCATTATGGGAATTATATAACGTTTCTTTTTTATGCTGTAAAGTAAAATCTTTCATTCGTTAGCATCTTTGTAATGTAATACTTTAGGAAGTAATAATGAAAGCAATTCCCCTCTTAAAAGCTTCAATTTTTAGAGTTCTTTTTTCATTCCTTTTAATTCTATGCATCACCTCTTGCAGAAAAATTAATCCGATCGAAAATACTTTGAAGAACCAAGCTTTTGCAAAAAATGACAGAGAAGAAACAGAGGTTTTCTTTTTTATATCTACGGCGAATGTGAGTAAGTCTATTATTTCAAAAAGTCAAATTGCACAACAAAAAAGTTCAGATGTAATTGTTCAGGAATTAAGCAAAAGAATAGAAGTTCAAGAGAGTCAATTACTGGAAGCGATAACCAAAATGGCCACATCGAAGCTCATTGTCATTACTGAAATAAATGCCACGCACAAACGAGACCTGTACAACCTCATTGATGCCAACGGCTATGATTTTAACAGCATTTATTTAAATGGCATGACAGATGCGATCTGCAACCAAATTGAGTTACTCGAAGCAATTTCTAGAGAAACAAACGACAAAGAAATTCTCGAACTGGTTCTTCGCTTTTTGCCACAACAATACAGACTCTTACGAGAGACTGAACGAATAAAAAGACAAAATGTATAAACGCCTATTATCTATCTATTAACTAAATTTTTTACTATGAAATTACAAGCCAATTTTTTATGCGCCTTAACACTTTTTTTATCAGCTTCATTTGGAATGCTGCACGCTCAGGACAATAATGTAAATACCGAATACGGTGTAAAAGGAGGATTCAATATGTCTAACCTTTACGGTAGCGGAGACAATGTAGATGACAACAATGTCTTATACGGTTTCAACGCTGGGGTTTATGCTACACTTCCTATTTCAGATTTTGTAGCCATTCAGCCAGAGCTTTTGTTTACCACAAAAGGGGCAAAATTAGAATACAACAACGCTTTTGCAAATGGGGATGCAAAATTTAGACTTAATTATATCGAGCTTCCACTTTTAGTGCGAGTTAATGTTACAAAAAACTTTAACATTCACGCCGGTGGTTATGCTTCTTATCTAGTAAGTTCTAAAGTAAGCGGAAACGGTACTGTTGATTTTGACCAAGATATTGACACAGATGATCTAAACAAATTTGACGCTGGTCTTTCTGCAGGTGTTGGAGTTGATTTTAACCCAATTAGCATCGGACTGCGTTACAATTATGGTTTAACGACTGTGGGTAAAGAAAGAACGGTTGCAGGAACTACATACACATTTCCTGACGCAAAAAACAGCAACCTTACATTATACCTTTCTTATAAGTTAAACTAAACGAGAATTGATTATTAACCGCTAAAATAAAAAACCATGTCAAATTTATTATATACAATCGCAGTGATTCTGGTGATACTTTGGGCCTTAGGGTTCTTTGTTTACAGTTTCGGAAGTATTATCCATATTCTGTTGGTAATTGCCATTATTGCCGTATTGCTTCGACTTATTAAAGGTCGAGAAGTTTAAAAATCACAATTTATTAAATCAACAAATTATTAAATATTAATCCATTAAATTAATTATTATGAAAACTAGTAGCACAATTTTAGGAATTTTAGGAGCCGCAGCGGCGGGAGCATTCATAGGTGTTTTATTTGCACCAGACAAAGGATCGAACACAAGAAAAAAAATCAAAGATAAATCAAAAGATTATGGTGATAATCTAAAAACAAAATTTGATGGCATTGTAAACACAATTACTTCAAACGGTAAAGAAATCATCGAAGAAGGAAAATCTAAACTTAACCAAGTTAAAGAAGATTACAACACGCTAAAAGACGATGTTAAAACAGTAAAATCAAACTATTAATCGCAAGTATTAATTAGTGAAATTTTCAAACCATAAAACCTTATATCATGGAACCAAATGCAACAACAAACGAGAATTTAAATCTTTATGAGAAAGCAGAGAACTATGCTAAAACAAGTTTAGAATTACTTAAACTAAAAACAGTGTGTTCTGTTGCCGATGGTGTATCATCGTTGGCATCTAAGATAGCGATTGGTATTGTTGTTGCATTTTTTACCTTGTTCCTAAATATCGGAATTAGTTTATGGATTGGTAAAGAACTCGGAGAGTATTATTATGGCTTTTTTATCATGGCGCTATTCTATTTAATCGTCGTAATTATTGTGGTAAAATCACATCATAAATTGATAAAAACACCAATTGGAAATACGATTATCTCCAGTATTCTAAAAGAAACAAAAAACTGATTTAATTATTAATAAACATAAAAGACTATGGAAGCCATTTACAATATTGATCAGTTAAATCAAAGAATTGAGGAATTAGAAGTTCGCCAAGATAAAGAATGGTGCGACATAAAAGACGAAATCGAAGAGATTAAAAACAATTTAAAACCTATTAATCTAATTAGAAATACAGTGGAGGAAATTAACGAAACTGTTGGTTTTAAAAGTCATATCGCTCAGTCGGCAATTAGTATCGGAATTGGTTATCTGGCAAAAAGATTTATTGTCGGAAAAGGCGATTCGATGTTCAAAGGAATCCTGGGTTCTGTCGTTCAGCTTATTGTAACCAATCTGGTTTCGAAACCTCATAATGAATCTTCTGAAGATGCAGAAGAATCATCACAATACGAACCGTCTAGAGAGTAATTTGTCTAACTTAATTTAATTATTATGGAAAAGTTTAGCGAAATAGTAATAAAAAATGGTGTATACGTTTACTCGAATCTATATAAATGTTTTGAATATACGAGAGTATTTTTAGGGATATAGCTTTTTTTTGAAGTTGCTAAGGTTCTGAGATACTAAGGTTCTAAGTTTTTTTTAAGATTCTGCGAATCTTTTTACCTTGACTTGGTATTAAAGAAAAAAAGAAAAAACAGCATCACTTTGTGATGCTGTTTTTTGTTATACTAAACTAAAAGACACAAAACCTTAGAACCTTAGTATCTCAGAACCTCAGAACCTTTATCTATAATCTTGATAAATCGGTATTTTGAGACCGGCATAAATATTACAGCCTTTTGTATTGTTCGAGAAGAGACTAGAGAAAAGAGTTCCTGAGCCAATAAAAATTGGGCCCGCTCTAAAACCTGCTCCGATTGTTGTTCCACTGTATTGCATGTACGTTACAGGAACGTAGAAACTGAATTGTCTCGTTTCGTATCTAGGCGTAAAAGTAACCGAATTGGCAATTGCAGTTCCGTTTATTTTTTTGGCATCTACAAGACTGAAATCACCACTTAGATTCAAATAAAAACGCTGATCGATGTTCCAGTCAAAATTGGTGTGCAAAGCCGTTGGAAGATTTGCTTTAACTCCTTTCTTAGATGAAATTTTAGTATAATTCGAGTCGAAAAAATCAAAAATATCATCTGCATCGTCAATATCTTGTTGCGTCACTTTTCCCGTAATATTATAAGTATTTTCGATTATGTTTTTATAATTCACTTTTCCAATATCGGTTACAGAAGCCGCTGCTTTAAACTTATAACGGTTTCCTTCGCACGTATGGCAGTTGGTGCGGTATTCGTATGTAAAACCTAAATCGACACCTACTCCAGCCGAAGCGGCATCAAACTTCGGATCATCACCGTTTGCATAATCGTAACTTGCGGCAGTTCTAATCGTTCCTGTCGAAAGATATTCGCTCGCAGCAGGATTTGCATTGTTTTTATTGAACGCTACACTCAAATCACTTCCGTTAATATAGCCGTTTACTCCAGCCATTAAGTATTTTAAAGTAATTCCGCCTTTTACAAAATGATCATCTTGATCTAACAGAACTGTTGCATAACTCGCTCCTATCTCCGCCCAAGAATTGGTAACACTATTCGGATTCCCACCTGTGATTAAAAAACTATTTGAAGCATCCATATCTTTGTTCACCTCATCAATAAGCTGTCCGTTTATGCCAACGAGATTCGAAACGCTTCGCACACGCGTAAAAAGCGCCACGCTATGCAAAGGCGTGATATTCATCATAAAAGAAGGTCCAAGAATATCGACATTAAAATTTCCTCTGTTGTTCGATTTGAAATTTTTACTCGCATCGGTTGCCAAATCATAATCACCGTCTAGTGCATCCATTATATTAATTCCGTACAAATCATTTTGTCCCGTTCCGCTTGCCGAGAAAAGCGTCACATCGGCGCGATACTTCGATTCGACAATATTAGACGGATTAAATATAGCACTCTGAATTCCAGCATAATTATCATCCCTGAATCCGAAATACGATTGCGACCGCGCATAAAAAAAGCTTCCAAAGAAGCAAAATAAGAGTAAAGTTTTCTTCATAAATTAATGTTAGTTGGTTGTTTTTAGCACAGCAAATATGAGGGAAAAAAATTAAAAAAAATAGATTTTTTTCTAAGGTGCTAAGCTACTAAGATGCTAAGGTTCTAAGTTTTAGAATCGGTATTATTAATCTTACTTCGTACGATTATTGTTGTAGTATTGGTCTTTATTTTTTCTTAGGTGCTAAGTTGCTGAGATACTAAGGTTCTAAGCTTTTTTCCACAAAAAAAGCCGAACAAAGTTCGGCTTAAATATATTTTATGTTCAAAGAAGAAAACTTAGAACCTTACTATCTCAGTAGCTTAGCAACTCAAAAAACTATGTTCAAAGAGAAAACCTTAGAACCTTAGCATCTTAGAATCTCAGCACCTAAAAAGTTTACGTTAGTAAACTTCTGAAGCTTCCTTCAATTTCTCCATATTATTAACTAACTGAAGCTCAGAAACGATTTTCTGAATATCACCATTCATGATATTTCCTAAATCGTAAAGCGTTAAACCAATACGGTGATCGGTTACACGACCTTGCGCATAGTTATACGTACGGATTTTTGCCGAACGGTCTCCAGAACTAACCTGAGAACTACGTTTTTTAGCATCTTCTTCCTGCTTTTTGGCCAATTCCATTTCGTACAAACGAGAACGTAATACCATCAAAGCTTTATCTTTATTCTTGTGCTGCGATTTCTCATCCTGACATTGCGCCACCAATCCTGTTGGAATGTGCGTTAAACGTACAGCCGATTTTGTTGTATTTACCGATTGTCCTCCAGGTCCAGACGAACAGAAGAAATCTACACGAACATCGTTCATATCTACCTGAACATCAAACTCCTCAGCTTCTGGCAAAACCATAACCGTTGCAGCCGATGTATGCACACGTCCTTGAGTTTCTGTCTGCGGAACACGCTGTACACGGTGAACACCCGCTTCAAACTTCAAAGTTCCGTATACATCTTCTCCGGTAACCTCAAAAATAACCTCTTTGAAACCTCCAGAAGTACCCTCATTCATATCTACAACAGATGATCTCCATCCCATAGATTCGCAATATTTTGTGTACATTCTAAACAAGTCTCCTGCAAAAATACTCGCTTCGTCCCCACCCGTTCCAGCGCGGATCTCCACCATTACGTTTTTCGCGTCTTCAGGATCTTTTGGAATAAGCATAAATTTGATTTCCTCCTCCAATTCTGGCAGACGTTCTTTTGCTTCATCCAATTGCATTTTGGCCATTTCCACCATTTCAGCATCACTTCCGTCAGCAATAATTTCGTTTGCTTCGTCGATGTTTGCCAAAATTATGATGTACTCTTCTCTCTTTTCAACAAGCGCTTTAATACCTTTATATTCTTGGTTAAGCTGCTTATAACGTTTTTGATCAGAAATAACATCCGGCTGAATAATCAAATCCGAAATCTCATCGAAACGCTGCTTTACATATTGAAGTCTATCTAACATTTTCTAATTCCTTTTATTGGACGGCAAAATTACAAAATTTTTATCGAAAATTCTAGTGTTCATTTTTTGGGGAATTTGAGTAGGAATTTGATGCTTTTTTGTTTTTGAAAAACAGGGGTTTTTACGCAGTTAAGGATTTAAATTTTATACGATGTTTGTTTTTATCAATTTACTTTACAAGATACTTGCATGAGAAGCAATAATCATAAATTTAGCTTTTTCATTTATGGTTTTCCGTAAAGAAATTAAGTCACAAGTAATTATGTTTGAAACATTAAAAATTGTAATATGGATATTCCTCATCATTTAATTGAACAAATAAAACTTGGAAATACTGTACTTTTTTTAGGTGCAGGTGCCAGTTTTGGAACAAAAAATCAAAAAAACGATACTATGCCTTTGGCTTCAGAGTTATCAGTATTATTGTCTAAAAAATTTTTAGGAGACATTACAGGTGATTTAGCATATACCTCAATGCTAAGCATTTCTGAAAGTTCTTTATATGATGTACAATTATATGTTGCACAAGTAATTTCAGAATTTAAACCGTTACCTCATCATTTAAAAATTCCAGAATTTAAATGGAAAGCTATTTTTACAACAAATTACGATTCTATTATTGAATCTTCATATCAACAATGCAAGAAACCCTTACAAGTTCTCAAACCAATTTCAAAAAATACACCGAGAACACAAGTTTTCACTTCTGATGATATCCTACCTTACTATAAACTACATGGATGCATTAATGATATAGCAGATAATCAAGCTCCGTTAATTTTGACACTAGATCAATTTGCTAATTACGAAAGCAAACGTGAGAATCTTTTTCGGGAATTACAAGAATTAATGATTAATTACACTTTCATATTTGTTGGCTTTGCAATGCAAGATTCAGACATTCGGTCAATTCTGAATAAACTTGACGAAAACCATTCAAGTCGAGTTCGATCCTATATTGTCAGACCAAATGTTAACGAACCTGAAGAAAGATTTTGGGAAGGAAAAAAAATATCTTGTCTAAAAATGACTTTTGCAGAGTTTATCGAAAAAATAAATAATGCTATTGACATAAAAACAAGGATATTATCAGAAATTAGAGTTGCAAATGACTTACCTATTTATGATAAATTTGTTTCTTCTATACAAGATTTATCTCCAACTGAGCATTTTTTAGAATTTATCGAACATAAAATTGATTATGTCCATCTGTCAATAAGTGCTCCTAATATGGATCCAAAAGAATTTTATAAAGGAAATTTCACAAATTGGGATCCAATTTTAAAAAATCTTGATATTCAAAGAGATATTAAAGATGGCCTTTTATTTGAAATTTTCTCAAAAAATGACGTTGATGATGAAGACCAGTATTTATATTTAATTAAAGGAAATGCAGGAAGTGGTAAAAGTGTTTTACTTAAAAGGCTAGCATATGATGGTGCAACAATACTTGAAAAATTTTGTATATTTTTAAAGAGTGACACTTTAAGTTTCCAAGACATATATGAATTAAATAAATATGTAAATGAAAGAATATACTTGTTCATTGACAATATTGCTGCTCTGGAAGATGATGTTATTTACATTTTAAAGAAAGCAAAAAAAGAAAAAATTAAACTTACTATTATTGGATCTGAAAGATTGAATGTTTGGAATACTGAATGCAATGATCTTTCAACTTACCTGTCACAATCATATCAAATACAATATTTATCAGATAAAGAAATCAATGACTTAGTAAATTTACTTGACAGACATCAAGCGCTTTACAATTTAAAAAATAGTAGTCATGAGGAAAGAATTCAAGCATTTTCAAAAAAGGCAGGAAGAGAACTATTAGTTGCATTATATGAAGCTACAAATGGAAAACCATTTGAAGAAATAATATTTGATGAGTATAACTCAATTAACAACATTAAAGCACAGTCACTCTATTTAACAATTTCAATATTTCACAAAATTGGAACTTATGCACGTGCAGGATTTATATCTCGTGTTCATAACATCCCTTTTGAAGAATTCAAAAATGAACTATTTAAACCACTAGAACATATAGTGTTCGACAAAAGAGACTACACAATAAACGATTATGTATATCTTACTAGAAATAGAATGATTGCAGAAATTATCTTTGAAAAAGTACTTTTAAGTCCACAAGATAGATTTGATGAATATGTACGTATTATAAATAATCTAAATATCGATTATCAAAGTGATAGAAAAGCATTCTTAGAAGTTGTTAATGCTCGAAAGTTAATTGAAATATTTCCAGATCCTCAAATGATCAGAAGACTTTATGTCTTAGCGGAAACAGTTAGTAAAGATGATCCTAAATTATTTCAACAACAAGCTATTTTTGAAATGGTTAGTTCGGGAGGAAGTATGATAAGTGCTGAAAAACACCTAAAAGAAGCTAATGATTTATCAGAGGATGATCCACTAATTTTGCACACTTATGCCGAGCTTCTTTTAAGAAAAGCAGAAAATACTGCTCTTGCTCCTGAATTTTTTTCACATATTGGAAAAGTCATCGACATCTGTAATCGAATAATTAAAGCAAAACCTACTAATTCACATCCCTACCATACTATACTTAAGGCAAATATTTTAAAACTAAAAAAGATACTTGATATTAATGATGTTCCTGCAATAGAAAGGGCTTTAAAAGATACAGAAAAAGCATTTTCAATTGCAAAGCAATTTTTATCCAATGATCCTTTTATTTTAGAGATCGAATCCTCTTTCAATGAAATTCTCGAAAAAAATACAGCTGCTAAACAATTATTAGAAAAAGCTTTTAATGCAAATAAATCAAGCCCTTATATTGCTTTAAGACTATCTAATTTTTATGATAAAGAAGGTGAAAATAGTCAGGCTGTTGAAGTTGTAAAGCAGGCTCTTGAATTAAATCCAAGCGAAAAAGATTTAAATTTTCGTTATGCAATGCTTCTCGACAAAAGTGACAACCCCTCTTATTCTGATATCAGTTATTATTTAAAAAGATCTTTCACTAAAGGCGATAGCAGATTTCAAGCACAATTATATTATGCACGCTCATTATTTCTTTTAAATAATATGGACTATAAAGATTGCTTTTTAAGTCTAGCAAAAGCTAATGTTTCTCCTGAGATCAAAAACTATATATCAGGTGTAATATATAAAAATGGACAAAAGGAAAAATTCTTTGGAGCAATAAATTCCGAGGAGCTCAGTTATGGATATATAAAAAGAGATTTAATTTCAGATACAATTTATTTTTACAAATTTCAACAAAATTATAAATTAGGAAATTTAAAACGAGGTACAAGAGTATCCTTTTATATTGGTTTTAATTATAAAGGACCAATAGCTTTTGATTTAAAAATAATTTAAAATATATACTCAACAAAGCATTCTAGAAAAACGCAAAGTGTCTTTCCTGACTTTTGCGTTTTTTTGATACTCAATAAAATTAAAACCTACACAAATCATCCAACAACTCCATTTCATCTTCTGGTAATAACTGCAAGGCAATTTCAAGCAAAGTCATTACATTGACATTATTGTCTTTTGTAAAACTCGACAAACCGTTTGCATCAGGATTAAGCAAAATAATACTTGCTTTTAGCAAATCTGAAACCATTAGATTTACTTCGTTATAAGAAGATACTTTTAGCAGTATGGTAAACGAGTTGGTTTCTTTTGGCACTGGTTTTAGTTTGGTGAAATATCTTCCTTTATTTATTAATTCTAACAATTCTTCGGCTCTTTCTCTATTTTGCGCTTCCATTTATATATAAGATTTAATTTACAATTTTAAACAAATATACAAAAAATCAGTAACATACAACCCCTTTTTTACATTCACTTAAAAACAATCGATTACTTGTAATTTCATTTCTATGAAAAGAGAAAGAAAAAGTGAAATTCCAGAAGTTGTAAAAGACCTAGGAATCAAGATTAAAGATATAATTGAAGAAAAGAAATTCAAGCGACGAGAGGTTGCTCATGATGCAGAAATGGATGTTGAAAGTCTAAGAAAATACATTAAAGGCTCGCAAGAAATGAAAGTAAGCACTTTGTTTAAAATTGCACAAGCTTTAAAAATTCATCCAAGTGAATTGATTAAGGATTTGTAGACTGCTCCAATATTACAGATTAAAACTTAATCAAATATTCTAGTAGAAAGAATACTTAACCATTAACAAAAAATGAAAAGCATCTTACAAATGATTATTGTTATCGCTGTTATTTTTAATGTAATGGCCTCTTTAATTCTAACAGTCGTAGACATTTATTCTGATAGATATTTTGCAGAATATGAAAACATAAAAAGCTTTAAGAATAAAAAATTATACATGACTGATGATTTTTTATTTATAGAAAGTGGCACTCAAGATACAGGAGCAGATAACGGAATAGGACATTTTGTTGTCGAAGGAAGATTATTGAGTAATAATTCTAAAATAAGACTAATAGCAGACAAAGAAGAGTATCTTGATTTAAATTTAAATAAACAACCACTTTACAAAAGTAGTTTAACCAATGACTTTTTCTTGAGAGATGCTCCTTCAGAATATTATCGTGATAAATTTATTTCTTTTTATTTAGGAATTTATTTTAAAGCATCTTTTTATCTTATAATAAGTTTTATATTTTATTTCATTTTAAGATATATAAAGATACGCAGATATCGATTATTATAACCCGATGGCAAACAACTAAGCTAATAATATCCTCCGCTAACGCGAGCGTCCCGCTCGTGCACACAATCATTCTGTTTCCTTCTAGTTTTGTCATTTCGAGGAACGAGAAATCTTCGCGAGTAGCTCCGCAATCAAAATCGCTAATCTTTGTAGAGCTACTTGCGAAGATTTCTCCTTACGTCGAAATGACAATATTGTGCAGAGAAACTGGCGAGAAGCAAACTGCAAAAAACCAACTCTCATTAAATCAGTATTTTAGCAATAAATTTATATATTTGGTTATACCAAAAACAAATTTACTATCTAAAACCATTATTAATGAAAGGACTTATTAAACTCGGCCGTTTATTTTACGGTATTGGCATTATTGCTTTGGGAGTACATCAGCTTATTATTAAAGATTTTCGATCTGAAATTTTATCACCTTTTCCCGCTTGGGCGCATCAATACCCTGCGTTTTCTATCCTTACAGGAATTATTTTAATATTGGCAGGAATTATTATTTCGGGAATCGTTACCATTACATTTATTGACACCAGAAAAGTCTGTCTTTATTTAGGTTTAGCTTTTCTTGCCGCTTTTATTGTTTCACATATTCCGTTTATTTTCATTTTTAATACCGATAAAACCAACGCCACACAAATCTGGATCAATGCTATTGAAGAACTAACGTATAGCGGCGGAGCGTTTGTATTGGCGGGTTCTTATAGTGCGAATAAAAGCGAAAGCAAATTCGACAAATTTCTAGAAAAACTTATTCCAGTTGGGCGAATTTTCTATTCGCTTTTAATGCTTTTGTTTGGTTTAAGCCATTTTCTTTTTGCTGAGTTCGTGTCAACAATGGTTCCGAAATGGTTGCCAGGAACTATGTTTTGGACTTATTTTGTAGGCGTTGCGCTTATTTGTTCGGGCATTTCGATTATTTTTAAGCTTTGGATTAAACCTATTTCGCTTCTTTTGGCTTTAATGCTTTTACTTTTTGTACTTTTCTTCCACATTCAAGATGCTGTTGCAAACCCAACTGTAGGTGGTGGAAATGAAATTGTACGCGCTATTATTGCTTTACTTTTCTGCGGAATTGCATTGGTAATTGCATTAACAAACGATTCTAAAAAACAGGTTTTAGCGAGCTGAGATAATTTAAAAAAATTAGAAAAAAAATCAAATCATGGAAAACTTCGACTGGACTTCTTTCACCAAAAAAATAGCCGTTAAAGCTCCGCTCAGCAACATTTACAATGCTTGGACCACCGCGAACGAACTGGAAAAATGGTTTCTAGAAAAAGTATCTTTTTTTGATGCGAATCTGGAACCAATCAGCAAAAACCAAAATGTTTTAGGAGGCAATGCTTATGAATGGCTTTGGTATTTGTATGATGACGCCATGAAAGGAAAAATCACTTCGGCCAACGGAAAAGACCAATTGCAGTTTACGTTTGAAGGAACGTGTCTCGTAGATATAAAATTGAGTGAAGAAAATGGATACACGATTGTAGAACTACGTCATCATAACATTCCGACAGACGATAATTCGAAAAAATTCATCAGACTAGGTTGTTCCAACGGCTGGCATTTTTATTTGACCAATCTAAAATCGGTTTACGAAGGCGGTTTGGATTTGCGTAATAAAGATGAGAATTTGAATCCTATGATTAACAATTAACTAGATCTTTTAAAATGGATCTTGAGCAAATAGTATTAGGGCGAATTATTCTGGAGTTTTTAGGAGCTTCAGCAAGATTTCTTGGTTACAATTTATGGACTCTTTCAAACGATAATGATTTCAGAACATTTTCAAGTTTCTGGTCACCAAGCGGAAGCAATCAGAAAAAAGATGATAATAGCAATCGCAATCATATGATTGGGGTTCTTTGCTTGGGAGGTTTTGTAATGCTTATGATTATTTTTAATACTTAATTCAAAAGCATTCAATTAAAATGGGATATAATTTTTACAACACAAAAGAAGAGATTTTATATCTCAATAATTCTGGAGAATATGATACTTTGTCATTTTTCAAATTCTGCGCAAATAATCTTTACAGAATAAACGAAAGGATTAAAAAAGGAGAAACCATCAAAATTATAAAAGATATTGATAAAGAATATGCAAAAACGTATATCATTGAAAACACAGCAGATTTTAAAAAATGGGTCGAAAAAATATACTACGGCGGTTTTGAAGATTATCTCGAAACTGGAATGAAATAGTTTTTCTTATAATAGTATCTGCAAAAAACATCCCAAAAAGAAGGTTCTTTTTGGGATATTTTTTATAAATGAAAATACGAGAAAACGGCTTTTTACTGTGGCGCAAATCGATTATGATCGTATAGTTTTTTCTCTGTGATATAATGCAAAATAAGATTCTTTGTCTGTTCTGCTGTCAAATCCTGATTGTATTTTTTTGCCACTACAACTCCCAATCTGTTTTTTTCATCGTTTGACAGGTTTTCAAAATAAGAAAGTATGGTTTCTCTATTTTCCAGTTCGTTAATATCAAAAACTGGAATTATTTCCTGCTCTGCAATTTCTTTCTTTCTATCTGAAACGTTTATTTTCTCTACTTTTTCAGCTTTATTTTCAGAGAAGATTTTAGCTGGAGCATAATTAACCGCAACTTTAGGCTCTGGTTCAGAGGGTAAATCGGCAGGATTCATTTTAGAAACTTCTTTAAAAATATTTCCTAAGACTACTATCAAAACTATTTTTGGCAAAAACACAACGATATCGCTATTAATGACTTTTACCATTTGAAGCGCCGAAACGATTGCGTACACTATAAACGAAAAACCTAAGATTTTAAAGTAATCTTTCAGAACAATATCAATTTTTCTAAGACGGTTTCCTAAAATAACATCAAGTACAATCAATACCACACTGGATAAAAGCAAAAGAATGGCACTCGAAATAGAACTTGTACTAAAGGAGAGCAGCGCATTAACATCGTTTGAAGAAAAATAAACTTTTAGAGACTTAAAAAAAATTACACCAACAGAATAAACTCCTATTCCTAAAAAAATGAAAGAGGCATTTATTAATGAATTTGCTTTATTGTATTGCAATGTTTTATTCAAAAGAACTTTAAGTGCTAGCAAAAGTCCGATCCAGATTAGATTACTAAAAACAGAAAATCCGTTAGCTGTAAGACCATGAAGCCAAGTTTGGTCGACATAAATGAAATCTTTGTAAACTGAAAAAATAAGCATTAAACCAGCATATACAAATGCTACTATTGCAGCGGTATTATAAATTTTAGGCAATCTTGCCTTTGAGGTAATGTTGTTCATAGAATGGTTAGTTTGTTAATGGTTGATTGGGTGGTTATGCAGTCAAAAATATAAAAATATAAGTACAAAATCACTTTAACATTTCAGGAATTTGAATTTGTTTATGATAAAAAACAAAAGCTACAAAATGATGTAGCTTTTTATATTTTCGAAGTAGAAAAACCAATTTTCACGAATCCAAATCACGCCACGATACATTCCATGTTTTTTTCTTCCATGATCTGCATATCGATTATTTTTTGAGCAACAGTTCCTCTTTCAAATAAGCGAATGAATTTAAAAACAGCGCTGACAAAATATCCAGGATTTGAAACCAATCTAGCGATTTCTGTTATTCTCTGGTCTCGTAATTGTGTGCAGGCTTCTCTTTCGTTTTCTGGAACTGCAACAAATTCGTTGGCAAATTTCCATGCGCCATTTCTTGCGGTTTCCATGCTGAAATCGATAAAGAAATTGTCTACTTTACCTGTAAATTTCAATATCCAAGTAAGTGTAGGCCAAATTTTGATTAAGCATTTTTCGACACCACCAACGAGATTGCTCAAAATGAAGTTTATCTTATCAAAATCGGCTTTTAGATCTTCGATATCTTCGACTGTACTGACTTCTGCCGAGGCAATTCCTAAATCGAGGTTGATATGAGCGTTGATTCCAAGCAGTAAATGCTGTAAAACTATCGGCCAGAACTTTTCGGCTTGTTCAAAAGCAAATGCCCAGCACTCAGACGGTTTTTCTTTGGCTTGGTATTGATAATACGCTTTCAAATACCGATTGGCAAAAATAACATCTAGCTTTTCCATTCGTTCACCATTCTGAAAAGAACCCGCCAGAATACCTTCTTTTACTCTTACCGTCACTTCGCGATACAGAATGGCAAATAGACCTAAATTGCTTTGGTCTATTTTTGACTTTTCTATTATTTGATCCAATAACAGAATTACTTCGTCTATAGTTTCAGCTTGTTTCATACTCATTCAGAATTGGTTATAACTAAATTGGGATGAACGAATTTAATTATTTTAAGCTTTCAATGAACGTCGCTTAGAGGTAATTCTCCTCTTATTTCGCACTCTTATTATTTCAAAAAAAATCCCAAAAGAAAACTCTCTTGGGATTTTTACTGACTTTAAAACGAAAACGGACAATATTTTAGATTACTCTTCTACTTTCAAAATTTCTAATTTAAGATTTCCTTTTTTAGCAGGCCATTCAATAATATCGCCTTCTTTGTAACCCACCATGGCGATTCCTTCATCTGAAAGAACCGAAATTTTGTTTTTGCTTACTTTCGCTTTTTCTGGCCCAACAAGAAGAATTGTTTTTTCTTGGTTATTGATATGGTCTTTATAAGTAATTTTTCGATCTATTGAAACCACATCTTCTGGCAGATTTTTTCGCAATACTTGTGTGGCGTGTTTTAACTGGCCTAATAAAAGCTCTTCTTCTTGAGCGGTTACTTTTTTTCTTCTTACGTGATCTTTAATTAAATCGTAGGTTCCTGTTGTTAAAATAATATGTTGCGACATGACTTTCTTGTTTGCTCCATTATTTCTAAGATATGACACAACTCTACAGTAAACAGCACGCAAAGCGACTATCCAACGATATCATATCCTGAATAAATGAGATTAAATAATAAAATTGAAATGGTAAAATATCCCCTGCCTAGAGTTGTGACAGGGCAAAAGAAATAAACTCTTTTGAGCTTTTCAAGAAAGTATCGTCATGCAAATACAGCAACGTGCACATTAAGCACATTAAACAGCTGTTTATTAAATAAAAATTTGCAGTGATCATTATGATGTTAATTGTAATCTGTTAGCAAGATAAGCTTATTTTCTGACAATAAAAAAATTATAAACTTATCAATACGGTTTTACGTAAGGATTTTGATTCTAAACCATTTATTTTTGAAAAACTCTTAAAACTATCCGAAAAACAAAACCAATGAAACTAATACTTACGGCATTACTTTTAATTATAAAATTAAACTTATTTGCACAGTCTAATCAGTTTGCAGGCGATTACACTCGTTCTCTTTCTACAGAAAAACATAAAATTGAATATAAACTTACTTTAAATCAAGATGGAACATTTGAGTTTCATTCGTATTCTAACATACAAGGAGGAACTCCGCAAGAAAGCAATAAATATGGAAAAGGAAAATGGAGTGCAAAAGACAATCTAATTACTTTTTCGTCTGATAAAAAAACAGACTTAGACGAAAAATATACTTTAGATTTTAGCCATTCTACAGCAAGATTTGTCACTAAAAATGCAAGGGACAAAAGTGATAAAGTAGTGAAGACAAAACTTCAATTTTTAGAATCGGAAATCTTCTGGATGAGAAGAATTGATATTTTTAAAGTATAAATGAAATGAAAAAAATATTTGTTTTTATTTTTCTTCTTCTATCTATTGTGGCGTTTTCACAAACAAAAAAAGAGAATCCAATTGATGTTTTAGAATCAAAATGTCTTAATAAAGACAACATTTCTAATGCCGACATGTGCAATTGCACCATACAAGCCCGTGAATCTTGGGATAAAGAATTGAACAAATATTACAATTTATTGAAAACGAAACTCCCAAAAGAAGCCTTTGAAACTTTGAAGGAATCTCAAAAGCAATGGCTTGTTTATCGCGACAAAGAATATAGCTTTATTTCGAAATACTTTTATGAAGTAAAGCAAGGAACCATGTGGTATGCTGTTGCCGAAAATAAAAAGAAAGAAATTGTAAAAACAAGAGCGCGGGAGCTGGAAGAATATTTTAAAATGTTTGAATATTAAAAACTGAATTTAATAGAAATTGTACTTTAGAAATATAAGCTAAACTTCAATACTAAAACGTCTCCTATTCGGAGACGTTTTACTTTTATCTACTTATTCTATTTTGCAGTAGTTTCTAAAATGCAAGTATTAGGACATTGATTTAAGGAAATTATTTGTTTATCAAAAACCTCAAGAAACAAAGGTCCTCCTTTGGTTTTGTATTCTTTTACTGGCGCACTAAAATTATTTTTTTCAAAAACACTGATACGTCCATCACCTGGAACTGCAAAATAAATACGATTGTCTGAAGTAATTTTAGCATCTGCCAAATTAAGAGTCGACGAGTAACTTTTGGTTGTAACCTCTGTAAAATTTTCATAATTAACATCTGATTGAAAACCAAAATTGGTGCTTACAAAGAAACTTTTATCTTCTGATAAAGCAAATAATCTACTGTCGGCAACAGACTCATTCCAAAGTAAATCTGTAGTGATTTGATCTCCGTTTATATCCAGTCTTCTAATTGCCGAAGAACTTCCATATTCACGTCCATCACCATCTAAAATGAAAAAGTAATTATCTTTTCCATAAAATAATTTTGCATTTGAAGCAGCGCCAAAAGAACCATTTCTATTTAAAACCTTATCATTTTTAACATTATAAACAAAAAGGCCACCAATTTCTGCATAAGGGTGTTTCTCTATAAATAAGATGTGTTCATTTATTGGAATTGCAGTTAAGATATCGTAATCTGTCTTAAGATTTATAGTTTTCTTAATCTGATGTGTTTTTAAATCTACTAAAAAGACATTTCCATTTATACTTGGAACATATAAGTCTTTCACTCCATTATACTCACCAATAGAGCAAAAGAATATGTAGCCATTTGTTGAAATCTTAGTACTGGTGAGGGAATTTATATCGTAAAACACAATTTCTCCTTCCTTATTAATAATGATCACCTCATTTTCAACGTATGGATTTTTAAATGTTTGCCCAGGTCTAAATTTCAAACTTCTAGGATTATCTATCATTCCTAAATTTTTGCTCCAAATTGTTTTTCCATTTATAACTTTAGACACGGCATAATATACTATTTGATCTGTATATTGAACAGTATCAGAAATACTATTTTCGTTTTGAATAGTAATACTCTTAAGTTTATTTTTATTATTCATAACATCTTCATGAGATAAAAACGGACTACTCAAGGCATAAACTGTATAACTTTCAAAACCAGCATTAGAATCTCTATCCCAGGTTACTTTCAAACTCCCATCTGCTGACTTTTCTACAGATGTAATTGCAAATGATAAATCCTTATTTTCGAAAGATAAATGGTTTTTACTTACTACAGCTATAACATTCTTTTCTTCATTCAAGTATTCTGTAACAACAGCATACATTACAAAAGAATTATAGGGCACTTTTGTGTCGATAAAACTTGTAGTCCTATTATTTGTAGCTTCAAATACAAGCTCTCCCAAACCTACAACTCCTTCTGGTCTAAAAGATTCATTATTATAAGTATCAAATCGATAGACTTTATAACTCTTAAATTTTTCTATGAAAACAGGTTTCCAATGTACCTCTAACTGGTTTTGATTTCCTTCTAAACTTATTAATTCGGTTTGTGGCTCGAATACTGCATTTTCAGGAATTGGATCTTCATCATTGGAGCAATTAATAAATAGTAATAAAATAAAAAAACAATAAAAGTGCTTTTTAAACTGATTGATATTCATATTTCTTATTGGTTGTGGTATTAGTATAGTAGGATCGAATTAAGCGCCGAAGTTATAAAATTTATCCTCTTACTTCTTTTCTTATTATTAAATATTTTCATTCAAAAAAATATCCTTGCTCTCTTGCCCAATTGAAGCAAAAAAGAATGCATTAGATCAACGTCAATTCTTATAAATAAAAGAGGATGCTAAAATGTCTTTGTCTCTTTGTTACTAACAACCTTTGCCCCTTTCTTCAAAATTCCCTACTTTCGCCTATTAATCAAGAAAGGAAAAAATGAAGGTCTGTATTGCCGAGAAACCAAGTGTAGCGCGTGAAATTGCATCTGTTTTAGGTGCCAATACCAAGCACGATGGTTATTACGAAGGCAATGGTTATGCCGTGACTTACACTTTTGGGCATTTATGCACCTTAAAAGAACCCAATGATTATAAACCGCACTGGAAAAGCTGGGATTTGAACAATCTGCCCATGCTTCCTGAGAAATTTGAAACCAAAGTCGTTCAGAATTCGGGAATTCAGAAACAGTTTAAAATCATTAAAAGCCTTTTTGAGAAAGCCGAAGTGGTTATCAACTGCGGGGATGCTGGACAAGAAGGAGAATTGATTCAGCGCTGGGTAATGAACGAGGCGCATTATAAAGGCGAGATTCAGCGTTTATGGATTTCGTCACTTACAACGGAAGCAATCAAAGAAGGCTTTGAAAACTTAAAGCCATCAGCCAATTACGATAATTTATACTACGCCGGGTTTTCTAGAGCTATTGGCGACTGGTTATTAGGAATGAATGCCACACGTTTGTATACCGTAAAACATGGTGGCTACAAACAGGTTTTATCTATTGGACGCGTGCAGACTCCAACGCTGGCAATGGTTGTGGATCGTTTTAGAGAAATCGAAAACTTTAAACCTCAACCTTATTGGGAATTGCAGACTTTATATAGAGAAACACTTTTTAGTTATGAAGAAGGCCGCTTTCTAAACCAAGAAGATGGACAAATTATAGCAGCGAAAGTTAAAGAAAGTGATTTCGAAATTGTTTCTGTAGATAAAAAGAACGGAAACGAATATGCTCCAAAGCTTTTCGACTTAACAGGTTTACAGGTATATTGCAACCAAAAATTCGGATTTTCGGCTGAAGAAACACTAAAAATCGCACAGACTTTGTACGAGCAGAAAGTAATCACTTATCCCAGAGTAGATACCACTTTTTTACCCAATGATATTTATCCGAAAGTACAGAGTATTTTGCAGAAATTAACCAATTATGCTGAATTGACTCAGCCTGTTTTGGAGAAAAAAATCAAGAAATCGCCAAAAGTTTTTAATGATAAAAAAGTAACCGATCACCATGCGATTATTCCAACGGGAGTTCAAAATAATCTGCCGTTCAATCAACAGCAGGTTTATGATATTATTACCAGACGTTTTATTGCCGTTTTTTATGATGATTGTTTGGTTGCCAACACGACCGTAATCGGAAAAGCTGCTGATGTGACTTTTAAAGCAACTGGAAAAGAAATCTTGAAGAAAGGTTTTCGCGTTGTTTTTGAAGATCCGAATGCGAAAGAAAAAGAACCCGATTTATTGCCGAGTTTTACTGTGGGCGAAAAAGGCCCGCATGAACCTTCTTTCCTTCAAAAAGAAACCAAACCGCCCAATCAGTTTACCGAAGCTACTTTACTGCGTGCCATGGAAACCGCAGGAAAACAGGTTGATGATGAAGATTTACGTGAATTGATGAAAGAAAACGGAATCGGTCGTCCGTCAACTCGTGCGAATATTATTGAAACACTTTTCAAACGCCAGTATATTGTTCGAAATAAAAAACAGGTTTTGCCCACTTTAACAGGAATTCAATTGATTGATACGATTCAGAACGAATTGGTGAAATCGGCAGAACTTACTGGAACTTGGGAAAAACAACTGAAAGATATTGAAAAAGGTACTTTTACTGCTGCTGCGTTTATCCGAAACATGAAGCATATGGTGGAAGCTTTGGTTTATGAAGTTCGAAGCGAAACCAAACATGCCAATATTTCACATGCTGCAACGATTCAGAAACCTGTTGTAAAAGCAGAAAAAGAGAAAAAGAAAGCGGCTGGAATTTCGGCAGAAACATGTCCGAAATGTCAAAAAGGAAATATACTGAAAGGAAAATCGGCTTTTGGTTGCAGCGAATACAAATCGGGCTGTGATTTTGTGTTGCCTTTTGTTTTTCACGATAAAAAAATTACGGAAAGTCAGTATTTAAGATTGGTTCAGAAAGGTTCTACAGTAAATATAAAAGGCTTTAAAACCGATTCTGGAACGGTTGAGGGTTTAATTCGTTTTGAAGAAAATTACAAACTGAAATTAGAGCCAAAGAAAATAGATAAAAAAGCCGAAACAAAAGAAAGTTCAGATGCTTTGACTTGTCCGAAATGTAAAAAAGGAACTATTCTAAAAGGCAAAACGGCTTATGGCTGTGCTGAATACAAATCGGGCTGTGATTTTAAAGTGACTTTTGATGAAGTTCGAGCAAAACTGCAAGACCAAAAACCGACTAAGGAATTGGTTTATTCTATTTTGAGCGCTAGCATTTGATTTTTCTGCCACGAATTTCCACGAATTATTTTTTGAAAATTACTGTGTCTATATTATTTGCCACAGATTAAAAGGATTAAAATGATTTTGTCTCACGCAGATTTAGCAGATTCAGCAGATTTATTTTATACTCTGCATTCTAAAAATCTGTCAAATCTGCTAAATCTGCGAGAAAAAATTTGTGCAATTATTGGAGAAATACACTGAGTAAAGAATCATTTTAATCCTTTTTAATCTGTGGCAGATATAAAAAAAAGAAATTCGCGAAAATTCGTGTAATTTGTGGCAAACTAACAATACGGTTTTTCAGAAAAAAATTCGTGAATTCGTGGCTAAAAAAAAATTCATACTTTAGTAGCATATTACCAAACCCAAAATCTCATAAATATGTTTCAGAAAATTACTCTTTTAGCTCTTGTATTAGCCGCAGTTTCCTGCCAGAAAAAAGAAACGGTTGAAAAAGATAAAATCAAAAAAGCCGACTGGTTAATCGGGAACTGGGAAAATAAATCTCCTGAAGGTGTTTTGTCTGAAAATTGGCAAAAACTAAACGACAGTACTTTTAGCGCTTCTTCTTATTTTATTAAAGGAAAAGACACTTTGCATTTTGAAACTATTGTTTTGGCTCAGTTAGGCGAAACGCTAACTTACAAAGCAACTGTAAAGGGGCAAAACGACGACAAACCGGTTTTCTTCCCTTCTACTTCTGAATCAGATAAACAATTGGTTTTCGAAAATCCGAAACACGATTATCCTCAAAAAATCACTTATACAAAAAGTGCAAACAATACTTTGACAGCAGAGATTTCTGGAAATCTTAACGGAAAACCGAGTTCTGAGAAGTTTGTGATGGCGAAGAAATAATAAATATTATTAATTTAAAGATGAGCTACGATTTATATTTTTTCAAAACTAAAGGAAGTCCTATAACTGATAATGAAATTGAGAATTTTTTATCCTCAGAATTAGTTCCAAAAGAAAATAATCAATGGTTTTTTCATAATTCTGATACAGAAGTATATTTTACTTTCGAAAAAACAGAAAAAGAAAATAATAACGATTCTGAAAATTTTGAAAATTTTGAAGATTTCAAAGATGTAAATATTTCCTTCAATCTAAATTTTCTTCGACCAAGTTTCTTCGGAATCGAAGCATTCGAATTTATAGATAAACTAGTAAATGATTTAGACTTATATGTTTTCAATCCGCAATCTGAAAATGACAAACCATACAAGCCGAATCAAAAAGAATTGTTTAACAATTGGAATAACACAAATTTACATGCAAGTTCAAGCCATTTTTCAGAACAAAACAGTTATTTAGACATTGAAAAATCAAATCAAATTTGGAATTATAATGCTAACCGAAATTTAATTCAACAAAAGTTAGGGAACGCTTATTTTGTTCCTAAAATGTTTTTTTTCAAAACAAAAGAAAACAATGATGTTATCACCGTTTCAAGCTGGACTGAACATATTCCAAATGTAATTCCTAATGCAGATTATTTTTTATTGACTAAAGTTCAAAAAAAATGGTTTAAAACAAAGAAAGAAAATACTTTAATTTCCAGAGAAAAATTATTATCAACTTTTGGAGAATATCTAAATGATCATGATTTTATAAATTGTAAAATCATTCACCCAGAAAATGCGCAAAAAGTTAAGATACTCTTTAATAATATATCTTCAGACTTAAATCTTGAAACTTTTGCTGAAAGAATCCAAATTGAAAGCTTGTTTAATGCAAAATAATAAATAAAACGGTTTGCTAAACTCTAGAACTTACTTAGTACTTTAAAAACTACTCATTCTCCCCGATCTTGTTCACCATAAAAATCATCAGAATACCTAGAAGTGCCATAATAAGAAACGCCCATTTCATGCTTAGATATTCAGAAATAAAACCAACCATTGGCGGAACTAATAAAAATCCGAGGTAACCAATTGTTGATATAGAAGTTAAGGCCGAACCGCTGCTTAAGTTTGAAGATCTTCCGGCAATGCTAAATACTAACGGAACCACGCAAGAAACCCCAAATCCGATTAAAACATAACCGAAAATTGTTGGATACGCATACGGCAAGACAAAACAAAGACCAAAACCAGCCGTTATTAAGATTCCGCTATAAAGCAGGATTTTTTTAGTTCCAAATTTCATTACGCCATAATCCCCAAAAATACGCCCTAAAGTTACTGCCGAAGCAAAAAACACAAACGCAGCGCTGGTTAATTTTGGAGAAGCTTTTAAGATATTTTCGAAATAAATTCCGCTCCAGTCGTACATCGTATTTTCGCAAGCCATAGAAACGAAACAGATCAGGGAAAATTTTACCAGATTTTTTTCTGGCATTGAGAAAAACTTCTTTTTAACTGGAACAGGTTCGTTGTGAATACTCATCGGATAGAAACAAGCTGTCAGCGCCAGCATAAAAATACTCACTCCCAATAAATGATGTGATGGCGCAATTTTCTGTGTTACCATTACATAGCCTAATCCCGCTCCCGAAAAAACGGCAATACTCCAAACTGCATGAAAACGCGTAATAATCGATTTTGGATATAATTTCTGCACTTCAAGAGATTGTGCATTTATAGATAAATTGAAAATATTACGAGAGGCTCCAAAGAACAAAAGTATAATGACTAATTGCCAGACAAATGCCGCCAAACCTGGCAAAGACAAAGCCACATTGAACATTACCGCACCAAGCAGCATAATATATCGACTACTGTATTTGTTTAACAGTTTTCCCGTAAAGGGCATTGTCAACATTAAACCGATTGGAAAAGCAAATAAAACGGCTCCAAATTCGGCTTCAGATAATTTCAATTGGGCTTGTATATGTGGGATTCTCGAAACCCAAGAAGAATAGCCAAAACCAGAAAGAAAGAAAAAAACTGTATTGGCAATACGATATCCTCGAGGCGTATTTTGAATCTTTTTAAAGAATGGTAAAATCATGAAATCGTTTTTCAGACTGCAAAATTAAGCCTTTTTAAAGTTTATCCCACTACAAGTTCTAATAAGAATTTTGATTAATCTCTATAAAATCAACATTTAACAATTTCGACACTAAATGAGAAAAAAATAAAATTGTTAAAACTATTTTAATTTTTACATTTGCATTGTTTTTATTTATTCTAAATAAAATTAATAATTATAAACCAATTTAAAATAATAATGAATTACCTCCATTTGAAAACTACGCGTTTTCTATTTTCAGTCAGTTTACTATTTTCGTTTTTATCTGCCTTTGCACAAAACCACGGAAAAATAAAAGGAACAATCACAACATCTGATGGCGATGCCGCTGCCGGTGTCAATATTATTCTTAAAAATACGAAATACGGCACCGTTTCTAATGACGGCGGCGGTTTTGAATTTAACAGAGTAAAACCCAGCACTTACATTATACAAGTATCTCTATCGGGCTATGAAACGCTTGAAAGAGAAATAATTGTCACTGAATATGAAACCATTACCACTAATTTACAATTAAAGGTTTCTAATAAAGAATTGAATGAAGTGGTCGTAAATGGCAAGAAAAGCAATTTATCAAAAAAGACCGATTATGTTGCTAGAATGCCGTTAAAGAATCTTGAAAATCCACAGGTTTACAATGTTATTCACAAAGAACTATTACAAGAGCAAATTGCGGTAGACATAAGAAGCGCAGTGCAAAATGCTACTGGTGCGATATCAAAAATATATCCGTCTGGTGGACTTGAAATTAGTTTTAGAGGATTCAGTACAGGTGTAAACGCACGAAACGGAATGGAAACTCTTTCTGGACGAAGCTCAATCTCAATTGATAATGCCGAGCGAATTGAAGTGCTAAAAGGTCCTTCTGGAACTTTGTTTGGTTCTTCTGTTTCTTCATTTGGAGGAGTTGTAAACCTGGTTACCAAAAAGCCTTTTGAAACTAGCAAAACAGAGATATCTTATACTGGAGGAAGCTTTGGGCTGCAGCGCGTTGCGGTAGATTTTAATATGCCTTTGACTCAGAATAAAAAAGTTTTGTTTAGAATGAACGCTTCGGCCAATACAGAAAACAGCTTCTTAAATTATGGTTTTAATAAAACTGTCTTATTTGCACCAAGCATTATTTATAAAGCAACCGATAGATTAACGTTGAGTTTGGACACAGAGATTTTCAACACCAATAACACACGCCCTACTTACGGACGCTCTTATGCGGAAGGGCTTACCAACCCAACAGATCTAAAAGTAGATTACAGAACGAGTTTATTTGCAGATGATCTTGATGCTAAAACAACTTCTCCTAAAATATTTGCTCAAGCAGAATATAAAATTTCTGACAACTGGAAATCTACAACACTATTCTCATTGGTAGACGAACGTGTAGATCATAGTTATCAATACTACACTGCATGGAAATCGCCAACAGAAGTTCAAAGAATGGTATCGCGTTTTGGCGCAATTCATAATAACTTCACCAATTTTCAAGAAAATATTAATGGCGAGTTTTCTACGGGAAGCATCAAACATAAACTTTTAGCGGGCGTTAATTACAGATTTACAAAAGGCACTTTTAAATATGCCACAACACAAGTTTTAGATGAAATTGACGTAACGACAGCTTTCGAACCAATTCGAAAAAGCGATGTAGATCCGAAATTGAAGGAAATGCAATTTGGTGTTCCAAATGAGCAGACTTTTAGTGTTTATGCTTCAGATGTAATTAGTTTTACAGATCGCTTATCGGCAATGTTAAGTCTTCGTCTAGACAACTTTGTTCAGAAAAAATTGGAAGATACTGATGGATACAACCAAACTGCTTTGTCTCCAAAATTAGGTTTGGTTTATGAACTGGTTAAAGAACAGGTTTCTTTATTTGGAAATTATATGAATGGTTTTCAAAATGCTGGACCTGTAAATCAGCCAGACGGATCTATATTAATCTTAAAGCCAATTTATGCCAATCAATATGAAGGTGGTGTAAAAGTAGAAGGATTTAATAAAAAATTAAGCACAACAATTAGCTACTACAACATTACAATTGATAATGCTACAAGAACAAATCCTGATGGATATAATATTCAGGACGGAAAACAAGTAAGTAAAGGAATTGATTTTGAATTTATTGCCAATCCGATAAACGGCTTAAACTTGACAGCTGGTTATGCTTATAATGACAACCGCATCGTCAAATCGTCTGATGCCTCAATTGAAGGCAACAAGGCTAGCGGTGCACCAGAAAATGTTGTCAATTTCTGGGTTTCGTATAAATTTCAAAACACACTAAAAAATTTAGGATTTGGTTTGGGAGGAAATTATGTAGACAAACAGTATAAATTTGAAGATGAAAGTTTTTATGCTCCTTCTTATTCAATTTACAGTGCAACTGTATTTTACGACAGACCAGTATGGAGACTTGGCGTTAAATTCAACAACCTGACAAACACAAAGTATTGGGATTCTTATGGAATGGCTCAAGCTCCTGCAAACTTCTTAGTAAACCTAACAGTAAGACTTTAGTTTTCCTATTCAAATATTTTCTAAAACCTCGAAATCTATACAATTTAAAATGTATTTCGAGGTTTTTTTTTATGTTTTATTTTTATTTATTCTAAATAAGACTTATGTTTGTGGAAAATATAATTCTATACTTTAAACTTGATCTTATGAAATCAAATACTTTAAAAACACTAAGCTTTTTATTTTTAATGCTTTTTGCTGCACCTCAGCTTTTTGCTCACGCCCTTTGGATAGAAACTAAGGCAACAGGAACAAAAGGAAAAGCTCAAGAAATTTCCGTTTATTTTGGAGAATTCTCTGATAACGATATTACAAAAGCAGATAAATGGTTTTCTGATTTAAAGGATTTTTCTTTAGTTGTAATTTCTCCATCCAAAAAAGAGGTTAAATTAACTTCTAAAGCTTTAGACAATAAATACCAGGCTTTCTTTACACCAGATGAAGACGGAGTTTATACAATTGTTATGCATCATACTGTAAAAGATGTTTATGGCACGATGAAACTAGATTACAATTCTAGTGCAACTGTTGTTGTTGGAAACAAAGCTACAGGAAACAATATTGCTTCTAACACAAACAAGATTGCTGTTTTCTCAGAAAATGCAGATGTCGCAAAAAAAGACAGTAAAATCACTGGAGTTGCTTCTTACGAAGGAGCTATTGCTAAACAAACAAAAATCAAAGTAATTGCTCCAAACGGATGGGAAAAAGAATTATGGACAAACGATAAAGGAGAATTCTCTTTTACACCAATCTGGTCTGGAAATTATATGGTAGAATATGCGCATACAGATAAATCGTCTGGCGAACATAATGGAAAAAAATACGATGAAATCTGGAAAATGGCAACGTATCAAATTGCTGTAAAATAATTTCAGTCAATCTCATTCTTAGATTTTAATTTCAATTTAAAATCCTTGCTCCTTAGCAAGGATTTTTTGTTACTATTTATACTAAATTAAAATAACATTAGAAAATACTTAAGCAAATCTTAAGAAAAGAATAAGTAAGTTTTAATAAAGAAAATCGCTTCATAATTTCCTGTTAAAGACTTTGTCTATTTATATTTGCACTCGATAATTTTTATTGAATCTAAATAAACACCATGAAATATAATTTACTATTTGCATTAGGATTATTAAGTTTTGTCTCTTACGGCCAAGATTACTCAAGCAATGAGACTACTTCTTCAGTTAATGATACTGTAAAAAATAAAAAAGGAGAAATTCTTAACGAGGTTGTGGTTACCAAAACAAAAGAACCAAAACCTGTAACAGCAGTTCGTTCTGGATTAAAACCAATGGACAATCCTCAAACGATACAAGTTATCGGTTCTGAAGTAATCGAACAACAGCAAGCCATCAGATTAAGTGAAGTTCTTAAAAATGCCAACGGTGTTTATGTTGGTTCTTCTCGCGGTGGCGCTCAGGAATCATTCTTTTCTAGAGGTTACGATTTATCTGCTAATAATATGTTCAAAAATGGATTCCGATACAATGCAGGATCAATTCCTGATGTTTCTGGTTTAGATAAAGTAGAGTTTCTAAAAGGGGGTTCTGCCCTATTATTTGGAAATGTGGCTCCAGGAGGAATTGTAAACTTAGTAACCAAAACTCCTCAATTTAAAAGTGGTGGCGAGGTATCAATGCAAATAGGAAGCTTTTCTTATTACAAACCTGCTTTTGATTTTTATGGAGGTTTGACTAAATCAATCGCATTTAGACTTAATGGTTCTTACGAGAATTCAGAAAGCTTTAGAGATGTTGTAAAAAACGAGCGTTTATACATTAATCCATCGTTGCTTTTTGTAATTAGCCCTAAAACACAAATTACAGTACAAGGAGATTATTTGTCTGCAGATTGGACTCCTGACTTTGGAACAGGAATTATTGGAACACAAATTCTTGATTTACCTCGTCAGACATTCTACGGAGCGCTTTGGTCTAATGGTACAACTAAATCTTCTAGTGCTTCTGTATTATTAAATCACGATTTTAACAAAAACTGGAAATTAAACTTTAATTCTTCTTTCCAAAATTATGATAGAGCTTCAAAATCTACAGCACAATTATCATCTGTAAAAGATAATGGAGACTGGACAAGACCATTGGTTCAAAATGACAACTCAGAACAAATCTTAGGAGACCAGTTAAGCCTTCAAGGAAACTTTAATACAGGATCTGTAAGACATCAAATTTTTACTGGTGCAGACTGGGAAAACTCATTTGCAACAGCTTATACTTTTGCATTTGATCCAGCAAATTATGACACTATCAATCTTTTCAATTTTGATCCGTCAACACAAAGAAATGATATTCCAAACGCAAGAGCAACTCAAATTGCAAAAACAGAAACGAATCGTTTTGGTGTTTATTTCCAAGATTTGATTTCAATTACTGAAAAATTCAAAGTATTGGCAGGTGTACGTTGGTCATGGCAGGAAGCTCAGGTTACAACTTACAAAGAAACTTATGCTAATAAAGTACAAACAGTAAGCCCCGAAAATGCTGTTCCAACAGTTGGTGCTAAAAAATTAGACAATGCATTTTCTCCAAAATTTGGGTTAATATACCAACCGAGAAAAGATGTTTCTATATTTGGTAGCTACTCTACTTCATTTACTCCAAACACGGGAACTACAGCGGATTTAAAACCAATTGAGCCATCTATTATCGATCAATATGAAGCTGGTATTAAAACCGACTTCTTACAAGGATTATTAAGCACAAATGTTACTGTTTATCAAATCGTAAACAGCAATCTAGCTCAAACAGCTGAATTTAAAGCTGACGGAAGTTTAAACTCAGATACAAACATTAAAGTTTTAAGTGGTGAAACTAAAAGTAAAGGTATCGAAATTGATGTTACTGCAAGACCAATTGAAGGCTTAAACATTATCGCTGGTTACAGCTATAACGATATGCGTTATACTAAAACATCTGGTTTAAACGGAAGTTTTATAGAAGGTGATCGTTTAGTTAGAACTCCAGCAAACACTGCAAACTTAAGCTTCTTTTATACTGTACAAGACGGTTTCTTTAAAGGAGTATCTTTAGGGGCAATAGGAAATTACATCGGTGATCGTTTAGGCGGATGGAACGATCAATACAGTACAGATCTTGTTAAATATCCTGATGGAATCTACCATAGAGAAATTCCAATCGATGGCTATACAACTATTGATGTTTCAGCTGGATATACATGGAGAAAATTCTCTATTCTTTGCAAACTATCAAACATTACAAACGAATTAAACTATACTGTTCACGAAAATTATAGTGTTAACCCAATCGCTCCTCGTCAGGTTATGACAAGTCTGCGTTACAAGTTCTAAAATATTGAATTAGATGTTTTTTTATTTATCCCAAGATTTTATGTTTCTCTGGAAATAGAAAAATCTTGGGATTTTTGTTTAAAGTTCAATTATAATTCAATTAGCACCATTTAAATACCTGAAGTTTTGAAAAAAAAATAGTCACGCCCCAAACGAAAGCAAACAGGCAAAATAACTTAGTAAATCATTGTTTTATCCCACGATTATCAAAATAAAATTCGTGAATTAGTTGGCTATAAAAAACAACAAACCCGACAGGTTTTGGAAACCTGTCGGGTTTAATTTTATAAATTAGAAAAATCTGATTCTTATTTCAAACCAGCCAAACTCTGCTCAATTGTAGCAATTTTTGCTAGAGCGTCAGCTTGTTTTTGTTTTTCTAAATTAAGGACTTTCTCTGGAGCTCCGTTTACGAATTTCTCATTTGAAAGTTTCGCTTCTACAGATTTCAAGAATCCTTTTGTATAATTTAATTCTTCTGTCAGTTTTGCAATTTCAGCTTCAATATCGATGTTTCCTGTAATCGGAATGAAATATTCATTTGATTTTACACGGAAAGACAATGCGCCGTCTACTTTTTCAGAAACATATTCGAAAGCAGAAACGTTTCCTAATTTTGTTATAATTGAATCAAAATAAGTAGAAACATTCTCGCTGTTGATTCCTTTTAATTCGATTGCATCTTTAAACGGAATATTTTTATCTTTTCTGATTGTTCTAATTCCCGAAATTACTTCAATTGAGTTTTCAAAATCAGCAATCAATTTAGCGTCAAATGGTTTTACTTCTGGCCAAGTCGAAACAATTAAAGCTTCTTCTGGAGTTCTTTCAGCAATTAACTGCCAAATTTCCTCTGTCAAGAAAGGCATAAATGGGTGCAATAACTTCAAGTTGTTTTCTAACATTTCGATCGCTTTCGCGAAAGTTACGCTATCAATTGGCTGTTGGTAAGCAGGTTTAATCATTTCTAAGAACCAAGAACAGAAATCATCCCAAACCAATTTATAGATTGCCATAAGAGAATCTGAAATTCTGTATTTCTCGAAATT
Organism: Flavobacterium sp. PLA-DH12; assembly: GCF_059511845.1. Lineage (NCBI taxonomy): Bacteria > Pseudomonadati > Bacteroidota > Flavobacteriia > Flavobacteriales > Flavobacteriaceae > Flavobacterium > Flavobacterium sp. PLA-DH12. The sequence goes on from NZ_JCAMPD010000006.1 coordinate 52,287, forward strand.
ATCTTCAATATCAACCAAAGTCTGCTGTAATTTCGCTTCGTACCATTCGATTGCCACTTTTGATGATTCTGGCTGTGCGATCGTTTCAGAAACTTCCCAACCTTTAATCAATTTGAAGGCATTCCAAATCTTATTTGAGAATGCTTTTCCTTGACTGCATAATTCTTCATCAAACATAATATCATTTCCTGCAGAAGCACTTAAAAGCAATCCCACACGAACACCGTCAGCTCCAAAAGCATCGATCAAGTCTAAAGGATCAGGAGAATTCCCTAATGATTTAGACATTTTACGACGTTGTTTATCACGAACTAAACCAGTCAAATATACGTTTGTAAATGGTTTTTCACCTGCATATTCATAACCTGCAATAATCATTCTCGCCACCCAGAAAAATAAAATATCCGGACCTGTCACCAAGTCGTTTGTTGGATAGTAATATTTAAAGTCTGGACTTTCTGGATCCATGATTCCGCCAAAAACTGACATTGGCCATAACCAAGATGAAAACCAAGTATCTAATGCATCAACATCTTGTTTTAAGTCAGATGTTGTAAGTGAGCTGTTAGATGTTTTTTCTTTTGCTAATGCTAGCGCATCTTCGATGTTTTCTGCAACTACAAAATCTTCTTTTCCATCTCCGTAATAATACGCTGGAATTTGTTGTCCCCACCATAATTGACGAGAAATATTCCAATCGCGTATGTTGTTTAACCAATGTGCATAAGTGTTTTCGAAACGTTTTGGATGTAATTTAATTTCTCCTGTTTCTAAAACTGACTTAATTGCTGGTTTTACTAATTCTTCCATTTTCAAGAACCATTGGTCTGATAATCTTGGTTCGATTACCGCTTTTGTTCTTTCAGAAGTTCCCACTTTATTTAAGTGTGTTTCTGTTTTTGCTAAAGCTCCAATTTCTTCTAGTTCTTTTGCAATTTCTGTACGAACTACAAAACGGTCTTTTCCTTGATAATGTAATCCGAAACTATTTAAAGTTGCGTCTTCATTAAAAATATCAACGATTTCTAGGTTGTGTTTTTCTCCTAACGTTTTATCATTCATGTCGTGAGCAGGCGTTACTTTCAAACATCCTGTTCCAAATTCTACATCAACATATTCGTCTTCAATAATTGGAATTACTCTTCCGCAAATCGGAACGATCGCTTTTTTACCTTTTAAATGTGTAAAACGCTCATCATTCGGATTGATACAGATTGCAGTATCTCCAAAAATAGTTTCTGGACGAGTTGTAGCAATCGTTAAGAAATCTTCTGAACCTTCGATTTTATATTTTAAGAAAAATAGTTTTCCTTGTTGTTCTTCATAAATTACCTCTTCGTCAGAAAGCGTAGTTTTTGCTTCTGGATCCCAGTTAACCATACGGTATCCTCTGTAAATTAATCCTTTGTTGTATAAATCTACAAATGATTTAATTACAGATGCAGACATATCTGGGTCCATCGTAAATTTAGTGCGTTCCCAATCGCAAGAAGCACCTAATTTCTTAAGCTGTTCTAAGATTGTTCCACCATATTTATCTGTCCATTCCCAAGCGTGTTTCAGGAATTCTTCGCGGGTCAAATCGTTTTTATTGATTCCTTCTGCTTTTAATTTTGCTACCACTTTTGCTTCAGTAGCAATAGAAGCATGGTCTGTTCCAGGAACCCAACAAGCGTTAAATCCTTTAAGACGTGCTCTACGAATTAAAACATCCTGAATCGTATTATTCAACATATGTCCCATGTGAAGGACTCCAGTGACGTTTGGCGGCGGAATTACAATGGTGTACGGTGTTCTATGATCTGGTTCTGAATGAAAATAGTTGTTTTTCATCCAGTAATCATACCATTTACTCTCAATCGTCTTAGCGTCAAATTGTGCTGGAATTGTCATTTACTAGGGTTGTTTAATCGTTAATTTGTTTAACCGTTAATCGGTTTTGATCATCGAATTTCAAATTGATTTGTTTTCTTATTTTCTGTTTATAAAAATCATTTATAAATCAATCTCAACGATTAAGCAAATAAACGATTAAACAGTTAAACAAAAAAATGGTTCAATTTTTGTATTTATAACTGACAGCAAAAGTAAATAATTAAGTAGACTATAAAAAGAGAAATAATAATTTGTGTGTTAATTAAAAGAATGTATATTTACTTACAATTAAAAAAAAGATTTCATATGAAAAATGCAGCCTCTTTTATTGCAGCCTTATTGTTTAGCGCAGTAAGTTATGCACAAAACGGCCCAAAAATTGAATTTGCAGCCCCAGACAATACAATTGATTATGGAAAAATTTCTAAAGGTGACAATGGACTTCGTTCCTTTGAATTTACAAACACCGGAGATGCTCCTTTATTAATTACCGGTGCAGAATCTACAGTAAGTTCAATCGTTGTTACTAAACCTGCCGCAGCCATTTTGCCGGGCAAAAAAGGAAAAATCGATGTAAAATATAATATGGTTGCAGGGCCAATTCGTAAAACAATTACTGTTGAGACAAATGCAGTAAACTATCCTGATGGAAGAGTAGCCCTTAAAATTAAAGGTGAAGTTCAATAAGAATTAAAAAACCTAAAATAACAAAAGCCGTTTCTAAATCTAGAAACGGCTTTTTACTTTTACAGAGAAATATCTTCCTTCTAAAATCTTTTCTCTTTATCTACATAGAGAAACAACATCTTGCTTCTCAAATCTTTCTTCTTTATTACTTTGCAGCGCACTCGACAGAATCAAACTTGTATTTTACGCTTTCAAAATCAATTGGTTTATCTTTTACTAGATAAGTAACTCCCATTGTTGTCTGCATGGTTCCGTTTCCTAAAATAAGCTGATTGTTACGTTTTAAAAGAGCCATTGGGTTTTTGAATGTTTTTTCTCCATTCACATTGTCTTTAAAAGTATAATCTACAAATAAAGTATCACCATGAAACTCACCCGCAACTTCTCCTGTTCTAACAGTTGAAGGAGCAACTCTCATAATCATATCTCCAGTTAATTTTCCACTCTTTAAAGTATTCAATTTTAAATCTATTGTATCCTTTTCATAAATTGCTTTGTAGCAAGCAGTGCTAACTACTGTTTCAACTTCTGCTTTTACAGCTTCAGCGGCTTTTTGTTTTTCTTCATTTTTACAGCTTTGCAATCCTACAAAGGATAAAAGCAAACAAGATAAGGCTAGATTTCTCATAATTTTTCTATTTTATTGATACTACTATAAAATTAAAGAAAAAAGATTTTTTTCTTACTATAATTTTATAAATTTTTGATTACAAATTCAGATCTTCTATTCAATTCGTGTTCTTCTTCTGAGCACGATTCATCTGTTTTACATTTTATAATTGGCACTGATTCACCATAACCTTTTGCAGAAACTCTTTTGGCATCTATACCAGATTGTATGATAAACTCTCTTGTTGAATTGGCTCTTTTCTGAGATAAATCGGCATTGTATTTTTCGTTTCCTCTTGAATCGGTATGCGATCCAATTTCGATTACCATTTCAGGATATTTTTTCATTAGTTCTACAACTCTGCCTAAAATCACTTTGGATTCTTTACGGATGTACCACAAATCATAATCGAAATAAATCGGATCTGTTTTAATGATTAATCGGTCTTTGTCTTTTACAACATCTTTTTCTTTTGCTAAAATGTCTTTTACTTTTTCGTTCTTTTTGATTTCAGCGGCAACAATTGCAGCTTCTTTGGCCTTTTTTTCTTTTTCTTTTAATTCAATTGCAACCAAAGCTTCTTTTTTCTTATTCTCTTCTTCAATAAAAATTTCTTGCTTTCTCTTGTTTTCAGCAATTTGTTTTTCTTCTTGTTTGATTGCTTCTAAAGATTTTAATGCCAAAGAACCATCGTTAACCTTATCTCTTGTTTTGTCTAATGTCAGTACTTTTGATGCGTTAGTATAATTTTCTTTGAAAGCACTAATTTTATACGAAGTCTCACAAGCAACAGTAAAACTAAATTTTCCGTCAGCCGAAGTTGTAATAGTATTTAAAGTTTTATTTTCTGAATCCTGCAATAGTACCGTTGCATTTTCTAAAGCCAATTTCGTATCAATATCTGTAATGGTTCCAGCAATAAACTGTTTGCAATCTTCAACAATTAAATCTTTTATTTCTTTAAATTGATAAATATCATCGCTTCCCTTTCCTCCTTCTCTATTTGATGCAAAAAATCCTTCTTTGGTATTAGAATCGATATTAAACGCAAAATCATCTAAATTAGAATTTAAAGGAAGTCCAATATTTACAGCTTTTGAATATTCGTTTCCATTTATTTCAGAAACAAAAACATCCAAAGATCCGTAGCCTAAATGTCCGTCTGAAGAAAAATATAATTTATTATCTGCCGAGGCAAAAGGAAACTGCTCTCTTTTATTGGTATTAATTTGTGGACCCAAATTCTTTGGAGTATCAAATGCACCTTTATTGATATTAACCGAATAAATATCAAAAGATCCTAAAGATCCAGGCATATCTGAAGCAAAATACAACACTTTTTCGTCTGGACTTAAGGCCGGATGCTCAACAGAATAATTCGGGCTATTGAATGGAAGCGATGTAATTTTTGTCCATTTTCCATCAACCAATTCTGCTTTAAAAATCTGAAGATTTGAAATTTTCTTATCGTCTTTTTTCTTTTTTCCGTTTTTTGAATTGTTTCGAGTAAAATACATTGTTTTGCCATCTTTTGTAAAAATAGCATTCGATTCATGCATTCCGGTTTTCAATTCTTTAGCAAAATAATGAACAATAGAATCTGCCGAATTAATGTTTTTAAGCGGAACTGAAACCAAATTCAAATAGGTTTCGTTATCCCATTTGTATTTTTTATCGAATAGACCAGGCTTCAATTTAACACCTGCAAAAACTAGATTTTCTTTGTATTTCACCGCTCCAAATTCAGAATTTGGGGTATTTATAGCAAGGTTTTTAATTTCAAAACGCTTACCGATTGCGGTAACATTTTCTAAAGTTTTAAGGTCTTTTTCAAAATTGGCAAGATCCTCAGAATTGGCAGATTTAGCATAATACTCTTTTAAATTGGCATTTGCGTCATCGTCTCTATTTGTTGCTTTTAAAGTTTGCGCATATCTAAAATAATATTCTCGATCCAAATTATTACTATAACTTGAAACCAAAAGACGATAATATCGCTGTGCTTTTATCAAATCGTTTGTATAGAAATAAGAATCAGCCAGATTTTTAATGACTTCTTGCGAAGGTTTTTCGTCTGCTAATTTTTGGTACAAAACAATAGCTTCACTGTAATACGTTTTGTCAAAAAATCGTTTTGCTCTGCTTAACTCCTGACTTTGGGCACTTATAAACTGTATTGAAAATACGAATACAATAACGAGTAGTTTTTTCATATTTTTCATTTTAGAAGAATCTTGGTGATTTATCAAATCCTTTTCCTAACAAGTCTAAATCGAACAACAGCATGATTTCGTGTGTTCCAGAATTAAACTGTCCGAAGTTTGTGAGCGTATAATCGTAAGCATAACCCACTCTTAGGGTCGGCGTAACATTAATATTAAATAATGCACTTACCGAATCATCGATTCTATAGGCGGCTCCAAATTCAAATTTTTCATTATACAGAACATTGGCTGTAATATCTAACGTTATTGGCGCGCCTTTTACAAATTTTGACATAAATGCGGGTTTCAATTTCAATGCATCATTCAGCTGAAAAACATAACCTGCGGTTAAAAAAGTATGTATTTCTTCAGAACCAAAAGCATTAATCCCTGACTTTTCTTCAATGTATTTGGATTTCAGCAGATTTGGCACAGATAATCCAACATATAAATTATCTATAAAATAGTAGGCTCCTACTCCAATGTTTGGTTTTGTTGCATTTATATTTTCTGCAAAAGCTAGATCGGTTTGAGGATCTGTGAATTGAAAACCATTAAAATTGGTCTGCATGGATGAAAAACCTGCTTTTAAACCCAATGATAATTTATTTTGTCCGCCCAATTTTAAAACGTATGCAAAATCAGCATAAACATTATTTTCCTTTTTGGCTCCATCTCCAATATCATCTGAGACAAATGAGATACCAGCTTCTATTTTATCTGAAATGGCGGTGTGACCGAAAAATGTAAATGTTTTTGGAGCTCCAACTGCCCCTACCCACTGTGTTCTGTACAATCCTCCAAAATTCATCATGGCAGGAATACCTGTAGCATAAGCCGGATTAACTACACTCATATTGTACATATAATGCGTGTATTCGGGATCTTGCTGGGCAGAAATGGATAAACAGAAAAGGAAATTTATAACGAGTATTATTTTTTTCATTTGAAAATTATATTAAAATGTAAAAAGTGGTTTAGCGATTTAAATAAAGACGGCCTTGTTTGGGCGGTTTATTGTCTTTATTGAAATGCAGTACATAAAAATAAACTCCGTTGGGCGCAATACCAGCTGCGATACCGCTCTTTTCGTAATTTTTGCCATCCCAAGCAGGTTTACTATTATCTCCTTTATACATTCCGTTTCCGTATCTGTTATAAATTTCAAGTGTATAATTTGGATATAAAAATTCAATATCTTTTATCACAAACGAATCGTTTACCCCATCTCCGTTTGGAGAAAATCCGTCTGGGATAAAAAAATCGTATTGAGCAACCTCACAGTCCTGAAGTGAAACTTTTACTTCTTTATAATTATCTGACAAACATCGTGTTACTTCATTCAAATCGTATCCATAATAAGTTGCATTATGAACTAACATTGTGGTTGAAGGCAATAGATTTCCATCTACAGCATCATACCAAGCTACTGTTGTTGGAACATTTGTTTTATTAGACAAATCACTTATTTTTGGGTTTGCCAATCCACAAAAATCTGCCGTTTCATTCATTTCCGGTGCAGGAGTATCGTAAATAATTACCGTAACCTTGGCAGGTTCTGAAACACAGCCTGCTGTAGAAGTTTCTCTAACGAAGTAATCTTCTGTTTTTAAAACATAATCAGAAGCAAGCGGTGTTGTTGCTGTTGCCGAATTATACCATTTATATTGAGTTCCTTTCGGTTCTAAATTAGCAATTACCGCTTCATCAACCTTACAAAAATTTTGATCTAGAACAATTGGCGCTGGTGGAATTGGATTTATTATGAAATCATCTGTAACATTGATTAAGTCTACATCACAATTTGTAACCGTACTGGTTAAATTCAATAATGTAATTTTTGTGACGCCTGTATTTAAAAGCAATTCAGCCGGAATTATAAAATCTAATTTACCATTTGTTACAGCTTTAGTAATAGTTTGAACAGATGAAAAATTGCTTTCAGACAATGTATAAGAAATACTGGCGTTGGTTAAGCTTCCTAATCCCGAAACTGCTACAGAAACTGGAGCATTCAAACAATAATCATTAACTTTTGCAACCACAGTTACTGCATTTGGCAATGGATTTATATTTAGATTTCCGGCCACATTTGCTGTATTACTGCATTGAGGTGCAGGATTTGTGATATTGGTAATACTATAAATGGTAATTACTGATAATCCGCTTCTGGTGCTCAGGTTTCCTGGAACTACAAAAGAGGCTTTTCCACCAGCGGCAAGCATTTCTGCCGTTTCACCAAGAGCAAGATTATCTCCATTCACATTATAAGAAATGCGATAATTTCCATCTAGTAAATTGGGTGCAGTAACTTGAATTACTGCATCATCATTTTGACAAACTGCGAGTGCTGTTAATGAAGCATTCGTCAATCGCGGTAACGGATAAATCGTTAAAATAGTTGCAAATGGACTAAAAATGTTAACGCATTTTCCTTTACTTGATGTTGATACTATATTGGTGACCGTAATATTGTATTTACCAACCCGATTAAAATAAGCTGTTTCTATTGGAAAATTAAGTTCTCCATTTACAAAATTTGCGGTCTTTGCATTTGAAACAGATATTCCTGGCCCAACAACGGTATAAGAAACTTTATATTCGCCATTCGGAATAGGATCTGGTCCCTGTGTAATTTTTGCCGAGTAAGTTGCTGTCGCAATTTCCGATTCGCAGATATCTTTAACTACGATTTTAGCCCCTGTAAAATCAAGTCTTTTTTCAAGAGTTATTTTTACTGTAGCTTCTTTATCAGGACATATATTATTGTCAGGAATTGCTAAAACTTTATAAATGTAAGCATATTCTCCAGGCCCGTTCGCATCAAACAATTCTTGTAGATTAATATTATGATCTGTAGGAGAAGTTATTCCTATTCCTGTCCACGTACCACCGGGGTCTTCATCAGTAAGCTGATCATTTAAATTTAAATCAGTGTATGCATCCAAATCAGTAGTTCCACATAAAATTAGATCTGCCGGTTTTCCTTCTTTTGGAGCTATCAAAACTGTAACTTCAAGATTAGTCGATTTTTCGTCTGGAGAACAGGCAAGCACAGCGGGTACGGTATAGACAAAACGAAGCGTAGTTTTGGTTTTTATACCCCCAATCTTTATCGGATTTTCGGCAGGCTCTCCTGTAATGTAAGTAAATCTACCGTTTGTATGTGGCCCCATCACTTTACTGTCAAAAGCCGTAAAAAGATTAAAAGAGTCATCTTCATTACAAACTGTCACTTCCGATCCAACCCCAACGTATGCTCCTATGGTAATGGTAATGACAGCTTTATTATCTGTACATCCCGAAGTTGCAGGAGCTGTATAAGTATACTTGTAAGTTCCTCCTGCACGAATAAGCTGAGCATTCAAAACACCAGTAGAAGTATTTAGCCCTCTTAGGTTATTATTATCTGTCCAAGTTCCTCCAGGAATAGGAGAACCACCTAATAAAGAAAATAAATTTACAGATTGATAAATAGGATTTGTAACATCACAAATCAATTCGTTTGTGTTATCATTGCCAGCACATTGGGCTGCTAGTTTTGAAAAAAAGGGATTAAAAAAAATAAAAAACAATACAAAATATAAATAGCTTATGTAGTTTTTTGCCATAGATTAAATTTTTGCTAAACATAAGAAAATATTTAACAAAAAAACTAATTTTTAGTAAACTTATTTTCACAAAAAAAAGATGTTTCTGCAATACAGCATCATAAAACGTGGTTTCCCAATAATTAAAGAAACTACAATTCAATAGTTTTTACAGTTCGTCTTCTAATTTGAATCTAAATTTAAGTACAACACTATTTCGTTCTACTTCCATATTAATCCAAATATCATCTTCCGATTTCAAAAGGTTATTGATCTGCTCAAGACTATATTTATAGGGCTGAGCATTATTAATACTGACGACAACATCACCTTTGCGTAATCCGCATTTTTCGGCTGCAGAATTCTTCCTTACATTAACAATCTCGTAAACAGGTTTAAGAGCAAATTTGTATTTAAAATTATTGTTGTTTTTGTCTTTGTCTTGCAATTCATCAATTGTAGAAGCCACCTGAACTGTTTCTAAATGTACTGTTTCCTGAACCCATTGAAGTCCATTGTGCTGAATCGTGATTCCGCTCTTATTATAGGTAAACGGCTCTGCATATTTGCTGTTTTTTCTTAGGTATAGTTTTTTTCCTTTATAATCCAAAACCAGAGTAAATCGTTTTAAGACTTCGCCCCCTACAGACCCGATACGTCCTGGGACCATCTTAACGTTTCGAATTGAAGCTGAATCAGGAAAAGAGACAATTGGTTTTTTAAAATCAAATTCGTCAATCGAAAATTTATCAATTTTGGCTCTATGCCCCTCAATGTCGCCACTAAATCCTTTTCCAAGAAAATCAGGAAAATTTTTATTTGGGAGTTTTATTTTATCATTTTCAAAAATCCAGAAAGCATCACTGTTTCCAATATCAATTAAAAGTTTTGCTGGAATTTCTTGATTGTTCACAGTAGCCGTTGTCATAATGTAAGGTTTTGACTTTTCTATGGTAATCGGAACTTTTTTAAACTTTCTGTTTAGCTTTTCTTCAAACTTAGCATTATTAGCATGCACTATTATTTTTCTTTTTTGATAATTGACTTCAACAAAATTATTTCTAAAGAATTTATGACCGATAATTCCGTTAACAGGAATTCCGATATGAGAAGATAAATTGAAGCTTTGATCTAAAATAATAAATACCATATGGTCTTTTGATTTTAGACCATGCGTTTCGAGAATATTTTTAGTTGATTTTAGGCCTTCTATTTCTTCTTCGCTTCCTAAACCACGTAGCTTTATTTTCTCCACATTGTTAAAACTGACTTCCTGCTTTTCTTCCATACTAAACAGAATTGTTTCTTCAACTCCTGAATCCAAAAGAAAATTTAGCTCAACTCCGTTTACTTTTATAGGAATAAAAACAAGATTATTAATCAGTTTAAAAGGAATCGTAGCCTTTGTTGCATTGTTTTCTAATAAAAAATCGCCTTGCCCGAAAAGCAAAAAAGGTAAGAATAACCCAAAAAACAATACTATATATTTTTTCATTGACAATATTTTATTATAAAATTAGTAAATATATTTATTATTGTTACATTTTCGCAAGTCCTTGTATTGTTTACGTTAAATTGGAAAAAAAAATGCAAATTTGCACTTCAATAATTTATACTCATGCCGACAATTTCACTCAAGGGAAAAAACATGCCCGAATCTCCGATACGCAAGCTGGCTCCTTTTGCTGATTTAGCAAAGAAAAAAGGACACAAGGTGTATCACTTAAACATTGGTCAACCGGATATCAAGACACCGGAAGTGGCCATCGAGGCGGTAAAAAATATTGATTTGACTCTTATAGAATACAGTCCGTCTGCCGGATATGAAAGCTATAGAAAAAAATTAGCACAATTTTACCAGCGCCAAAACGTAAACGTTAACACAGAAGACATCATTGTTACAACTGGTGGTTCTGAAGCCTTACTTTTTGCACTGGCCACAATTACAGATCCTGGAGATGAAATTATTATCCCAGAACCTTTTTATGCTAATTATCATGCGTTTGCTTCTTCTACAAGTGCAACTGTAGTACCTCTTGTTTCTACTATAGAAACTGGATTTGCTTTGCCGAGCATTGATGAAGTTGAAAAACTAATAACACCACGAACAAAAGCCATTCTGATTTGCAACCCTGGAAATCCGACTGGATATTTATACTCTGAAGCCGAAATTAAACAATTAGCTCATTTGATTAAAAAACATGATCTATACTTAATCGCTGATGAAGTTTATCGTGAATTTTTGTACGATGGCGATGATGTGCACTTTTCTGTAATGAATTTAGAAGATGTACAGCAAAATGTAATCATGGTCGATTCTGTTTCTAAACGCTACAGTATGTGCGGAGCAAGAATTGGCTGTTTGGTGACAAAAAACAAAGATGTTTTAGCAACTGTAATGAAATTTGCCCAGGCACGTTTGAGTCCACCAACTATTGAACAGATTGCTTGCGAAGCTGCGATAGACACACCACAAAGTTATTTTGACGAGGTAATTGGCGAATACAAAGAGCGCCGAAACACTTTAATTGCTGAATTAAACAAGATTGATGGCGTTGTGGTTACAAAACCAAAAGGTGCTTTTTATTGTATTGCCGAACTACCGATAGAGGATTCAGATGATTTTGCACAATGGCTTCTTGAAAGTTATGATTTAAATGGTGAAACGGTAATGATTGCCCCTGCTAAAGGTTTTTATTCTACACCTGGAATGGGACTAAATCAGGTTCGTATTGCCTATGTTTTAAACAAAAAAGATTTGATTACAGCCGTAAACATTTTAAAGGAAGCTTTATTCGTTTACAATAACAGATAATCAATTCATTATAATACACTTTAAAAAGACAATAACGTTTTTCGTTGTTGTCTTTTTTATTTTTAATAATAGTATTTATCTTCAAATTTTAAATTATATCCAAAAAGCAGCAATTAAATCCTAAAAACCATAGAATAGGTTTCCTATTTATTAATTATCTTTACCGCCTTAAAAAGATATACCACATTATAATAGTAGTTCTTAATGATAAATAACGAAGATTTTTTAGACGAAATAGGTGACAGTCACTTCAGCAGTAATGCAAAAAACCCTTTAAGAGAGGATGCTTTTGACATCACTGATGAAGAAAAAATAGAAAAAATTAAAAAAGATGTCGAAAGCATTCTGCAAACATTAGGAATGGATTTGACAGATGACAGCATTAAAGGAACTCCAAACCGAGTTGCAAAAATGTTTGTAAAAGAAATTTTTGGAGGTCTTAATCCTGCAAAACAGCCAAAAGCTTCTACTTTTGACAATAATTACAAATATGGCGAAATGCTTGTAGAGAAAAACATTACAGTTTATTCTACTTGCGAACACCACTTACTGCCAATTATCGGGCGTGCTCACGTTGCTTATATCTCAAGCGGACGCGTGATTGGTTTATCAAAAATGAACCGTATTGTTGAGTATTATGCTAAAAGACCTCAAGTACAGGAACGTCTAACTATGCAGATTGTTCAGGAACTTCAAAAAGCTCTAGGAACAGAAGATGTTGCCTGTGTGATCGACGCAAAACACCTTTGCGTAAATTCTCGCGGAATTAAAGATATCGAAAGCAGTACAGTAACTTCTGAGTTCGGCGGAAAATTCAAAGATCCTCAAACGAAGAGAGAATTTCTTGACTATATCAAACTGGAAACGCAGTTTTAATTTTTTTACGGTTATTTCTATTATATTTATGATCTAGCCCTGATAGAAGCGGCATCCTTTTATGGTGGGGTTCACCATAAAAGATATAGCTGATAGCAGGATTAGCTCCTATAAAACATCAATAAACTTAATATGCCATTATATACAACACAACCTCTAAAAATATACAATTCACTTTCGGGTGAAAAAGAAGATTTCAAACCAATCCATGAAGGAAACGTTGGAATGTATGTTTGTGGACCTACCGTATATAGTAATGTCCATTTAGGAAACGTGAGAACTTTTATGTCTTTTGATGTAATTTTTAGATATTTTCTTCATTTGGATTATAAAGTTCGTTATGTTCGAAATATCACCGATGTTGGGCATATCGTAGACGACGTCGATGAAGGTGAAGATAAAATTGCTAAAAAAGCACGTTTAGAACAATTGGAACCAATGGAAGTAGTACAGCGTTACACTGTTGATTTTCATAATATTCTAAAGGCATTCAACTTTTTACCGCCAAGTATCGAGCCTACAGCAACTGGGCATATTATTGAACAGATTGAAATTATTAAAAAAATTATCGATAAAGGCATCGCTTATGTCGCTAATGGATCGGTATATTTTGATGTTGTAAAATATAACGAGACTAATAATTACGGTATTTTAAGCGGTAGAAATATCGATGATATGCTAGCAAACACACGTGACCTTGACGGACAGTCGGACAAGAGAAATCCGCAGGATTTTGCGTTGTGGAAAAAAGCAGAGCCAGAACATATTATGAGATGGCCTTCTCCTTGGAGCGATGGTTTCCCAGGATGGCATTTAGAATGTACTGCAATGAGCACCAAATATCTTGGCAATCATTTTGACATTCACGGAGGCGGAATGGATTTAAAATTCCCTCACCACGAATGTGAAATTGCTCAAAACGAAGCTTGCACTGGCCAAGCTCCAGTAAATTACTGGATGCATGCTAACATGCTTACCTTAAACGGAAAGAAAATGGCAAAATCGACTGGAAATAACATTCTTCCAGGTGAGATTCTTAGCGGAGATAATAACATCTTAAGTAAACCATTTTCTGCTTCTGTGACTCGTTTTTTCATGCTTCAAGCACATTATAGAAGCATTTTAGACTTTTCTGATGATGCCATTGTTGCAGCTGAGAAAGGATACAAAAGATTAATGGAAGCACTAGATGCTTTACCAAATATCAATGCAAGTGCTTCTAGCTCTATAGATTTTGCAGCATGGAAACAGCTTTGCTATGATGCAATGAACGACGATTTCAATACGCCAATTTTAATTGCGCAATTGTTTGAAGCTGTTCGTTACATCAACCTATTAAAAGATGGCAAAGAAACTATTTCTGCGAATGATTTAGTTGATTTTAAAACAGCGGTAAACGCTTTTGTATATGACGTTTTAGGACTTAGCGATGACAAAGCTGCCGATGGCGATAGCGACAAACTAGATGGCGTGGTAAACATGCTTATCGAAATGAGAAATCAGGCGAGAGCAGACAAAAACTTTGCGCTTTCTGACCAGATTCGTGATCAATTAATCGCTTTAGGAATTCAGCTTAAAGACGGAAAAGAAGGAACCACGTTTAGCATTCAATAAAAAAAGTGATCAGTGTTCAGTTTTTTAGTATTCAGTTTCAAACTTTATACTGACTGACACTAAAAAACTAAACACTGACCACTAAACTAACTGATACAAAAAATATGTTTTCAAAAATTCTAATATATCCGTTTGTATTGTTAGTCCGTTTTTATCAGACTGCGATTTCGCCTTTTACACCTGCCGCCTGCAGATTTGAACCCACTTGTTCAACTTATATGATTCAAGCACTGCAAATTCACGGTTTGTTCTATGGTGGTTTTTTAGGTATTAAACGCATCTTAAGCTGCCACCCTTGGGGAAGAAGCGGATATGATCCTGTACCAGAAAAGAAATGCAACCACAAACATTAACTTTTTAGAAAGCGGTACTTTACATTAAATATTTATTTTTACAGCTATATAAAAAAAATCAATACATGACACACGCCTTAAATTTAGTTTGGAATCCTTCTGAGGGAATCAACTTAGGATTTTTTATGATTCGCTATTACAGCTTAATGTTTGTAATTGCTTTTGGTTTAGGATGGTTCCTAATGAAAAAGATGTTCGAAAGAGAAAACGAATCAATAGAAAAACTAGATTCTTTATTTGTTTGGACAGTATTAGCCACTTTAATTGGAGCTCGTTTAGGTCATGTTTTATTTTACGATTGGGAATATTTCAGAAATCATTTACTAGAAATTTTCCTTCCAGTTAGATTCGAACCAGAATTTCAATTTACCGGTTTCCAAGGATTAGCAAGTCACGGAGCAGCAATTGCGATTATTGTTGCCATGTATTATTACAGTAAAAAAATATTAAAGCGTCCTTTATTATGGATTTTAGACCGTGTTGTAATTCCAGTTGCGAGCGGTGCTATCTTTGTTCGTTTAGGGAATTTCTTTAACTCAGAAATTATCGGAAACGAAACTGACTCTGCTTTTGGAATCCGTTTCCTTCATGATAAATTCAGTAAGGCTGAAGCAGTTCAAAAAACAGGAATAGCAGATCCAAAAGAAGCTTATAATGCAATCGTTTCAGACCCAAGATTTGCTAATTTATTAGCCGAAGTACCTTCAAGACATCCTACTCAGCTTTACGAAGCAATCGGTTATGTTTTTGTTTTTGCTATTCTATACTTTTTATACTGGAAAACAAATGCAAGACTTAAATCTGGTCTATTATTCGGATTGTTTTTAGTGCTTTTATTCGTTGTACGTTTCATCGTAGAGTTTGTAAAAGAAAGCCAAGGCGGTTTTGAGAGCGAATTAGGCTTATTTTCAACAGGACAATGGTTAAGTATACCATTTATCATTATCGGGCTTTTCTTTATCATTAGAGCGCAGAGAAATCCTTTAGCAGAATCATAAAGAACAATTTACAATTCAATAAAAAAGCCCAATATTCAAATATTGGGCTTTTTCTTTTTATAACTGGTACGAAATACCTAATTCGATATTCTTGGTGTTATAACCTGCATTACTGCTTCCTAAACCAGCATTCGAAACATGCCTCACACTAGGACGCACATCAAACCGGAATTTATTGTAATCAACAGTAAAACCAAGCGCAAAAACATCGGCAAAAGCAAAACCTTTAGACATTCTTTCTGTTTCTGTATCTGTAATAAGTGGACCAACACTTCCTAATGCATAAACCGAAAAGATCTTACCAATGGGTTTTCTAACCATAAAACCAACATTAAGAACATATTCCCTCACCTCTTTTAGTCTCATATATTCTATTCTTTTCTGCTCGAAATTGGGTGTCTCTGGCTTTACAAAATAATAATTCAGCAATTGGTGCTTCCCAAAATTGATTTCGGGTTGAATTAAAACTTCATAAACAAAATTCGTAGTCTCTTTTATTTTGTAATAGAGTTGTGCTTTATAAAAATGATTTTCAAAAGTATAATCCGTGTTACTAAATTCACTTCCAAAACCATAACTCAAACCTATTCTGAAATTACTACTTTTCTCTTGCGCATTAAGCTGGAATACCGCGAATAAAAAAAGCACAAAGAATATTTGTCTAAGAATCATAATTTGTTTTTGGTTGGCAGGTACAAACATAAAAAAAAGATCCAGCTTTCACTGGATCTTTTTTTTTATTTAGAATAAGGTTTTTAATTATGCCTTATTGTGTTTGTCTTCGATTGTGTGTTTCTCATCACTTGAAATCGTGTCAACCAATACTGGCGTAGCGATAAATAATGAAGAGTAAGTACCAACGATAATACCAATTAACATTGCGAAGATAAATCCTCTGATAGACTCTCCACCGAAGATAAACATCGTTAATAATACGATAATCATCATTAATGAAGTATTCAATGTTCTAGATAATGTAGTATTAATAGAAGCGTTTACTATATCTTCGAAACTTCCTTTACGGTTTCCGATGATAAACTCTCTAACCCTGTCAAATACGATTACAGTATCGTTCATAGAGTAACCAATTACTGTTAAGATCGCAGCGATAAAGTGCTGATCCATTTCCATGTGAAATGGCATGAATTTGTAGCATAATGAGTAAACTCCTAATACGAAGATTACGTCGTGTGCAACAGCTGCAATCGCACCTAATGAATATTGCCATTTACGGAAAGAAACCATTAAGTATAAGAAAATAACTGCCATTGCTCCAAGAACTGCCCAGTAAGAGTTAGTTTTAATATCCTCAGAGATAGAAGCTCCAACTTTAGAAGCTTGCAACACACCTACTCTTTTACCATCAAATGAGTTGATAAATTTATCGTATGTTGTATTTGGGAAATATTTCTGTAAAGCAGCGTATAATTTTTGGTTTACTTCTTCGTCAATTGCTACACCGTCTTCTTTAATTTTATATTTAGTAGTGATTTTCAATTGATCATCATCACCTAAAATCTTAGCTTCAACAGGCGTACCGAAAGCTGCAGATAATTCATCTGAAACTGCAGTAGCATCAACTGGTTTTTCGAATTTAACTTGGAAAGTTCTTCCTCCAACAAAATCAACACCTTCATCTAATCCGTTAACGAAGAAGATAGAAACTAAACTTACTACAACTACAATTGAAGAGAAGATATAAGTGAATTTTTTAATCTTGATAAAGTCAAAGTGGAAGTTTGTAAACCAGTTTTTAGTAATGTTTGTAGAGAAAGTTAAATCACCTTTTCCAGCAATATTTCTGTCAATGAAAATTCTAGCAATAAAGATAGAAGTAAACAATGAAGTTACGATACCAATTAATAATGTTAAAGCAAAACCTTTAATAGGACCTGTTCCGAAAATGAATAAGATAGCTCCAGTTAAAACGTGAGTAACGTTAGCATCAATAATAGAACGCATCGCACCATGCCATCCGTAAGAAGCTTGAACTGCTTCAGAAAGTGATTTTCCTTCACGTAATTCTTCTTTCGCTCTTTCATAGATAATAATGTTCGCATCTACCGCAGTACCTAATGTTAATACGATACCTGCAATACCTGGCAATGTCAATACAAAACCAAAACTTGCCATAATTCCGAATAAGAATAGTAAGTTTAATAATAAAGCAAGGTTTGCATACCAACCAGCTTTACCGTAATAGAATACCATCCAAACGCAAACTAATAAGAAACCTAATACAGAAGAAATTGTACCTGCATCAATAGCCGCTTGTCCTAAAGATGGACCTACAACAGTTGACTGGATAATATCTGCAGAAGCTGGTAATTTACCTGCATTTAATACGTTAGCTAAATCTTTAGTTTCAGCTACATCAAATGAACCTGTAATCTCAGATCTTCCTCCAGCAATAGGACCGCTTGTTACACCTGGAGCAGAATATACGATATCATCTAATACAATAGCAATGTAGCTTTTTTGAGCAAATGCTCTTCCTGTAAGTTCTTCCCAAACTTTAGCACCTTGGCTGTTCATCTGCATAGAAACTGCAGGTTTACCCATTTGGTCAAAAGTATCTTTTGCATCAGTTACAACACCACCGCTCATTGCTGGAGTATTGTCTCTGTTTCCTTTTAAAGCGTATAATTCTACAACTTCGATATCAGCTGCACTTTTTGCATCTTTAGCTTTTGGATCTTTAATAGTTGTTGGCTTACTCCATACAAATTTTGCATAGTGTTGGTCAGCTGCTAATAAAACTCTAATTTCTGGTCTTTTAAAATAATCATTGATAGTTGCAGTATCTTTAGGAGCAAAGTAACCTAAAACTGGTCCACCACCGTTACCAATTATTTTATCAAATAAAGGATTGTTTCCTTTTTTAACTTCTGAAGAATCTTTAGCATCAGTTAATAATGCATTTAATGAATCTTTAGCAACTGTTTTAGTTTCAGTTTTCTTAACTTCAGTTTTCTTCAAAGCCTCGTTAGCAGAAACTAAGAAATTACCAATTTCTTCAATTTTATAAGTTTCCCAGAACTCTAATTGAGCTTTTCCACCTAATAATTTTTTAATTCTATCAACATCCTTAGCACCTGGAAGCTCTACTAAGATTCTTCCTGTTTCTCCTAATTTCTGGATGTTTGGCTGTGTAACACCAAATTTGTCGATACGCTCTCTTAATACTTTAAAAGCACTTTCTACAGACTCATCAACTTTTCTTTTGATAACTTTTTGAACTTGTGCATCAGACATTTGAAAGTCAACTCCACCTTCTCCTTGAAGACTTCTGTTAGCAAAAATATCTGGAGATGCAAGTTTTACAGTTCCTTTTGAATTTGCTTCAAAAGCTTCAAAAAACTTATTTAAATACGTTTTGTTTCCTTCTAAATTTGCAGATGCATCAGCTAATGATTTATTAAAAACTGGATTTTTAGAATTATTAGCCAAACCTTTTAATACATCTTTAATAGAAATTTGAAGAATTACGTTGATTCCTCCTTCTAAGTCAAGACCTTTATTAAGCTGTTTGTTTTTCACTTCGTTATAAGTGAAATCAGTAAAACCAAGGTTTAATACTTTTTCTTTACCAATAGAATCTAAATATTTCAGCTCTTTATCAGGATTATCTCCTGCAAAAGCTTTAGCTTCACTTTTGACACCATTTGCCACAAAAGTGAATGATAGTTGGTAAATACTTACCAATGCAAATAGAATTGCGAAAAATTTAATAAGTCCTTTATTCTGCATTATTACTAAAAATTAATTATGTTTTATTTTTGTTTTTGTTTTAAAGTCCCATAAAATAAGCCCTGACATGATTTTTTAAAACAAAAAAACGAGATCACGAATTACCAATTTTTTTTTAAACCGAGCAAATATATAATTAACGAAAATATTAACCAATTTATTTATTAATTAATCTCAAAAAAAAAAGCTGCAAAAGTGCAGCTTCTTTTCTTTTTTGCCGTTTTTATTATACTAAAATCGTTTTTAAGGCATCATTCATACTACGAACTGCATCTGCACTTTTCGCAAATAAAGCCTTTTCCTGATCGTTTAAGTTTATATCTAAAATTTCTTCTACACCGTTTTTACCAATTATACAAGGCACTCCTATACAGATATCATTTTGCCCATATTCTCCTTCTACCAAAACAGAGCATGCAATCATTTTTTTCTGATCGTTCAAAATACTATCCACTAAATATGCAACAGAAGCTCCTGGCGCATACCATGCAGAAGTCCCTAGAAGACCTGTAAGAGTTGCACCTCCTACCATTGTATCTGCGGCAACTTTCTGCAATACTTCTTCCGAAAGAAACTGCGACACCGGAATACCGTTATAAGAAGCTAAACGCGTTAACGGAATCATAGTAGTATCTCCATGACCTCCAATTACCATTGCTGAAATATCATTTGCTGGTTTACCTAAAGCTAATGAAAGATACGTTCTAAAACGAGAACTATCTAAAGCTCCCCCCATACCTATAATTCTATTTTTTGGAAGACCTGTAGCTTTTAAAGCTAAATACGTCATCGTATCCATCGGATTGGAAACTACAACAATTATAGTATTTGGAGAATATTTCAGTACATTTTCGGCAACCGTTTTTACAATGCCTGCATTTATACCTATCAATTCTTCTCTTGTCATTCCTGGTTTTCTTGGAATTCCTGATGTAATTACAACAACATCACTTCCAGCAGTTTTAGAATAATCATTGGTAACGCCAGATACTTTAGTATTAAAACCAGTATTTGTCGCACATTGTGTAATATCCAATGCTTTACCTTCGGCAAAACCTTCTTTAATATCCAACAATACTACTTCGCTTGCAATTCCTCTATAAGAAATAACATCGGCACATGTAGCTCCAACATTTCCTGCTCCTACAATGGTAACTTTCATATTTTTTACTTTATCGGTTATTAATTTATTTGTCTATTCCTTAAAAAGACAATTCGTTTAATTGTCTAGTAAATTTAAACAATTAAACGAATTGAAATTATTAATTTTTCATTTTATGCGTCAATATTTGCATAAACTGCATTTTTCTCGATAAACTCTCTACGAGGCGGCACTTCATCCCCCATTAACATAGAGAAAACCTGATCTGCTTCGGCAAGACTATCAATATTTACTTGGCGTAAAGTTCTGAAATTTGGATCCATTGTAGTTTCCCACAATTGCTCCGCGTTCATCTCTCCAAGACCTTTATAACGTTGAATATTGGCACTTCCTCCCATTCTTTCGTTGGCCTGATCGCGCTGAACATCATTCCAAGCATATTCTTTCTTATTTCCTTTTTTAACTAAGTATAAAGGCGGTGCTGCAATATATACGTGACCTTCTTCGATAAGTTCTTTCATGAAACGGAAGAAGAACGTTAATATTAAGGTAGAAATGTGGCTACCATCGACATCGGCATCACACATGATGATTACTTTATGATATCTTAGTTTTTCTAGATTTAATGCTTTACTATCTTCTGCAGTTCCAACTGTTACTCCTAAAGCAGTAAAGATATTCCTAATCTCCTCGTTTTCGAATACTTTATGGTGCATCGCTTTTTCAACGTTCAAGATTTTACCACGTAATGGCAAAATTGCTTGAAAGTTACGATCACGTCCTTGTTTTGCTGTTCCACCAGCCGAATCTCCCTCGACAAGGTAAACCTCACATCTAGCTGGATCTTGCTCAGAGCAATCAGATAATTTACCCGGCAACCCTCCACCACCCATAACGGTTTTACGCTGTACCATTTCACGCGCTTTTTTCGCTGCGTGACGAGCCTGAGCTGCCAGAATTACTTTTTGGATAATTAATTTCGCATCATTTGGATTTTCTTCCAAATAATTCTCTAACATTTCTCCAACTGCTTGAGAAACCGGAGAAACAACCTCTCTATTTCCAAGCTTAGTTTTCGTTTGACCTTCAAATTGAGGTTCAGATACTTTTACCGAAATAATAGCTGTTAATCCTTCACGGAAGTCATCTCCAGAAATTTCGAATTTTAACTTATCTAATAAACCAGAAGCATCTGCATATTTTTTAAGCGTTCTTGTCAAACCACTTCTAAAACCTTGTAAGTGCGTTCCTCCTTCGTGAGTATTGATATTATTTACGTAAGAGAAAATGTTCTCTGTATAACTTGTATTGTAAATCAAGGCAACCTCAACTGGAATTTCCCCTTTATCATTATCCATACTGATAACGTGAGAAACAATTGGCTCACGGTTACCATCTAAGTAACGAATGTATTCTTTAAGACCTTCATCAGAATGAAATACTTCACTTCTGAATTCGCCTTTTTCATCCACTTCCCTCTTATCTGTAAAGGTAATTGTAATTCCTTTATTCAAGAAAGAAAGCTCACGCATACGCGCTGAAAGTGTATCATATGAAAACTCAGTAGTCTGAGTAAAGATCGTATCATCTGGATAGAAAGTCTGGCGAGTTCCTCGTTTATCAGTCTCTCCAATTTGTTTTACTGGATATAAAGATTTACCTCTTTCGTATTCCTGCTCATAAATTTTACCTTCTCTAAATACAGTAGATTTCATGTGAACAGAAAGGGCATTTACTACAGAAACCCCAACCCCGTGCAAACCTCCTGAAACTTTATATGAATCTTTGTCGAATTTACCTCCGGCACCAATCTTTGTCATTACAACCTCAAGTGCAGAAACACCCTCTTTTTTATGCAAATCAACTGGAATACCACGTCCGTTATCTTCAACTGTAACAGAACCATCTTCGTTTATTGCAACACTAATCGTATCACAATGCCCTCCCATGGCCTCATCAATAGAGTTATCAACAACCTCGTAAACCAAATGGTGTAGTCCTCGAACCCCTACATCTCCAATATACATTGATGGACGCATTCTTACGTGCTCCATTCCTTCTAATGCCTGAATACTATCTGCTGAATAATTGTTCTTCTTGATTTCTTCGCTCATATAATTTATTCTAAAAATGTATTTACTGTCTAACACGCAAATATATAAAAACGCGAGCTATATACCCAGTAAAATACGACTTAAAGCACTTAAGTTATCAACACAATTGTCTGAAAAACCTAAAAATAGACTTAAAAATGAATTTAAATTCTAATTTTCTGAAATTCCAAATTCCAAAACTGGAAATAATGCAAAAATTGAAAAATCTAATTCTGGAAATTTCATTATAGAAATTGCCAATTCCAAAAATGAAATTCCAATATATACAAAAAGCCGAAACTACATTTTTGATGCATTTCGGCTTTTTTTATATTGGGTTCCTAAATTGGGATTTAGAATTTCAATTTTTGGAATTTGTTTTATTTTAGAATTTAACTTTTAAACGACTACTCCAGATTTCACCGTTTCAAAATTACCATTCAAATGGGCTGCATTTGCTCTTCCGCTTGGATCAAGGTTTTCTTGCCATTTTGGAATCCATTTACGAACGGTTTGCGCCGCGCTGACCTGTGGATAGTATTTATGGAAAATCGATCGATATAAGTATGCTTCTTTCGTCGTTGGCGAATTATACGGAAATTCTGCACTTGCACCAGCTAATTGCTCATCTGTAACCTGAGATGCACAATATTCGATTAACTCATCTACCCAATTATATCCTACTCCATCAGAAAACTGCTCTTTCTGACGCCATAAAACTTCCGACGGTAAATAAGCATCTTCAGTGTCAAACGCTTTTCTTAGAATATATTTCTCAACACCATCATAAGTTTTTGGCTGTTTTTCTTCTGTTTTAATTCGAATCGCAACATCTAAAAATTCGGTATCCAAAAACGGAACGCGGATTTCTAAACCATTTGCCATTGTTGTTTTATCAGCACGAAGTAAATCGGCTGTAAACAGCTTTTGCACTCTTTCTATCGTTTCATCTTGAAATTCTTCCTCCGATGGCGCATTTCTAAAATACAAATGCCCTCCAAAAACCTCATCGGCTCCTTCACCAGACAAGATCACTTTTATTCCTTGATTTGCAATAGCTTTAGAAAGCAAATACATTGGAACACCAGATCTTACAGAAATAATATCATATGTCTCCAAATGATAAATTACTTTTTCCAATGCTTTAACTCCTTCTTCAACCGAAAAATGAATTTCGTGATGCTCTGTTCCTAAAAATTCTGCCGCTTTTCTTGCTGCGATATTATCTGGCGATTCAGCATCTAATCCGATAGAAAACGAATGCAGTTTTTGTCCTTTTTCTTTCAGCAATCGAGAAGCAATAGAAGAAATCAACGAAGTGTCTAAACCTCCTGACAAAACAGTTCCTAAAGGCACGTTGCCTAATAATCTCTTATTTGTAGCTTGAATCAAACTTTTACGAATTAACCCTAAATCTAGTGCATGAGTCGCGTTTTTATGATCTTCGTATTCTGGGCGATAGTATTTTACAAAGCCTGTTTTTGCTGTATAATAATGTCCTGGGGGAAAAGTAGAAAAAGATTTGCACTGGTCTGCAATAGATTTCATTTCTGAGGAAAAATAAATTCGTCCTCTTTCATCTAAACCATAATATAAAGGTTTTACTCCAATCGGGTCACGACCTGCAATATATTTATCTCCATCAATTACAACAAACGCAAAATCTCCATCCAATTTATTACAGAAATCATAGCCGAATTCTTCATACAGATGCACAATAACTTCTGAATCTGATTCAGTTCTGAACGTATGGTCCTTTAAAACTGTATTTTTAAGCTCTTGATAATTATAAATCTCTCCATCATGAACCATCCATGCTTTGTTCGTTCCCTGAATAGGCTGTTTTCCTGAATTAAGATCAATTATAGACAGACTTTCATGACAAAGTATACTGCCATTTTCCATAATATGAATATCGCTCTCATCAGGTCCGCGATGTGACATTCTCTCAGAAAGTTCTTTTACAAGCTTGGGGTCTTTTCCTTTACCAATAACGGCTAACAATCCAGACATACTATTTTATTTTTTATTTTTATTCTGATGTACCAGCCTCAAATAAGCTGTACATTAAAAAATCATTAAAATTTCCGCTTAAAAGCAAAACTAAATATTATTTTCTGCTTTCCTACATTTTACATCCTAAAATTTCAGTGTTTAACTTTTATTTCGACGAAAGTCAAATTGGAAATAAATTTTAATCGATTACCAAAACTTTTAATTTTAATCTATTGAAAAACAGAAACTTTTTTAGACAAGAAAGACGCTCTAATAAAAGAACGTCTTTCGGCAATATATATACTAATTCTAAAAATTAAACTCTTAATTATTTAACATAAGCGTCATCGTGAACATTTGCTACTGCTCTTCCAGATGGATCGTTTAAGTTTTTGAAAGCTTCATCCCACTCCAAAGCAATTTTTGTACTACAAGCCACACTTGCTTCCTGAGGAACACATAATGCTGCGGCATCACTTGGGAAATGTTCTGTAAAAATTGAACGATAGTAATACTCTTCTTTTGAAGTTGGAGTTTGTAACGGGAATTTGAATCTAGCGTTTGCCAATTGTTCATCTGAAACTTCTCTAGCTACCACTTCTTTCAAAGTATCAATCCAGCTGTATCCTACTCCATCAGAAAATTGCTCTTTTTGTCTCCAAGCAACACTTTCTGGAAGCATATCTTCAAAAGCTTTACGAACAACCCATTTTTCCATCGGATGCTCTTTGTTGATCATTTTATCTTGCGGGTTGATGCGCATTGCAACATCCATAAATTCTTTATCTAAGAATGGCACACGTCCTTCGATTCCCCAAGCCGCCAAACTTTTGTTTGCACGTAAACAATCGTACATATGAAGTTTTCCTAATTTACGAACGTTTTCTTCGTGGAATTCTTTAGCGTTTGGTGCTTTGTGGAAGTATAAGTATCCTCCAAACAACTCATCTGCTCCTTCTCCTGAAAGAACCATTTTGATCCCCATAGATTTGATTACTCTCGCCATTAACCACATTGGAGTTGAAGCTCTAACTGTAGTTACATCATACGTTTCTAAGTTGTAAATTACATCACGAACAGCATCTAAACCTTCTTGGATTGTAAACTTAATTTCGTGGTGAATAGTTCCGATATGATCTGCCACCTTTCTCGCTGCTGCTAAATCTGGAGAACCTTCCAAGCCAACAGAGAAAGAGTGCAATTGCGGATACCAAGCATCTGTAGTATCATCTGACTCAATTCTTTTTTGAGCAAATTTCTTGGCCACAGCAGAAGTAATAGAAGAATCTAAACCTCCAGAAAGTAAAACTCCGTAAGGAACGTCACTCATTAATTGTCTGTGAACTGCAGCTTCCAATGCTTTTCTGATTTCTGGAATGCTAGTTTCATTGTCTTTTACTGCATCATATTCTGTCCAATCTCTTTTGTACCATTGTACAAATTCACCGTCTTTGCTTGATAAATAATGTCCCGGAGGGAATAATTCGATTTTTGTACAATATCCTTCTAAAGCTTTTAACTCAGAAGCTACGTAGAAAGTACCGTGCTGATCCCATCCAATATATAATGGAATAATTCCCATGTGGTCACGAGCTACGAAATACTCGTCTTTATCAACATCATAAATTGCGAAACCGAAGATTCCGTTTAATTCATCAACAAAGCTTACTCCTTTTTCTCTGTAAAGTGCTAAAATAACTTCACAGTCACTTTCAGTTTGAAAGTTATATTTTCCTTCAAATTGTTTACGCAAATCTCTGTGGTTGTAAATCTCACCATTTGCAGCTAAAACTAGTTTTTTGTCTTCTGTAAATAAAGGCTGTTTTCCTGAAGCTGGATCTACAATTGCCAAACGCTCGTGAGAAAGAATTGCTTTATCATTGCTGTAAATTCCGCTCCAGTCTGGTCCACGGTGACGAATGATTTTTGACATTTCTAATACTTGAGGTCTTAACGCTTCGGCTTTTTGTTTAAGATCAAAGGCACATACAATTCCACACATAATTTTATATTTTAATTCTTTAAATTTTATTTTGATAGGGCAAAGATGTAATATTAGTTACAATTGAAAAACACAAACATCTATTTCAATTACAATTTAAAACCATAATTTTATTTTTACATATAAAATGTAAAATTTAGAAGTAAAAATAAGCTTTAAACTTGAAAATTTTAATTTCGAACTAAAAAAGGCTTTAAAATTGAAAGTTTAACCCAATTTTCTGAATTAATTTTTGAGTTATTCTATTATAAATAGAAGATTCGTAAAGAAGAGATAGAAATTTATTTTGGAATTATTGTTTATCTAGCGTTATCTAGATTTTGAGTTTTACTTGTCATCTTGACGAAGGAAAGATCACACAAGTAATTCCGCATGCTAGTTCACCAATCTTTATCGAGTTTCTAGTGAGATCCTTCCTTCGTCAGGATGACAAACTGTGTGGTTAAGGCATTGCTTTACAAAAATAAACTATTCCTATAATTACCAACATTCCAATTAGCAACCAATGCTCAAAGGTTTCTCCTTTTATTTGAAACTTATAAAGCTTATCATTTTCCGTAACATCTTTTTTCCATAATTTATGAATCTTATAAAAGGCATAAGAAGCTCCAAAGAATGAAAAACTACATATTAAGTGCATAAAATTCATATGCTAGCTAATTTCTTCAATAGTATAATGTGTCTTATTTATTTCAAACTGAAATCCCGCTTTATTACCCATTAAATGATTTCCCAACGGAGATTGTGGAGAAAGTGCAATAACGTTAATTCCATCACTTGTTATTTTAGGAAGCGCAACACTTACATATAAATAGATTCCGTTTGCTTTTACCAAACTACCCAAAACAATATTTTCTGTCGTTTTTAGCGGATCTATCTTGTCTAAAATTGCTTTTTGCTCTAAAGCTTCTTTTAATTTATTTGTCAATTTTTCTTGCTCGATATGCATCATCGACAAAGCCGTTTCATGCTTATCGCCTGCAGAACCTTTGGCATCATTTTTTGAATCTTCTGTCAAACCCGAAATCATGTCTTTAAAAACATCAATTCGATCTTGAACCATTTGAGTGTAGTGAGAATATATTTTTTCTTTGAAAGTCATTTTTTTTTAAAGCTACTTAGGTTCTGAGATGCAAAGATGCTAAGGTTTTTTCTTTATTTAAATTTTTATTCGAAAAAAGCTTTTGGGTATACTACTTCTCCGCTTACATCTTTTAAACCGTCTTCTTTTAACGCGATAACCATACAGTTTTCGGCGGGAACATCAAATGGCATTTTGATATTGTATTTTTCGCAAAGCTCATATCCAAACCTTGGGTAATAATATTGATGTCCCAATAAAATGACCGATTTGTAACCTAAACTTTTTGCAATTTCATGTCCACGCAAAATCAACTTTGAGCCAATTTCTTTTCCTTGAAATTCTGGTAAAACCGAAACCGGAGCAAGTGCTAGTGAAGTAAAGGTTTGCGTTTCATTTTTTATCGGCAGTTTGGTAAATAAAATATGACCTACAATTTTATTATCAATTTCGGCGACAATAGAAAGTTCTGGAATAAAAGCTTCAGAATTCCTTAATCTTTCTACCAAAAATTGTTCTTTATGATCGCTGTATTCTTCCTTTTCGAAAGCTTTTTCAATCAAATGAAAAACACTTTCAAAATCGTTTTTATTTTCTTGACGTAGTTTAATTTCCATTTTATAAAATTAAAAAAAACAGCCACGAATTCACGAATCTACTCCAAAAAATTCATGAGCTCATGGCTGAAAAAAAAAGGCACATTCA
Organism: Flavobacterium sp. PLA-DH12; assembly: GCF_059511845.1. Taxonomy (NCBI): domain Bacteria; kingdom Pseudomonadati; phylum Bacteroidota; class Flavobacteriia; order Flavobacteriales; family Flavobacteriaceae; genus Flavobacterium; species Flavobacterium sp. PLA-DH12. The sequence goes on from NZ_JCAMPD010000006.1 coordinate 80,637, forward strand.
TTTAAAATGTTTTTGTGCCTAAGTATCTTTATGGCAAAGATCTCTTAAAAATCAAATTTATAATTTGCGCCTCCCAAAACCTGGAATCCTTGTACAGGATAATTCAACCATTTTTCGTAAGCTTGATTTCCGATATTATTCAATTTCAAGAAAAACGTTAATCTTTCGTTGAATTTATAACCTACATGCGCATTCGCATCAAAATAGCTTTTTAAAGTAATTGGTGTAGTATCGATTCCTAAAGAAGTATTTGTCTGCATATCTTTTCTTTCTCCAACATAAAATACATTCAATCCAGCGTACCATTGCTTTGTAATATTAACGTCTAAAGTCGAACTTAATTTCATTGTTGGCAAATTCCATGCTTCAACGACATTGTCAGTATTGTAACTATTAAAAGTTCCATTGATCCCGAAAGTTACATTTTGAGAGAAATCGGCTTTTAACTCTCCATAGAAACGGAACGTTCTAATATCTTCATAAACTACTCCAAACGAGTTTCCAAAAGCGTAATCTTCGTTTGTAACTACTTCTGTATAATCATTTGCTTTAAACAGCGCTTTGTCTTTTTCATTTAAATAAGAAGCAGTCACGTTATAATTGACATTGTTCGCCAATTTTCCTTTTAATCCAGCAAAAACATTGTATTGTGTGCTCGATGGACGCATGTTTAATGTCGGAGACAAAAACGGATTTTCGGTCACAAAATCGGCATACGAATTCTGATTTAAACCTCCATTTACTCCAGTATAGAAAATCATTAGATCGCCAACTAGTTTATAAGAAGCATTTACTTTTGGATAGAAATAGAATTTATTGCCGCTGTTTTCAGAATCTGCACTGTAATAGATTCCAGCTCCTAATTCCAGTGTCCACTCATTTTCATTAATCACAAAACTTGGTTCAATTCCAACATTGGTAAAACTGTATTTTAAAGCTTCTTTATTATCTTGGAAATAATTGTTTTTGAAAGAACCGCTTACGTGATCTACAATTACATTGGTTTTAATTGCCTGATCCATTACATCAACAGTAAAAGTCGGCTTTACATAAAATCTGTTTTCAGAAGAAGAATAACTGTCTGAAAAATGAGTGAATTTCGCAGAAATTTTACTAAAAATACTTTCTGTAAATTCAGCATTTCCACCAAGCCAAATTGTGTTATAAGAATGATCAGGATTAATGCTGTTTACCAAATCATAACGCTGATCTGGAATTGTAGAGCCAAAATCTGACGGAAGTCCATACCAATTATAAATCTGGTTTTGGTATCCTAAATCAACATTCCAGTTATTATCTCTGTTATTTTGACCGTAACCAACATTAATTGCGGTATCGTAAAATTCATCATTCAATTCCACATCTTTAATTCCACCTTGAGAAGAGTGATGACGAAACATTCCCGCCACATAATCATTATTCCCTAAATCCTGATTTACAAATAATTCGCCGTTTAAAGTACCATAATTTCCAACTCCTAAAGTCGCATAATTATTAAACAATTTTTCTCTTTTAGCTTTCTCAACGCCTTCTGCTTTTCCTTTTGAAGGCGTAAAAGTCGAAGCCACAGGAACAGACAAAATACTGTACTTAATAACTTCTTTTGGCTGATTTCCGCTATCGTCAAGCGAAGGTGTTTCTTTCACTTTAAAAGCATCTGAAATAGTCGGCGAATAAGGTTTTACTACATTTACAGTTTCGGTTCCAATAGTTTCATTTTTCTTTTGCGCAATCGAAAACTGAGCAGCAAATAACACTAGCAAAATGATTATTTTATGTCGGCAGTTTAATTTCATATTTATATTATTGTGTAAAATGTTGTTTGTAAAATGTAAAATGTGTTTTCAACCAATATTCTCTTTTCACATTTACATCTTTCTTTTCACATTTCACTTTTTACATTATCTAATTTTCTAATTATCTCAATTATCTAATTTCTAAGCTTCCCACTCTCCTTTAGCCACAAACTGAGCTTTTCCTCCTATTTTAATATCGAATTGTTCTCCGTTTAGCTTTCCATTAAAATAAATCTCAGATGGACGGCCAATGTAATCTCCTTGATGATTTGTCAATTCAAATTCAGGTTTATGATATTTTAATAAAAAGGCCTGCAAACAGGTACTAGCACTTCCTGTTGCGGCATCTTCCACCAACTGATTATGCTCAATACACAACATTCTGCTAAACAATTTTTCTCCTTCCAAATAATAAAAGTATAAACCTCTATGATCAGTTTTGCAGTGCTGTTTCATCCACTCATCAGCTTTATCTTTATCCAAAACCAAGTTTTCTAAAGCTCTTTTGCTGCTTAATCCAACCATTACAAAAGCACTTCCTGTTGTGACTTCCTGAATTGGAAACTGATTTTCGAAATCACTTACTTTCAAGTTGCTGAAAAAAGTAAAATCTATTTTAGAAAAAGTATCCCAAAACTTTGGCTGAGCCGCTTTCAACCAAATTAAATCATCTGATTTATTGATTGAAATCGGACCAATTGGCACTTCTAATTTTATTTCATTAGAAGCATTTTCAAAAATCTTATTCATCAAAACCCAAGAAGTTCCAATTATTGGATGTCCCGCAAACTGCATTTCGTGAGCTGGGGTAAAAATTCTAATTTCTGCTTTATTATTGGCTTTATCCAGTTTGGTTACAAATGTGCTTTCTGCAAAATTAATTTCACGAGCCATCTGCTGCATTTGTGCTGTACTTAAATTTTCTGCATCCATAAAAACCGCCAGCTGATTTCCAGTATATTTTTTATCGGCAAAAACATCAACTATATAAAAAGGTAAACTCATTTTTTTCTTCTTTTCTTTTAGAAGCAAGAAGCAAGAGAAAAGACTTTATCTAAAAATCTTGCTTCTTGTCTCTTTCTTCTATTATTCTCTCTATCTATTAATCGACGAATTTGTTTTTGATTCTTCCGATTTAATTGCTGCTAATTCTTTTTTCGCTTCTTCAACAACATCTGGATAATCTGTAAAGTTGTTGATTACGTTATCCAAAATATAAGTCGCCTGGTAACTGTCTTTTAATCCGTAGAAGTTTTTCGCCATTAATACTAAGCCTTTTGCTCCATAATATTTGTAAGCCGAGTAGCTTTTTGCTAATTTCTGAACTGCAGTATTCGAAGCATCATATTTTCCTTCTTTCGTTTTAAAGTAGGCATCGTAATACAACGCCTCAGCTGCTAATTCTCCTTTAGAATTGGTCAGTAATTTAGCGTAAGCTGTTTTCGCTTTATCTTCATTTCCGGTTTGAATTGCTGCTCTTGCTACAATAATTTGCGCATCGGCTTTTACTCCTGCATCAGATTTTGCATTTTCCAAAACTTTATCAGCAGCAATAACAGAATTATCATAATCCTTTTGATCATAATAACATTTCATCAAGTTTGCTTGCGCGAAAGTTTTATTCTGCGGATAATCTGCTTCGTTTTCTAATCGTTTTAAAACTGGAATTGCTTTAGCACAATCTTTAGCTTTCAAATAAATTTGAGCCAATCTGTTTAACGCCTGCTCTGTAAATTCATTTCTTGGCTGATCAATTACAAATTGGTAATTAGCGATTGATTTTGTTTCAGAACCTTCTGCATAAGTCAGCTGAGCCAAATAGAAATTAGCTTCCAGCGCGTGCATTCCGTTCGGGAATTTAGACACATAACCCGTGAAACCAGTAATTGCTTGTTTCGAATTATTTTGGCTGTATTGTTTGAAAGCCGCATCATAAGTATCATTATCCAATTCTGCATCTGTAACTGCAACAAAATCTAATGTACGAACCCAAGTTGCATATTCGTCTACTTTTCCAGAATCTACATAGATTAATCTTGCTGTGGCAACTGCTTCTAGAGCTTCTGGAGTTTTTGGAAATTCAGCAGCAACTTTTTTGAATTTTGTTAAAGCCTGTTCGTCACGATCCGAATTATAATAAATCAGACCTTGTTTTAAGATTGCTTTTGAAGTAAAAGATCCGTTTTTAAACTCCGAAATCAATTGGTCATAAGTTTTAATTGCCTGATCGTTTTTCTTTTCAGTAACATAAGTGTTTCCTAATTCAAACAAAGCATCATCTCGATAAGATGATTTTTTGTACATCTGAAGGAAATTATTCAATTCCTCCACTTTTTTATCGTGTTTCGACATAAACCCGTAAGAAAGTGCTTTTTGAAACTGTGCATAATCAGCATCTACATCTTTTGCTGCAATTGCTTTAGAATATGCTTCGTTTGCTGCGCTATATTTTGAAGTCACAAAACGGCAGTCACCTAAACGTAAATAAGAATCGTTCAAACGGTTTTTATCTGAAGGCGAATTATCGATCTGCGCTTGAAAAGAATTTGCTGCCTGATCGTAATCTTTCAGTTTAAAATAGGTATAGCCAATATTATAATTGATGTTTTTATATTCATCTGTAGATTTTGCCGCAGCCATTCCAGCAAATTGCTTGTAAGTCAGCAGAGCGTTTTGCATATCATCATTCAGATATTCTGTTTCTGCTTTCCAGAAAGTAGCACGTGCTGTAAACTCAGGCGTTTTTTGTTCGCTGATAGCGCTTTTGAACATTTTACCCGCTTCTTGGTAGTTATTTTCGTTGTACAATTCTAATCCGCGATAAAAAAGAACTTTCTGGTATGCTGCTTTATTTTCAGCAGTTCTATTTTTTTCTAATAAAACTAAAGCCTCTTTATAGTTTTTAGAAGAAATATAAGAATCTACCAAAAGTTTTTCTACTTCTGCACGGCTTGAATTATTTGGATATTTTTTAAGGAAATCCAATAAAATACCTGGAACAGCTTGATACGCATTTCCGATATCATAACTTAATTTAGCGTAATTTAAAGCAGCGTCTTCTTGAATCTGTGCATTAAAATCCATTTCAGAAGCGTTTTTAAAAGCATTTAAAGCTTCCTGTTTTTTTCCTGTATTTAAATAACTTAATCCTAAATGGTAGTAAGCATTTTGAGCAACGAAATCTTTTCCTTCAATAATTTTATTGAACTGAGAAATTGCTTTTTCGTACTCTTTCTGCTCATAATATGCATAACCTAACTGATAGAAATCGGTATTGTTCCATTTCCCTTTTTTGCCTGCATATTGCTCTAAATACGGAATTGCTTTTCCATATTGCTTTAAGTTGAAATAACTTTCTCCGATAATTTTATTCAGTTCCGATTTTTCAATATCGTTCGATTTGTTCATGGCTACCAATCCTAAATCAATCGCTTTTTGAAAATTCCCTAATTTGAAATTCATATCGGCTTGATAGTACGACAGTTTTTCTTTGTATTTTTCTTCGCCCGAAACCTCATCAAAATATTTTGTTGCTTCTTTATAATCGTCGCCTTCATACGCCATAAATCCTAAGTAATATTTGGCTTGAGAACCATATTCTTTAGAATTGACAACTTTATTAAAATAATTGGTGGCTTCTTTTTTCTTTTTAGCATTAAAATAGCTGTAGCCCTTCATGAAGTTAAACTTATCCGATTCAGTTTTACTCATGTAGCTTTCGTCTACTTTATCAAACCATTGCAATGCTTTTGGGTAATTTCCTTGTTCGAAGAAAAATTGTGCAGCCTCAATATAAGCCTGATTCTGTTTAGTGCTCGTCGGATAATCATTTACAAATTGCTCTACCAAAGCATCAGCATTTGCTTTATTGGTTCTTATAGCACAATTGGCAATGTAGAAAGCACAATCAGATTGAACCTCTTCGTTTGCTGCATTGTATTTTACTTTTTCAAAAATCAATTGAGCCGAAGCATATTGTTTGTCATTATATAAAGCCAGTGCTTTGTCAAAATCCTTTAATTCATAAGTATAAATAGCCGATTTTTGTGCCGAAGCTATAGTCGAGGTAAGGATAATTTGGAATAAAAAGAACCTGGAAAGTTTACGCATTGTAATAATATTTAGTATTCAAATGTATCATTTTATACGGTTTATAACGAAACGTTTTGAGGTTTTATTATGAACAAATATTCGATAATATGCATTTAGAAGCTCTACAAAAAACGAATCTGAAACATTAAAGGCAATATAAGTTATTCTAAGTTAGGAGCTTTTGACATATTAATTAAAATGAACTAAGGCTAATTATATGATTTAAATTTTCGTCCTTTTTCTAGAACTTTTCTTAAGAAATGATTGAAATTTATTTTGAATACAACCGTTATCTTATTACTTTTACCATTCAAACCAATTTTATTATGTCACAAACCGTACTATCTCTTAAAGAAGTCACTATATATCAAGAAGGAAGAAAAATTATATCTCACATTAACCTAGATGTTAACCATGGTGAGTTTATCTACATTATCGGAAAAACCGGTTCTGGAAAAAGTAGTTTTCTAAAAACTTTATATGCTGATTTACCATTAATTGAAGGTGAAGGACATATTGTTGAATTTGATTTGGCAACTTTAAAAGAAAACGACATTCCATATTTAAGACGTAAAATCGGAATCGTATTTCAAGACTTTAAACTACTTCCAGACCGTTCAATTAAAGACAATATGCTTTTTGTTTTAAGAGCTACAGGATGGGTCGAAAAAGAAGCCATGCAACATAAAATTGATGAAGTTTTGGATAAAGTAGGCATGAAAGACTTCATGAACAAAATGCCTCATCAGCTTTCTGGCGGAGAGCAGCAGCGTGTTGCGATTGCAAGAGCATTGCTTAACGATCCAGAGTTTATTTTAGCCGACGAACCAACAGGAAATCTTGATCCTCAAACAAGTTCTGAAGTATTAGAAGTATTAAAAGCAATCAACGCTGCAGGTAAAACTGTTATTATGGCTACTCACGATTATGCTTTATTAATGAAATTCCCATCGAAAACATTAAAATGTGAAGATGAAAGAATCTTCGAAGTGGTGCAAAGAAGCGTGTAATGCTTTCTATTTTAATTCCGGTTTACAATTATGATGTTTTTGCTCTTGTAGAAATGTTATATAAGCAAGCTTTAGAATGCCATATTCCTTTTGAAATTATTTGTCTGGATGATGCTTCACAAGAGTTTACTATAGAAAACCAAAGAATTAATCAATTCGAAAATACCTATTATTCTATTTTAGAAAAAAATATCGGACGAAGCGCAATCCGAAATCTATTGGCTCAAAAAGCAGTTTATGAAAATCTGCTTTTTCTGGATGCCGATACTATTCCTGTTCACCATAATTTTATTTCGAAATATATTTCAGAAATAGAAAACAAAATTGTTTTTGGTGGGCTTTTGTATGAAAATAAAAAGCCACTCCCAGAACAAATTTTACGCTGGATTTATGGCAAAAAAAGAGAAGCCCTAAGTCTATCAGAAAGAAATAAAAACTCATCAAATACCGCATTGGTTTCTAATTTATTGATAAAGAAAGAAATTCTTGATCGCTTTCCTTTTGATGAAAATCTAACAAAATATGGTTATGAAGATCTGCTTTTTTTTACCGTTTTAAAATCCAATCAAATTGAGATTAAACATATTGAAAATCCTGTTTTTCATTTAAATTTAGAATCTTCCTGTTTATTTCTAAACAAAACAAAAACTGCATTAGAAAATCTAGCTCTTTTAGATTATTTGAATAAAATATCGAAAAACGAAAGTAAAATAATTGGTTCTTTTGACTTCTTAAAAAAAATAAAACTGATTTCTATTTTTAATTTTGTTTTTAAAAAATCGAAACAACAAATTGAACGAAATTTGCTTTCAAACAAACCTTCACTTTTTCTGTTTGACATTTACAAATTAGGTTATTACTGTTTTCTTAAAACAAAATAAATGGCTTTCTTTTCAATCATAATTCCGCTTTACAACAAAGAAAACTTCATTCAAAATACGATTCAAAGTATTTTGAATCAAACTTTTCAGAACTTCGAAATTATTGTTGTAAATGACGGATCAACGGATAAAAGCGAAGAGAAATTACTGCAGTTTAACGATTCTAGAATTCAGTATTTCAGTAAAAAAAATAAAGGTGTTTCTGCAACAAGAAATTACGGAATCGAAAAAGCAAATTCCGATTTCATTACTTTTCTTGATGCAGATGATTATTGGTATCCAACATTTTTGGAAACTATGTTTACTAACATTTCAAAGCTTCCGGATCAAAAAGTGTTTTCTGCTGCGATAGAATTTGAAACTTCAAAAAAAATAATTCCAGCACAATATTCAATTTCTAAAACAAATGATGATTTCGAAATTGTAAATTATTTTAAAGCCAGTTTAAAAGAAACCGTATTGTGTACTTCCTGCTCCGTTTTTCATAAATCTATTTTCCAAGAAATTGGAAACTTTGACACCAAAATTAAAAGTGGCGAAGACACCGATTTATGGATTCGAATCGGACTTGTTTATCCTGTTGTATTTTCATGGAAAATCTTAGCCCGTTATGTTTACGACGCAAATAGTCTTTCTAAAAAAAGTGAGATGAAAGGCAAAATGGATTTTTCAAAATTTGAAGAGGCCGAAAAAACAAATTCAGACTTAAAATACTTTTTAGACTTAAACCGTTTTTCACTTGCCATTAAAAGTAAATTGGTTGGAGAAAAAGCTCTTTATTACAACTATTACAATCCAATTGATTTTAAAAAAATTGGTTGGAAGAAAAGAACTTTGTTGCTTTTACCTGCATTTGCTTTACGTTTTTTAATTTCTTTTAAAACCTTTTTAGCAAATTTTGGAATTGGTTCATCTGTCTTTAAATAATCGAAACTTTTTGTATTCTCGAATATAATCTTCTTCATTAAATTCGCCAGAAGACAAAACGAGACAAACACTTCCTGAAGAGAAATTTTTGAGTTCACGCCAAATTCCAGAAACAATAAGCAAACCTATATTTGGCTTATTTAGCGTAATTGTTTTAATACTTTTCCCGTCTTTCAAAACTACGTCAAAACTGCCACTTAAAGCGATTAAAAGTTCTTGTTGTTCTATATGCGCATGCCCTCCTCTTTTGCTTCCGCTTGGCACATCGTACAAATAATATACTCTTTTGGAAACAAACGGAATCGTATTGCCTTCAACAACCGAAAGATTTCCTCTTCGATCTTGAATTTTAGGAATTTCGATCAATTGAACATCTGAAATATTCGTCATTATTGATTGTTTAGAAGGTTTTTCCATTGATCAGAAATGTGTTTTAAAGACAAATGTTTTACGCTTTCAGTAGCATTTTGTCTGCAAAAATGATACAATTCATCGTCATCTCCAAATCGATTCATTGCTTGAGCAAGAGCTTCAGAATTGTGATTTTCGACCAATAAACCATTAAGTGCATTCTGAATAATTTCTCGCGGTCCAGAATTACAATCAACAGCAATAACAGGTGTTCCTAATGCCAAAGATTCTACTATTGATAAAGGAAAACCTTCATATTTACTCGTCAAAATCGTAAATTTTGCTTCACGAACCTCATCGAAAGGTTTTGATTTAAAGGGAAGAATTTTTATGTAATCATTTAAATTCAAAGTTTTAATTTTCTGTTGGATAAAACTTACATCATCTCCAGATCCCATTAAATGCAAACGGTATCCTTTCTCATATATTTTTGATTGCGAAAAAGCGTCTAACATCAAGGTGAAATTTTTCACTTTTTCTTCAAATCGTCCAAAATATAAGATTATTTTTTGCGGTTCTAAAACTGCTTTTTTCAATTCTTCTTCAGCAATAAAAAAAGGATTGTAAATGGTAATGGTATTTTCAAATCCATACCAATCCTTTACTTTTTCTTCAATCGCTTTTGAAACGCAAATCACATCTTTTACGTTTTTGTAAAGTATTCTCGACCAGAATTTTGAAGAAGGAAAGTAATCTTTAAAATTAAAGCTATGAACGATGTAATAAACTGTTGAATTTCGGCAAATGAATTTGGTAATTAATTCGCGTAATAAGACGTTTTTTGGCCGGCTGTCTATAACAATATCGATTCTATTTTGAAGTAAATAGTTTCTCAATAATTTCCCTTTTTTTAATTTTCTAAAAATAGAAACCGAGCCAGCGCTTTCTTTTTCTAAATTGAATAAAGTTCCCGTATATTCATAATCGACATCATCGTTGACAATTATCGAATGGACCTGAAAACCAGAACTTTCTAACATAAAAGTAAGCAAAGCTGCAAAACGTTCTGCACCTCCTTTTCCTAAGGAAATTGAAACAATAGCAACTTTCTTTTTATTCATGTTTTAACCGAAAAAGTAAATATATTTGTCAAATATACATATAAATGAAAGTTTTACTGGTAGGAGAATACAGCCATTTGCACAATTCTTTAAAAGATGGTTTGCAGGCTTTAGGACATGAAGTTTTTATAATCGGTCACAATGACGGTTTTAAAAATTTTCCTGTTGATTTTCCTATTCAAAAAAAATGGGATTCTGGCTTTCTGAAAAAAGTAAAAATTGCGGTTTATAAAATCTCTGGATTCGATATTAGTTCTTATCTGACTTTTAGGCAATTTTTAAAATTCGAAAAACAATGCTCTGGTTTTGATGTTGTACAGCTGATTAACGAAAACAGCTTTTATTGCACTTATTATTTTGAAAAAAAAATCATTTCAAACCTCTTAAAAAACAACCAGGAACTATTTCTTTTAAGTACAGGTTACGATTATTTGAATGTGAAATATTGTTTTGAAAATCCTGATTTTAAATCTGTAATTCCGTTATATCTTAATCATAAAATTGATAAAAAATCTTTTGGAAATGTTTTAAAATTCCGAGAAAAAGCTTTTTTCAAACTGCATCAGTTTATCTATAAAAACATTCGTGGAATTATCGCTACAGATTTAGATTATCACCTTCCATTACAAAGCAATGAGAAATATTTAGGAATGATTCCGAATCCAATTAATATTGATAAACTTCTTTTTGAGCCACTAAATATTACTGATAAAATTGTCATTTTTCACGGAATCAATACTGAAAATTATCTAAAAAAAGGGAATGACTATTTTGAAAAAGCTCTAGAAATAATCGAGCAAAAATATACTTCAAAAGTCGAAATTATAACGGTACGAAGCGTTCCTTATGCCGAGTATATTAATTTGTACAACAGCTGTCATATTTTATTGGATCAAATTTATGCGTACGATCAAGGCTATAATGCACTTGAAGCAATGGCAAAAGGGAAAGTAGTTTTTACAGGCGCCGAAAAAGAATTTACCGCACGATATAATCTTTCTGAAAAAGTGTGCATAAACGCCATTCCAGATGTAGATTATCTAGTAAATGAGTTGTCTTTTTTAATTGAAAATCCAGAAGAAATCACTGCCATAAGAAAACGTGCGAAAGCTTTTATAGAAGAGTATCATCACTATAAGAAAATTGCAGAAAAATATATTCTAAAGTGGAATGAAAATTAGAATAGAATTTTTCTAAAATAAAACGTCAAAACCAAGAGATAAACCAAATTATCGAAAGCATAAGCGATTACAACACCCTCGATTTGAAAAATTTTGATAAAATACAAACTGGCAAAATATAAAACCGAAAACGAAAATAACTCGGCAATGATAAAGGCTGAAGTCATTTTTTTAGCAAAAAACTGAAAACCCAAAATTAGAGCGCAAACTTTGAAAACATCTCCTAAAAGCTGCCAAAAAAACAAATTGGATACAGGTAAAAATTCTTTAGTAAAAAGCAATTGAACTATAAAAATTCTAGTAAAATAAAGCAACGTTAAGCCCAAAACAAAAATTGGAAGTATAAATTTATAATACTGCAAAAAGATATTTTTGGTTTCTAAATCATTTTGAGCTTTAGATAATTTTGGAAGAAAATAAACACTCAAAATCGTACTGGCAAACATTAAATAATAAGTCGAAATTCTCATCATAGTTTCCCAATATCCCGCCTGTTCGATTCCTAAATCATGAATAATATGATTTCGTATTGCGAGAAAAACAAAAGGTCCTAAAACAGAGGAAACCAATACCATTAGAGAATAAGAAAAAAGATTTTTTAATACATTAAAATTGAATGCTTTTAATTTTATGAATTGCAGAAACTGAATCTCTTTTTGAACCAAATAAAAAGTAATAAAAAATAGCAAAGCCGGCGCAATTATAATTGCCAGCAGAGCTCCCGTCGTTTTGAACTGCAAAATCAGAAAAATAGAAGTCAATAAACCAATAATGTTTCCAATGATATTAATCCAAATTACTTTTCTAAATCTGCCCAAACCATTAATTACAGCAATTAGAAAAATTGAAAGTCCGTAAGTCGGTAAAACCAAAGCTAAAACTTTAAAAACAATCAAATATTCAGACTTATTTCCAAAGATTTCTCGGTTCCAATAAGAAGCTGTAAAAAATAAAATGCCACTTAATAGAAACGCTAAGAAAACTAGACATATAAAAACCGTAGAAACTATTTTTGCAATTTCGCTTTTATTTTTTTCATTTTCAGCGGTATATTTTACAATTCCATTTTGAAACCCCAAAGTGGAAATATTTTCTAATGAAGTTAAAAAGTTACGAAGATTTCCAACAAGAGCCATTCCGCTTGGGCCCACAAAAATTGCCAGAATTTTGGATGTAATTAAACCTATTCCGATTTTTAAAGCAACACTAAAACTGTTTAAAGAAGCAATCTTAAACAAATTTGTTTTAATTATTTTTCTATAGAAATTCAATTAGTATTCGTTTAAAGTTTTAATAATATAATCCACTTCAGATTCAGTCAAAACTGGACTCATCGGCAGACTTAAAACTTCTTTATGAATCTTTTCCGTAATCGGAAATGATACATTATTCCATTCCGAGCTTTTGGAAGAAAAAGCTTTCTGCTGATGCGGTGGAATTGGATAATGAATTAAGGTTTGAATATTGTTTTGAGCTAAATATTCTTGCAACTTTTCTCTATTTTCTGTTCGAACAACAAACAAATGAAAAACATGATTATTGGAAAAATCCCAAGACGGCAATACAATTTTACTGTTTTTAATTTCATACAGATAACGTTTTGCAACTACTCTTCGCTTTTCATTATCAGAATCTAAATTTGGCAGTTTAAGATTTAGAAATCCAGCTTGCAATTCGTCAAGTCTAGAATTTACCCCAATATATTCGTTATGATATTTTTTTTCTGAGCCGTAATTACGAAGCGAAAAAAGCACTTTTGCCAATTGCTCGTCATTTGTTGTAACTGCTCCGCCGTCGCCTAAACAACCCAAATTCTTTCCTGGGTAAAAGCTGTACGCCGATGCCGATTTTAGATTGTAGGTTTTAGGTTTTAGATTCTTTTCTATGCCATGAGATTGCGCAGCATCTTCAATTATTAAAAGATTGTTATTATTCGCAATTTCACTTATTTTGTCCATTTCCGATAATTGCCCGTACAAATGAACTGCTAAAATCGCTTTTGTTTTTGGTGTGATTTTTTCCTGAATTAAATCTGGATTTATGTTGTAGGTTTCTAATCTAGGCTCAACCAAAACCGGAATCAAATCGGCTTGTAAAATAGCAAAAATACTTGCAATATATGTATTTGCAGGAACGATAACCTCATCGCCTTTTTTGAGTTTTCCGAGTTCGATATAACCTTTAAAAATAAGAACCAAAGCATCAAAACCATTTCCTACTCCGATGCAATATTTTGATCGGCAGTATTCTGCAAAGGCTCTTTCAAATGTTTCCACTTCTTTTCCTAAAACATACCAACCGTTTTCTAAAACCAGTTTCAGTTTTTCCTGAAATGCAGTTTCATACGGTTCGTTTATCTTTTTTAGGTCTAAAAATGGTATCACTTTATTTCTATTTTATAAAAATCCTGATTATAGGCCGTACAGCCTAATTCTTCTTTTTGGTTCAAAAGCCCTAAATTATAGTCTAATTTATTTTCATCATCCACAATTCCCATATCAAAGAAATGCTTCCCTTTTCGTTTATATTTATGAATCAGATTAATGAATAAAAAGTCTAATGCTCTAAATTCTTCTCCAATCTTTGAAGTGGCGCCATATTGCGATTTTACAACATTTTTGGTTTCAAAAATCGTTATTCCCGCTATAATTTCATCATTTCTGTAAGCAGAATATTGTCTAATATTTTGGGGAAATTTAGATTTTAAAAGTGTTATTTCTTCTTTGGAATGCACTGGTTTTGTATTAAATTTTTCTGCTAATCTTGGTTTCAGAATTTTTTTCCAAAAAGGATCAAAATTTTCTTCTTCAAAAATATCTAAATCCAAATTTTCAATTCTTCTAAAGTGCTTCATTTTGCTTTTAGAAATCTTTAGAGGAACAGTCAGATTAACTGCCAGATTCATTTCTTTTCGTTCTAAAACCGCTCCTCTTTTCATTAGGAAAAAGTCTATTGCTGCGTTTCCTTCAGAAAAATAAAAATTTGGAATCGGTTTATAATAAAAAGTATCGATTTTGTTCTCTTTTAGAAAAAGTAAAATTTCATCTAAAATTAATTCAACTTTTGCAGCTTTCAATTTTGGCAAATAAACCAAACCTCCATAAGTAAGCCCTTGATGCGAATAAACGGCATTTTCTTTTTTATTGGCTGGTAAGACAGCTCGCAATTTTTCTTCTTCGAAAACTAAAAGAGAAAAATCTTCAAAACGATCTTTGTGATATTCCATAAAATCGCGATGAAACAAAAATGTAGCATTTTTAGCTTGGGCAACAAAATCGTTCCAAATTGAATAATCGTCTTGAGAATACTTCTTTATGGTATATTTCATATTTACTTATGATCAAATGCTTTTAAATGCCATTTGTATTTAACCGCCATCAACCTGATGATAATGATAACCAGCGAAGTAACCAAATACAATATATCATCGTTTAAGTTTAGTTTTCGCAGTCCAAAAAATACAATTCCTCCAAAAATACAGATCGTTGCGTAAATTTCCTCTCTAAAAACGTTTGGAATTTCGTTACATAAAATATCTCGAATTACACCGCCAAAACAAGCCGTCATGGTTCCCAATGCAATACAAATTGCAGGATGAAGACCTGTTACAATTCCTCTTTCAAGACCTATCAAAGTAAAAACTCCGAGCCCAATTGTATCAAAAAGAAACAATGAGGTTCGAAGTTTATCGAAACTTTTTCTAAAAAGAATTGCTAAAAAAAAACCTAAAATGATCACATACACATATTGCATGTCGCGCATCCAGCCAACAGGAGTTCTTCCGATCAAGACATCACGAAGTGTTCCGCCTCCAACGGCAGTAACAAATGCAATGATAAAAACCCCAAACGGATCGAGTTTTTTGTGCATTGCGGTCAAGGCGCCTGACATTGCAAATGCCATTGTCCCAATAATATCAAGTAAGTGAAACATTTTTTTTGAGTTACAAAGATGCAAAGGGTCAAAGTTACAAAGTTGTAACGAATAATCTTAACAACTCTCACTCATAAAACATTCCTTATTTTTTTACGTAAATCGGACTTCTTTTTAGCAAATACGTAATCGAATCCATCCAACCGTCTTTTACTGCCAAGAAAGGCTTGCGGGTTTGCGAGTAGATTTTATCAGTATTTCTATACATATCAAAATAAACCGTATAGTAGTAATACGTCTGATTGTTTGCCGTTGTCGTAGAAATGTCGTTTGTAGTTACTTTTTTGTTGTTATTGCTCACTTTTGCATTTCCGCTATTATAAGTAGTAGCTGTAGTACCTGTTCCAATTGTGTATGAAACTTTTGCGGCAACAATATTGTCTACTCCTAATATTTTTTCTAGATCCTCAATTGGCGTTTCGTCAATGTTAGTGTGGTCTATTCCTGCTTTGTGCAATAAGCTATTTGTTGTTCTTAAATCCTGAACTGTTAACGGAAAAATGTTCGAAGATTTGTCTAACAATTTATTGTACAAATCGTTTTGAGCAAATTTCGCCATATCCTCAGAACCTTGCTGATTATCTGCATTTACATAAGGAACTGGCAATACTGCAATTGTATTGTGTTTCATATCTGCACTCGCAATACTTTGAGACGAACTCTGAGAAGCACTGCTTGCATCTGCAGAAACATCAAAGGTTTGAGACCTTCCGCTTGCAAAATCAATTTTGGCAATTTGGGAAACATCTAACGAGATTTGAACCGTCTCGCCAGGAAGCGAATACTCTACTGTTTTATCAGACATTTTTAAAACGGTACATTCAATAATCTGATAATCTCTTTTTATAATTTTATCTAATTTTTTTCCGCTTTGAGCAAAACTCACAAAAGCAGACAGTAATACTAATAAGAATAAAAATGGCTTTGTAATTTTCATTGGATTGGAAATTTTATGAATTAATTATGCATATATAAATTTACGAATAAATATTAAACAATTATCAGTAAAAACCAGAAAAAATCATTAATTATTCAAAGAAAAAAAATCACATGTTTTGTGTGTAAAAATTATAATCTTTTAAAATTACCCTAATAAAATCGCTATTGTTTCCTGATTGATTTTTAATCCCCGCGACACTTTCGATCTTAGCAACGAGTTTGTAAATAATTTCGTGATCGTTTTTAGCGGTTGCTTTTTGAAAAGTTTCTTTTATAATACGCATATCATTATCTGAAAGCTTAATTACCAAAGGATAAGTTGGAACATAAGCTTCTCCGATTTCTTCTAAAATAGTATGGCTGATATTAATTCTATTTTTCAACGTTATAACAGCTGTTCCCGCCGCCATATCGCCCAATCTTTGCGATTTCTGACTTGTAATAACTGAGATAAGTCCGGGAAGTCCAAAAAAGGTAAGAAAATCTATCACTCTAAAAAACCAGCGAATTAAATAATCTCCAAAACTGGCCTGATAACCATCAATTTTTACGACTTTAATTTTTACTATTTTTTTGCCAAGTGACTGGCCTTCAAAAACACTTTCTAAAACCAAAGAGTAAACTATAACTGGTGAATAGAGCAATAAAAAAATCGCGCCACGTGACCATCCATCCAAATTAACCATCAATCTATCTAACTGTAACCAGTCAAAAAGAACAATAGAAAGTGCTGTTATATAACAGATTATGATAAACAAATCAATAAAAAAAGCTCCTAGCCTTTCGCCTACCGAAGCCGCTATAAAATTTATTTTGACATTTTGTGTCGTATTAATAGATAATTCTGACATATTTCATATTTTAGCCTGCAATGAGAGAAATCGCCTTTATAAAACAAAACAGAGAAAAATGGCTCGAGTTTGAGCTGGCAATTTTTGGTAAAGCTAAAAAAAATCCTGATGAATTAGCTAATTTGTACATTCAAATGATGAATGATTTGTCGTATGCTCAAACGTATTACCCTAAAAGTAAAACGGTTGTCTACCTCAATCATCTTGCCTCTCAGATTTATCAGAAGATTTACAAAACCAAACGTACTGACCAAAATCGCTTAATAGATTTCTTTAAAATCGAAGTTCCTTTATTGGTTTACGAATACAGAAGATATTTGGTTTATGCCTTTGTTTTATTTTTTGTTACGGTTTCAATCGGAGTTCTTTCTGCGCGTTATGACCGTGATTTTGTACGTCTTATTTTAGGCGACGAATACGTAAATATGACTTTAGAAAACATCAAAAAAGGCAATCCGATGGCCGTATATGGTTCGGGAAGTAATTGGGGAAGCTTTATTGGTATTACGGTAAATAATCTTTTTGTAGGTGCCAGATGTTATTTCTATGGTATTTTTGCAGGAATCGGAACTTTTAATGTTTTCCTTCAAAACTGCATTATGCTGGGTTCTTTTCAATATTTTTTCTACGAACAGGGCGTTTTTTGGAAAAGTGTGCGAGGAATCTGGATTCATGGTTCTATGGAAATTTTCGCGATTGTAATCGAAACAACTGCTGGATTTATTTTAGGCGCTTCTATCCTATTTCCAAAAACTTTTTCGAGAATGAATTCTTTTAAAATTGGTTTCAAAAACAGCTTTAAAATATTCTTAAGCACATTCCCTTTTACCATAAGCGCTGGTTTTTTAGAAGGTTTTATTACACGATATTCTATCGATATGCCCAATTGGCTAAGCAGTTTTATTATCTTAGTGACGCTTGCGATAATTTCGTTCTATTACTTGATATACCCTTTTATTGTACACAAAAAAGTTCACTCTTTAACCGCCGAAAAACTTTAAGACCAAGTAATGACAAGATTATTTTTTATTTTATCTTTTCTTTTTTGCTGCAGTATTTCTCAGGCCCAGGATACTATTATCATACCTCAAGATCCTCCAAAAATTAGCGGAATTAAATATACCGAAAAAGACATCAAGATAGATTCTAGCAATATACAGATTAGACATTTTGAAAAGGATTTCAAAAAAAAATATACTGATAAAGATTTTGTCTACGAATACAAAGCTCCCGAAAAAAGCTGGTGGGATCATTTCAAACATTGGTTAGCCAGACAAATTTTTAATTTCTTTAATTTCAGTAGTGTAAAAACGTCTCTCAATTTTGTTTCTATTCTATTTAGAATAATTGCCATTTTGGTCGTTATCGTCCTAATTTATTTTATTGTCAGAGCTTTAACCAAGCAAGAAGGAAGATGGATTTTTGGGAAAAATGCCAATAAAAGAGCATTGTTTTATTCTGATGCAGAGAAAAATATCCATCTTTTAGATTTTGAAAAACTCATTAAAGAAAGCATCGAGGCTGGAGAAAAAAGAATCGCTGTACGTTATTATTATTTATGGCTTTTAAAAGTAATGGCACAGCATCATTATATTGAATGGGATATCGAAAAAACCAATTCCGATTATTTGTACGAACTTTATAACCCTGCTCATAAAGAAGAGTTTACCTATCTTTCTTATCTGTACAATTATATTTGGTACGGCGAATTTGAAATTGATGATGCAACGTTTAGAAAAACTGAAAACAGATTTAAAAAAGCACTAAAAACCTTTGGCAATGGATAATAAAGTTAAAATATACATTGCTATTCTGGTTTTAATTTTCGGAGTAACATTACTTGTAGACAAGGGACAGCCAAAACCTATTGACTGGACTCCAACTTATTCTGTTGAAGATAAAATCCCATTCGGATTATACGTTTTCGATCAAGAAGTCGAAGGTCTTTTTAAACAAAAAGTGGAAAGAATTTCAACACAGACTCCTTACGAATATTTCGATTCTCAATATGATGATAGAGAAAACGTAGAATCGTATAGAATTAAAGGTACTTTCATGAATATTTCTGAAGCCGATAATATTGACGAAGGTTCGATGAAAGAAATTCTATATTTTGTTTCGCACGGAAATAACGCATTTTTAAGCATGAAAGTGTTTCCGAAAACGCTGCTTGATTCTTTAAAAATTGAGCTAAAAACCGATTTTATGCCCAATGACAGTATTTCGACTTGGATGGCAAACAAAAAAGTTAGCTCAAAAAAATATACTTTAAATACTGGATTAAGCGATTATTTTTCTAAAATAGATACTTTAAATACAAAAGTTCTGGGATATCAAATCAATCGTAAAAAAGAAAAACAGGTCAATTTTATAGAAGTTCCTTATAAAAATGGTTATCTCTATCTGCATACGCAGCCAGTGGCATTTACCAATTATAATCTGCTAAAAAAAGATCATTATCAATATGCAGAAAATGTACTTTCATATATTCCGAAAGGAAATATTTTCTGGTACAATAAAACATTTAACGATAAAAGAATTTCAAGTTCTCCGTTGCGTTATATTTGGAGTCAGCCCGCTTTAAAATCGGCTTGGTATTTAGGCTTAATCGGAATTCTTATTTTTATGATTTTTAATGCAAAACGCAAACAGCGTATTGTGCCTATCATAAAACCATTGCAGAATTTAACGGTTGATTTTACCAAAACTATTGGTAATTTATATTATCAAGAAGGAGATCATACTAATATTATTGATAAAAAGATTATCTACTTTTTAGAAAAAATTAGAACCGATTATCTGCTTGACACCACCAAACTCGATGACGATTTTATAACCAAATTGCATTATAAAACAGGAAAAGACGAAAAAGATATACGCGATGTGATTCAGCTAATCAACGATCACAGAAATAGTTATCACGGAAGTCTAGAAGAAGATTTGATTAGAATAAATACAGCAATAGAAAAGATTTTACATTAATTTATTTAGCCACAGATTAAAAGGATTAGCACAGATTAAAAAATCCTCTTAATCTTTCTAATCTGTGGCAAAAAAACACAGCAATAGAAAAGATTTTACATTAACTAAAATAAATGCCACTCCCGATAGCTATCGGGATAAGAAGATTAACACAGATTAACTTTTCAAAGAAATCATTTTAATCCTTTTAATCTGTGGCAAAAAATAAAAAACATACCAAATTATGGACGATATCAATACAACATCAGGAGAAATCACAAATGAAAATGTGAATTTTGAAACGAGAATTAATTTAGGACCACTTTTAGATCACGTAAATACAATCAAAAAAGAGATTGAAACAGTAATTGTAGGACAGCACAAAATGGTTGATCAGCTTTTGGTTGCGATTTTGTCAAATGGCCACGTGCTTTTAGAAGGTGTTCCTGGAGTTGCCAAAACAATAACAGCAAAATTATTGGCTAAAACCTTAAATATCGGTTTCAGCAGAATTCAGTTTACACCCGATTTAATGCCATCTGATATCTTAGGAACTTCTATTTTTAACCTAAAAAGCTCAGAATTCGAATTCAAAAAAGGACCTATTTTCTCTAATTTGATTTTAATCGATGAGATTAATCGTGCGCCAGCAAAAACGCAAGCTGCACTTTTTGAAGTTATGGAAGAGCGCCAAATTACAATTGATGGTTCTGCCTATCAGTTAGACGCACCGTTTTTGGTTATTGCTACTCAAAATCCAATTGAACAGGAAGGAACGTATCGTTTGCCAGAAGCGCAATTGGATCGTTTTCTTTTTAAAATTACTATTGATTATCCAAAATTAAACGAAGAGATTTTAATCATTCAGAGAGAACATACGTTGCAAGATCACGGAAAATTGGATGCGATAAAAACAATTCTTTCTGCTGAAGAAATCAAAGAATATCAAGGTTTGGTCAAACAAATTAGAGTTGAACAAAATCTGTTAGAATACATTGCCAGAATTGTGGTAAACACACGTGAAAATGCCTTTTTATATTTAGGAGCTTCGCCTCGTGCTTCAATCGCAATTTTAAATGCTTCAAAAGGTTTTGCTGCAATCCGCGGACGCGATTTTGTTACGCCAGAAGATATTAAAGAAGCCGCAATTCCTGTTTTACAGCACCGTGTTATTGTAGCACCAGAACGCGAAATGGAAGGGATTACGAGTTCTGAAATTATTAAACAGATTATTGAAACGGTGGAAATACCAAGATAGTTTTAGTTTTCAGTCGCAGTCTCAGTTTATAGTAATTCTGAGACCGAAAATTGAGACTGAAAACTGAGACCGAAAACTAAAAAAATGAAATTCATAAAAAGTCTATATCTGAACAATTTCTTTTTCTATATACTGATTGGTATTATAGGATTGTTTGTCTGCGCTTTTATTTTTCCGACTATGTATCATGCAGTTTGGCTACTAGTTCTAGGTTTAATTACTTTTTTGGGACTTGATATTTTACTTTTATATTTAGCAAGAACAGGACTTGAAGCTGAAAGAATTACGCCCGAAAAACTATCAAATGGAGATTTAAATCCGATAAGAATTAATTTAAAAAACCATTATACTTTTCCTGTTTCGGCTAAAATTATTGATGAGATTCCGTTTCAATTTCAGGTTCGCGATTTTAAAATTGTAAAAGCAATAAAAGCGGCAACACAAAAAGAAATTGGTTATGATCTTCGTCCAACAGAACGTGGAGAATACCATTTTGGCTCTTTGAATATTTATGTTTCATCTCCATTAAGATTGATTTCCAGAAGATTTATTTTCGATAATGGTCAAATGGTTCCAACATATCCATCTTATATTCAGCTAAGAAAATACGATTTAATTGCTTTTTCGAATAATCTATTTCAATACGGAATTAAAAAAATACGCCGTATTGGTCATACAATGGAGTTTGAACAGATCAAAGAATATGTTCAAGGCGACGATTTAAGGACTTTAAACTGGAAAGCTACAGCCAAAAGAAATTCCTTGATGGTTAATCAATTTCAAGACGAAAAGTCACAATCGGTTTACATGGCAATCGATAAAGGACGCGTAATGCAAATGCCTTTTGACGGATTAAGTTTATTGGATTATGCCATTAATTCTTCTTTGGTTTTATCTAATGTGATTTTGAAAAAACAGGATAAAGCGGGACTTTTTTCTTTTTCTAAAAAAGTAGAAAATAGAGTTTTTGCTGAAAGAAGAGGTTCACAGATGCAGAAAATCCTTGAAACTTTATACAACATAAAAACCGATTTCTTCGAAAGTGATTATAGCAGATTGTATGTTGATATTAAGAAAAATATCAATCAGAGAAGTTTAATAATTCTGTACACCAATTTTGAAACAATGGATGGCTTAAATCGTCAATTGCCTTATTTAAAAGGAATTGCCAAAAGTCATTTATTGGTTGTTGTTTTCTTTCAAAACACAGAACTGAATTCAATCATCAATAAAAAGACAGGAACAATTCAGGAAGTGTACGACAAAGTTATTGCTGAGAAATTCATGTTCGAAAAACGTTTAATTGTGAATGAATTAAAGAAATACGGAATCCATTCAGTTCTTACACAACCCGAAAATTTGACTTTAGATGCCATCAATAAATATCTGGAGATTAAATCTAGAGGCATTTTATAGTTTATTCATTCCCAAATTTGTTCTATCTCAATCAAAATACTATTATCAATCAAAAATCAAAATAATGAAATCAAAAATCACTCTTATTGTATTTTTTGCTTTTTTTGCACAACTAGCTATAGGTCAAAAAAATATTCCAACAATAAAAGCAATATCAAAAAAACTTGACATTAGAGATGGTAAAACCTACAAAAAACAATCTTGGAACATTTCTCCGGAACTTAATCCAGATGTATACGAAACATCATCCCTAGGACAAAGAGTCACTTTTATTACTGATAAAGATTCGATTTCAATAAAGATTAAAAAAAATACTCAATTCGATTTTGTGATTTTACTTAATGATTCTGTAAAAGCTTATACACAAATCAAATATAAAGCCACTACATCTCGTTTAGAAATACTAAAAAAAGCAGCTAAATATAATTATTCAGATAATAGATTTATTCCTGAATTTAGTTATCAACCCGCGGATAATCCAAATCTAATGAAAATCAGAAAAGATTTAAAATTGGATTCAATTGCTGGAACTGGAAGTGAAACTTCTCAAATTCTTAATTTACTTCATTGGGTGCATAAAATAATTAGACATGATGGAAACAGCTATAATCCAGCTCTAAAAAATGCAATCGATTTAATAAAAATATGCAAAACCGAAAATCGTGGTCTTAATTGTAGAATGATGGCAACAATTCTTAATGAATGTTATTTAGCTATGGGGATAAAATCAAGATATATTACCTGTATGCCAAAAGAAACTGATTTTGATGATTGTCACGTAATTAATATGGTCTACAGTAATGAATTTAAAAAATGGATTTGGATTGACCCTACTTTTGATGCTTATGTTATGAACGAAAAAGGAGAATTACTTGGAATTCAAGAAGTAAGAGAAAGATTGATTAACGGCAAAACATTAATTTTAAATCCTGAAGCAAATTGGAATAACAAAGCCACGCAGACTAAAGAATACTATCTGGAAACTTATATGGCTAAAAATTTATACCGACTAAAAACTCCTGTTTACAGTGAATATGACACTGAAACCGTGAAAGATGGAAAAGAAATTGCATATGTTGAACTATTGCCATTAGACGGAATCGAGCAAACTCCACAAAAAACAGAGTCTACGAATACTAAAACAAATGTAAAAACTATAAATTATAAGACAAATAATCCAAATTTGTTTTGGGCGAAACCAACAAAATAGAAAAGTTTTATAAAAGTTTTTAAATGTAAAGTGATTAAATAAAAATCTAATGAAAAAAATATTTTTAATTCCGATTGTTTTAATAAACTTTCTAAGCAATGCCCAAAAAACAGAAAACATCATTATCATCACGACAGATGGTTTTAGATGGCAAGAAGTTTTTAAAGGAATAGACCCTGCAATTGCCAATGATAAAAAATTTAATCAGGGAGACAGCGCTTACATTTATAAAAAATATGCTAATGCTGATATAAAAGAAGCGCGTAAAAAACTAATGCCTTTTTTCTGGTCTGAAATTGCTACTAAAGGTCAGATTTATGGAAATCGTGATTTAGGAAACAAAGTCGATGTCGCTAACCCTTATTGGTTTAGCTATCCTGGCTATAGCGAGATCATGACTGGAAATGTTGATTTAAAAGTCAATTCAAACGGTTACAAAGCCAATCCGAATGTAAATGTTTTGGAATTTTTAAATAAGCAGTCTAAACTAAAAGAAAAAGTTGCCGCTTTTGGCGCTTGGGATGCTTTTGACAGAATCTTAAACGAAGAAAGAAGCGGATTTCCTGTAATTTCAGCATTTGATAAAGTAGGCGGAAATAAGCCAACAGCGGCGCAACACTTATTAAATGAGATGCGTGACAACTCTTACAAACCATTTCACATGGATGAATGTCTAGATGTTTTTACGCATTATCAGGCAATGGACGAATTAAAAAATAAAAAGCCAAAAGTACTCTATATCGCTTATGGCGAAACCGACGAATGGGCGCATCATGCGCAATACCGTTCGTATTTGGACGCAGCAAACCAAGTCGATAAATGGATTCAGGAAATCTGGAATTTTGTTCAAAATGATCCACAATACAAAAACAAAACAACTCTTTTCATAACAGTCGATCACGGACGCGGAGACAAAGTAAAAGCGCAATGGACCGATCATGGTTCTGATGTTCCTGGCGCTTCAGAAATTTGGTTCGCCACAATGGGGCCAGAAATTGCAGTAAAAGGCGAAATCAAAACCAATTCTCAACTTTATCAAAAACAGTTTGCTCAAACTTTGGCAAAATTGATGGGATATGATTTCAAAACCGATCACCCAGTAGAAACTGAGATTAAAGAAATTTTCGAGAAATAGTTATTAATATTCTTGCCACAACACGAGCAATAGTAAACAGGTGAAGCAATTATATTAATTTTTGCGAATTTTTATTTTGCCACAGATTAAAGGATTAAAAATGATTTAATCTGTGAGAATCTCTTTAATCTGTGGCGAAAAATTATTGCAATTTGTGTAATTTGTGAAACTCGTGGCAAAAGAAACTTTACTACTATACCTACAAGGTTTTAAAAACCTTGCAGGAAGAAAAAAACTCAGTACCTTAGCGCCTTAGAATCTTAGTCGCTTAAAAAAATGAAACAAATCACTTCAATTCAAAATCCGTTTATCAAATCTTTGGTTTTACTTCAGGAAAAATCCAAAGCCAGAAAACAAACCGGCACATTTTTAATTGAAGGCTTAAGAGAAATTTCATTAGCCATAAAAGGTGGCTACGAAATCGAAACGGTTTTATTCTTACCAGAATTAGTTTCAGAATCAGAAATCAACAAACTGATTCAGAATCCGTTTCAAATTATCGAAATCAATAAAGAAGTTTACCAAAAACTTGCTTATCGAGATACCACAGAAGGAATTTTAGCTGTAGCGAAAACTAAATCATTAAAATTATCCGATTTAAAATTATCTGATAATCCATTAATTTTGGTTGTCGAATCTTTAGAAAAACCAGGTAATATCGGTGCTGTTTTACGTACAGCCGATGCAGCCAATTTAGATGCAGTTTTAATTGCCAATCCAAAAAGCGATTTATACAATCCGAATATTGTTCGTTCTAGCGTAGGATGCCTTTTCACCAATCAAATCGCAACTGGAACATCTGAAGAAATTATTGCATTTTTAAAAGAGAAAAAAATCAATTTCTATAGCGCAACTTTACAAAATTCAACTTCATATCATACACAAAACTTTACTACTCCAACCGCTTTAGTCGTAGGCACAGAAGCAACTGGTTTAACCCAGCAATGGCGTGATGAAGCAACTCAAAATATCATTATCCCAATGCAAGGAGAAATTGACAGCATGAACGTTTCTGTTGCTGCCGCTATTTTAATTTTTGAAGCAAAAAGACAAAGAGGGTTTTGATTTTTGATTTTTGATTTTCTAAAAGTCGCTTTGCTCCTTTTTGGAATTTGGTATTTTAAAAAATTGGATTTTTTTCCCTTCTAAAATCTAAAATCTACACTCTAAAATCTACAATCATATGGCCTTGCGTATGTTCAAACTAATTCTTATTTTTAGTACTTGAACTATGCCGTTATGACAGAAATAGATATAGAAAAAGAAAACAAAGCTATTGCGCAGGAATACAAGGAATTACTTCGAATAAGTTACCAAACTTTAAGCCCTACTGACAAGAAATTAATTAGAAAAGCTTTTGATGTTGCCGTTGATGCTCACAAAGAGCAGAGACGTAAATCGGGCGAAGCCTATATCTTTCATCCTATTGCAGTTGCAAAAATTGTTGCCTCAGAAATTGGTCTGGGTGCGACTTCTATCGCCGCGGCCTTACTTCATGACGTTGTAGAAGATACACCAATGACCGTTGAAGATATTGAACGTTTGTTTAACCCAAAAGTAGCACAGCTTGTTGAAGGACTTACGAAAATATCTTTAGTCCAAAAAGATTTGAATGCCTCAATGCAGGCTGAGAATTTCAGAAAAATGATTCTGACGCTGAATGATGATGTTCGTGTGATTTTAATTAAGCTTGCCGATCGTCTTCACAATATGCAAACAATGGATTCGATGGCGGAATACAAACAAACCAAAATCGCATCTGAAACTTTATACATTTATGCTCCCCTTGCCCACCGTTTGGGATTGTATAATATCAAAACCAAATTAGAAGATTTAGGATTAAAATATACTGAACCTGCAGTTTATGACGATATCGTAAGTAAAATTCGTGAAACTAAGGAAGAGCAGGATGCTTACATCAAAGATATTTCGGATGTATTGAAAAAATCTTTAGACAATGAAGGTGTAGATTACATCATCAAAGGGCGCCCAAAATCGATTTATTCTATTCGTCGAAAAATGCGTGCTCAAAACGTAACTTTCGATGAAGTGTACGATAAGTTCGCACTTAGAATTGTATACAAAGCCGACCCGCATGAAGAAAAATTTATTGCCTGGAAAATATATTCTATCGTAACAGATCATTATAGACCAAGCCCGAGCCGTTTGCGTGACTGGATTTCATCTCCAAAATCGACTGGTTATGAAGCGCTCCATATTACCGTAATGGGACCAAAAGGACGCTGGGTCGAAGTTCAAGTTCGAAGCGAACGTATGGACGAAATCGCCGAAAAAGGGTACGCAGCGCACTATAAATACAAAAACGGCGCAACAGAAGAAAGCGGTCTGGATACTTGGCTGAATCTTCTTCGTGAAGCTTTAGAAAATCCAGAAACCAATGCGGTCGATTTTGTTGAAGATTTTAAAATGAATTTGTATTCTAAAGAAATCTTTGTCTTTACGCCAAAAGGAGAAATCAAATCGCTGCCAAAAGGCGCCACTTCTCTTGATTTTGCTTTCAGCATTCACTCTGAAATCGGAATTAAAACACGCGGAACTCGTGTAAACGGGCGTCTAGTCCCGTTGAATTACGAATTAAAAAGTGGTGATCAAGTTGAAGTAATTACTTCTCCAAACCAAAAACCAACTGTAAACTGGCTGGAATATGTAACGACTTCAAGAGCTAAAAATAAAATTAAAAACGTTCTTAACGAGAACACTAAAAAAATTGCAGAAGAAGGAAAAGAATTACTTGTTAGAAAATTAAAACACCTAAAAGTTACGTTTAATGAACAAGTAACAAACGAGTTGGTTAATTTCTTCAAATTAAAAACAAGTTTAGATTTATTCTATAGAGTTGGAATTGGTGCGATTGAAAATCAGCAGTTAAAAGATTATGCTGCGCAGAAAAGCAATTCGTTTATCAATTTCTTTAAAAATAAAATTAAGCGAACGAAAGACACTGCAGACGAGGACATTCACAAACCAGTCATCAGCAGCAATTATGATATGTTGGTTTTTG
Source organism: Flavobacterium sp. PLA-DH12 (assembly GCF_059511845.1). Taxonomy (NCBI): domain Bacteria; kingdom Pseudomonadati; phylum Bacteroidota; class Flavobacteriia; order Flavobacteriales; family Flavobacteriaceae; genus Flavobacterium; species Flavobacterium sp. PLA-DH12. The sequence continues at coordinate 108,721 of NZ_JCAMPD010000006.1, forward strand.
GAACCGAACATGACAAGTTAGACTATAAACTTTCGCAATGCTGCAACCCAATTCCAGGTGATGATGTTTTTGGTTTTGTCACCATTAATGAAGGAATAAAAGTGCATAAAAAAGATTGTCCGAATGCAATTGGAATGCAGTCTAATTATGCTTACAGAATCATGAGCGCCAAATGGATTGACTCTTCTCAAGAAGAATTCAAAGCCATTATCAACATTACAGGAATGGACGTTTTAGGACTTACCAACCAATTGACAAAAGTAATTTCAAACAATATGAGTGTAAATATTCAGAGTATTTCGTTAAGTACTGATGCTGGAATTTTCCACGGACAGGTTGCCGTAATTGTTAAAAACAATACGATTTTGAAAAAAATGATTAGCGCTATCAAGAAAATTGACGGGGTCGATAAGGTTACTAGAGAGTATAGAACCTAACTTTTTAGGGAAACTATAAGAATTTTGTAACGAAACTTTAAACCCGAAACTTTTATTCATTAAAAATAAAAAATTATCTTTGCCGGATATGACACTTATTTCAACTGACAACACTAAGAATCAAGAAATTGTAAAAAATGTTTTTACACTATATCTTGAACAAAAAGGGCATCGCAAAACTCCTGAGCGTTATGCTATACTTCAGGAAATTTACGATAGCGAGGAGCATTTTGATATAGAAAATCTATACATCAAAATGAAAAACAAAAACTATCGTGTAAGTAGAGCTACTTTATACAACACGATTGAGTTATTGTTGGACTGCGCTTTGGTTAGAAAACATCAATTTGGGCAAAATCAGGCTTACTACGAAAAATCATATTTTGATAAACAGCACGATCACATCATTATGACAGATTCTGGTGAGGTAATTGAATTTTGTGACCCAAGAATTCAAACCATCAAAAAAACTATCGAAGAAATTTTTGATATTGAAATCACAAATCATTCGCTTTATTTCTACGGAAACAAAAAGCAAAGCTCAAATTCATAGTCTTTAAACAGACTTTTTCAAAAAATTAAAAAAGAAAATTAACTACATAATCAGTAGGACGACTTAGATTGTCCCAACGCAAATTAAAACAGAATGACCGTAGATTTATTACTAGGATTACAATGGGGAGATGAAGGTAAAGGAAAAATTGTTGACGTACTTACCTCAAATTATGATATTATTGCACGTTTTCAAGGAGGACCAAATGCAGGACATACATTAGAATTTGACGGAATTAAACACGTACTTAGAACAATTCCTTCTGGAATTTTTCATAAAAACTCAGTAAACATCATCGGAAATGGTGTTGTAATTGATCCTGTAGTTTTTCAAAAAGAAATTGAAGGGTTAGAAAAATTCAACCTTGACATCAAAAAGAAATTAATCATTTCTAGAAAAGCACATTTAATTTTACCTACTCACCGTTTGCTTGATGCAGCTTCTGAAGCTTCAAAAGGAAAAGCAAAAATTGGTTCTACTCTTAAAGGAATTGGACCAACTTATATGGATAAAACAGGTAGAAATGGTTTACGTGTTGGAGATATCGAATTAGAAGATTTCAAAGATCGTTACAGAGCTTTGGCTGACAAACACGAAGCTATGATTGCTTTTTACGATGTGAACATCCAATACAATTTAGCTGAATTAGAAAAAGAATTCTTTGAAGCTATTGAAGAACTTAAAAAATTAGATTTTATTGATAGTGAAGAATACATGCACCAAGCTCAAAAAGCTGGAAAATCTATTCTTTGCGAAGGAGCTCAAGGATCTTTATTAGATGTTGATTTCGGAACTTATCCTTTCGTAACTTCATCAAACACTACTGCTGCTGGAGCTTGTACTGGTTTAGGAATTGCTCCTAACAAAATCAAAGAAGTGTACGGAATTTTCAAAGCTTACGTTACACGTGTAGGTAGCGGACCTTTCCCAACAGAACTTTTTGACGAAGTTGGCGCTACAATGGCAAAAGTTGGTAACGAATTTGGTTCTGTAACAGGAAGACAAAGACGTTGCGGATGGTTAGACCTTGTTGCTTTAAAATATGCAGTTCAAGTTAACGGAGTTACTCAGTTAATGATGATGAAAGGTGACGTTCTTTCTGGTTTTGAAACTTTAAAAGTTTGTACAGAGTACAACTACAAAGGACAAAACATTTCTCACTTCCCTTATAACATTGAACCAGAAAACGTTACTCCGGTTTACAAAGAATTTAAAGGATGGAAACAAGATTTAACTGGATTAACATCTTACGATCAATTGCCGATTGAGCTAAAAGAATATATTGAGTTTATTGAAAAAGAAATCGAAGTACCAATCAAAATTGTATCGGTTGGACCAGATAGAAAACAAACAATAACAAAATAATACATTTAAACGCTCTGATAATCAGGGCGTTTTTTTTTATGAAATAATTTTTCAGATGAGAAAGAATCCAGAAATCGAAATAACAGACACCAAATTATTATCAGATAATTGGTATATATTGAACAAAGTTACTTTTAACTACAAAAAAAAAAACGAAAAAGTAGAATCTCATATTCGCGAAGTTTATGATCGCGGAAATGGTGCTGGAATATTATTATACAATACCGCTAAAAAAACAGTTGTACTAACAAGACAATTTCGTTTACCGACTTATCTTAACGGAAATAAAACCGGAATGATGATTGAGGTTTGTGCAGGACTTTTAGACAAAGACAATGCCGAACAAGCTATTATTCGTGAAACGGAAGAAGAGACGGGATATCGTTTAACAAAAGTTCAAAAAGTAATCGAAACCTATATGTCTCCGGGATCTGTAACAGAGATTCTGTATTTGTTTGTGGGAGAATATAACGAAAACATGAAAGTAAGTTCTGGTGGCGGACTTGACGCTGAACAGGAAAACATAGAAGTTCTGGAGTATACTTTTGATGAAGCTTACGCCATGATTGAATCTGGAGAAATCACTGATGCAAAAACTATTATGCTTTTACAGCATGCTAAAATAAAAGGGTTGATTTAATTATAATAATTTATATGCACCAAAAAAATGATAGCAAAATAAGTATTTGGAAAGAATTTGCAGATAAAACAAACGGAATTTTTAAGGAAGGCTATTCTTGGCAGTCAGATTCTGTTGTAATTACATATAAAAACTGGGAAATTACATTTGATAATTACACGCTTTGGTCTGGAAAATACAGTACCGAAATGACAAGAATTATTGTTCCCATTAATTCAAATAATGATTTTAGATTTGAAATATATAAGGAAGGACTTATTCGTAAGATTGAAAAATTATTTGGAGCACAAGATATTCAAATTGGATCTGAGGATTTTGACAAAGCATTCATCATTAAAAGTAATAATGAATTAAAAATTAAATCCTTATTACGAAGCACAGTAATTCGTTCTCTTTTTTTTGACATCAAAGACGTAAATATTCAAATTTCTGATCAGAAAGGAATTTGGGAACAAAAACTCCCTGAAAATCAATTTGAACTATCTTTTTATTTTGACGGAAAAACGGCAGATTTACAGAAACTAAATCAAATATTAGAACTCTTTAAAATAATTTTGAATGAGTTACATCAAATGAGTATTATTTGATAAAATGTAAATCCCGAAACCAATTCAAAAAATTATGTAACCCTTTTCAGCTATCAGATTTATAACTTTATATTCATAAAAATTCGACCTATGAAAAAGTTATATTACACTGCAAACATAATACTGATCTTGATGTTGGTTTTATTAGGTTCTTGTAAAAAAACCGATACCATTACACTGACTGAAAATAAAAAAGAGAAAAAAAAGGTAATTGAACACAAAAAGCCTGAAACGATTGCATATCAAATCGAGAAAACCAAAGATTGGCTGAAACTAAACGAAGCCGACAGTTCTAAAATGGATATTGTTTATGCATTGAATAGAACTGATAAAGCCAATTTCAAAAAACTGGATTCGGTTGTAATTCCAGCAGATTTTAGTGGTGATTTGGTTTATTACTTGCCCTTTCCACTGCATGTTTCAGCATTAGAAGAAGTATCTAAAATTATCCTATTTTCATATCCAGCACAAGCTTTTGCCGCTTATGAAAATGGCGAATTAGTTCGTACAGGACCAACTAATATGGGCAGAAAAAAAGACCCCACTCCTACTGGATTGTTTTTCACCAATTGGAAAGCAGAACAAACCACAAGTACATTTAATGACGAGTGGGATTTAAAATGGAATTTTAATATCGAAAATAAATTAGGAGTCGGCTTTCATGAATATGCGCTTCCAGGATATCCAGCATCACATTCTTGCTTACGACTATTAGAAAAAGACGCTAAATACCTTTATAAATTTGCTGATGAATGGATTCTAAAAGACAAAGAAAACATAAAAGTAAAAGGTACGCCAGTTATAGTTTTTGGAGGTTATAATTTTGATGGTCCAAAACCATGGTTGCAATTAACATCAAATCCAGAAGCTTTAAACATCTCTGAAGGCGATATCGAAACTACTGTAAGTCCTTATTTAAAAGAAATCTTAGAGAATCAAAACCTAAGAGAAGCTGAACCAACAAAAACTTTATAAAATATATTCTAAATACAGAATCAGCTGAAATGATAGCATATCGTTTCAGCTTTTTTTGTTTTTGTTTAAACATAAAATTTGGCTAAAGCCGCTCATACAATTATTATAAACGTCCAGCTAAAGCTGGAGGCAATTCATATTTTCAACCCTTTGAACCTTTACCTCTTTGCTCCTTTGAACCTAAAAAACTCAGGACCTCAGCACCTTAGAATCTTAGCATCTCAAAAAAAACATAAATAAGCGATCGTTCATTTATTATTTTTCATATCTTTGTACCATAATCAATTAGAATCATGAGAACTAGAGATACCAATAAAGAAGTAATTGTAAAACAAAAAGCAATAGAAATGATTGTTACGCAAGGCGTAGAAGGTTTCGGAATGAATCGTCTTGCTAAAGAATGCGGCATTTCTGTTGCGACACTTTATATCTATTATTCAGACAAAGAAGATTTGATTCGTAAAATTGGAATTGAAATCGGTCAAAATTTCTTTGAAAAGATGTTTGATGGCTTCTCTACAAATATGTCTTTTAGAGATGGATTACGAAATCAATGGGAAAACCGTATTTATTTTAATCTAAATTTTGCCCAACAAGCTACCTGTTTTGAACTTTTAAGACATTCTACTCACGGCGATGCAATCATACAAGAAGTAACAGGAAAGTACAAGCAAATGATGACTGAATTTATGCTTTTGGCCATTGAGAGAAAAGAGCTTATTTCTGTTCCTTATGAAGTATTTTGGAGCATTGCTTACGGTTCACTTTATTCTCTTTTAGAGTTTCATAGAGACGGAAAATCAATGTCTGGAAAATCTTTTGTTCTTAATGATAAGATTAAAAATGAAGCTTTCAATTTAGTCCTAAAAGCTCTAACTCCTTGATTCTACTTCAAATTCCAAACTCAATTATAATTACAATACAATATAAATTTCAATAAAAATGAAAACTTCAATTATAGAAAATAAAAAAATTGCCATTATTGGCGGTGGTCCAGTTGGACTGACTACAGCTAGAATTTTACAAATAAACGGTGCTGATGTTACGGTTTATGAAAGAGACACAAATGCACAAGCCAGAACATCGGGCGGAACTCTAGATATTCACTCTGATTCTGGTCAATACGCGATTCAGAAAGCGGGCTTGATGGAGGAATTTAAAAAATATGCCAGACCAACAGGAGAAAAAATGGCTGACATAGATGGAAATATCACTTCTGATGAAATGCCAAACGAAACCAACGCTTTCTCACGCCCAGAAATTGACCGTAATGATCTTAGAAAAATTATGCTGGACAATCTTAAAGAAAATACCGTTGTTTGGGATAGTCAATTGATTAATCTCGAAAAACATGAAAACCAATATGTTTTGGAGTTCAAAAACGGTACAAAAACAACTGCAGGTTTTGTTATTGTAGCAAACGGAGGAAGATCAAACGCTAGAAAATTTGTAAGCGATCAAGAGCCTCAGCTTTCTGGAACTTACATTATTCAGGGAGAAATTGTAAATCCGGATCAAGATTATCCTGAATTTAAACCGAAATACGGAAACGGAAATGTTATGGCAATGGGCGAACATAAAATGTTCTACACACATACTATGCGGGATGGTTCTGTTCACTTTGGCGTTTCTTTTAAAGCAGATGAAGATTGGATTTCGAACCACGGAATAAATTTTGAAGACGATCAATCTGTAATTTCTTTTTTAAACGAAACTTTTGAGAACTGGGGAGACGATTATAAAAAATTCTTTGCTGTTTCTACTGAATTTTCTGGTTTGCCTTTAAGATTATTTTCTTTAGAAGAACCTTGGAAAGAACATTCAAATATTACGCTTGTTGGCGACGCAGCTCACTTAATGCCTCCATTCGCAGGTGAAGGTGTAAATATGGGACTATTTGATGCTTTCCATTTAACCGAGAATTTAACCAACGGAAAATTTGAAACCATTGACAAAGCAATTGCTGATTACGAAAAAAAAATGTTTGGTTACGCTCTAGAAGCACAACGTATGACAAAGAAAATGGAAGATTTACTGCATTCTGATATTGTTGCTGAAGATATTTTGAATAGTAGATTCTAATAAAATCAAATACTAAAAATTAAAAAAGGCGTAAAATTAAATCTTACGCCTTTTTTATATACTAACAGATCAATATTTCGATCTCATCTAACTGTATTTGTTTTCTTTTTATTCCATAAAGTCTTTTCAATAAATTCAAAATACTAAATGGATTACTTCCTAACATTGAATAAAACACAGTCATATCTTCATAATTATGAACTGAAATTTTATACCTTGCTTTCTCAGTTATTTGAAAACTAAAAAATTTCACTGCTCTTTTTCCATTTTTAGAATCTCTTGTTTTAAAGCTTTTCTCTGTAAGCATTATCGATTCATTTGTTTTTAAATCAAGTATCTCAACAAAAAAATCATCATTTACCTGAACATCAAAACCACCTAAAACATAGATATCATAAAATCCATAATACAAATCAACCTCAAGAACATCTTTTAACTTGAACTGTATATTCATTATAATTATCTAGAATAATTTGGAGCTTCTTTTGTAATAGTTACGTTATGTGGGTGGCTTTCAGTGATTCCGCTTGAAGTAATTCTCACGAAACGTCCTGTTTCCTGTAAAGTAGGAATGTCTTTTGAACCGCAGTATCCCATACCTGCACGAAGACCTCCAATAAATTGAAGCATACTTTCGTTTAATTCTCCTTTGTAAGGAACACGCCCAACGATTCCTTCTGGAACTAATTTCTTAACGTCGTCTTCAACATCTTGGAAATAACGGTCTTTAGATCCTGTTTGCATTGCTTCAACAGATCCCATTCCGCGGTAAGATTTGAATTTTCTTCCTTCAAAAATGATAGTTTCTCCTGGAGATTCTTTTGTTCCTGCTAATAATGAACCTAACATCACACAGTCAGCACCTGCAGCGATTGCTTTAGGAATATCTCCTGTATAACGAATTCCACCATCGGCAATAACTGGAACTCCAGTTCCTTTGATAGCTGCAGCGACTTCTAAAACTGCTGAGAATTGAGGGAAACCAACACCTGCAACGATACGTGTAGTACAGATAGAACCTGGTCCGATTCCGACTTTTACTCCGTCAGCACCATTTTCTACTAAATATTTAGCAGCTTCTGGCGTTGCAATATTTCCAACCACAACATCTATTTGAGGGAATTTTGATTTTACTTCTTTCAATACATTCACCACACCTTCTGTATGTCCGTGAGCTGTATCAATAATAATGGCATCTACACCAGCAGCAACCAAAGCTTCAGCTCTTTGAACTGCATCTCCAGTAACTCCAATTGCAGCAGCAACTCTTAAACGACCAAAAGAATCTTTATTAGCGATTGGCTTTTGAGTCAGTTTTGTAATATCTCTAAACGTAATTAGACCTACTAATTCGTTTTTATCGTTTACAACTGGTAATTTTTCGATTTTATGACCTTGCAAAACAACTTCTGCCTGCTCTAATGAAGTTCCTTCAGAAACCGTTACTAAGTTTTGGCTTGTCATAACCTCAGCAATTGGTCTTGCTCCGTTTTTCTCGAAACGCAAGTCACGATTGGTAACAATTCCTTTAAGGATTCTGTTTTCGTCAACGATTGGAATACCACCGATTCCGAATTCTTTCATAGCGTTTTTAGCATCAGCAATTGTAGAGTTCATTGGTAAAGTTACCGGATCGATAATCATACCTGCTTCTGCACGTTTTACTTTTCGAACTTTTCCTGCTTGCTGTTCGATAGTCATATTTTTATGTAAAACACCAATTCCGCCTTCTTGTGCCATAGCGATTGCCATTGCGCTTTCTGTAACTGTATCCATCGCAGCTGATACAATTGGAACGTTTAATGTAATGTTTTTTGAGAATCTTGATTTAATGCTCACTTCGCGAGGAAGCACATTCGAGTAGTTAGGTACTAATAATACATCGTCGTAAGTTAAACCTTCGCCGATAATCTTGGAGTTGTGTGCTATCATGGTGCAATTTCTAGTTGAATTGCGTGCAAATATAGTGAATAAATTGCTAACTTGAATACTAACTTATTCATAAATTTACTTTTACACGAATCGACTTACAAATTAAATTCCAATTTTTTAAATTCCAAATTCCAAGTTAGATCGAAAAAAAAGCTTCGCTTTTTTTTGGGGAGTTTGGAATTTGAAAAATTGAATATTTCTATTCTTTGTCTTCAAAAACAAAGTTGATTCCGAGCTGAAAGGCTGCGCTGCTGGCCTTGGAAATATCTTTATATTCTAAAACATTATTGACTAGAGCATAGATATTAACTGGGCCTAGTGTTCCTGCAAGTCCTAAACCGATATTTTTATTGGAAAAAGTATTTAGAGTATAAGTTGCTTTAAGATCTAGTTTTTTAAAAATATTTCTTCTATAAAAAGCTGTTATAGCAAATAAAGGCACTCGAGGCGCAGACATTGCGAAGACCTGCGCTCCTACCGCATTTTTATAATATTTATTGACTTTTCCATGGCAATTGCATTCGTCATCGGGACGCGCTTCTCCAAACGAATATTGTATCGAAGAATAAATTTTTGTTGGGCGCCAAGTTGTGTACTTATTGTATAAGGTATCTCTTGGAATTGCTTTGTCAAATTCGTCGAATACATTTTCTGGATCATCTGAACCTAAAAAATCTGGATTGGCGCCATTGTAACGATAGGTTCCTTTATACGTTAAGGTTTCAATATCTTTGGTCTGTCTGACAAAACCTAAATCTACAATGCTTGCTGTAAACTGCAAATTGTCTTTTATATAATAGGTAATCCCAGCATCTATTCCTAAACCCAGACTTCCGTTAAAAAAAGTATTATTAGCGAGATCACGAGCTATATTTCCTTCATATTCGTCCTTCGTAAAACTTGCAATCCCAGAAGTTTTTAATTCTAAATTGGAAGAAATAACCTGATTGTAAAGGTTTGGAGTTCCTGTCTGTTGGCCTGTATATATGTAACCAGAATTTTTTGTCGAAGTAGCGTTTGCACCGCTCGAATAGATTTTGGCACGCCCTCCGTAAACGAACTTATCATTTACTTTTTTATGAAATCCGACGTGAAATACAGAAAGCACTTCGGCTTTCATATTCAAATCGCCTAGATTGAATGATTTACCAATATAATCTCTGTTTCCGTTTAAGGCCAATAACGCTAGATCTTTTGGAACAAACATGAAAAAATCGAATTCCTGATACAGACCAAACGAAATGTAGGAACGACTTTCTCTGCCTCCAATTCTGAATCCGCCAGAAAACAATTCCAATTGCTGATTTGTAACTACTTTATCATTACTAGAAGATTTATTGACAACATCTCTCACTTTCTGATTAAAATCGACTCCATCTTTTGAAAATAGATCATAAGCCGAAAAACTGCTGGAGCCTACATTTGCAGAAATTCCAGATAAAACTGGAAATCCAAAATAATATTTATATGAAACATCAGCTCCCGGATTTACTAGTGAAGATTGCGGGATTGAAGTAAAATTATATAACAACTCTCTGTTTTGCGCAAAACAAGAAAGATGAAAAAACAAGCAAAGAATTAGGGTTTTTCTCATTCAATTACCAAATAAGCCGTTGCACTTGATCTTAATTTTAAATTTCCTAGACTCTCGCTATTTAATGGAGGTCCGGCAGCAATTACTACCACAAAACCAATTCTTTGAGTTTGCTTTAAAAGATCTAATCGCGCGTTTTCAAAAACTTCTGTTGGGTATTTTATAACATTTGGTGTCCCTGTATAGGCGGGAACGGTAAAAGATAGAGTCTGTAAAATCTGATTCTCTTCACTAAGCAAGAGCATATTTATAACAAAAGAACGATTTATATTGTTTTCGATTTCAAAATCAAACTCAGCTTTTTTAAGACGCTCATTAAAAAATTTATTTTTAAAAATATCAAAATCTCTTACGTCGGGATAAATATTAGTTCCGCCATCGTCTACAAGTTTGTTTGCAGGAATATCAAAATAAGCAAGGTTTGCTACAAAAACAGGTTCGATTTTAAAATCGTTTACCTGATCAAAATCTAAGTCGCTTGAGCAGGAAAATAATAGAAAAACTGAAAAAAGTATACTTGAAATTTTACTTAGTGAGCTTGATCTCATGAGAATAATTATATCAATACTAATGTAACGCTTAATGTTTACAAACCGTATCGAAGGTAAGAAAATATAACTATTTTTTAATGAAACTTTCCGAACAATTTTGAAGCTTCGTTGTAAGCGCTTTCGAAGCTAAGAGAATTAAGTCCGGTTATTTTTTTATTTGCAGTAAAATAAGAAACGAGCTTTTCTGTGGGCATATTCCCTGTCAGTTTATCGGTTGCCATTGGGCATCCTCCAAAACCTTGAATAGCGCCATCAAAACGGATACAACCCGCTTTTGCTGCGGCGTCAATTTTTTCGAACCAGCTGTCTGGCGTGGTATGAAGATGGGCACCAAATTCAATTTCAGGATATTTCGGAATTAAATCCGAGAACAAATAGGTAATTACTTCTGGTGTAGACGTTCCCACCGTATCAGACAGCGATAAAATTTTCACTCCCATTCCTGCCAATTTTTCTGTCCACTCTGCTACGATTTCGACATTCCAAGGATCTCCATATGGATTTCCAAAACCCATTGAAAGATAGGTAACCACTTCTTTGTTTTTATTATCTGCCACTTCAAGAATTTCTTCAAGAGTAATTAGAGACTCTGCAATTGTTTTGTGCGTGTTACGCATCTGAAAGTTCTCAGAAATAGAAAATGGAAAACCTAGATATTGAATCTGCTCATAACTTGCAGCTGTTATAGCGCCTTGTGTGTTGGCAATAATAGAAAGCAGTTTACTTGTTGTTTGGGAAAGGTCTAATTGTGCCAAAACCTCAGCAGTATCCTGCATTTGCGGAATCGCTTTTGGAGAAACAAAACTTCCAAAATCAATGGTATCAAAGCCAACTCGCAACAAAGCTTGTATGTAAGTAACTTTATTTTTTGTTGGAATAAAATCTTTAATGCCTTGCATGGCATCTCGAGGGCATTCGATAATTTTGATTTCTTTACTCAAAGCTTATTCTTTTGTAAAGGCTAAGTTAGTTTCTTTTTTAATGAAATAAAAGAGAATTTTAGCGCAATCCTATTTATTACAAAATATCGTAATAGTTCACATTATTACCAAAAAATGTAATATTTTAAAATATTACCAAAAAACGTAATAATTAATTTTATTACTTATATTTGTAATAGAAAGTTTATTATTTTTTAATTATATTTGATTATGACTAGTGTAATTACAGGCGACATAATTGGTTCGAGACAGCAATCTGAACATTGGGTTGAAGATTTAAAAAAAATCTTGGCTCCATTTGGTCATACGCCAAGTCAATGGGAGATTTATCGTGGAGATGAGTTTCAAGTTGAAGTAACCAATCCTGAAGATGCATTACTAATTGCTATTTTAATAAAAGCTCATTTACGATCTATAAAATCTGATGCCCGCATGAGTATTGGTTTTGGAGACAAAACACATCAAGCTGAACGAATTTCCGAAAGCAATGGCTCTGCTTTTATACATTCGGGAGAACTTTTTGATACTTTAAAAAAACAGAAAGTCACCTTAGCGCTTCGAACTGGAAATAGTGATTTTGACGAAAAATTGAATTTAATGCTGCAATTGGCGTTAACTTTCATGGATAGCTGGCTGGTACAGTCGGCAGAATTTGTTACTGTTGCCATTGAAAATCCGACTTTGTCTCAAGAAGAATTAGGACAAAAATTAGGCATTAACCAAGCTGCTGTCAGCCGAAGACAAAAACGTGCTCAGTTTGATCTGGTAATCAATTTAGACAGATACTTTAGAAAACAAATAAAACAACTTACAGCCTCATGATTTTATTTATAAAACTGCTTCTCGCTCATTTGTTAGGTGATTTTATCTGGCAGCCCAATTCTTGGGTCGCCGACAAAGAAATTAAAAAACACAAAAGTATTTACCTGTATATCCATATTTTACTGCATGGAGTTTTAGCCGCAATTTTGGTGGGCGAAATCAGCTTTATACCTTATGCTGTTTTAATTGCTGTTACGCATGGAATTGTAGATTTAATCAAATTAAATTTTCAGAAAAACAAAACCAAACGTACTTGGTTTATTGTTGATCAAATTGCACATATTTTAATTTTAATTGGAATTGTACTCCTATATGAAAATAAGCCTATTCCCTATTTTTGGAAAAATAATGAGTTTTGGATTTTGCTTACTGGTTTTTTATTGCTCACAAAACCAACCTCTATTTTTATAAAAACCATCATCTCAATCTGGGCACCAGAAAGCAAAAACAGCAATCAGGATAACTCACTAATTGCTGCTGGAAATTATATTGGTATTTTAGAACGCTTATTTGTTTTCGGTTTTATTTTAACCGGGCATTTTGAGGCGATCGGATTTCTATTGGCCGCCAAATCTATTTTCAGATTCGGAGATTTAAAAGAAGCCAAAGACAGGAAATTGACCGAATATGTTTTAATCGGAACTTTGATCAGCTTTGGAATTGCAATACTCGCAGGATTAACCGTTCAAGTACTTCTTTTACAATTGCCCTAAAACTTTTTTATTGATTGCTTTTATCAATGCTGGCCCTTCGTAAATAAAACCAGTATACAATTGCACCAAACTTGCTCCTGCATTTAGTTTTTCAATTGCATCATCTGCAGAATGAATTCCTCCCACTCCAATAATTGGGAATGCTTTATTGCTTTTTTCAGAAAGAAAACGAATGACTTCTGTAGAACGTTTCGTTAAAGGTTTTCCAGACAAACCTCCCGTTTCTGTTTGATTGGCAGATTGTAATCCTTCTCTTGAAATTGTAGTATTTGTAGCAATTACTCCCGCAATCTGAGTTGTTTTTACAATATCAATAATATCCAATAATTGCTCGTCTGTTAAGTCTGGAGCAATTTTTAAAAGGATTGGTTTTACTTTTTGAGTGCTTGTTTTTTGCTTTTCAACATTTCTGTTCTGCAAAGTCTGCAATAAAGCCGTTAATGGTTCTTTATCTTGCAGAGCTCTCAAATTTGGTGTATTTGGCGAACTCACATTCACAACAAAATAATCTACATGATTAAAAAGTGCATCGAAACAAATGATATAATCTTTTACGGCATCTTCATTATCGGTTACTTTATTTTTTCCGATATTTCCTCCAATCAAAACACCCGAATTCTTTTTCAAACGTTCTACAGCTTCTAGAACACCGCCATTATTAAATCCCATTCGGTTAATAATCGCTTGATCTTCTTTTAAACGGAATAAACGTTTCTTCGGATTTCCTTCCTGTCCAACTGGCGTTACAGTTCCTATTTCGATAAAACCAAAACCAAAATCACCAAGTTCTTTGTACAGCTTTGCGTCTTTGTCAAAACCAGCCGCAAGTCCAACTGGATTTTTAAATTTAATTCCGAAAACTTCTCTTTCTAATCGAACATCTTTTACTTCATAAATCGATCTTATAATTGCCGAAACTCCTGGGATTTTTGAAATGAATTTTACAAAAGAAAAAGTAAAATAATGCACTTTTTCAGGATCAAAACAAAAAAGTATCGGGCGAATTATCAATTTATACATAAGAGTTGTGTTGTTGTTATTTTGGCTGCAAATTTAAATATTATAGTTTAAAAAGGTGTCTTTTTACAAAAACAAATCATTTTCTTTTTGTTTGATTATTCTACTTATAAATAAAACCATTCTTAAATTTTATGTCATGTACTGTTTAAAAACATGTTTTTTATGTTGCAAATTATAAAATGAAACAAGTTCACTTCTTTTAAAACTTCCTTTTGGGTTAAGAATCTCTAATTTTGAGATATTCATTCCAAATAAAAAACTATACACCAGCAAAATATTCAAATCCGAAAAAAACTTATTTTTTTTCAGATTATCCTCATAACCACGTTCAAAAAATTCCTTCACAAAAATTATTAATTAATCAAGTTCAATTATGAAAGTCAGTAAACAATTAATTCTAAAAAGTATCTTCGTACTTCTATTTTGTCTTTCTTTCGGTTTATCAACTAAATTATTTGCGCAAGCAGATCCTCAGCAGGTAACCAAAGAAACTTTTAAAGGAAAAATGGCCTTAGACATTAGAGATTCCAAAAGTGATTGGGCTCCATACTTACCTAAAAAAGCACCTGCAGGAGCTCCAAATATTCTATTTATCTTATATGATGATACAGGTATGGCTGCATGGTCAACATACGGAGGAGCGATTAATATGCCAACGATGCAAAAATTAGCCGATAACGGAATTACTTACTCGCAATGGCATACAACAGCTTTATGTTCTCCAACCCGCTCTACACTTTTAACAGGTCGCAACCATCACCTTAACGGAATGGCTGCAATCACAGAAACAGCAGATGGATATCCTGGAGCAAGCGGAAGAATTCCTAAACAAGCCGCAACAATTGGCCAGATTCTTCAAGATAATGGTTGGAGCACTTTTTGGGTTGGAAAAAATCATAATGTACCCGAACAAGATATTGCCTCTGGTGGGCCTAGAGCTACTTGGCCGCTTCAAATGGGATTTGATCGCTTTTATGGTTTTCTTGGCGGAGAAACCAATCAATGGTATCCTGATTTAGTTGAAGACAATCATTTTATTGAACCACCTGCAACTCCAGAAGAAGGATATCATTTGTCTAAAGATTTAGCCGATCATGCATTAGAATTTATCAAAGACCAACAGGCAACAAATCCTTCCAAACCATGGTACATGTGGTATTGTCCAGGCGCCAATCATGCTCCACATCAAGCTCCTGAAGAATACATTGCAAAATATAAAGGTAAATTTGACGAAGGTTATGATGCGTATCGTAAATGGGTTCTTCCTAGAATGATTGCAAAAGGAGTTTTACCTCCGGGAACAAATTTTGACAAATTTAATCCTATGCCTCCAGGAGTAGCAAATCCTGCGGACAATGTATTGGATTGGAATAAATTGAAACCAGAAGAAAAGAAATTGTTTTCAAGATTGGCTGAAGTTTATGCTGGTTTTTCAGAATATACCGATGCACAAGTTGGAAGAATTATTGATTATCTAGAAAAAACAGGACAGCTAGAAAATACACTTGTAATTTATGCTGCTGACAACGGTGCTTCGGGTGAAGGTTCTGAATCGGGTTCTGTTAATGAGAATAAATTCTTCAATGGATATCCTGACGAATTAAAAGAAAATTTAAAATATATTGATAAATTAGGAAGTCCAGACACTTACGAACATTATCCAACTGGTTGGGCTGCTGCGTTCTCGACTCCTTTTAAAATGTTTAAAAGATACAGCCAATATGCTGGAGGAACTTGTGATCCGCTAGTAATGTCATGGCCTAAAGGAATAAAAGCGAAAGGTGTTGTTCGTGATCAATTTCATCATTCAACAGATATTGTTCCGACAATATTAGATGTATGCGGTTTAGAAATGCCTAAAGAATATCGAGGTGTCCCACAATATCCTTTATCTGGAGTTTCTATGCGTTATACTTTTGATGCTGCTCCAAATACAAAAACTCAAAAACATATTCAATATTTTGCCATGTTAGGAAGCCGCGCTTTATGGAAAGATGGCTGGAAAGCCGTTGCATTGCACGCTCCATTGTCTGGAAAAGGAAATTTTGATAAAGACGTTTGGGAATTATACAATACTGATGTGGATCGATCTGAGTCTAAAAATTTAGCAGCAAAATATCCAGACAAATTAAAAGAGCTTATTAAAGACTGGAATGATGAAGCGGCTAAAAACTTAGTATTGCCACTTGACGACCGCTCTGCAATTGAAATTCTTGGAACAGAAAGACCTTCTTCTGAAGCTCCTCGCGATCTTTATAAATACTATCCTGGAACTTCGGCCGTACCAGAGGGTGTTGCTGTTAATGTTCGTGGACGCTCTTATAAAATAGTTGCTGATGTTGATGTTAAAGATGCCAATGCTTCAGGTGTAATTTTTGCTCACGGTTCACGTTTTGGAGGCCATACTTTATTCTTAAAAGATAAAAAATTAAATTATGTCTATAATTTCTTAGGAATTGCTCCTGAACAACGATTTACTTCTAACATTGCTATAACTCCAGGAAAACACGTTTTTGGAATGGAATTCAATCGTGAAAAAGCAGGTCCAAATGGTGAATCTATTGGAACAATGAAGTTATACATCGACGGAAAAGAAGTAGCATCTGGACCTATGAGAACTCAATCTGGGAAATTTACCCTTTCAGGAGATGGACTTTGTGTTGGTTTTGACAGCGGGGATGCTGTTAGTAAAGAATACAAAACTCCAGGAACTTTTAAAGGCGGTGAAATTATTGGTGTCGGAGTTAGTGTTGGAAAAGTTGAATATTCTGACCTAAATAACGACGCAAAAAGAGCTTTAGGAAGAGATTAATCACCTAAATAGAAATTTAAAAAGAGGTATTTAATGAACATAATCATGGACAGTAATACCTCTTTTTTCTTTATAATTAATGTAAGGCAATAAAAGAATGTTTCTTTAAGAATGAATCAAAATGTTCGATAATAATTATTATATAAAAAACTTCCTTGTAATTCTAATTTCTTTAATCAGTTGCTTTTTTTCGACTAAAATTAAAGCTCAGGAGCATGAGGAAAAGACTTTTAGTCCGCACCATCAAATCGGGATCTCTATTAATCATGTTCATGTTTTTGAAGGTCGAGATGAAGATGGAAATCGAGAAACATTAACGCTTCCTGCTTGGGGAATAGATTATACATTTCAGTTTCACGAAAAATGGGCTATTGGTCTCCATACTGATTTTATTATGGAAAAATATAAAGTCGAAAAGGTTTATGCAAGCGAAGAAGACAAAGAAACTGTAGAAAGAAGTTATCCTATTGCTCCTGCTCTAATGGGAATTTATAAACCTAATGAGCATTGGAGTTTTCTTTTAGGATTTGGAGGTGAATTTGCCAAAGAAGAAGATTTTTTCCTGACCAGAGCAGGAGTTGAATATGGCTACGAACTGCCAAAAGGCTGGGAAATTTTCGGAACTGTCAGCTACGATTTTAAATGGAATGCCTATGACAGCTGGGGAATTGGTTTAGGAATCGCAAAAAACTTTGGAGGAAAATAATTTATACCAACCTATTGATCTTATGTATAGCACAAATAAACCAAATCGCATTTCTAAATATTCCCTCTTAGTTTTTCTTTTACTAATTGGTTTCAAAGGATTTTCACAGCAAGAAAAGGACACTACCAAACTAATGAATGTTCGCTATGGAAGTAAAGGAATTGAATTAGAAACCCGTGACAAAAAGTTTCTCTTTCAATTGGCAAGCCGACTTCAATTTCGTTTTTCAACACCAAATGACACAGACCCTTTAACTTATGATGATTATAGCCAAGATGCTAAAACGACTTTCAAAATAAACCGTGCCAGATTAAAAATTGGCGGTCATGCTTTTGAACCTTGGCTTAAATACTACTGGGAATATGAATTAAGCCAGTCCAATTTATTGGATTTTAGAATTATGATCGAAAAATGGGATTTCCTGAGTTTTAAAGTTGGGCAATGGAAAACGGAATTTACACGGGAACGTTTTATCAGTAGTGGCGAACAGCAAATGGTAGATCGCTCCTTAATTAATCGTCCTTTTACCGTAGACCGACAATTAGGAGCCGAAGTTTATGGACATTTAAAAGGTGCTGGAGTTGCCGATTTTAATTATTGGTTCGCTGCTCTAACAGGAACAGGACGCGGAAGCACTTCTAATGACGATAATCATTTAATGTATTTTGGAAGAGCGCAATGGAATTTTCTTGGAAGATTTCTTGATTTCGAAGGTTGTGATTTAGAATTCCACGAAAAACCAACTCCAATTATTGCGTTTTCTGCCATCACAAACCGAAGCCCGTACACTCGTTTCTCACAAGCTGGAGGAGGTTCTCTCGACGGATTTGAAGATGGCTTGCCTGGACAATACAGAGTTAATCAATGGAATCTGGAAAGTGCTTTTATGTATCGCGGTTTTTCTTGGCAGAGCGAATGGCATACCAAAGAAATTATTGACAAATACAATAATAATGACATGACTGTAATGAAAGGTTATTATGTTCAAGCTGGATATTTCTTCCATAATGTTTTTGACTGGTGGCCACAGCACTTGGAAATGGCTGGACGGCATGCCGCATATCGACCTGATAATACTATTAGAGAAAATAGACAAGAGGAGTCTACATTGGCATTTAACTGGTTTTTTAAAGGACATAAAAACAAATTAACTTCAGAGGTAAGTTATTTTAGCTTTCAAGATAAAACACTTCCTTTACAAGAAGGGTGGCGATTTAGAATACAATGGGATATCTCATTATAATTCAAACTTTTAATTCATTAATTCAAAACCAACATTTTTTTTTCATAACTTTAAATCACATAAATTGCTGAATATGAAAAATATATCGAAAACAGTAAAAAAACTGGCACTTTTAATGTGTTTGACCGGAACTTTTTTGTTTATTTCTGTTGACAGTTTAGCACAGCGCCATCGCGGAGGCGGCGGAGGTGGCGGATTTAACAGAGGCGGCGGAGGGGCAGCTCATACTCGTCCCGCAAGACCAGCAACGCAATCTAGACCAAATGTGAGTAGACCTACCACAACAAGGCCAACAGCAACGACTAGACCTGCCGCAACTAGACCTGGAGCAAATAACTCGGGAACTAAAATAAATAGACCTTCTAACAATTCCAACAGAAACAATACGGTAAATAGAAATAATACCGTAAATAGAAACAATGTTGGCAACAGAAACACCAACATAAGCGGCAATAACGTTAACAGAAACAGAAATAACGTCAACATAAATGTAAATAATAGTGTTCATGTTCGCAACAACCGCAACACTATAGTTAGACCTGGACCTCGACCTTACGTTCGTCCACCTTATGTATACGGCGGTTACAGATACAATTGCTACCATCCTTACTATCCGCGCCCTTACAGACCTTTTTATTGGGGACCAGTTTGGCATCCTTGGGGATTTTTTGTTGCAACTCTAGCAACTACAGCGATTATTGTTAGTGTAGAAAATCAGAAATATCACTACGATCAAGGAGTTTGGTATACCTCGACAAATGGCGGTTATACGGCTGTACCTGCACCAGTTGGCGGAACGGTAAATAATATTCCAAGTGGAGCAGAAACAGTCAATACAGGAACAGTCAATAATTACTATTACGGAGGAACGTATTACGAAAAAGACGGTGGAAAATATACTGTCGTTGCTCCTACTGCTGGAACAATTGTAGAAAACTTGCCTGAAGGCGGAGAAGAAGTAACAATTGGAGATGCTAAATATGTAAAATTTGGAGAAACCTATTATCAGCCCGTACAAATTGATGGAAAAGATAAATACGAAGTAGTTTCGGTTGAGAAAGAATAACATAATTTTATTAATTCTATAAAATTAATATACTTTCAAAAATAATTTTAACTATTTTTATCCCTGCTATTGACACCATTATAAGCTCAAAATAAATAAACCATGAAAAACAAAACCTTTTGGATTTTTGCACTACTTACATTATCCATTATTTCAATTGCTTACAGTTATACTAGATTTGCAGATAAAGCAGAAAAAACAGCTGTCGAATGTCATGAAACTCCAAGTACTACTGCAGAATCTGAATTTAAACCAACTGTCGAAAATAAATTTAAACCGACAGAAAAAGCTCCGAAAGGCATGGTTTGGATTCCTGGAGGAGAATTTTCAATGGGAACAAATGTAGAAGATGAAAGTTTATGCAGTATTAAAGGCGTTACTAAAGATGCAGCTCCAATACATAGAGTTTATGTTGATGGATATTATATGGATGAAACTGAAGTCACCAATGAAGAATTCGAAAAATTTGTAAAAGCTACAGGGTATGTAACTGTTGCGGAACAAAAACCAACAAAAGAAGAATTTCCGACAGCAAATGAGGAAGATCTTGTTACTGGTTCTGTTGTCTTCACTCCTACTCCTTCAGCGGTTAATCTTAACAATTTCTTGCAATGGTGGCGTTATGAACCAGGCGCTGATTGGAGACATCCAGACGGTCCACAAAGCACTATTAAAGGAAAAGAAAAATATCCTGTTGTGCATGTTGTATACGAAGATGCAGCTGCTTATGCTAAATGGGCTGGAAAAAGATTGCCAACAGAAGCCGAATGGGAATTTGCAGCACGCGGTGGTAAAACTGGAAATCTATATGCTTGGGGAAATGATTTAAAACCGAAAGGAAAATTCCAAGCTAATATTTATCAGGGGCATTTCCCTATTAAAGACGGTGATACTGGAGAAGATGGTTTTAAAGGCATTGCTCCAACAGCACAATACGCCCCAAACGCATACGGTTTGTATGACATGGCTGGAAACGTATGGGAATGGGTAAATGATTGGTACAGCGTTGACTATTACAAATCATTAGCAGAAAGCGGGAAAGTAACAAAAAATCCGCAAGGACCTAGCGCTTATTATGATCCTAGTGATCCAAGCGAAATAAAACGAGTTCATCGTGGTGGTTCATTCTTGTGTACAGACCAATACTGCACTCGATACATGGTGGGAACAAGAGGAAAAGGCGAAATCAGATCGGCTGCTAACCATGTTGGTTTTAGATGCGTAAAAAGCAAATAGCAAACTTAAAATACTAGAAAGGGATTCGACAACGAATCCCTTTTTTTATTAATTCAGATATGGAAAGCTAAATTTCGTAGCAGAAAAATTTTCTATATTTGCTAAAAATCTAAAAAAATGCAACATATCATAGATCGTTTTATCAGTTATGTAACAATTGATACTGAATCGGATCCAAATTCACAAACCACGCCAAGCACACAAAAACAATGGAATCTTGCCAATAAACTAGTTGAAGAACTAAAAGCAATTGGACTTGAAGAGGTGACTATAGATGACAAAGCGTATATCATGGCGACACTTCCAAGCAATGTTGATCATGAAGTGCCAACGATTGGTTTTGTTTCTCACTTTGATACATCGCCAGACTTTAGCGGAGCAAATGTAAAACCGCAAATCGTTGAAAATTACGACGGAAAAGATATCGTTCTGAACGCTGAAAAAAACATTGTTTTATCTCCTGATTATTTTAAAGATTTACTGCAATATAAAGGTCAAACCATCATTACTACTGACGGAACAACGCTTTTAGGAGCAGATGATAAAGCCGGAATTACTGAAATTGTTTCGGCAATGGAATACCTGATTCAGCATCCTGAAATCAAACACGGAAAAATCAGAATCGGATTTACGCCAGATGAAGAAATCGGTCGCGGTGCGCATCATTTTGATGTTGAAAAATTTGGAGCACAATGGGCTTATACCATGGATGGAAGCCAAATTGGTGAATTAGAATATGAAAATTTCAACGCTGCTGGAGCAAAAATTACTTTTAAAGGTAAAAGCGTTCATCCAGGTTATGCAAAAGGAAAAATGATCAATTCTATGCTTTTAGCAAACGATTTTATCAATGAACTTCCAAAAGGCGAAACCCCACAAGAAACAAAAGGTTATGAAGGTTTCTTCCACGTTCATCACATTAAAGGAAATATTGAAGAAACAATTTTAGAATTAATTATTCGTGATCACAACAGAAAGAAATTCGAAAAACGAAAAGAATTGATTCACAAACTGACTAAACAATTCAATAAAAAATTCGCAAAGAAATTTGGCGAAGATATTGTAATCGCTGAAGTAAAAGATCAATATTACAATATGAAAGAAAAGGTTCTACCTGTAAAATATATTGTAGATATTGCCGAAAAAGCAATGAGAGAATTGAACATAAAACCAATCATTAAGCCAATTCGTGGCGGAACTGACGGTTCTCAACTGTCATTTATGGGATTGCCTTGTCCGAACATTTTTGCGGGCGGACATAATTTCCATGGAAAATACGAATATGTTCCTGCAGAAAGCATTCAGAAAGCTACTGATGTAATTGTAAAAATTGCCGAGCTGACAGCTATTCCAGGAATTTTTGATGCACCAGAAAAATCTAAAAGAAAAAGATAAAGTGGAACCGAATTCTGACAAAAAACACGTTTGGGACAAAGTCAATCAATGGGAAGAAGAACTTCTTTTCCTAAAATCAATTATTGACAAAACAGAACTGGTCGAAACCATAAAATGGGGAGGACCTATTTATGTCTACAACAAAAAAAATGTTATCGGAATTGGAGGTTTTAAAAATTATTTTGCCATTTGGTTTCTAAACGGTGTTTTTCTGAAAGATGAAAAAAAGAGACTAATCAACGCTCAAGAAGACAAAACAAAATCGATGCGTCAATGGCGTTTTACTTCAAAAGAGGAAGTAAATGAAAAAGAAGTTTTGGAGTATATTCACGAAGCGATAGAAAACGAAAAACAAGGAAAAGTCATTAAACCTTCTAAAAAAGAAGCTATTGTATCTGAACTTTTAGAAAAAGAAATGATTCAAAATCCAGCTTTAAAAGAAGCTTTTGAAAAGTTTTCTCCATACAAACAATATGAGTTTTTAGAATATATCGAAACGGCTAAACAGGAAAAAACTAAAATTTCAAGAATCGAAAAAGTGATTCCGATGATTTTGGCAAATGTTGGATTGAATGATAAATACAGGTAGTTTAAGTTTTAATATTTAAAATCCAAATTCTAAAACTGTTGTCATTCTGAACGAAGTCGAAGAACGAAACTATACGAGAACCTTTGTCAAAGTTTAAAGCTTTGACAAAGGTTTTTTCATAATAGAACACATATCATACAAACATAGCCCGTGGTTTCAACCACAGGAATACGGATTGTGATCATGATAATGATTGCGTCCCGTCGTTGAAACCGCGGGCTATATTTTTCATACAATGAATTAAAGTCTTTGAGGAGCTACTTGCGAAGATTTCTCTCTTCGCTCGAAATGACAAAACAAGGCACAAAAAAATCCCAAACTCCTTTTGGGATTTGGGATTTCTAAAATATTGTAATTTAAAATTAAGCTTTTTTATTCAAAGCCGCGCTCAATTCTAAAGAGATTGCAGAACGCTCTAATTTTAATTTTCCAGACATTGTTTCAATTACAACAGTAGTTTCTGCTAATTCAGCTATTTTACCGTGAAAACCACTTTTTGTAACTATTTTATCACCTACTTTTAGGTTGCTTTCAAATTCTTTTTCGTTTTTAGCTCTTTTTTGCTGTGGTCTAATCATGAAGAAATAGATTACCACAAACATTAAAAGAAATGGCGCAAATTGAGATAATTGTCCCATAATTTAAATTTGTTTTTGATTTATATTTAATATTCTTTTTTTGGAATTTGGAATTTAAAAATTGATTATTTTAAATCTTACATTAACCCTCTTCCTACTTTTACCATTTTTTTATTGGCAGTCAGTTCCTTAACAAGATTATCTAAAATTCCGTTGATAAAAATACTACTTTTTGGTGTAGAATACTCTTTTGCAATTTCTAAATATTCGTTAAGAGTTACTTTTACTGGAATTGAAGGGAATTTAATAAACTCGCAAATTGCCATTTTTAGAATAATAGTATCAATTTCGGCAATACGATCACTGTCCCAATTTGGTGTTTTATCTTCGTATTCTTTTGCAAAAGCAGTTTCGTTTAGAATTGTTCTTCTAAATAAATCTTTTGCAAAATCTTTATCCTCAACATCTTTATACAATTTAGGCACTCTAAAATCGTCTGGATCTTCTGTTTTGATAGCCTTCAATTGTTTCACAATATGCGTATTTACGACAGGAATATCATCAACCCAAGTCAATTTATCATCCTCCAAATACTCATATAATTTTTCGTTTGGCACAATAACATTTTCAAACAAATCAATAATAAATTGTCTGTCTTCTTCAAACGTATTTACGTTATTGCTCATGTACTTTTTGTAGATATCACTTGCTTTAACATCATTTAAAAGCAAAATGATATAATCATCGTTTAAAGACCAGTTATTGATTTTACGATTTTCTAAAGCAATACTAAGAGAATTACTTTCTGCTAAAAGCTGGAAGATTTTGTTTTTGATGAACTTTTCGTTCGGATTACGTTCTGCTGCAGTAGCGAGGTGTTTTTTACTTGACAGATGCAAATAGACAGCTTCTTTTTTGCAAATTTCTATCAATGAAGAAAGCATTATAAGATATAAGTCCTGAATATTATCTATGCTATAAAAAAGAAATTTTTCTTCTTTTTCCATATTATCAGAACCGCTTTGGTGCATTGCATAAATGGATTGCATTACTTTAACGCGTATGTGTCTTCTATTTACCACCGTGTAAGAACATTTAAAAATTAGTCTGCAAAAGTATAACTTTTGATGCGTATTTTAAAATTAATTCGTAAAAAAGTGGTCTTTTTAGTGGTCAGTTTTCAGAATTTAGTGGTCAGTCTCTATTTATAGTGGAGTGTGATCAGTTTTTAGTGAACAGTGCCAAACATTCGCAAAAAAAATCTCAGTTTACAGCATAAACTGCAAACTGAGACTTTAAGACTGAACACTTAAGAAAGTGAACACTGAACACTTAATTACTTCTTAGCGTTCTCGATTCTTCTTTGATCGATACGGTTTTGAGCAATTGTAAGTGCCGCTTTATGCGTTGTAATATTATTTTTAGCTGCAAAATCTATAATTTCTAAAGTAGTATTATAGATATTTTCTGTTTTGCTCATAATTTCAGCTTTACCGTAGTTTGCTAATTCAGCATAAACATTGATGATTCCACCAGCGTTGATTAAGAAATCTGGGGCGTATAAAATACCTCTTTCTTGTAATCTTGCACCATGAACATTCTCATCTGCTAATTGATTGTTTGCTGCACCAGCAATGACTTTTGCTTTAATTTTATCTACTGTAGCATCATTAATTGTTGCTCCCATTGCACATGGTGCATAGATATCAACATCTGCAGTATACAAATCTTCACCTGTATAAATTGCAGCATTGTATTTTGAAGCTACTTGATATAATTTTTCTTCGTTAATATCGGTAATAGTAACCTGTGCTCCTTCTTTAGTTAAATAATCAACCAAAGTCTCACCCACGTGTCCAATTCCTTGTACCAAAACTTTTTTACCTTCTAAAACATCAGTTCCAAACTGACTTTTAGCAGCAGCTTTCATACCTAAATATACACCGTAAGCAGTAATAGGAGAAGGGTTTCCAGAACCACCTCTTTCTTCAGAAATTCCCGTAACATAAGGCGTTACATCTCTTACTGTGTCCATGTCTTTAGTTTCCATTCCGACATCCTCAGCAGTAATATATCTTCCGCTTAATGAGTGAACGAATTCACCAAACTTACGCATTAATTCAGGCGTTTTCTGAGTTTTAGCATCGCCAATAATTACAGCTTTACCTCCACCAATATTAAGTCCAGTAATAGCAGATTTAAACGTCATACCTCTTGAAAGGCGTAAAACATCGTTTAAAGCTTCCCATTCTGTGTTATAATTCCACATTCTGGTTCCTCCCAAAGCTGGCCCCATAACCGAATTATGAATACCAATAATTGCTTTTAAACCTGTATCTTTGTCATTGCAAAATACAATTTGTTCGTGATCGTCAAAAGATAATTGACCAAAAACAGGATCCATTTTTTGAAGTTCCTTTCCAGTTG
Organism: Flavobacterium sp. PLA-DH12; assembly: GCF_059511845.1. Classification (NCBI taxonomy): domain Bacteria; kingdom Pseudomonadati; phylum Bacteroidota; class Flavobacteriia; order Flavobacteriales; family Flavobacteriaceae; genus Flavobacterium; species Flavobacterium sp. PLA-DH12. Next base: position 134,985 of record NZ_JCAMPD010000006.1, read on the forward strand.
CGAAAGTTGCATCCATAGCGCTAGTATTAATTAGGTTAAAATTATGAATTCGTCAAAAAGACAACTCAAACATAATTAAAAAATACATATGTGCTAATTTTTTATCTTTAAAATAACAATATTACAATCCAATTGTTTTGATTAAATCGCAAATTATTATAATTTTATTTAACAATAATTCTTAAATCCAAAACAATTCAACATCATATTTCTTAAAAAAATGAAAGAATTAAGCTATTTAAACAAATATTTCATTAAATATAAATACAGTTTCTCGCTTGGTATTTTAATCACCATAATCGCACAAATATTTTCTCTATTTACTCCAAAACTGATCAGCAAGTCTTTAAACGCTATTGAGAATTTTGACAAATTATCTGCCGCAGAGCAAAAATCGGAAATAGTAATCGCAACTTTTCGTCAGGATCTCATTCATAATGTGCTACTTATTATTGGAACAACCATTGTAGCTGGATTTTTAACCTTTTTAATGCGTCAGACCTTAATTGTAATGTCTCGCCATATTGAATTTGATTTAAAAAATGAAGTTTTTAGACAATATGAGAATCTTTCGCAAAATTTCTACAAACAAAATAGAACTGGAGATTTGATGAACCGTATTAGCGAAGACGTTTCAAAAGTTCGTATGTATGTTGGGCCAGCAGTAATGTATACTATAAATACAGCTATCCGTTTCGCGATTGTCATATTATATATGTATAATGTATCGCCGCTTCTTACCTTATATACTATACTGCCTTTGCCGATTCTTTCGTATTGTATTTTTAAATTAAGCTCTGAAATCAATAAACGAAGCACGACGTTCCAACAATACCTTTCTAAGGTTTCGAGTTTTACACAAGAAATATTTTCAGGAATTCGAGTTATAAAAGCGTATTCTTTAGAAAATCAGCATCAAAATAATATGGTTGATTTGGCTGAAGAAAGCAAACGTAAGAGTTTAAGCCTAGCAAGAGTACAATCTTTATTTGGGCCTTTAATGATCGCCCTTATCGGAATCAGTAATTTGGTTGTAATATATTTTGGAGGTGTAATGTATATTAATGGAAGCATTCCTAATATTGGAACCATCGCAGAATTTATTCTATATGTAAACATGCTAACTTGGCCAGTTGCTTCTTTAGGATGGGTTTCCTCTATGGTTCAGGAAGCAGAAGCTTCGCAAAAACGCTTGAATGAATTCTTGAAAATTGAACCAGAAATTAAAAACAATAACCAAAACACTTCAGAAATCCAAGGAAACATCTCTTTCGAAAATGTTTCTTTCACTTATGATGACACCAACATTGAAGCTTTAAAAAATGTTTCTTTTACAGTAAAAAAAGGAGAAACATTGGCCATCCTCGGAAAAACAGGTTCTGGAAAATCGACTATTCTTTCTTTGATTTCGAGATTGTATGATGTCACAGAAGGTGAAGTTAAAATTGACGGAAACGAAATCAGTACTTTAAACTTGAATGATCTTCGAAATAATATCGGAATCGTACCTCAGGATGCCTTCTTGTTTTCGGATACTATTAAAAACAATATCAAATTCGGAAATCAGAATGCAACTGACGAAGAAGTAATCGAAGCTGCTAAAAACGCTGTGGTTCATGATAACATTATTGCCTTTAACAAACAGTACGACACTGTTTTAGGAGAAAGAGGAATTACGCTTTCGGGCGGACAAAAACAACGTGTTTCTATTGCAAGAGCCATTATTAAAAACCCAGCGATTTTACTTTTTGACGATTGTCTGTCTGCTGTTGATACTGAAACCGAAGAAATGATTTTGAATAATTTGTTCGAAATTTCTAAAGACAAAACAACCATAATTGTAAGTCATCGAGTATCATCTGCCAAGAATGCAGATAAAATTATTATACTTGAAGATGGTAAGATAATTCAACAAGGTTCTCATAATCAATTAATAAATCAAGAAGGTTATTATGCATCGTTATATTTAAAACAACTTTCGGAAAAAGAATTACTTTAATTGTTGCGTAATAGATAATTTTTTATGATTTTTGAGTACTATTAATTCCAAAAATGATAGAACGTATTATGAGAGAAAATGACATGTTAGAAAAAGAAGAGATTTTTTCTAAAGTATTACGCGCAGGAAGAAGAACTTATTTCTTTGATGTGAGAGCTACCAAAGCTGATGATTATTATATCACGATTACAGAAAGCAAAAAATTTACTGAAGAAGATGGTTCTTTTCACTTCAAAAAACACAAAATCTACTTATACAAAGAAGATTTTAGTGCTTTCTCTGAAATATTAGAAGAAATGACTTCTTATGTTTTAAACCACAAAGGCGAAGAAGTAATTTCTGAAAGACACCAAAAAGATTTTAAAAAAGAATATAGCTCTGAAAAGAGTGAAAGCCAAAGATCTAGTTTTACAGATATTGATTTTGATGATATTTAAATCCAAAATCATCTACATAAAGTAGAAGTCCAATTTGTTATGCATTTTGGACTTTTTTTATATATTTATGTTTCGAGATGTGAATTGTAAAATGTGAGACGTACGATTCATGCAACTTTACCTCTAACAATTTCACAAATTACATTTTACTTCTGATGAAAAAATTAATTATTCTCCTAAGTTTCTTCCTTTACGGAATTTCGCTATCTGCCCAAAATTTAGAATACGAAACAAAAAGCAATATTCAATATTATAGTGCAGCTGTAAACAAAACCGATAAATACATCAACGAAAGATGTGTTCTAGATATTTATTATCCAAAAAATAAAACTGGATTTGCTACAATCGTTTGGTTCCACGGCGGCGGATTAACTGGCGGAAACAAAGAAATTCCCGAGGCTTTAAAAAATAAAGGTTTTGCCATTATTGGTGTTAATTACAGACTATCTCCAAAAGCGAAAGCTGAAAAAGCAATTGAAGATGCAGCCGCAGCAGTTGCTTGGACTTTCAACAATATTGCAAATTATGGTGGTGATAAATCTTTAATTTTTGTTTCTGGACACTCTGCAGGAGGATATTTAGGAATGATGATTGGTCTGGATAAAAAATATCTTCAAAAAGAAAACATTGATGCCAATCAGATTGCTGGTCTTATTCCGTTTAGTGGACAATGCATTACGCATTTTGAAATTAGACGAGAAAACGGCATTCCTGAAAAACAGCCTACAATTGACCAATTTGCTCCTTTATATCACGTTCGTGCCGATGCTTCGCCAATGTTATTAATTACTGGAGATCGCGAACTAGAAATGCTTGGGCGTTACGAGGAAAACGCGTATATGGCCAGAATGATGAAACTGGTTGGACATACACAAACTAAATTATATGAATTAGACGGTTACGGACATGGAATGACAGAACCTGGTTTTCCGCTTTTAGTTAATGAAGTAAACCGAATTTTAAAAGAACGTAAAAAATAATCACTAAATAAAATCCACGGCAATGGAGACACAACTATTAATTATACCAGGACTTGGAGATTCTGGAGAAAAACACTGGCAAACCTTTTGGCATAAGAAATTTGAAAATTCAATTCGCGTTGTACAAGACAACTGGGACGAACCTGTTCGTGAAGAATGGCTTGAAAGATTAAATGAGAATATTTCAAAACTTAACAAACCAACTATTTTAGTAGCGCATAGTTTGGCAGTTTCGTTGGTTCTGCATTGGGCAGAAAAATACAACAATCCCAATATTATTGGCGCTTTTTTGGTCGCTCCTGCTGATGTAGATTCACCTCAACATACGCCAGAATGCACAAGAAACTTCTCGCCTATTCCGCTTTATAAATTACCTTTTCCGTCTGTAGTCGTTGCAAGCGAAAATGATCCTTACGCTTCTTTTGAAAGAAAAAAACTCTTTGCCGAAAAATGGGGAAGTGATTTTGTAAATATTGGTCAACAAGGACACATTAACTCTGATTCTGATTTAAAGTATTGGGAGGAAGGACAGGAGATACTACAGAAGTTAATTAAAAAGACAAACCTTTAATTTAACCGCAAAGAGCGCAAAGATCTACGCAAAAAACGCAAGCTTTATGCGAAGTCTTTATCAATTAAAGTTCACAAAGCTTTGCGCTATTAACTTTGCGAATCTTGCGTAAGCCTTTGCGGTCTTTGCGGTTAAAACTAAGGATTAAAACTATCCTATACGTAGTCCATTAGGAATCTTAAAATCAGGAGCCAATAAAATTACGTCTCCCTCCTCTCCTACTGCACCCAAAACAAGGCATTCACTCATAAATTTTCCAATTTGTTTTTTCGGGAAATTGACAACCGCAACAATCTGACGATTAACTAAATCTTCCTTCTGATATCTTTTAGTAATTTGTGCAGATGATTTTCTAATTCCGATTTCTGAACCAAAATCTATCGTTAATTGATACGCAGGTTTTCTTGCTTCAGGAAAATCATTGACTTCAACAATAGTTCCTACGCGCATATCGGTGCGCTCAAATTCGTTCCAGGTTAAATCCATTTTTAATTGTATTATTTACAAACCTATAAATTTTGTAATTAATGCACCTAATTCTATAACCAATTTCTTTTTCTTAAATCTAATTTTACGAGAAGAAAAATGAAAAACACTCACGTAAAAAGATATAACATGGAACATACTGAACCAAATGCATGCATGTCAATTAAAGATTTTGAATCTAATTTAAAACAGGTTCATACTGATAAATATATAGAAACTGCTCAAAATGTAAGGCTGTATGTAAAGGATTATGGTCAGGGAAAACCCGTTATCCTAATTCACGGCTGGCCACTTTCGAATGAAATGTGGGAATATCAAATAGACCATCTTGTCCAAAATAATTATAGAGTAATCGCTTACGACCGACGCGGGTTCGGAAAATCTTCTCAGCCTTGGGATGGCTACGATTACGATACTTTGACTGATGATCTTAAAGAAATTATTGAGCAATTAGAGTTGGAAAATGTAACTCTGGTTGGTTTCTCAATGGGCGGTGGCGAAGTAGTTCGTTATTTCAGTCGTCATGGCGGAAAAGGCGTTACCAAAGCAGCTTTGATCTCGTCGATTATTCCATTTCTGCTAAAAACTCACGATAATCCTGACGGACATCCAAAAGAAAAAAGCGAAAATACTGCCGCAGCAATAAAAGAAGACAGAATAGGATTTATTGATAATTTCGGAAAAACGTTTTTTGGGGTCAATATTATCAACAAACCTTTAAGCACTCCTTTATTAGAATATTACAGAGCTTTATGTTCAGTGGCTTCTCCAAGAGCTACTTTAAAATGTGCTGAATCTTTTTCTTATACTGATTTTAGAGATGAATTAGATTTTATAAAAGTTCCAACTCTGATTATTCATGGTGACGACGATAAAATTGTTCCAATCGACCTTACTTCAAGAAAAGCAGCAAAATCAATTGCAAATAATACTTATATCGAATATGAAGGCGCACCTCATGGTCTCTTTTATACAGATAGAGACAAATTAAATGAAAATTTACTGGAATTTTTGAATTCATAAAACTTAAAAAAGTATCCAAAGAAGCAAGCTGTTGTAGCTAACTGCTTTCTTTGGATACTTTTTATTCTTGTGCTCTTTTATTTACAGATTTTTAAAGCTACTTTTGAAAATCAAATTTCGAATAAAATGGCACGAACTGAATCAACAATGCTTCCTTTAGGAACAGTTGCACCTGATTTTTATTTAAAAGACACTAATTCTAATAATAGCTATTCTTTTGAAGATTTAAAAGGTTCAAAAGGTACTTTGGTTATGTTTATTTGCAACCATTGTCCGTTTGTGCATCACGTAATAAGCGAAATTGTAATGATTGCCAATGATTATCGTGTTCAGGGATTAGGAGTAATCGCTATTTCAAGCAATGATGTTGTTAAATATCCACAAGATAGCCCAGAATTAATGACTGAATTTGCAATGGAAAACAAAATAGATTTTCCGTACTTGTATGATGAAAGCCAAGAAACGGCAAAAGCATATCAGGCTGCCTGCACGCCAGACTTTTACTTGTTTGATAATCAAGACAAATTATTTTATCGCGGTCAGCTAGATGATTCGAGACCAGGCAACGGAATTCCACTTAGCGGAAGCGATCTGAGAGGCGCTATAGATGCCTTAATTTACAACAGAAGTTTAAAGGAACCACAAAAGCCAAGTTTAGGCTGTGGCATTAAATGGAAGTAAAAACTCACTAAATTCAAAAAGATTCCGTATCTTTGTAAATCAATTTAATCCCCCTTATGGGAAATAAAACACCATTTACAGCTTCTATAAAGTCGTTTTGCCTAGCAAAACCACTACCTGCTGTAATTATTTCACATAATAAGGCCTTTATTTTTTAGGCCTCCGTCTACTTCACTTTTCTTCTTTTTGACGGAGGATTTACATCAGCTTAAGCATTTACTTATTTGACAAAAATCAATTTTTGATCAGATATTTTTTTTTTGTTTTTCAGATTAAACATTTCGATTCTGTCTTTTTTAAGACTCTGAAATTTTTAGTTTGTAAATTACTCTAAGAAGAAAAAATCAGTTAAAATTTTATAATAATAAATTCAATATAGATATGAAACCAACACCCACTTTCTGTAAATCAGATTATCAATTTTTAAGAGAATTGATTTTAAAAAGTAAAAACTCAACAAATACTAAAGAAGCCAATCAGCTTTCGCAAGAATTAGATCGCGCTGTAATTAGTAAAGAAAGCGAGCTCGACAGTTCGGTAATCCGAATCAATTCATTTGTAACAATAGAAGATGTAAAGGCCAAGAAACAAATGAAAATTCAAATCGTTTTACCTTCTGCAGCAGACGTAAAACAATCTAAAATATCAATTCTAGCACCTTTAAGTGTTGCGATTATTGGTTTTAAAGAAAATGACGAAGTGGATTGGGAATTACCTGCTGGCATCAAAACTTTAAAAGTAATAGCTGTAGACAATTCGGCTGTACATCATTCTTAAATTTTAAAACACCTCATTCTGTGACGGTGTTTTTTTATATCTATTTGAAAATAAAAAAAACTGTTCCATTGAACAGTTTTTTTATACTTCTTTTTAAAATTCAAATTACAATTGCGAATCAATATAATTTGTAATTGAAGCCATTTGAGTATCATCTATTTTTGCTTTTTTACCCATTTTCACCAAAATCGGAGTCCATTCTTCTTTTGTGAATTTTTTAGGTTCAAACAACTTATGGCATTTAGCACAATTGTTTTCATAAAGGTTTTTACCCTCAGCCAATGCAGGCGTTAATTCTGTTGCTTTTGTTTCTTTTCCTGCAGTAGGAGCTTCTGCAACAGCCGTTTTTTTCGTACCACATGCTGCTGCAAGCAACATGATAGCCATTAAACTTAAGATTGTTTTTTTCATTTCTTGGTCTTGTTTTTTAATTCAAGTAAATATAAAAAAATCCCATACGCCGTAGCATATGGGATTATTATTTAAAACAATACTAAATTGCTTGTAAACTCTTATTTTACGTCCATTAATTCAACGTCAAAAATCAAAGTTGCATTTGGTGGAATCACTCCTCCTGCACCAGATGGACCGTAAGCTAAATCAGAAGGGATTACAAAACGAGCTTTGTCTCCAACTTGCAATAGAGCGATACCTTCGTCCCATCCTTCGATAACTTGTCCGATTCCTAATTTGAATTCGATTGGTTTTTTACGTGGGTAAGAAGAATCAAATACTTTTCCGTTTTCTAAAGATCCTTCGTAGTGAACAGAAACTGTTTTTCCAGCTTCAGCTTTTTTACCTTCACCTTTTTGGATCATTTTATAACGCAAACCGCTTTCTGTTTTATCAAAACCAGCAGCTAATTGTTCCATTTTTGCTTCAGATTCCGCTTTTAAAGCTGCTTCTCTTTTAAGACGAGCACCTTTTAAACCAATAAAAGCTTCAATTGCATTCCATTTTTGAGCTTCATCTCCAACTCTGATAATTTCAACAGACTCTAAATTATCACCTTGAGCAACAGCATCAACAATATCTTGTCCTTCAATAACATGTCCAAAAACAGTGTGTTTGTTATCTAACCAAGGAGTTGGAACGTGAGTAATGAAGAATTGAGAACCATTACTTCCGGGGCCAGAGTTTGCCATAGATAAAACTCCTGGACGATCGTGTTTTAAACTTGGGTGAAATTCGTCATCAAATTTGTAACCTGGATCTCCAGTCCCAGTTCCTTTTGGACAACCACCTTGAATCATGAAATCTGCAATTACTCTGTGAAAAGTTAATCCGTCATAGAATTTTTGTCCTTGAGGTTTCACTTTATTCTCCATATTTCCTTCTGCAAGAGCAACAAAGTTACCTACAGTTCCCGGTGTCAAATCATGTGTCAATTTTACTAAAATTGAACCTTTGCTAGTATTGAATTTAGCGTATATTCCGTTTTCCATGTTGTTATTTTTAATTTGAACGCAAATTTACAAATTAATTTTTTAATCAATTTGAGCTTTCGCTTTTTTAGACTTTGATTTATATGTGAATCCATAAATCGTTAATGACAATAATGATAGGACCATACAACCAATTGTCACGTATGGCCATCCGCCCATTTTCCACAACAATAAACCGTATGCCGATCCCGCTGCTGTTCCTAAAAAGGTAAGCGACATAAATACAGTATTTAATCTGTTTCTTGCTTCTGGCAATAGAGAATACACTCTTGTTTGATTAGAAATGTGAACACCTTGAATTCCGATATCAATAAACACAATTCCGATTGCGATTCCAATTACACTTTCAATAGCAAAATAAAATACTATAAAGCTTATCAAGACCAATAAACAGCCATAACCAACTGCAATTCTAGAATTTCCTTTGTCTCCCAATTTACCAACAAGAGGCGCTGCTAAAGCTCCAGAAGCACCAACGATTCCGAATAAACCAATTGTAGCACTATTAAAATCGAATGGTTTGCCAGAAAGTAAAAGCACCATTGTAGTCCAAAATGCTCCAAACTGAGCAAAACTGAAAACATTAATTGCTGTTGCTTCACGCAAAACAGGTTGTGTTTTTATAAGAGTAAATAAAGACTTAATTAATTGTCCGTAAGTCCCCTGAAACTGTGGTTTATTGTATGGAAACTTGCTTTGAATTACAAAAAAGATCAAAAGACAGATTCCGGCAGCGATGTAAAACATGGATCTCCAGCCTAACACTTGGCCGATAAAGCCGCTTAAAGTTCGCGAAAGCAAAATTCCGACTAAAAGTCCGCTCATGATTGTTCCAACAACTTTTCCTCTTTGTTCAGGCGCGCTCAAAGAAGCTGCCAAAGGCAAGATAAGCTGTGGCACAATCGAGGTGATTCCGATTAACAACGAAGCGATTTGTAAAACAAGAAAACTTTTTGCTGTTGCTGCAATCAGTAAGGCAATTACAGTAGCAGAAGTGGTCATTAAAATTTGCCTTTTTCGTTCTATTTTATCACCAAGCGGCACCATAAAAAACAATCCGATTGCGTAACCTGCTTGAGTTAGATAGGTTATTGTTCCGGCGCTGGCTTCAGGAATTTTAAATTCGTTGGCAATTAAAACAATTAAGGGCTGGCAGTAATAAAGATTTGCAACTATAAGACCAGTGCAAACTGCCATAAACAGTACATTAGTTTTTGATAAATTCATGCTGCAAAAATACCACTCTAATCTTTAGCAAAACTTTAAAAAAAATATAATTTTTAAGTTTTTTTTTAAACCATATAAGTGATATAAGTTCATTCAAAAATATCTTGGTGAAACTTACAGCCAAACTTAAATTTTCTTAAATCACTTATATAGTTATTTTTTATTAAGCTTTTAATAGTTTAAAAAATCTTCTCTTGCAGGGCTAAAGACATCTGTAAGCATTCCTTCCTCCAAACAGACAACACCATGCACAGCGTGTGGCGGAATGTAAAAACTATCTCCTTCTTTTAAAGTCTGCGTTACACCACTGATGGTTACATCAAACTTTCCGCTTGCGATATAAGTAACTTGCGAATGATAATGATCGTGTAAAGTACCAATTCCGCCTTTCTCAAAATATACATTTACAAGCATCACTCTTTCATCAAAAGCCAAAATCTTGCGCTTGATTCCTTCACCGACTACTTCCCACTCGATTTCGTCTCCTTTTATAAATTCTTTGCTAGTACTCATTCCTATTTATTTTTAATTTTTTCAAAATCTTTTTTCATTAACTCCAATCCTTCATTTAAATTATTCTTTTGAAAGAATTCTTCAAGCTCTTTTAGCCTTTTTAAATTATCATATTTAAATCCTGAATTTAGTTTTCTTTGACAAAGAGAACACAATCTAACGGAATGTTTATCTGTTTCTACCATGCTATTTGTTCCGTTCATAACGCAATTTGCTTCAATGCAATGATGTAAACCAAACATATGCCCTATTTCGTGCGAACAAATTTTCAACAATCGTTCTAAAGCTAAATTAAAATCGGCTTCTTTTTGCATTCTATACATAGAACTTACTGCGATTTTATCTCTATATGATGCTAAACCAAAAACATAATTCCATTCGGGTTTTGGATACAAATCTTTTTCAGTTATTGCCATTAGAGCAACTCCTTTATTTGGCTTTTCTTCTTTTAAAACGTCGGTTAAAATATATCCCGCTAAAAATTGTTCCTGTCCAACATCCCCAATTCTTCTAGCATTATTCGGAATAATATCATTTGAAACATCTTTTAAAACTTTGGTTTCTAGCTGAAAGAATATTTGCAAATATTGACGAACTAATTCGATTTGTTTCACCTGCAACGAATTAAACTTCCCTATAGGTTGCAAATAAATAATATTCTCTTCTTTCGTTGGGACAACATGTTTAGTTCGGACAAATTGTTCAAAACTCTGTCCGTTTTCTTTATGAGAAAATAACCAATCTCCAAAGCCAGGTTTCTCAAGCTTAATATCATTAACTTTAATATCAACGAAATAAGGTTAAGGCAGCAAAATTTGCTGCGGAACTGATTCTGTTTTTAAATTGATCTTTTCTTTTTTATCAGATTGACAAGACATAAAAACCACAAATATCAGCAAAAGAAGTTTCTTCATAAAGTATGAATTAGACTAAATTCTTTGAAATAAAATCACAGCTCTTTTTAATCGAATCAAAAGAATCAGAAGCAAAATTATTTTCCTGTTCTACAAAAAAATGAATCATTCCAGATTGTTTGGCTTCTTTAAAAATAGGTCTAAAATCGATTGTTCCAGAACCAATTTCCGTATTCAAATCGTTGTTGTTTTTATCCTTATCTTTTACGTGCCACATTTTAAAACGCCCAGAATTTTCTTTGAATAATTTTATAGGATCATTTCCAGAATGGACTACCCAGTATAAATCTAATTCAAAATAAACTAGATCTTTGTCGGTTTCGTTTAATAAAATTTCATAACCTGTTACTCCATCATGTTTTTGAAACTCAAAATCATGATTATGATAAGCCAGTTTTAAGCCTGCTTTTTTGCATATTTTTGCAGCTTCATTTACACGAGCTGCAATCTTTTTATAATCTTCTATATTTCTCCTAAAAGGTTCATCGACCCACGGAATAGTCAAAAATTCACTTTTCAGAATCTTTGCTGCTTCAATTGAGGCAATTAATTCCTCCGTATTTCCATCATACAAAAAGCTTCCTAAATTATAATGGCCACTAACTGCTTTCAATCCATTATCATCTAAGATCTTTTTAAGTTCCTTTGGCGTTAATCCCCAAAACTGATCTTTTGTCGAAAAACCGTATGTTTCAACGGTCGTATATCCTGCTTTTGCTACTTTTTCTAAAGTCCCTTTTACATCTTTAGGAAGTTCATCACGAAGCGTATACAGCTGTAAACCTATTTCTTTTTTATTCATAGAAAGTGCAAATGATGGTGAAGCTAAAACTGCTGTTGCAGCAAGACTTGTGGTTACGATAAAATTTCTTCTGCTAATCATGTTAATGATTTAAATTTCAGAAAGTAAATATATTATAAAAATTGATTCTTAAAGTTTTTTGCAAAATTTTGAAGTGCTTCTACGGTTTGTTCTGATGTAATTTCGCCTTCAGCGTTAACTTTTCCACGAACTCCTTGAATTAAAAGCTGTGTTGTATCATCAAATTTTGCTTCAAGCGTTTTCATTACCAATAGCAGCTGTTCGTGCCCCATTTCACCAGAGGCTGAAGCTGTAATAAGACCTGTTTTTTTGTTTGAAAAAATAGTCGTAGATACACACCATTCTAAGGCATTTTTTAAACTTCCAGGAAGACTGAACACATATTCGGGCGTGCAAATGATAACTCCATCAGCATTTATGATTTTATTTCTAAATGTTGCAATTTCTTGCGGAGGATTATCAGTATCTAAATCTGGATTAAAATGCGGAAGACGCTCTAAATCTTCAAAAAAATCTACTTCAAATTCAGGTTTTAAGTAATTTGAAATGTATTTCAAAATTTTGAAGTTACTGGAATTATTTCTGGTACTGCCCGATATGGCAAATATTTTTATTTTTGTTGAAGTCATTAAAATAAGCAATTCGTATTTTTTAAAATTAATTATAAAATATGAATTGCTTAAAGATATTTCTAGAAAAAATTATTTTGAGGTCAACAAATTCATTCCCTGCATTTTCTGCGAATCAATTGCTTGTGGCGGATAATTTTGTTTTTCCTGACGTGTCGAGGTGACTTTGCCTTCTTTACTTATATAGACATAATTGTAGCGCCAATAATTTGGTCCAGCAATTTTTGATCCATCGGAGTTCTCTTTGTTAAAAACCTGATCGGCATACACTAAAATTTCTCCATTTTGATTATTATCTAAAGTTCTAATTGGATTTCCCATTTTTTTTAGCACTTTAGTCTTAGCTTCTCCTACAGCTACTGTAGTTGAATTGGTACTTGCACAGGATATAAAAAGTGCAAGCAATGTGGTCATTACTATTGTTTTTTTCATAGTAAACATTTGAATTTAGGTTTGGATTTTTGGTTGGTATAAATTAAAAATTAGGTATGTAATGATAAATAAAGTTACGAAATTAAATTTTACATATTTTAATAGGTATGTTATATAATTATTAGCAAAAGACTCATTGGCTATTTGTATCTTTGCACGCAAGAAAATTATCAAATAAAGATGCGAATTGACATTATTACTCTTTTACCTGAATTATTAAGAAGTCCGTTTGAGGCCTCAATTATGAAACGTGCCATCGACAAAGGTTTGGTCGAAGTGCATTTTCATAATCTTCGTGACTACAGCACAAACAGACAGAAAAGTGTAGACGATTATCCTTTTGGCGGAGGTGCGGGAATGGTAATGACAATTCAGCCTATCGATGACTGCATAACACATTTGAAAAGCCAGCGCGAATACGACGAAGTGATTTATATGTCTCCTGATGGGGAAACTTTAAATCAGAAAATGGCAAATAAAATGTCTATGTACGAAAACATTATCATTTTATGCGGACATTATAAAGGAGTTGACCAAAGAGTTAGAGATCATTTTATCACAAAAGAAATCTCAATTGGCGATTACGTTTTGTCTGGAGGAGAATTGGGCGCAATAGTTTTATCAGACGCCTTAATTCGATTAATTCCTGGTGTTTTAAGCGACGAAACCTCAGCATTAACAGATAGTTTTCAAGACAACTTGCTTTCAGGCCCAATATACACAAGACCTGCAGACTATAAAGGATGGAAAGTTCCAGAGGTTTTAACCAGCGGCCATGCGGCTAAAATTGACAAATGGCGTGAAGACAAGGCATACGAACACACTAAAAATAGACGTCCAGATTTATTGGAAGGTCATTAGAAAAGTGTTCAGTTTTCAGTCGCAATATTCAGTCTGATAAAAGTGAGAATGAAAACTAGAAAAAAAATGAATCTAAAACGCATTTATAATACTCGCAATTATATTGAGACAAATTACAATCAAATTATCTCAATAAGTGTTCTTGAAGATATTTCTAGTTACTCTTACAGAAATTTACAGCGCGTTTTTTATTCTTTGTTTCAAGAAACCATTGGCGCTTACCAGACTCGGCTGAAAGTAGAAAACGGATATAAAAAGCTTTTATATTCTAATGAACAAATCTCTGATATTGCTCTTGAGGTTGGTTTTGCTGATGTACAGTCTTTTTCCAAAACTTTTAAAAAACATTTTAAATCTTCTCCTTCTGCGGCACGAAATCAAAAAGAATTGCTGTTAAATGATTATCCCAAAAGCGAAGAACATATTGTTTGTATTTTAGAACCCGAAATTGTTTTTGTTCCCGAAATAACAGCTTATTATTCCAGCTGTAAAACCTCATACATTAATCCTGAAATAGAAAATCTTTGGGATATTTTATTAAAAAATGAAATAGCCGAGCCTATTTCCGATTTCTTCGGTATTATTACAGACGATATTTTAATTACCGAAAAATCGAAATGCACTTATGAAGCTTGCATTGTTACTGAAACCATTATTAGAAATCTTCCAACAAAAAAACTTTTTGGAGGTAGATATGCGCGTTTTCTTCATCACGGATCTTATGAAACCCTAGAAGACACTTATCAGCAAATTTTTGGCGGATGGTTTCTTAGTAATGATTTTGAAATATCTCATTTACCAGTTATTGAACAGTACATCAAAAACGATTCAAATTGCAAAACGCCAGCTGATTATCTTACAGCCATTTATATTCCTCTTATTTAAATTGTCCATTTTGGACAACTTCGCAATTACTATTTAGAAATACTTTTGTCCCGTCAAGTTATCGGTACAAAAAGGCGCTAAACATTTAAAATTAAATCAACTAAGATGGAAAAACTTTTTTTTACATTATTATTAATTCCTCTAATCTCTTCTTGTCAAGGAGATGAAATGAATACAATTACAAATAAAATAGAAAATACCGAAGTTATGTATACAATGCCAGAAGAATCGGCTCCACATGAAGGAACTTGGCTTCAATGGCCGCATCAACATCAATATGGTATTGATTATAGAAATGATTTAGATGCTACATGGATTGCCATGACTAAATCATTAATAACAAGTGAAAAAGTTTTTATTATTGCCTACGACATTGTCGAAAAAAGCCGAATTGAAGCTTTACTACAAGAATCAGGAGTTACATTATCTTCCATAGAATTTAAAATTTATAAAACCGATGATGTTTGGGTAAGAGATAATGGGCCAATTTATGTAAAAGACAAAAACAATCAATTGGTTATTCAAGATTGGGGATTTAATGGTTGGGGCAAAAAAGCAGCTTTTCAAAATTGCAATACAATTCCATCAGAAATCGGTGCAGAACAAAAAATCACGGTTTTAGATTTAAACAAAACAATGATCAATGAAGGTGGAGCTGTAGAAATAGACGGAAATGGGACTTTAATGGCTACCAAAAGTTCGATTCTAAATTCAAATCGGAACCCTTCAATGACGCAGCAACAGGCCGAATCGAATTTTAAAAAATATCTTGGCGTAACACATTTTATTTGGCTAGACGGCAAAGCTGGCAGGGAAATTACTGATATGCATATTGATGGATTTGCTCGTTTTGGAAATAAAAATACCATTGTAACCATGAATGAAAATGATTTGCAATATTGGGAAGTTCCTCAAAATGACATTAGCACTTTATACAATTCGAAAGATAAAAACGGTAAAAATTATGCTATCTTAAAATTGCCATTGTCTAAAAATAATGTTGTGACAACTTACGGTAAAAACTTAGGATACAAAGGTTCTTATGTAAACTTTTATATTGGAAACGCTGTTGTTCTAGTTCCGAATTATAATGACCCGAACGATATTATAGCCAACCAGCTGATTCAAAGTTTGTATCCTACGCGAAAAGTAATTGGCATTGATGTTCGCAATTTATATGCGAACGGAGGAATGATTCATTGTGTTACACAGCAACAGCCGAAGTGAGTTTACAGTTTATAGTCTCAGTTTACAGTCTCGGTCTCAATAACGCAAACCGTGATTGAGACTAAATACTAACCCACAAATAATCAGTCAATTAAAAAAATAGAATTTAGAATTTTATTTCTTGGAATTTCATTTTTTTCAAACTATATTTGCACCCGAATTTGACCAACCTCTGGCGAGATCCGTGAATGTTGCTCTAATATAAAAACCATAATTTAAATTATCATGGCAGATTTATTAAAATTCGTTCAAGACGAATTCGTTGCTAAAAAAGATTTCCCAGATTTCGGAGCTGGAGACACAATCACTGTTTTCTACGAAATTAAAGAGGGTGAAAAAACAAGAACTCAGTTCTTTAAAGGAGTTGTGATTCAAAGAAGAGGTTCTGGAGTTACAGAAACTTTTACTATCCGTAAAATGTCTGGATCTGTTGGTGTTGAGCGTATCTTCCCAGTAAACTTACCAGCTTTACAAAAAATCGAAGTGAACAAGAAAGGTGCTGTACGTAGAGCTAGAATTTTCTACTTCAGACAACTTACTGGTAAAAAAGCTAAGATTAAAGATAAAAGAAGATAATCATTTATCAAAATGTTATAAAAAACTCGTTTCAGATTACATGAAACGAGTTTTTTTTTGTCTTATATTTTTACTGCTGTCAAAACTGTAATTTTTTAATACCAAAATCATCGATTTAGCAATTTAACGAGCTCGAAATAACAATCTGTTAATTTCGTCTTTTCTCATCAAAACTCAACCGTTTTCGTTGTGATTTTATTATATTTGCTCCGCTCATTTTGAGCCGAATATATCTTTTACATCGTTAACTCCTGACGATACGATTATAAAAAAAAAAGAAAATGAATAAATCAAAAATTTTTTACACCTTAACTGATGAGGCGCCTTTATTGGCAACGTACTCTTTGTTACCAATTGTTCAAGCTTTTACAGCAACAGCTGGAATTGAAATCGAAACCAGAGATATTTCGCTGGCAGGAAGAATTTTATCAAACTTCCCAGATTCTTTGACAGATGCTCAAAAAACTGGAGATGCTTTGGCAGAATTAGGTCAATTAGCAACTCAGCCAGAAGCAAACATTATTAAATTACCAAACATTTCAGCATCTGTACCGCAATTAAAAGCGGCAATTGCTGAATTACAATCGCACGGATACAACGTACCAAATTTCCCAGAAGATCCACAAAACGATGCTGAAAAGGAAATTAAAGCAAAATATGCTAAAGTTTTAGGTTCTGCTGTAAACCCAGTTTTACGTGAAGGAAACTCTGACCGTAGAGCTCCAAGAGCAGTTAAAAACTTTGCAAAAGCAAATCCACACTCAATGGGTGCTTGGTCTGCTGACTCAAAAACTAAAGTAGCTTCTATGTCAGGCGGTGATTTTTACGGAAGTGAAAAATCATTGACTGTGAATGAAGCTAATGATGTAAAAATCGAATTTGTTGCTAAAGACGGATCTACAACTGTTCTTAAAGCAAGTACTCCATTAAAAGCTGGAGAAATTATCGACAGCTCTGTTTTAAGTGTAAGCAAATTAAAAGCTTTTGCTGCTGATGTAATCGCAGAAGCTAAAGCTGCAGGAGTTTTACTTTCTGTACACTTAAAAGCTACAATGATGAAAGTTTCTGATCCAATTATCTTTGGCGCTATCGTTGAAGTATATTTTGCAGATGTTTTCAAAAAATACGCTTCTTTATTTGCTGAATTAAACGTTGATACAAGAAACGGATTAGGTGATATCTACGCTAAAATCGCTGGAAGACCTGAGCAAGCAGAAGTTGAAGCTGCTATCGATCAAGCAATCGCAAACGGACCAGCTTTAGCAATGGTTAATTCTGATAAAGGAATTACAAACTTACACGTTCCATCTGATGTAATTGTTGATGCTTCTATGCCTGCAATGATCCGTACTTCTGGACAAATGTGGAACAAAGAAGGAAAAGCACAAGATACATTTGCTGTTATTCCAGATCGTTCTTATGCTGGAGTTTATACTGCAACTATCGATTTCTGTAAAAAACACGGTGCTTTTGATCCAAAAACAATGGGAAGTGTTCCTAACGTTGGATTAATGGCTCAAAAAGCTGAAGAATACGGATCTCACGACAAAACTTTCCAAATGAAAGCTGACGGAGTTGTACGTGTTGTTGATGCAAACGGAAATGTTTTAATGGAGCAAAACGTTGAAGCAAATGACATTTTCAGAATGTGTCAGGCTAAAGACGCTCCTATTCAAGACTGGGTTAAATTGGCTGTAAACAGAGCTCGTTTATCTAGCACTCCTGCTGTTTTCTGGTTAGACGAAAACAGAGCACACGATAGAGAATTGATCGTAAAAGTTCAAAAATATCTTAAAGACTACGATACTACAAACTTAGATATCCGTATTTTAAACCCGATTGCTGCTACTGAATTTACTTTAGACAGAATCATCAAAGGTTTAGACACTATTTCTGTAACAGGAAACGTTTTACGTGACTACTTAACAGATTTATTCCCAATTTTAGAATTAGGAACTTCAGCTAAAATGCTTTCTATCGTTCCATTAATGAATGGTGGTGGATTGTTCGAAACTGGTGCTGGAGGTTCTGCTCCTAAACACGTTGAGCAATTTACAGAGGAAGGATATTTACGTTGGGATTCATTAGGAGAATTTTTAGCTCTTGGTGCTTCTTTAGAGCATTTAGGACAAACTTTAGATAATTCTAAAGCAATTGTTTTATCTGAAACTTTAGACCAAGCAAACGATAAATTCTTAGCAAACGATAAATCTCCAGCTCGTAAAGTGGGTCAGATTGATAACCGTGGTTCTCACTTCTATTTAGCATTCTACTGGGCTCAAGCTTTGGCTGCTCAAACTAAAGATGCAGAATTGAAAGCGATCTTTACTCCAATTGCTGCTGAATTTGAAGCTAACGAAGCTAAAATCGATGCAGAATTAATTGGTGCTCAAGGTAAACCTCAAAACATTGGTGGTTACTACCAACCAACACCAGAATTGGTAAGCAAAGCAATGCGTCCAAGCGAAACTTTCAACGCTATTGTTGCTAAAATCAAATAATTCAGAATACATTTTGTATTTCTAAATAAGTAAAAGGACAACTCTCAAAGTTGTCCTTTTTTTTCTTAACTTATGTTTAACAAAAATTCCGTAAGAATATGTAGTAAGAATTTGTTAACTATGTAAATCAAAATCAATATAATGATTACAAAAAAGACCTGCACATTTTTTCTTTTTATTCTTACGATTTTCACCTCATTTGCGCAGGAAAAATTCACTTTAAGCGGAACCATCAGTGACAGCAAAAACAACGAAACTTTAATTGGAGTTAATATCTTTATTCCGTCTCTAAAAATAGGAACTACAACCAACGAATATGGTTTTTATTCCCTTTCTGTTCCTAAAGGAGAATACGACATCGAAATCAGCTATGTTGGCTATCAAACCATTCAGAAACATATTTCTTTACATCAAGATACAAAAAGCAATTTCTCAATTAAAGAAGGTGGCGAAGAACTGCAAGAAGTTGTTATTACAGAAAATAAAGGCAAAATAAATGTCAAATCGCCAGAAATGAGCGTAAATAAACTCTCCATTTCAACCATAAAAAAAATGCCGGTTGTTTTAGGAGAAGTTGACGTGATAAAATCTATTTTGCTACTTCCTGGTGTAACCAATGCAGGCGAAGGCGCTTCCGGATTTAATGTCCGCGGAGGCGGTGCAGACCAAAATCTCATTCTTTTAGACGAAGCAACTATCTTTAATTCTTCTCACGTTTTCGGATTCTTTTCTGTTTTTAATCCTGATGCTATTAAGGATTTAAAATTGTATAAAGGTGGAATTCCTGCGCGTTATGGCGGTAGAGCTTCTTCGGTTTTAGAAATCTATCAAAAAGACGGAAACAGTAAAGATTTCCATATGAATGGCGGTATCGGACTAATTTCAAGCCGTTTACTGGCTGAAGGCCCAATTGTAAAAGACAAAGGTTCTTTTTTGATTGGCGGACGAGCTTCTTACGCCCATCTTTTTTTAAAACTATCTGAAGACAACAAAAATAACTCTGCCTATTTTTATGATTTAAACACCAAACTAAGCTATAAGCTCAACGACAATAACAGTTTATATTTATCAGGCTATTTTGGACGTGACGTTTTCAGCTTAAATAAAAGCTTTACCAATACGTACGGAAATTCAACTTTAAACCTAAGATGGAATCATTTGTATTCTAATAAACTATTCTCCAATCTCTCTTTAATTTACAGTGACTATTATTACGGACTAGATCTTGATTTTGTGGGATTCAATTGGGATTCTGGAATCAAAAACAACAATATCAAATACGATTTCAAGCATTATCTTTCAGATAAACTGAAACTAAATTATGGCGTAAACGGTATTTATTACGATTTTAATCCTGGAACCATAAAACCAACTTCTGAAGATTCGGGCATAAATCCTGATCAATTAGACAAAAAATATGCTTTTGAACCTTCTGTTTATTTGGATGCAGAAAGTCAGCTTTCTAAAAAAATCACCATTGCTTATGGTATACGCTACAGCTTATTTTATAGATTAGGTGCTTCTACTATTAATTATTATGATAATAATCAAGCAGTTGTTTTCAATAATAATATGCAGATTTACGAAAAAGGCACGCCTACTTCAACAAAATACTTCAGCCAAAACAAAGTCATTCAGAGTTATGATAATTTTGAACCTCGTTTTTCTCTTTCTTACCAATTAAATGAAGATCAATCTGTAAAAGCGAGTTATAACAGAATGGCGCAATATCTTCAGTTAATTTCAAACACCTCATCTCCTACTCCTCTGGATGTCTGGATGCCGAGTGATAATTACATTAAACCTCAACTCGCAGATCAGGTGGCGTTAGGATACTTTAGAAATATTTATAATGATGCCTATTCTTTAGAAGTCGAAACGTATTACAAGAAAATCCAAAATAGATTAGACTATATAGATGGAGCCGATTTAATTGCCAACAATGCCATTGAACAAGTTATTTTAAACGGTCACATGCGTTCGTATGGTTTAGAGCTTATGATAAAGAAAAACAAAGGTAAATTTAATGGATGGATTTCGTATACATTATCAAAATCTGAACAGCAGACTCCTGGAAGAACTCCTGAAGAAATCGGAATTAATAACGGCCAATGGTACGCATCTGCTTACGACAAAACACACAATTTAGCTGTGACATCGGCTTATAATTTAAACGAAAAATGGTCATTTGGTGCTAACTTTGCTTTGCAGTCAGGACAGCCTGTTACTTATCCGAATGGCCAATACGAATATTTAGGAATCACTGTGCCGAGTTACGGTTTGCGAAATGAAAATAGGCTTCCTGCCTATCATCATTTGGATATTTCAGCGACCTTAACACCAAGAAAAAATAAAGATAGAAATTGGAAAGGCGAATGGGTATTCAGTATTTACAACCTTTACAATCGCATGAATGCAGCCTCAATCAATTTTCGTCAAAATACGGACACCGGTTTGAATGAAGCTGTTCAGCTATCAATTTTCGGAATTGTTCCAGCTGTTAGTTATAATTTCAAATTCTAAAAACCAGTTTAAAGACTAAAAATATACATATGAAAAAATTAGTTTTTTTAATCGTGCTTCTCACATCTCTATTTTTCGCAAGCTGCGAAAAGGTTGTGGATGTTGATTTAGATACAGCTCCTCCAAAATTGGTAATAGAAGCCGCTATTACTTGGGAGAAAGGAACAACAGGAAATGAGCAGACAATAAAGCTGACAACTACAACGGGTTATTTTGAGAATAAAATCCCAACCGTTTCTGGAGCAATTATTTATATAGAAAATAGTAAAAAGGAAAGATTTAATTTTATCGAAATTAAAAAGACTGGCCAATATTCATGCATAAATTTTACACCCGTTATCGATGAACAATATACGTTAACTGTAATTAGCCGAGGAAGTAGATATATTGGAACAGAAACTTTAAAATCAGTAGCTCCCATTACCCGCATAGAACAAAATAATCAAGGCGGTTTTACTGGAAAAGACATTGAAATAAAAGCTTTTTATACTGATCCTGCCGATGCAGATAATTTTTATTTATACAAATATTTATACTCAAATAAAGTTAAATCAACTTTCTATGTAGACGAGGATAAATTTTTTAATAGCAATGAATTTTTTAGCCTTTCAGACGATGAAGATTTAATAATTGGAAATGAAATTGAAATCAAACATTACGGGATTTCAAAACAGTACTATAATTATATGAATATTTTGGTCAGCATTGCAGGAAGCACTGTTGGAGGACCATTTCAGTCTCCTCCAGCAACCGTAAAAGGAAATATGATCAATGTAACCAATAAAGATAATTATCCGTTAGGCTATTTCTCTCTAAGTGAAACCAGTACAGAAAATTACAAAATTAAGTAATTATGAAACCTATCATTAGAAACTTAACCGAAAAAAAACTCCTTGGACATTTTATAGAAATGTCTTTTATTGAGAATAAAACTTTTCAATTATGGAATGGTTTTATGCCAAATCGAAAAGAAATAAAAAATACAATTAATGCCAATTTATATTCTTTAGAAGTTTACGCAGAAAATCATTTTGATAATTTTGACCCTAACGACAGTTTTCAAAAATGGGCTGCCGTAGAAGTTTCAGATTATTCAACTATTCCAGAAGGAATGCAAACTTTAATTATTCCTGATGGTTTATATGCTGTTTTTCTTCATTTAGGGCCAGCGACAGAAGCTCACCAAACCTATCATTATATTTTTGCAGAATGGCTTCCAAATTCTGAATATACGGTAGATAATAGACCGCATTTTGCTGTAATGAATGAAAAGTATAAAAAAGACGATCCTAATTCTGAAGAAGAAATCTGGATTCCTATAAAAAGCAGAAATTAATCATTCGGAATTTATCATTATAATGAATTATAAAAATTACTCTGACAAAGATCTTGAGGAAGCTTATATTACTATGGTTGATTACTCTGGAAAAGCTAGTAAGGAAATACTTTTGGAGATAAATAACAGAGGCGGAATTGACGTTTTTCTATCTACTCTAGAATCCAATAAAACTAATAAAAAAGAAATACAAAGAATAACGAAGGAAGTGTATGATTTGAGTAATGATTATTCTGATTTGGACTTCATAAAACAATTTATAAAATCAGACATATTAGATTCTAATGAATTAAACAATTTAATCGACTCTAAATTTAATGAACATCAAGCAATTTTAAAAGATAGAGAAATTAATCAAAAAACAATTTATGGAAGTTTAGCCGGAATGACATTAGGAATTATAATCAGTTTAATTTTCTATATCCTGATTATTAACCTTTTAGGAAAATTTATATATTATCCTATTATAGGTGTATATTTCATTTGCTATCGAACTATTAAATTCATGACCAAACAAACACGAGATAATACATTTGTATTTCTAACATCACTAATAGGAACAATACTAACATTGATTTGCCTTTTTTCCATTTACCGTTAATTTAAATAAAAAAATGTCAATAGAAACACTCAAAACACTTTTCAATCGAGATTTAAACAAACTAAAAATCGAAATTGAATCCTACCAAAATGAAAATTCAATTTGGGCCATTGACAAGAACATCTCCAATTCGGCTGGAAATCTGTGTCTTCATTTAGTTGGAAATCTCAATACTTACATCGGGGCTGAAATTGGCAAGACCGATTATGTCCGAAATCGTCCTTTAGAATTTTCATTAAAAGATATTCCGAAAGCAGAATTGATTTCAAAAATCGAAAATACAATTAACGTTATCAATAACAGTTTAGATTCCTTAACAGAAACAGATTTAGAAAAAATTTATCCGCAGATTGTTTTCGAAAAAGAAATGACAACAGGTTTTTTCTTAATTCATCTTTCAACCCATTTAGCGTATCATTTAGGGCAAATCAATTACCATAGAAGATTGCTTGATTTCTGATTGTTTCAAGCTTTGAAAAAATCAGAAATCTAAAATTGTAAACCTTACCTTTGCATCACATTCAAAAAACAGTTATGTCATCACATCATATAGTTCGAGACGATCAGGAACCAGCTTTAATAATTGCAAATGGCGCAGCCTGTGATCCTGAATTATTAGGACAATTACTAGAATGGTCACCGTTGGTTGTTGTTTTAGATTCGGCTATAGAAAGAGTAATTGAATTAGGTATAAAAGTAGATGTTTTATTAGGTGATTTTGACCGTGGTTTTGATCCTGAAATTTATAAAACTTCGCAATTTCCAATCGAAATCGTTCATACACCCAATCAAGATAAAACAGATTTAGAAAAAGCTTTTGATTATCTTATCGAAAGAAAAATTCCTGCCGCAAATGTCGTTTGGGCAACAGGAAAACGTGCAGATCATACGATTACAAACCTAACACAGATTGTTCGCTACAGAGATTTACTCAAAATTGTAATTCTCGACGATCATTCTAAAATATTCTTGCTGCCGACAAAATTCGAAAAATGGTATACCGCAAAAACACCTATTTCGTTAATTCCAATTGGTGTTGTTAACGGAATTTCTTCAACCAATTTAAAATACGAATTAAACAACGATACACTCACAATGGGCTACAGAACCGGAAGCAGTAATTCTGTTGAACAAGACGGAATTGTAACCATAACACATCGCGACGGAGATTTGCTTTTAATGGAGTGTTTTGACTAATTTGTCTTCTTAAATTTCCTAATGCAGAAACTTCGCAAATAGTTTTTTTGTCATAACCAACTTTAATTTATCACAAATAAGACCAAAAAATCTAAACCAAACAAAAGATTTTTTTAAAATTTGTAATAAAAAGATTATTTATATATTTGATTTAATTAAAGCATTACATTAATCATGCATATATGCGTGATATTGGGTGGCATTGTATGTTTTTGTCATACCTATATACTAGTTAGCAGATATTTTAGAAACTATGATAGAAAATAGAGCGTATTATTTGAAGATAATCAATAATAGAAAAAAAGATTTTTTATCTTATGATGTTGATTTTTCCAACACTGAATATTCAGAAAATTTTTTAAAATTTTACACCTCATTTATGATTTGGAACATGGGTCACGTACGACTTGAAAATGATTATAGCATCATTAATGATCTAAATGCTTCTGAAAAACTAATTGCACAAACATTAATTGAAAGAAATTTTAAAAATGAGATTTTAATCGAAAGCTTTCTATTTGCTTTGTATTATTTTCATACCGAAACAGAGAGAACAACTTTCATAAATAAAAAACTTTTAGAATGTCAAACCGAATCGCTCTTCCGTTCCTATATTATTATTTTAAGATGTTTAAAGGAACAGAATTCAGTTATTGATTTGGACTTTCACGGTTTGGTAAAAAGTATTTTAGACAAAATTAATCCTGAGGAAATCGTAAACCTACTTTGGAGCAGTAAAACGATAATGGGAGAAAACCACATAGAAATTTGTGAATACTACAAAAACTATGAAGATAATCAAGTACAAGAAACGATTATAGAAATACTAAATTAAAAAAACATCTGCGAACAGCTGGCAATAGCTTAATTTAGTTCCAAACCCGCTTAGTAGTGGGACGTTAGCCGCAATTATAAACGAACGTAATCAAAAAAAGAAAATTGAAAAAATATATTTTATTATTATTGGTTTGTATGTTTTTCTCATCTTGCAAGGAAAAAACAATAATTGAAAATGAACTAGATTCTCTTAAAATAAACCTAAAAAATTTTACTGCGATCGATACGACTTTTTATAAAAGTAAAAAAATAAAATCTTTACGCTTATATAAAGAAAAATCAGAATATGTTAATATTAATTTTTACGAATCTGGAAAAAAGAAATCTATTGGCACTGTGAAAGACAGCCAATGCCATAAAGAATATATTGATTGGTATGAGAATGGAAAAATTAAATGGTTACGTCAATATAATCTAGGAAATCAAATTGGAAAAAATATTGAATATTTAGAAAATGGAAATTTAAAGCAACAATTTGACAACGATAATAATGAAACAATAGAGTATTGGAAAAATGGAAAACCAAAATTCCAATTCGTTGAAAATGTATCAAGTAGTTATCACTATTTTAATGGCAATTTTTTGGAAAAATACACCAACAAATTAAAAGACGAATGTGACGTAGAATACTTTAATGAAAACAGAAAGTTAATATTTAAAGGACACTATAAAAAAGACATTCTTTTTAAAGATAATTTAAAGTATAACGGTACAATAATTTGCTATTTTAACAATGGAAAAATTGCACTTTATCAAAATGTTGTTAATGGAATTCCAAAAGGCAAATTTTACAGTTCTTATGGAAATGGAAATTTAAAATATGAAAGTGAAGTTGAAAATGGAAAAGAAATTTATTATAAGGCTTATTACGAAAGTGGAAAAGTAAGTTTTATTCGAGACGGAATAAAAAAAACATTTACTTCATGGGACGAAAACGGAAAACTAATGAAATAACTACGCATAACAGCTCCTACAACGCATTTAGGCAATAGGCATAATGGAAAGTTGGTTTTGTATTTGGAATGATTTGCTTCGCCTGTTCGCTACCGCTCGGGTGTCAAATCCGAAGAATGAGGTTAATTTAGTCCCAAACCCGCTGTAGTACCAGAACGTTAGGCGTTATTGTAAAACAAACTAGTAATAAAAATATAAAAGAATGAAAAGAATATTATTTATCTGTTTGATTTTTCAATTCCAAACTTCTTTCGGTCAAAATGTTAGGATAGAAATTTCTGACTACTATCGTGAATTTGAAGGAAAAGTGTATTCAACATATCAATTTGTTAGTTCAAGCTATAGTAGTTCAAGACCGACTTTAACCATTATAACAAATAAAGATTTATCATTCGAACTTTTTGATAAATTATCAATTTTATACAAAGCAAAACAAGAATATACAGATATTTGGATATTAGGGATAAATAATTTCAGTCCAAAAAATATTTCAGAAGTCGACAAGAAAATAATTGACAAATTTTTACAACAAATAATAAAATATCGTACTGACAACAACTTGCCACCAGAAACGCTTGAAAGATTGGAAACAGACAAGATTATTATTGAAAAGAAAGAGGAAATCTGTCAATACCTGATGTGTAAAAACAAGATATAAAAACATTTACAAAAATGAGAAGACAGAAAATGTAAATCTAAAAAAGAAATTAATTTTGAGACCGCTTAGTCGAATTTCTAAACTTATCAAACATACGCACTGCAATGTTGCCTAACAGCTACTACAACGGATTTGGGCAATAGGCTTAATGGAGAGATGGTTTTGCATTTGAATAATTTGGCTAATCCGAAGAATGGGGTTAATTTAGTCCCAAACCCACTGTAGTAGAGGGACGTTAGTGGCTATAAAACAGAAAAAACAAATTAATGGAATACAAAAGAAATCTAAAATATATTACACCAACAATTGTAATGTTTTTATTTTCAATTCTTTATTTCTTAATAATGTTAGTCGTGAATTATAACGAAAAGGAAGAATTTATAATTAGTAAATCTGTTTCAGAATCTAGTTTTATATTTTTATTTTTTTCTTCATTTACTGTTCCAGGATTCATTTTGCATTATCGATATGAAAGACTAAATCGAAATCGAAAAATAACTTTTAAACAAAATTATTTAGAAATTTCAACAGAAAAGGAAATCAAAAATGTTTTATATTCAGACGTTTTGGAAGTTGAAAATCATACTGTAATGTGGAAAGGTCGAAATCCTTGGAGAGATTATCACTATGTTAAATTAAACTTGAAAAACGGAGAAAAACTATATTATAATTGTTTAACAAAAATCATAAATTCAGAAAATAATTTACTGAAAAGTGAGAGAATAAAAAAGTTTAAAATCGAAGATATATATCCTTGGTATTAATTTACAGCTACTAACAGCTACTACAACGGATTTAGGCAATAGACTTAATGAAAAGATGTTTTTTGTATTTGAAATGATTCGCTTCGCCTGTTCGCTATCGCTCAGGTGGCAAATCCGAGGAATGGGCTTAATTTAGTCCCAAACCCAATAAAGTAGTGGGACGTTACCAACAAGCATAACGAAACTAAAACTTAATGAAGAAATTGATATTTATGGGAATATTTGGGAGTATGATGAATTTGTTCGCTCAAGATGGTTTAACATTATCTGAAAAACTAGACAAAATAAATTACTTTGACTTAATAACAGATCCAATCAAACTCAAAAAATTGAAGTTTGAAATCGATAAAAACTCGAAACCTGGAACTTACTACAATAGCAATATTTGGTTAACATTTCCGAACGATTACTATTTATCAAGCGTATATCAATTAGCAGAAAATAAAAATGGTTCATCAACTTCAGATTTTCGGGCATTTGAGGTATGGGCAGGAGATCTATATGAGCAAAATGTACCATCATATTTAAATTCTGCAAAAGTAGTTTTTGAGAAAAATGGTTTGAAATTAAATTGGGCAGACGAAAAAATTGATTGGAAAAAAGAGAGTGACAAAGTTGAAAATATTAATCATACCTTGGCAATTAATGGATCAACCTATTTATTGTATTCTGGAAATGTACGAGATAGAAGTCGAGTTCCTGCTTTCGACTACTTGACGAATTTTAGAAAAGTGCTAAATCAAGTGGCTGCGAAACAAAACTCGAAACTAAAAATAATATTATTGACTGCACCTGAAAGTGTTTATTTCGTCCTTTGTGACGAAACAATTCAGAAAGGGCTAAAGTCTATAATTAAAGAAACTGACAATAAAATAGAAGAATAAAATGCCAGCAGGTAACAGCTATTACAACAGATTTGGGCAATAGGCTTAATGGAAAGATGGTTTTGTATTTGAATAATTTGCTTCGTCTGTTCGCTATTGCTCAAATAGCAAATCCGAGGTATGGATTCGATTTAGTACCAAACCTGCTGTAGTGCCAGAACGTTAGTCCCAAACTTAACCGCCAAAACTCACAAAGATAAATGACAGAGAATATTGAAATTATACAGACGACTGAACTAAACGAACAAGCAAAAAAGCAAGTGCTTGACTTATGGAATAGCGAATATCCTGAAAAACTTTCATACAATAGTCTGACTGAATTTGACAATTATCTGCAAAACTTAAATAACCTTAAGCATTTTTTGATGACAAATGACATAGGCTTAATTTTGGGGTGGGCTCTGACATTTGACAGAGATGATGAGAAGTGGTTTGCTATCATTTTATCAGAAAAAATAAAAGGAAATGGATTAGGACGAAAAATGCTAGACAAAATTAAAAATACTGAAGTAGTATTAAATGGTTGGGTAATAGATCATAACAATGACAAGAAGAAAAACGGTCAAGAATATATTTCGCCATTAAAATTTTATGAAAAATGTGGTTTTAGAATTTTAAAAGATGTAAGACTTGAACTTGACAAAATTTCAGCAGTAAAAATAAAATGGCAAAAGTAAACCAATAAAGTCTGAGACTAACAGTTAGCACAACAGATCTTGTCAATAAGCTTGATGGAAAAATGATTTTGAGTTTGGAATGATTTGCTTCGTCTGTTCGCTATTGCCCGGGTGGCAAAACCGAGGAATGGCCCTAATTTAGTCTCAAAGCCACTGTAGTAGCAGGATGTTACCAATAATATGAAGAAACTAACTCTAATATTCGTAATTATTTTTTCAAACGTAGCCTTTGGAAATAAAATAGATGAACTCAAAACAGATAAAGACGTTGAGGATTTTATCAAAACTGTAGCTCCTGAATTTGTTAAGAAAGTATGGAAAGATTTTGATTATGGAAATTTTAGAATTGTTTCAACAGATAGCATTTATACAAATTTAAAATGTCAGAAGATTTTTAATCAATCTGAAATACATAATTGGAAAAAAGTAGACATTAACAACGATGGACTAACTGATTTGCTTTTCATTCCGCATTACTACGGATATTCACAATATGCTATAATTGATCAAGGCAGTAATAATTTTAAACTAACTAGATTTATTATAGATTTTGCAATTTGTGAATATGTGAAACCAATTAAAGTTAAAGATAAAAATGAATTACAAATTCGAAAAGTAAATTTACCCTTTGATTTTGATGATAACATTGAGAAATATATCAAGATAGATACTTTAACATATAAGTTTGATTCTTTTATTGAACTTAACGACAAAGTCATCATTGATAATAAAATTAAATCTATAAAAGTTAAAACGGATTATTGCTTTGGAACCTGTCCAGTTTTTAAACTTACAATTAATAAAAATGGTTTAGCTGAGTTTGATGGTATAGAATTTACTAAGTTTAGAGGAAAATCAATAAAGCAATTTGACCCAAAAAATGTTGCCGAAATATTTGACTTATTAAATTATATAGAAATTAAGAAATTAAAAGATTACTACGAAGTTAATTATACTGATGCTTCAACAGCAACTCTTGACATAATTTTTGAAGATGGATCAATTAAGAAAATAAAAGATTACGGGTTAAGTGGCACTTATGGATTAAGTGCTCTGTATTCAAAACTAACTAAATTAGCAACAGAAACTGAATGGAAATAAGATATTGCCGGTAACAGGTACTACAACGGATTTAGGCAATTGCCTTAACGGTAAAATATTTTTATATTTGGAATGATTTGCTTCATCTGTTCGCTATCGCTCGGGAAGCAAATCTGAAGAATGGGCTTAATTTAGTCTCAAATCTGATGTACCTCCTAAGCTTTTGCCTTAATACAAAGTAGAAATGAGTAAAATAAAGATTATAATTACTTCTCTCCTTATTTGCTTTATTATGCAAGCACAGGAAAAATCAGAAGCCGAAAATTTTGTCATTGACTTTTTTAAAAAAGAAAAAATAGATAAAATCACCTATACCGAAAACATACCACCTTCCCATTTAGAATATATAAAAGATGCTTTAAAAGCAACCACTCTTCAAATTCGGGATACAAGATTTGCAAAAAATATTGATGAAATGCCAAATAGTATACTATTCACAAGTAAAGAGATGGATTATGTATATAAAGAAATTGAAGACAACAATAAAACAGGTTGGGCAAAGGGAAAACTCGAGAATTCTGAATTTATTGCTAGTGAAAAAAGTGAAAAATATTATGGAATTTATAGTTTTTCGAAACCTGTATTTTTAAGAAATAATACACTTTGCATATTTTACTCTGAAGGTAATGAAAGTGGAATGCTTGCTACATACATAAAAATCAATGACGAGTGGAAATATTATTCAGGCTTTTTCGCATGGGTAAATTAAGTAATACTGCTAACAGCAACTATAACAAATTTGGGCAATTGACTTAATGGGATAATGTTTTTATATTTGGGAAGATTTGCTTCGCCTGATCACTATCGCTCGTGTCACAAATCCGACGAATAGCCTTAATTTAGTCCAAAACCAGCTCTAGTACTAGAGCGTTGATAGTAATTTTGATTCAAAAACTATGACAAATTCATTTAATCAAGATATAATAAACAAAATTGATGTTTTAAAAAATAGCATTAACTCTTCAGTTGAGGAAATCGAATTAATCGAAACTTATACAAAACTTAGTGAAATAGGTGAAAAATTTGAATTAAATGAAATAACAAATTTTTTAATTCAAAAGTACATAACTGAAAAAAATGAGAATGTAAAAAGCATAATTCATAGCTCGATACGAAAACAGACAAAAAACGAAAATACCGAAGTAAAACCTTTACTCTTAATTTTACAGAAATATAAAAAAAGTAATATTGTAGAGTCTATCATAGAATTATTGCATAATTCGAAAAATTCTGAAATCGAAAATGCCCTAATTAATATTTTAGAAAGCAATCATAGTGACTGGATCTATAAAAGAGTAAATACTTGTTTACATACTTCTGGCACCAGAAAATCAATTCCTCATCTAGTAAAGAAAATTAATCATAAAAGCAATGATGTTGCTTCCTCTTCATTAATAACAATTATTCGTCTTGCAGATGAACGCGAATCGGAATTATTTATTAATGAATTAACTAACGGAAAAATTAAAGATACTGCTATGGAAGGAGTTTGTCTATATTCTGGAATTGAAGCCGTAGACAATGTAATAGAAAGATTAAAAAAGAAAACGAATCGTAAAAGAGAAACTGATTGTTCAACTTATTTTTATTTAGGAAATGAAAATGAAACTACAATTGGATTAAAATTTCTAAATAAATTTAAAGAAGAAAGGAAGGATATAGAAACTTTTTTTACGTTTTTGCTAGAAAAAAGAATCGACAAACTCTTCGATTATGAAATTGATACTTTAAAAGAACTTATAAAAGCACCAAGTACTGAGATTACATTGAAAAAAAGAATATAGCATCAAAAAAAACTACCGCCAATAGCTACTACAACAGATTTGGGCAATAGGACTAATGGGAATTTCCTAAAATCATTTCCAAAAAAGGAATGCCTATCTTTGCATCGAAATCAAAAAAAATGAAAGCAGAAAACAATTCCCAAAAAGACAATTTACATCCAAGAAATCTTCATCGAAACCGATATGATTTTGAACTTCTCATTTCAAATTGTCCCGAATTAAAAGCTTTTGTCTCCATTAATAAACACGGAATAGAAACCATCGATTTCAGTAATCCGCTTGCTGTAAAAACATTAAACAAGGCTTTACTTAAAACGTATTACAACATTCAAAACTGGGATATTCCTAAAAATTATCTTTGCCCGCCAATTCCAGGACGTGCCGATTATATTCATTACATAGCCGATTTATTGGCCGAAAGCAATAACAATCAAATTCCAGAAACCAGCACTGTTTTAGGATTAGATATCGGTACAGGTTCAAATTTAATCTATCCGATATTAGGAAATTCGATTTACAATTGGAGTTTTGTCGGAACAGATATTGACCAAAAATCAATTAAAAATTGCGCTAAAATTATTGAAACCAATCCAGAATTAATTGATTCTATCAGCTTGCAGCAGCAAACCGAACCTCGATTTATTTTTAAAAATATTATCACGCCCGAAGATCGTTTTACATTCACGATGTGCAATCCGCCTTTTCATGCATCTGCCGAAGAAGCTCATAAAAGCACTTCTAGAAAAGTTTCTAATTTAAACCCGAAAGAAAAAAGAAATACAAATCCAGTTTTAAATTTTGGCGGACAAAATGCAGAATTGTGGTGCAACGGCGGCGAAATCGGATTTATCACGCAAATGATTTACGAAAGCGCTAAATATCCATCGCAAGTTTTGTGGTTTACTACTCTAGTTTCTAAAAAAGAAAATCTTTCATCGATTTACAAAATCTTGAAAAAAGTAAACGCCGTTTCTGTCAAAACAATCGAAATGTCGCAAGGGCAAAAAAATAGCCGAATTGTAGCCTGGAGTTTCCTAAATGACACTGAGCACAACTCTTGGAAATTTTAAGGTTTTCAAAACCAATCGTATGATTTTGTTTTGTAACTTCGATAAAATTACGTAATTATGAACACTCTTGAACTTAAAAATATTTTAATTTCTGAAATTGAAAAAATTGATGACGATCAGTTTTTATCTGCTTTAAAAACAATTTTAGATAGTCGTAAAACTCCTGTCAATTATTCTGAAAGATATAATGAAGATTTAAAAGTTGCTGAAGAAGATATTCAAAGTGGTAATTTCTATTCTCATAATGAAATGAAGGATCAAATTGTACAATGGAAAAAGAAATAATTTGGTCTAAAGCCGCTAAAATTCAGCTTGAAAAAATATACTTTCATATATTTAAAGAATCTAAAAGTAAAAATATCCCAAACAAAGTAATTGATACTATTTATAATTCTGTAACAATTTTAAAAACAAATTGGGAAATTTACGAATTGGATGAAATGAAAATTCCAAACAATGGAAGTTATCGGGCATATGAAATTTATAGTTATCGAATATCTTATAAAATAACTTTCAATGAGATTCATATTTTGAGAATTCGTCACACAAGTCGTAATCCAAAAAAACTATAATCTTTTTTCTACTTAAATAACTCATTTCCAAAACAAAACCTTGATTTTATAATTAGCTTTTGCTACATTTATTGTAAACTATTTAAAATCAAGATTATGGCAGAATATATTGGTTATCTCGCATCTGTATTTATTGTTGGAGGTTTTTTGCTAAAAAATCTCCGAGCAATCCGATTTATTAATATGTTTGGCTGTATCTGTTTTGTCATTTATGGCATCTTTTTAAACGACTATAGAGATTTTAACCAATGGCTTTGGCCCGTAATAATTCCGAACGCTATTTTAGCATTTGTACAGATTTATTATCTGACTTCCAAAAACGACAAATCTTAAAATTATGATATTTTAAAATAAAATTCTGATACACTTTTCGCCAGCTCTGTTCGTAACTTTAAGCTGAAAATTGAATTTTATTACTATGTTAAAACTATATTTCCGATTGGCAGTTGTGCTCTTTTTAGTCACAAGCTGTTCTTCGTCCAAAAAGGCAAAATTTGACGATTATGTTTTTAAAACTAGAACTGAAGAGGTAAAATATCAAACCGCTTATGATAAAGCTTTAAAACTTTGGAATATTCCTTATACCGAAGAAGATGTAAAAACTAGTTTTGGAACCGCACATGTAATTATTGCTGGACCAAAAAACGGAAAAGATCTTGTTTTACTTCACGGAATGGATGCCAGTTCGACCATGTGGTATCCTAACATTAAAACTTTGGCCAAAAATCATCGTATTTACGCCATCGATTTTATAATGGAACCCAATAAATCCAACTTAACCACCAAACCGCTTTCATCCGATAATATTGTTGTTTTTTACAATGAAGTTTTCAGCTATTACAAATTAAAGAAATTTGATATCATTGGCGCTTCACGAGGTGGTTGGATTGCAACATTATTAGCCACTCAAAAATCAAATTCGATCGATAAAATTGTTTTATTAAGTCCAGCGCAGACTTTCAAATTTCTTGATAAACCTAGAAAAACGACTTCAGCATTAATGCTAAAACTTTTTCCAAGCGAAAAGAAATTCAGCAAAACGCTATCGACATTTTCAACTCATCCAGAAAACATTAGTATCATTTATAAAAGACAATTCTATTTGGCTAATAAATATGGAAAATCAAATTCCAGCATGCTTAAAATGATGCCTTTTTCAGATAAAGAATTAGAATCTATTCAAAATCCGGTTTTAGTTTTAATCGGAGATAAAGACGTTATTAATTCAGAAGAAAGTTTGGATCGTGCAAAAAAACATCTTGTTAATTGTAAAACAAAAACGGTAAAAGATGCAGGACATTTTTTAACCATAGATCAGCCAAAAGTGGTAAATGATGCGATCATTAATTTTTTAGATTAGAATTCAAACTTCGTATCTTTACAAAACCAAATTTTCAGTATACTCAAATGAAATTTCAAGTTTCCTCAGAATATAGTCCAAAAGGAGATCAGCCTCAAGCCATACAAAAATTGGCACAGGGCGTGGTCGACGGAGATAAATACCAAACTTTATTAGGAGTTACGGGCTCGGGAAAAACGTTTACCGTTGCCAACGTAATTCAGGAAGTGCAAAGACCTACTTTGGTTCTGGCGCACAACAAAACTTTGGCCGCTCAATTATACTCTGAGTTCAAACAATTTTTTCCAAATAATGCTGTTGAATATTTCGTTTCGTACTACGACTATTATCAGCCAGAAGCTTTTATGCCAGTAACTGGAGTCTTCATTGAAAAAGATTTATCTATCAATGAAGAATTGGAAAAGATGCGTTTGAGCACTACTTCTTCCCTACTTTCTGGTCGCCGCGATGTTTTGGTTGTAGCTTCAGTTTCTTGTTTGTATGGTATTGGAAACCCAGTTGAATTTCAGAAAAACGTTATTGAAATTAAACGCGATCAGGTTATTTCAAGAACTAAATTATTACACAGTTTAGTGCAGAGTTTATACGCTAGAACAGAAGCCGATTTTAACCCGGGAACTTTCAGGATTAAAGGAGATACGGTTGAAGTTTATCCAAGTTATGCAGACGATGCATATCGAATTCATTTCTTTGGAGACGAAATTGAAGAGATTGAATCTTTTGATGCAAAAACATCTCAAGTTATAGAGAAATTTCAAAGATTAACCATTTATCCTGCCAACATGTTTGTGACTTCTCCAGAAGTTTTACAAGGCGCAATTTGGCAGATCCAGCAAGATTTGGTGAAACAGGTTGATTATTTTAAAGAAATTGGAAAACATCTGGAAGCCAAACGTTTGGAAGAAAGAACCAATTTTGATCTAGAAATGATTCGCGAATTGGGTTATTGCTCAGGAATTGAAAATTACTCACGCTACCTTGACGGACGTGAAGCAGGAACGCGACCTTTCTGTTTATTAGATTATTTTCCGAGCGATTATTTAATGATTATTGATGAAAGTCATGTAACTGTTTCTCAAGTTCATGCAATGTATGGAGGCGACCGAAGCCGTAAAGAAAACCTTGTGGAATACGGTTTTAGATTGCCTGCCGCAATGGACAACCGCCCTTTAAAATTTGAAGAATTTGAAGCCTTGCAAAATCAGGTTATATATGTTTCTGCAACACCCGCCGATTACGAACTACAAAAATCGGATGGTATTTATGTCGAACAGATTATTCGCCCTACAGGATTATTAGATCCTGTTATTGAAGTGCGGCCAAGCTTGAATCAGATTGATGATTTGATTGAGGAAATCCAGGTTCGCTGTGAATTGGACGAAAGGGTTCTTGTGACAACTTTGACCAAAAGAATGGCCGAAGAATTGGCTAAATATTTAACTAAAGTGAACATTCGATGCCGGTATATACATTCTGAAGTAGATACTTTAGAGCGTATCGAAATTATGCAGGATTTACGAAAAGGTCTTTTTGATGTCTTAATTGGAGTTAACTTACTTCGTGAAGGTTTAGATTTGCCAGAAGTGTCGCTTGTAGCTATTTTAGATGCTGATAAAGAAGGTTTCTTGAGAAATTATCGTTCGTTAACGCAAACTATCGGACGTGCGGCGAGAAACTTAAACGGTAAAGCCATTATGTATGCTGATAAGATTACAGCAAGCATGCAGAAAACAATCGATGAAACCAATTACAGAAGAGCTAAACAAATTAATTTCAACGTTGAAAATAATATTGTTCCACAAGCTTTAAATAAAAAAATCGAAAGCGCTTTCACTAAAAATCCTTTAGTTGAATATGAATTAGGTCATCCGATTCCTGTTGCAGCTGAACCAGAAACAGCTTATCTATCTAAAGCTGAATTAGAAAAAATGATTCGTGAAAAACGCAAAACGATGGAAAAAGCAGCTAAAGAATTAGACTTCTTGCAAGCTGCTAAACTTCGTGACGAGATTAAAAAACTACAGGAGCAATTACCATAAGCAAAACATAATTAACTATATATCAATTAATTAAAATAATTTCATAACTTTACCTGTCCATAATCTATCTGGAAATTCAGCCTTTCTTTTAAACTAGACAGATTATGAATACGAAATTACTTTGCACTACTGTAGCACTCAGCTCAGTAGTATCGTTTTTTGGGCAAAATAGACCACAGCCCGCACCAGAAAAAATTGTCATAGATGAATATTTTGGAGAGAAGATAGAAGATGGCTATCAATATTTAGAAAATTTAAATGACCCGAATGTTGTCGCTTGGATGAAAGCGAATACAGATTATACTCGGCAAAAATTAAGCGAAATTCCAGAACGGCAAAATCTTGAAAAAAAACTCAAAGAGCTTGATGCAAGAAAAGAAAGTACAATCTCTGAATTACAAATTACAGAGAACGACCATTATTTCTATCTAAAACGAAATGCCAACGAAGAAAATGGCAAATTGTACCAGAGAATTGGTTATAAAGGAACCGAGAAATTACTTTTTGATCCAGAAACTTATAAAAAAGCAGCTGGAGTAAATTACAACATCAGCTCTATAACTCCCAATGAAAAAGGAGATAAAGTAGCGATAGAAATTTCACCAAGCGGTTCTGAAAGCGCCGAATTGCTTATTATAAACAGCGACGGAAAAGTTTATCCTGAAGTATTCGACAGATGCTGGTTCAGCTCCCCTTCGTGGATGCCAGATGGTAATTCATTTACATACGGTCGCTTAAATTCTTCCAATGTTACAGATCCAAATAGATTATTAAACTCCAAAGTTTACTATCATAAATTAGGAGAAGATCCAAACAAAGATGTCGAATTTTTGTCCAATACAACCAATCCTGAACTTAATATAGGTGCAGAAGAATTCCCTTTAAATCTTTATCATAAAAATTCTAATAAAAACTACGGACTGGTTGTTACGGTTGATAATCGAATTAAGTTATATGACACCGATTTAAAAGATAGTTTTAAACCTGCAAAATGGACCAACTTGGTCGATAAAAAAGATGAAGTGACCAATTATCTTGTCGATAAAGAGTTTATTTATTATTTAACTTATAAAAATGCTTCCAACTATAAAATCATCAAAGTTCCTATTTCAGATCCAGATATAGAAAAAGCAAAAACAGTTGTACCAGAACCAAAAAATGGAAACATTACCGATTTTAAACTTACAAAGGATGGCTTATATTATTCAATTACAGAAAACGGTGTTCAAGCAAAAGTATTTTTCTTAGCAAAAGGAAAAACAGATCCGATTGAATTAAAATTACCTCTGCAAGCAGGTTCAGTCTCTTTTTTGGCTATAAGCGAAAATAAAAGCGAAATTTGGATGACGCTTTCGGGCTGGACTTCTCCTCAAAAACGTTATTTGTACAATCCAACAACAAATACGTTTACTTTTCAGCCATTATCAAAACCTATTGAATATCCTGAATTTAAAGATTTAGTGTCTAAAGAAATTATGGTTCCCTCTTATGATGGTGTTAAAGTTCCTGTTTCTATCATTTATAATAAAAATATTAAGCTAAATGGCGACAATCCAATCCTTATGGTTGGATATGGTGCTTACGGAATCTCTCTTGAACCACGTTTTAGTACTGGATTTGCATTGCCTTACTGCACTTATGGCGGCATATATGTTGTTGCTCACGTTAGAGGTGGCGGAGAATTGGGCGAAGCTTGGCATAAAGCAGGTTTTAAAACCACCAAACCTAATACATGGAAAGATTTAATTGCGGTTACTGAATATCTTATTAAAGAGAAGTATTCTTCTCCTAAAAGAATTGCCATCTGGAGCGCAAGCGCTGGCGGTATATTAATTGGACGAGCTATTACGGAGCGACCAGACTTGTTTGCAGCTGCCATTCCAGAAGTAGGAGAATTTAATACGATTCGTTCAGAATTAGCCCCAAATGGTCCTGGTAATATTCCTGAATTTGGAACTATAAAAGACAAAACAGAGTTCAAGGCGCTCCTAGAAATGGATTCGTTTCATCATATTAAAAAAGGAACTGCCTATCCGGCAACATTAATAACAGCGGGAATGAATGATCCTCGTGTAATTGCATGGCAACCTGCAAAATTTGCAGCTTCACTTCAAAATGCAAACACCTCCAACAATCCAATCTTTTTTTTAGCCGACTTTGAATCAGGTCATGGAATGGGTGACAGCGCAACAAAAGTTATCGAAAAAGACAGCAACTTAATCAGTTTTGCTTATGCATATACTGGACATCCAAAATTTCAACCTTCTAAAAAATAAATCCGAAACAA
Source organism: Flavobacterium sp. PLA-DH12 (assembly GCF_059511845.1). Taxonomy (NCBI): domain Bacteria; kingdom Pseudomonadati; phylum Bacteroidota; class Flavobacteriia; order Flavobacteriales; family Flavobacteriaceae; genus Flavobacterium; species Flavobacterium sp. PLA-DH12. The sequence goes on from NZ_JCAMPD010000006.1 coordinate 174,616, forward strand.
ATAATAAACGAAAAAAGGTTTTAATCTAATTGTGTTGTTCGTGAAAAATTTCCAACAGCACAATTGGGTTAATTACTGTATTTGGTGCTTTTTTCATCATTTCCAAAACACGTTTTACAGCAGAAAGGTTCAGTCCCATTCCGATAGCGATCTTTTGAATAGCATGAAATTCTCTTTCGTGCAAAACGCCATCACAATGCATTAATAAAGCCAATCTATAAAACTGATTGATACGCTGCATTTCGGATGGTATTGGCAATGGTTTTGTTTCCTGATGAAATAAATCCTGAAATTCTTCTTCGCTAATATTCAATTCCAAAGCTACAATTCTTAAAAATTCAAGCTCACGTTTGTGCAAATGTCCATCTATAGTGGCGAGGGTAATCATTTCTAAAAGTAAACTTCTTTTTTCTGCTTCTGTATTCATCAATTTATTATTTTTAGCTAAAATATTGCTTTTAAATAAAAATACAAAACAAGGATGATGAAGAGGATTTTCTTGGCAGTTTTACTTCTATTTACTCTTATTGGCAAGGCACAAAGCACCGCTTCAAAAAATGTATCTACTTTTACAATTGAAGCGCCTCAACTAAATACCTCAAAAAAAATTTGGATTTATCTTCCAGAAAATTATTCCAAAGACATTCAGAAAAAATACAGCGTTATTTACATGCACGACGCGCAAAATCTGTTTGATGCTAAAACTTCTTATTCTGGCGAATGGAATGTAGACGAAAAATTGGACAGCCTAAAAGCTCCCGTAATTGTTGTAGGAATTGAGCATGGAAATGAAAAACGAATCGAAGAGCTTACTCCTTTTAAAAATGAAAAATATGGTGGCGGAAATGCCGATAATTATCTCGAATTTATCGTAAAAACCTTAAAACCGTATATCGATAAAAATTACAGAACCAAAACAAAAGCCAAAAACACGATTCTTTTTGGAAGCTCTCTCGGCGGACTAGTTTCTTATTACGGAGCTTTAAAATATCCTGAAATTTTTGGAAAAGCGGGTGTTTTTTCGCCTTCATTCTGGTTTTCACCTGAAATTTATACGTTCACAGAAAAGCAATCTAAAATTAAAACTAAAATCTATTTTCTGTGCGGCGATAAAGAAAGTGACGACATGGAAAAAGATTTAAGTAAAATGAAACGTTTACTAGATACCAAACGCTGTTATTGTCTTCATCTTGATAAAACCAAGATTGTAAAAGGCGGAGAACATAATGAAAAGCTTTGGCGTGATCATTTTACGGAAGCAATACTCTGGCTTGGCTATTAATTGAAAAAAACATAAAAAAACATCGCATACCAATGAAACTAATTTTAAGAGAATACAATCTCAAACTAAAGCACACTTTTACCATTTCGAGAGAATCCATAGATTTTCAGCCTTCGTTAATTGTTGAATTGCAAAGCGATGGCTTTTCGGGTTTTGGAGAAGCAACTTCAAATCCGTATTACAAAACGACTGTGCCAATGATGATGCAGGATTTAGAAAAAATTAGATCTATTATTGAAAACACAGAAAATGAAACTCCAGAAGTATTTTGGGCAAAAATTCATCCCTATTTAAAAGACGATATGTTTGCTTTATGCGCCTTAGATCTAGCTTATAACGATTTGTATGCTCGCAAAAAAGGCAAAAAGCTTTACGAATTATGGAACTACACAACCGAAAAAAATCCGATGACGGATTACACTATCGGAATTGCTTCTATTGATAAAATGGTTTCTAAAATGCAGGAACTTCCATGGCCTATTTATAAAATTAAATTAGGAACCAAAGAAGATATCGAAATTGTAAAAGCGCTTCGAAAACATACCAATGCCATTTTTAGGATTGATGCCAATTGCGGATGGACAGTTGAAGAAACCATAAATAATTCGATTGAACTAAAAAAATTAGGTGTTGAATTTCTAGAACAGCCTATGAAAGCTGATAATTGGGAAGGACATAAAGAGGTTTTTAAACATTCTGCTCTTCCAGTAATTGCTGACGAGAGTTGTATTATTGAAGAAGATGTAGCTAAATGTTTCAATCATTTTCATGGCGTGAATGTAAAACTGGTAAAATGCGGTGGTTTAACGCCTGGAAAACGCATGATTGAAGAAGCTAAAAAACTTGGTTTACGAACAATGGTTGGCTGTATGACAGAATCTACTGTTGGAATTTCTGCTATTGCGCATTTGCTTCCTCAATTGGATTATGTAGATATGGATGGTGCGTTACTTTTAGCAGAAGATATTGCAACAGGTGTTACTATAAAAGATGGTGTTGTAAGTTATTCTGATTTAAACGGAACGGGAGTTACACTTTTATAAAATGAAAGTCGAAAAATTTCCAGATCGAGTAATCGAAATTGACCAAGAACATTATTTGTATTTTGGCGGAACTGCCTATTTGGGTCTTCCGACAAATACAGCGTTTCAGGATTTAGTCGTTCAGAACATTTTAAAATGGGGAACTACTTACGGAAGTTCTAGAACTGCAAATATTCAATTAACGGCTTATGATGCAGGCGAAAGCTTTTTAGCATCTCATATTGGCTCTGAAAGGACCGTTACCGTTTCTTCGGGAATGCTGGCTGGAAAACTTGTTTTAGAAAAATTGCAAGAGCAAACCGATTGTTTTTATCATTTAAATGAAATTCATTCCGCTATTCAAATTGAAAATAGTGAACCTGTTTTTATAAATAAAAAACTGAATGACCGTTTATTAGATTCAAAACCTGAGAAAATAACGATTCTAACTGACGGTGTTCCTTCTTTTGAAACAAAACCAATCGACCTAACTTTTATAAAAGAAATCTCTAAGGAAAAGGAAATCACTTTAGTTATTGATGAATCGCATTCATTAGGAATTGTGGGAGAAAATGGTTCTGGAATTTATGCTTCAATTAATTTTCCGATTAAAAGAAAAATATTGGTTTCATCTCTTGGAAAAGCTTTCGGCTTAACAGGCGGAGTGATTGCATCAGATTCTGAATTCATAGAATCAATAAAAGAAATTGAAACTTTTACAAGTGCTGCCGGAATGAATCCCGCTTTTGTACAAACACTTTCTGATGCTAAAGAAATTTATAAAACACAGTATCAAAAATTGAAAGATAATTTGAGTTATATCGATACGATTTTAACCAAAAACAGCACTATCCTATTTGATAAAAACTATCCTTTAATTTATCTTTTATCGAATGAATTAGTTGAAAAATTAAAACAGGAAAAAATCATTATTGCTAGTTTTAGATACACCAAAGAAGCCGAACCGCTAAATCGAATTGTAGTTACAGCAAATCATTTAAAAGAAGATTTGGATAAATTGGTCGCAACTTTAAATGATTTCAATTCTAGATTTTAATCATTTTAAAAACTACCTTTGTAAAATAAATTAGGAGTTTTAGTTTCAGATTGAAAACTTGAAACTTGAAACAGAAAAAAACCTGAAACAAAAATTATGACAAATAACGATATACTTAAAAAACTTCGCGTGGCTTTGATGCTCCGTGATGACCAAATAGTTGAAATTTTAGAATTAGTAGATTTTAGAATTTCAAAATCAGAATTAGGAGCTTTTTTTAGAGCCGAAGATCATCCAAATTATATGGAATGTGGCGATCAGGTTTTAAGAAACTTCTTAAACGGATTGGTTATTCATTTAAGAGGAACTAAAGAAAATCCTAAAAATCCAAATGACGTTTTAGCAAAACATAAAGCTGAAATTCCGAAGAAGGAAACTTCTAAAGAAAGACCAGAATTCAAAGCTGCTCCAAAAGATTCAGAAAAATACAGAGGTGATCAAAGTTCATCAAAGTCAGGTTCATCAGCTGGAAAACCTAAAAAGAAATCATTCCCAAAAGGAAACGGAAAACCGGTTGTTGTAGAAAAAGTGGTTTTCAAAAACGGCAATAAGAAAAAATCGTAATTGAGGATTTTAACCGCAAAGAACGCTAAGATTTACGTAAAGTTCGCATAGTTTTATTCACAAAGCTTTGCGAACTTTGCGTTTGTATTCACAATACTTAGTCAAAAATCCTTGCGCACTTTGCGGTTAAAAAAAAATTAAATTTTATTCTCTTCTATTTTATCAAAAAAAGCCTCTTTAAAAGTTGCACCAATCGGCAATTCTTTTCCATTTATAAAAACAGAAAAATTATCTGTGGATTCTATATGCTGCAATGAAACCACATACGATTTATGTATTTGAATAAAATCCTTTTCTGGCAATGATTCAATAACATTTTTTAATGACGAATGTGTAATAATCTGCTGCTTTACAGTATGAATGCAAACATAATTCTGCAAACTTTCTACGTATAAAACATCATTCAAAAAAACTTTCTGAAACTTATTTTTTCCATCTGTTTTTATAAATAAAAAATCTGGTGCAGTACTATTAGCGGTACTCGAAACTTCTATTTTGGATTCAGAGTTTAGTTTAGAAACGGCTTGATAAAATCGTTCGAATGCAATTGGTTTTAATAAATAATCAACTGCATTTAATTCAAATCCTTCTAAAGCAAAATCTGGATAAGCCGTTGTAAAAATTACTTTTATATCCTTAGAAATGATTTTAGAAATCTGTAAACCTGTTAATTGCGGCATTTGTATATCAAGAAAAATAACATCTACAGATTGTGAATTTAGAAATTCTAATGCTTTTAACGAATCATTAAAAACGCCAACTTTCTCCAGAAAATTTACTTTCCCAATGTAATTTTCCAATATTCGAGTTGCAGGCGGTTCGTCGTCGACAATTATGCATTTAAAAGCCATAAATTATTTCTTTAGCGGTATTTTTAAGTAAGTTTTAAAGGTATTATTTTCTTCTGTTTTTTCAAGAATAAATTGGCTTTTATAAGTGTATTCCAGTCTTTTTGTCAAGTTATCAAAACCGATTCCAGTTGACGAATAATTTTCTCCCTGAATGAAATAATTGAAAGTTGAAATTTCTAGAAAATCGTTTTTTATTTGAATTGAAATAATAGCTTTTTCTTCTTCATTATTAAATTTTCCATGCTTGAAAACATTTTCAACAAAGTGAATCAAAGCCGACGAAATGATTTTTTCGTTTGAATAATTTCCTTCCACTTTAAAATCTAAAAATAACTGATCTTCAAATCTTTTCTTTTGTAAATGGATATAGTTTTGAATAAATTGAATTTCTTTTGAAAGTATCGCTTCATCTTTATCTGTTTCTGTAATAACATACCGAAGTAAATCAGAAAGCACCAAAATATCATCTGCCATTTCATCTTCTTTTATAACCAACTGACTATAAAAAGAATTTAAAGTATTAAACAAAAAATGCGGACTAACTTGCGCTTTTAGCATTTGAAATTCTGCTTTTTTATTCTCTAAAAGCAATTCTTGATTTTGATGCTGAGCGGTTTGAAATTGCCAAAATAAAAAGGTCAAAGCACTTAAAAAGACAGCTGGCAATCCAAAGAAAAAGTTATCTTTTATGTAATAACCTATTTCTCTAGCTTCTTCATAGTAATTGTGCATTCCGGTAATATTATACATAACGACTTCTTGCAAAAAATAACGAACAGCCGCAAAAAGCAATAGCGAAACTGGAATTGTCAGGATGTAAAAAAGCAATTTCTTCTTGTTTAAAAACCATTCGCAGAAATAGTAAAAGTTGAGAATGTAAATACAAAATATTGCTAACAAATGAGTTGGCGTAATTCCATAACATATTCCTTTGATTACAATTTCTACTTTTTTATCATTAAGTCCAATATCCCAGAAAATGTACGTTAGAAATAATAAAAAGAAAAAAACAATGTGATAGTAAAAAGGGATTCTTGATTTCATAGTTTTTTGATAATTGACTCAAAAATACAATTAAGCCTTAAATAGAAAATTAGATTTATTTAAAAACGCATTTTTTAGGGACAAGCTATCTAAAACTTTACATGAAATCATTTCACACTTCGTTTTAGTTGTTCATAAAATGAAATCTTATGTTCATCAAAAACAAAAACATAGAAACCAAAAGACAGAATACATTTGCCATGAATTAAAAGACTAACATTCATGCAAAAAATCATTTTATTACTAGCTCTTACCCTATTTAACTTATCGCCTGCTCAAACAAAAAAGAAACAAATATTATTATTTGGAAGCTTTCATTTTGAAAACCCAGGACTTGATGTTGTTAAGGTAAATACGTTTGATGTAATGTGTGATAAGAGTCAGAAAGAACTCGAAAACATTACCAATAAAATTAAAAAATTTGGACCTGATAAAATTTTCGTAGAATGGAATTATCAAGAGCAAGATCAATTAGATAAGTTTTACGCTAAAAACACTGATAGTTTACTTAAAAAAGATTCAAATGAAATAGTGCAAATAGCTTTAAGATCTGCTAAAAAATTAGGGCATAAAAAGTTATACGCAATAGATTACAATGATACTAATTTTCCATATGATAGTTTGATAAAAGGAATGAAAGCCGCCAATCAGTTTGATTTAATCAAGAAGAATGAAGAAAGAATGAAACAAAAAGAAACAGATTTTAATACAAAAATTACAAAATATTCTTTGACCCAATTACTTTTGGATGCTAATACAAAAGATATTAAGTGGTATTTTGAAACAGCAATTAAAGCAGGGAAAACAGACAATTTTGTGGGTGCTTTTTTAGTTTCAGAATGGTATCGCAGAAATCTATATATGTATGCTCTAGTTCAAAAATTAACGGAAAATAAAGACGATAAAATAATGGTTTTATTAGGAGCCGGACATACCACGATAATTAGAGAATTTGTAAAACATAATTCTGAATACGAAATTGTAGAATTATCGACAGTTTTGAAATAGCGGATTTCTGATCGTAAAGAATACCATGATTTATACAAAGTTTCTAAAGTTATTTATACATAGCTTTACGAACTTTCTTTTTTTACAAAATCTCACAAAAACATACGATTTATGTATCTGAAAAAAAGTGATTCTATTCCATTTTTACAACTAAGCCTTAAATGGAGAATTATAGATAAAAGATACTTTTTCTAAGGACAAACTATCAAAAATATTACACGAAATTATTACCTCATAAATTTCATATGTTTATAAAATGAAATCCTAGGTTCATCAAAAAACAAAAAATAAGGCCAACAGACAAAATACATTTGTCATGAATTTAAAAACAAAACGTCATGCACAAAATTATTTTATTACTAACAATTATTACATTAAACTTAACTTCTGCTCAAACTAAGAAAAAACAGATATTATTGGTTGGAACATTTCATTACGCCAATCCTGGTCTTGATGTTGCTAAACTAAACAGTTTTGATATCTTGTCTGAGAAGAGCCAAAAGGAACTCGAAATAATGAGTGACAAAATCAAAAAATTTGGTCCCGATAAAATATTTGTAGAATGGGAATTTAACAAACAAGCTGATTTAGATAAGTTTTACAATAAAAATGCCGACAGTCTTTTTAAAACTAACAAAAACGAAATAACACAACTGGCACTACGCACAGCTAAAAAACTGAATCATAAAAAATTATACGGAATGAATCTCTACACTTCTTTTCGTTATGACAGTTTAATGATGTCAATGGAAAAAACAAACCAGCAGGATTTATTGAAAAGAAATAATGAGTGGAAAAAAAGGAATGAAAAAGATCATAATGAAAGAATAACAAAAAGCTCGTTACAAGAACTCATGCTACATTACAATAAAAAAGAAACCGAAAATAAAAACATCCAATGGTATTTGGAAGTAGCAAATAGAGCTGGAAATCCAGATGATTTTACAGGAGCGCATTTAGTTTCAAATTGGTACAAAAGAAATTTATATATGTATTCTTTAATTCAGAAATTAACGGAAAGCACAGATAATAAAATAATGGTTTTAGTTGGTGCTGGTCATGCTGCATTGATAAGAGAATTTATATCACATGATCCAGAATTTGAACTTGTAGAACTATCTACAGTTTTGAAATAAACTTGATGGTTTAACCGCAAAGAGCGCAAAGAATTACGCAAAGTTCGCAAAGTTTTTTAGCCACGAATTCACGAATTTTATTTTTTACAATCTTTGAAAATAATTCGTGAATTCGTGGCTATTTTCAACATACAGCTTTGCGAACTTTGCGTTTGTACTCACAATCCTTAACAAAAAAACTTAGCGCCCTTTGCGGTTAAACCACAAAAAAAATCCCTCCAAAATGGAGGGATTTTCTATATAAATTGATTTCTTATTTAATTAAGAAAGAGCAGCTTTTACTTGGTCAGCAGCTTCTTGGAACTGAACTGCAGATAAGATTGGCATACCAGAGTTGTCAATTAATTCTTTTGCAATTTCAGCATTTGTTCCTTGCAAACGAACAATAATTGGCACTTTAATAGCGTCACCCATGTTTTTGTAAGCATCAACAACACCTTGAGCAACACGGTCACAACGAACGATACCTCCAAAGATGTTAATTAAAATAGCTTTTACGTTTGGATCTTTCAAGATAATTCTGAAAGCTGTTTCAACACGTTTTGCGTCAGCAGTTCCTCCTACGTCAAGGAAGTTAGCAGGCTCAAAACCAGCGTATTTAATTAAGTCCATAGTTGCCATTGCAAGACCAGCTCCGTTTACCATACATCCTACAGTACCGTCAAGGTCTACATAGTTAAGACCAACTTCTTTAGCTTCAACTTCGATTGGATTCTCCTCACGGATATCTCTCATTTCAGCATATTTTGGTTGTCTGTATAAAGCGTTATCGTCAATGTTAACTTTAGCATCAACAGCTAAGATTTTGTTATCAGAAGTTTTTAAAACTGGGTTGATTTCAAACATAGAAGCATCAGAACCAATGTAAGCATTGTAAAGTGCGTCGATGAATTTAACCATTTCTTTGAAAGCATTTCCAGAAAGCCCTAAGTTAAAAGCAATTCTTCTAGCTTGGAAACCTTGTAATCCAACAGATGGATCGATTTCTTCAGTAAAGATTAAGTGTGGAGTGTGCTCAGCAACTTCTTCGATATCCATTCCACCTTCAGTAGAATACATGATCATATTGCGTCCAGTACCTCTATTCAATAAAACAGAAACATAAAATTCAGAAGTTTCGCTTTCACCTGGATAGTAAACATCTTCTGCAACTAATACCTTATTTACTTTTTTACCTTCAGGCGGAGTCTGAGGTGTAATCAACTGCATTCCGATGATTTGTTCTGCTAACTCTTCAACTTGTTGTAAGTTTTTTGCCAGCTTAACTCCACCACCTTTTCCACGACCACCTGCGTGAATTTGTGCTTTTATTACGTGCCATCCTGTACCAGTTTCGGCAGTTAATTGTTTTGCAGCAGCTACAGCTTCAACCGCATTGTTAGCCACAATTCCGCGTTGTACGCGTACTCCGTAACTCGCTAAAATTTCTTTTCCTTGATATTCGTGTATGTTCATAATATAGAATTTGTCTGGTTCTGAATTTATTTCAGAATAAAAGTGCGACAAAAGTAACAAAATACAACTTAATAGTAAAATCTTTTTCAATTAAATAAATGTTATATATAGGTATTAGGCGTTGATAATTTTTCAAAGCAAACAAATCGTTAACGGAACAATTTGTTAATGTTAACACAATTCACATAAAACGTTTGATATTTAACAAAAAATTCATTGGTTTTATTGGCCTGCCGACGATTTTTCCTAATATATTTTAAGAGTAATTATATTTTTAGCAATTCGGGATGCCTTATATAATAATATTAATAATTAAGAATGCTTTTTCTAATATTACAGCAAAAATGAAAGCAAAAACACTATTTCAATACATTATGTTTAATGAAATCCTTATTTTTGTAAAAAAAATATCAAGAATGAGAGTTAAAGAACAAGGGCTTTATCTGCCTGAATTTGAACACGACAATTGTGGTGCAGGATTTATTTGTAATTTGAATGGTATTAAGTCAAATGATATTATTCACAAAGCATTAGACATCTTAATTAAATTGGAACATCGTGGTGCCGTAAGTTCTGATGGAAGAACTGGTGACGGAGCCGGAATTTTATTCGACATTCCTCATGATTTTTTTAAGAAAGTATGTGACTTTGAAATCCCAGAAGCGCGTGAGTATGCAGTAGGAATGGTTTTTTTACCAAAAAGCAAAAACCAAGTTTCTTTTTGTATTAATGCATTTGAAGCAACTATCAAAGACCAAAACTTAAAAGTTTTAGGTTGGAGAGATGTACCTGTTGACGTTGAAAATCTAGGTGAAATTGCCGCAGAAAAAGAACCAACAATTAAACAAGTTTTCGTTTCTAAAAACGGACAAGATTTAACTGAACAAGAATTTAATGCAAAACTTTTTGCAGCTAGAAAAATTGCTGAACATGCAGTGAGAGGATCTAAAACCTCAGAAAGCCACATGTTTTATTTTACTAGTTTATCGACAACTACTATAATATATAAAGGTCTATTGATGCCAGAAGACATCAGCCGTTATTATATAGATTTGAAAGATCCAGACTTGGTGACACGTTTAGCGCTTGTACACCAACGTTTCTCTACAAATACATTCCCATCTTGGGACTTAGCTCAACCATTTAGATACATGTGTCATAATGGTGAGATCAATACACTTCGTGGAAACGTAAGCCGTATGCGTGCTCGTGAAGAGCTTATGCAAAGTAAAGTTTTCGGAGAAGACATTAAAAAATTATTCCCAATTATCTTAGAAGGAAAATCAGATTCTGCTTCTATGGATATGGTGGTTGAACTTTTATTAATGACTGGCCGTTCTCTTCCAGAGGCAATGATGATGGTAGTTCCTGAAGCTTGGGAAAAACACCAAACAATGTCTCCAGAGAAAAGAGCTTTCTATGAGTACAATGCTTGTATCATGGAGCCTTGGGATGGACCTGCTTCTATTCCGTTTACAGATGGAAACGTAATTGGTGCTTTGTTAGACAGAAACGGATTGCGTCCTTCTCGTTATACATTAACGAAAAGCGGATTCGTAATTATGTCATCTGAAATTGGTGTATTAGACATCGATCCAGAAGATGTAATCCAACACGGTCGTTTAGAGCCAGGAAAAATGTTCTTGGTTGATATGAATGAAGGGCGTATCATCGAAGACGAAGAAGTTAAAAAAGCGATCGTTACAAAACGTCCATACAAACAATGGGTTGACGAAAACTTATTGCCATTAGCTAGCGTTCCATATACTAACAACCCTACTCCTGTTGAAAAATTAGATTTCTTGACAAGACAACGTTTGTTTGGTTATACCATTGAAGATTTAAAAACAATCATCAACCCAATGGGTAGCGACGGAGCTGAAGCAATCAGTTCTATGGGTAATGATACACCTTTGGCAGTTCTTTCAGATCAGCCTCAGTTGTTGTACAATTACTTCAAACAATTATTTGCTCAGGTTACAAACCCGCCTTTGGATGGTATTCGTGAAGAAATCATTACTGATATCAGTTTAGCGATTGGTGGCGATTTCAATATTTTCGAAATCGAATCGAAACAATGTAAAAAATTAAAAATCCAAAATCCAGTTATTTCTAATGAGGATTTGGATAAAATCAGAAATATCGATCACGCAGATTTCAAATCGGCTACTATTTCTACTTTATACAAAATAGAAAAAGGAGTTAACGGTCTAGAAAGAGCGCTTGAGAAATGTGTTCAGGCAACTTTTAAAGCGGTTAATGAAGGATGCAACATCATTATCTTATCAGATAGAGGCGTAAGCGAAGAATTAGCTCCAATTCCAATGTTATTGGCTTGTTCTTACATTCACCACTCTTTGAACATTTTACAGGTTCGTTCTAAATTCGGAATCATCATCGAATCTGCTGAACCACGTGAACCTCATCATTTTGCTTTATTGTTCGGATATGGCGCAAGTGCAATCAACCCTTACATGGTAAACGAAATCATTCACGATCAAGTTGAAAAAGGTTTCATTACAAAAGTAAAAGCTGATTATGCAGTTGTTAATTACAACAAAGCGATTGCAAAAGGAATCGTGAAAATCATGAACAAAATTGGTATCTCTACTTTACATTCATATAGAGCTGCTCAGATTTTCGAGATTTTAGGTTTAAACAAAACATTTACATCTAAATACTTCCCTTACACGCCATCAAGAATTGAAGGAATTGGTTTAATGGAAGTAGAAAAAGAGGTTAAAAAACGTTTCCAAAAAGCTTTCCCAAATTCAAAAATTGCAAACTTGCTTTCTCTTGAAATTGGAGGTATTTACAGATGGAGACGTGGTGGTGAAAAACACATGTTCAACCCAACCACTATTTCTAAATTACAACAGGCGGTTCGTTTAAACAGCCCAGAAAGTTATAAAGAATACTCTAATGCCGTTAACGAGCAAAGCTCAAACTTAATGACTATTAGAGGTTTATTTGAATTCAACAATTTAGATCCGATTTCTATTGACGAAGTAGAACCTTGGACAGAAATTGTAAAGAAATTCAAAACTGGAGCAATGTCTTACGGTTCTATCAGCCAAGAAGCGCATGAGAACTTAGCGATTGCAATGAACAGAATTGGTGGAAAAAGTAACTCTGGAGAGGGTGGAGAAGATCCAAGACGTTTCCAGAAAGAAATTAACGGAGATTCTAGAAACTCTGCAATTAAGCAAGTTGCATCAGGACGTTTTGGTGTTTCAATCAACTATTTGACAAACGCTAAAGAAATCCAAATCAAAATGGCTCAGGGAGCAAAACCTGGTGAAGGTGGACAGTTACCTGGAGAAAAAGTTGTGCCTTGGATTGCTGAAACTAGAAACTCTACGCCTTATGTAGGTTTGATTTCGCCTCCTCCTCACCACGATATTTACTCAATTGAGGATTTATCTCAGTTGATTTACGACTTGAAAAATGCAAACCGTGAAGCTCGTATTAACGTAAAATTAGTTTCTGAAGTTGGAGTTGGAACTATCGCTGCCGGTGTTGCCAAAGCAAAAGCTGACGTTATCTTAATTTCAGGTTACGACGGAGGAACGGGAGCTGCACCATTAACATCTTTACAGCACACAGGTATTCCATGGGAACTTGGTTTAGCTGAAGCACAGCAAACTTTGATCTTAAACGACTTAAGAAGCCGTGTAGTTTTAGAGTGTGACGGACAGTTGAAAACAGGTCGTGACGTGGCGATTGCTGCTTTATTAGGAGCTGAGGAATTCGGTTTTGCAACTGCTCCGCTTGTAGCTTCTGGATGTATCATGATGAGAGCTTGTCACTTAAATACTTGCCCAGTTGGTATTGCAACTCAGGATCCTGAATTGAGAAAGAATTTCAAAGGAACTCCAGAGCACGTAATCAACTTCATGTATTTCATTGCAGAGGAGTTAAGAGAAATCATGGCGCAGTTAGGTTTCAGAACTTTAAAAGAAATGGTAGGTCAGTCACAAAAATTAAATGTGAACAAAGCTATCAAACATTATAAAGCAAATGGTTTAGACTTGTCAACAATTCTATACAAACCGGAAAAAGCGAAAACAGAGCCAAATCATAATACAACTACTCAAGATCACCAACTTGAAAACGTATTGGATTTTGACATCATCAAAGAAGCGATTCCGTCTATCTATAGAAAAGAGAAAACAAGAGTAACTTTTAAAATTAAAAATACAGACCGTTCTGTAGGTGCTATTTTGAGTAACGAAATCTCAAAAATCTACGGCGCACAAGGATTACCTGATGACACTATTTTAGTTGATTTTGAAGGTTCTGCTGGACAAAGTTTTGGTGCTTTTGCAACAAACGGATTGTCATTTAAAATTCACGGAAACTGTAATGATTATTTAGGAAAAGGTCTTTCTGGAGGAAAATTAATTGTAAAAGTCCCTCCTACAGCGACTTTCAACCCTGAAGACAATATCATTATTGGAAACGTTGCCCTTTACGGAGCTATTACCGGAGAGGCTTATATTAATGGAATGGCCGGAGAGCGTTTCTGTGTAAGAAATTCTGGAGCAACAGCAGTTGTTGAAGGAATTGGAGATCACGGATGCGAGTACATGACTGGTGGTACAGTAGTAGTTTTAGGAAAAACAGGAAGAAACTTCGCAGCTGGTATGAGCGGTGGTGTAGCTTATGTTTACGATCCAAATAAGAAATTCGACGCAACAGTTTGCAACATGGAAATGGTTGCATTCGACCCAATGGAAGAAGAAGATCTTACGAAACTAAGAAAACTGATCAAAAATCATTCGTTGTACACAAGCAGTCCATTAGCAAAAAGAATTTTAGCAGACTGGGAAAACCAACAACAGCACTTCGTAAAAGTAATGCCAACTGATTACAAAAAAGCATTACAAAGAATTGCAGAAGAGAAAAAAATAGAAGAATTAATAGCTGATTAAAAGGTTCTGAGTTACAAAGGTGCAGAGGTACTAAGGTTGAGCTTCTCAACTCACTTCTCACATTTCACATCTCACAACTAAATTTAATAAAAATGTCATGGGTAAAATAGGCGGATTTAAAGAATATAACAGAGCCGACGAAAGTAATTTAGCAGTAGCAGAACGTGTTTCTAACTACAACGAATTTACTATTCCGGTACCAAAAGATAAATTAAAAGAACAAGGATCAAGATGTATGGACTGTGGAATTCCTTTTTGCCACAGTGGTTGTCCGTTAGGAAATTTAATTCCTGACTTCAACGACATGGTGCATCAGGAAGAATGGCAGAGTGCATTAGAGATTTTACAATCTACTAATAACTTCCCTGAATTTACAGGACGCTTATGCCCTGCTCCATGTGAGAAATCATGTGTATTAGGAATCATCAAAGATCCGGTTTCTATCGAAAACATCGAAAAAAGCATCGTTGAAAGAGGTTTCGCTGAAGGATGGATCAAACCACAGCCACCAAAAAAGAGAACTGGAAAAACGGTTGCTGTCATTGGTTCAGGACCTGCAGGTCTTGCAGCGGCTCAGCAATTAAACAGAGCGGGGCACACGGTTACTGTTTTTGAAAGAGACAACGCAATTGGAGGTTTATTACGTTACGGAATTCCGAATTTCAAATTAGAAAAAGGAATTATCGACCGCCGTGTTGCTATTCTTGAAGCAGAAGGAATCACTTTCAAAACTGATGTAAATGTTGGTGTAAACTTTAGTGTTGAAGAATTAAACGCATTCGATTCTATCGTTTTATGCGGAGGAGCAACTGAAAGAAGAAGCTTGCCAACTAAAGGTATCGAAAGCAAAGGCGTTGTACAGGCAATGGATTTCTTGACACAGCAGACTAAAGTTTTATACGGAGAATCAATTCCAGATCAGGTTAAAGCAACTGGTAAAGATGTAATCGTTATTGGTGGTGGAGATACTGGTTCTGACTGTATTGGAACTTCAAACAGACATGGAGCTAAATCGGTAACTAACTTTGAGATTTTACCAAAACCTCCAGTTGGAAGAAGCGAGTCAACTCCTTGGCCTTTCTGGCCGTTGCAGTTGAAAACATCTTCTTCTCACGAAGAAGGTTGCGACAGAAACTGGTTGATCAACACTAAAGAATTCATTTCTAACGATAAAGGCGAATTAACTGGATTAAAAACAGTTGAAGTGCAATGGAAAATGACTCCAGGTCAGCGTCCAGAATTAATCGAAAAAGAAGGTTCTGAGAAAATCTGGCCTTGCGATTTAGCTTTATTGGCTCTTGGATTTACAGGTCCTGAGAAAACATTAAGCGAGCAATTAGGAATCGAAACTGATATGAGAAGCAACTACAAAGCGCATAACTATCAGACAAACGTTCCTCACATTTTCACTGCAGGTGATATGAGAAGAGGACAATCATTAATCGTGTGGGCTATTTCAGAAGGTCGCGAAGCAGCAAGAGAAGTAGATTTATTCCTTATGGGATCTACAAACTTGCCTACTAAAGGAAAAGGAGATCTTCCTAGCCTATAAAACTATAAAAAACACAACACATACTATTGACAAACCCTTGAATTAATAATTCAGGGGTTTTGTTTTTTTTTAGCCACAGATTATCATGATTAAAAGGATTTTTTTCTTAGCCACGAATTGCACAAATTTTCACGAATTTTTATTTTCTAGCCGATTTGTATTTCAAACATAGCCCGTGGTTTCAACCGCGGGAACGCAATATATGATTACGTTTAATCCGCAACGTTTCCCGTGGTTGAAACCACGGGCTATGTTTTGAGCATTTTGCAAAAAATCTAAGATTAAAAATTCGTGGAAATTTGTGAATTGCTTCGCCCGTTCGCTATCGCTCGGGTCGTGGCAAACAAAAATAATCTGTGAAAATCATTTTAATCTGTGGCAAAAAAATAACAGCGTTTAAGAATAAGTTAATTCGTGAAATTCACGGCAAATAAAAAATAATCTGTGTAAATCATTTTAATCTGTGGCAAAAAAACAATTTCAACAGCATTTAAGAATAAGTTAATTCGCGAATTCGAGCCAAAAAAACTTAGTATCTTAGCATCTTAGAACCTCAGTACCTTAAAAAAGGTTACAAAATTCCAAAAACAGCAACTTTTTGTTCAAAATAAAACAATTTGTTATAATTTGTTATTTTTCTACAAATTATTTGCTGATAGATAAAAGTGTAATAACTTTGCCCAAAATGATTTAAAAATGCAAGCAAAAGATTTACTGCAGTTAGCAGACCAATTTGGAAGTCCATTGTATGTTTACGATGCTGAAAAAATCCAATCTCAGTACAACAGATTAACTAAAGCTTTCTCTAAGGTAGAAAACTTAAGAGTTAATTACGCCATGAAGGCATTGTCAAACGTTGCGATTCTACAGTTATTAAAGAACATGGGGTCTGGTTTAGACACTGTATCAATTCAGGAAGTTTTATTAGGACTTCATGCTGGCTATGAACCCGAAAGAATTTTCTTTACACCAAACGGCGTTTCTTTAGAAGAAATCGAAGAAGTTGCCGCAATGGGTGTACAAATCAATATCGACAATTTATCTATTTTAGAGCAATTCGGAACAAAACATCCACATATTCCGGTATGTATTCGTATCAACCCACACGTAATGGCGGGCGGAAACGCTAACATTTCTGTTGGACATATCGATAGTAAATTCGGAATTTCTGTGCACCAGATTCCGCATATCTTGCGAATTGTTGAAAACACAAAAATGAGCATTGTTGGAATTCACATGCACACAGGATCTGATATTTTAGATATCGAAGTATTCTTGTATGCTGCTGAAATCTTATTTGATACAGCAAAACATTTCAAAGATTTACAATTCTTAGATTTCGGAAGCGGATTCAAAGTTCCTTACAAAAAAGACGATATCGAAACAGATATCGAAGAATTAGGTAAAAAATTATCTAAAAGATTCAACGCTTTCTGTGCTGAATATGGTAGAGATTTAACGTTGATTTTCGAACCAGGAAAATTCTTGGTGAGCGAAGCAGGTCATTTCTTAGTAAAAGTAAATGTAGTAAAACAAACAACTTCAACAGTTTTCGCTGGAATCGATAGTGGTTTCAATCACTTAATTCGTCCAATGTTTTACGGATCTTCGCACCATATCGAAAACATCTCTAACCCAAAAGGCAAAGAGCGTTTTTACTCTGTTGTAGGATACATTTGCGAAACCGATACTTTTGCAAACAACCGTAGAATCGCTGAAATCACAGAAGGTGACATTTTAGAGTTCAGAAATGCTGGAGCATATTGTTTCTCAATGTCTTCAAACTACAACTCAAGATACAAACCAGCCGAAGTTCTTTGGATGAACGGTCAAGGAATCTTGATTCGCCAAGCTGAAACATTTGAAGATTTACTTAAAAATCAAATTCCGTTGCCACAAGAAATTGCAGCTACGGTTTAACAATAGAAAAAAAGAGAATATCATTTTAATCCCGTTTCTTAATTGAGGCGGGATTTTTTTTGTTTAATTTTTGTATTAGTCCTTGTATGCCTAAATTATTTACAAACATTCAACTACAAAATAAAATTTAATAAATTTTGGCTCAATAAAATAATAAAAAGCTTACATTAGTCCTAATAAATCAATTTATTATCCTTTTTGAAATATTGAAATTTTAGTAAAATAATATGCAAAAAATAAATAAAATAAAAATTGAAGGAATAGGGCCAATTAAAAATCTAGAACTTGATTTTGATCCTCATTTCAATATTATCTGCGGACAGAATGGAATTGGTAAAACCACAATTTTAGATTGTTTATCTCAGTCTTTTGGAGAGATATACACTACTGTTAAAAGAAATGCAGGAGTTGAGACTGGTAGTTGGACAATTGACACTTCTATAAATGGCCAAAATTCCCAGAAAACCTTTATCTTAAAAGCGTTTCATCCTAATGAAAATAATATCAACACACAGGGATTTTATCAAAACTCAAATGATATTATTGTCTTCAAAACTCATAGAGATATTCCTTATCAAAATTTAAGCAATCTTAGTACTGATCCTAAGAAAGCACTTAATCAATTTGCTTCAGAAATAAGGTATGGTTCTGTATCCCATGATTTAAAAAATTGGTTTGTAAGTCGACATTTGTGGTCAGCCCACCCAAATCATTTAGATGAATATCAAATCAAAAATATAAATTTAGCTAAAGAATGTTTTAATATTTTAAATTCAAAAATTACATTTAGCAAGGTAAATCCAAATTCAAATGACATTATGTTAAATACACCATATGGTGAAATTTATTTTGAATATTTATCTTCCGGATATAAATCTTGTATCGCAGTTTTAATTGGTTTGATAAAGGAAATAGAATTTAGATATATAAATCCAAGTAAATTTATTAAAGATTTTGATGGAATTGTTTTTATCGATGAGATTGATTTACACTTGCATCCTGAATGGCAAGCAAAAATATATGAATCGCTAAAAATAATTTTACCGAATGCCCAAATTTTTACATCAACACATAGCCCACATATTATTCAGATTGCAAATCCAAAAGAAATTATACCATTAGTTTTAGACGAAAAAAACGAAATAATTTTAAATCCAATAATAAATCAAGAATATGGTTGTCAAGGTTGGACTGTAGAAGAAATATTAACAGATGTTATGAGAATGACAGAAACAAGGACTAATACTTATAATGATATTATATCAGATTTTAACAATGCTTTAGACAACGAAGATTTTAAAACTGCAAATACAAAGTTTGAGATAATTGATTCCATGTTACATCCAGAAAACTCATTACGAAAAATATTAAAAATTCAATTAGCCGGAAGTCAAAATGATTAAATTAAACAGAACCTCAAAACCAGTTGAACTTACAGTTGCTTTGCAAACCGCCTTGACAGATGAATTTAAACTTACTGGCAAATCTGTTTGGAATATTGATTTTATAAAAAAAGCTTTATTAGATTTTTCTAATAATAAATGTTGTTATTGTGAGACTGATATTACGGAAGAAAGCAAGTATTTAGAAGTAGAACATTTTCATCATAAAGATGCTTACAAAGATGAAGTTTTAGAATGGGAGAACTTACTCCCTTCTTGTAAAAAATGTAATGGAACAAAAAATGATCATGACACAAAATTAGAACCTATAATTGACCCAAGTAAAATTGATCCAAAACATCACTTAAGATATTGGCGTTATAGAATAAAAGGCTCTGACGAATTTGGCAAACTAACAGTTTCTGTTTTAAAATTAAACGATCAAGATAGATTAGTAAAAAAGAGATATGAAATTGGAAATGCAATACAAGAAAAACTAGAACAATTGAACGAGCTAGCTGATGACTACATTACAGGCATCCAAACTACTACAAGAAGAAAAAACAGAATTATCAATGGCACAAAAGATTTAATGAGAGAAGGACTTCCATGTTCTGTTTACTCAGCAACATCTGCATGCATTATTTTAACTGATACAGAATACGAAGCGTTAAAGACTAAAATAACTACTTTAGGCTTATGGGATATGGAATTATCTAAATTAGAATTTGATTTAATAGAATCTGCTTTAAACTTAGAAAGGTAAATAAGAAGATTTATTATAAATTTTAAAAGCAGAAGCAATTTATTCTCAGAAAAACAACATATTTACTCTTCAATAAAATTGAAAAAAATTAAATACCTTTGAAATTATGAGCACGACATCAAAACCAAAACATATCGGCAGAAACATAAGCCGAATCAGAGAGCTTAAAGGTATGAAGCAAGAAGCCCTTGCAATTGCAATTGGTTTAAGCCAGCAAACTGTTTCTAACATTGAGGCAAGTGAAACTGTTGATGAAGATAAACTTGTTGAAATTGCAAAAGCTTTAGGCATAACTAAAGAGGTGATTGAAAATTTTTCTGAAGAATCAGTTTTTAATTTCTTTAATAACTTTTATGACAATAGTGCAAATAACGGAGCACAAGGAAGTGGAAACACTAACAATTCTTGCACTTTCAATCCACTTGATAAAGTTGTAGAACTTTACGAACGTTTGGTTCAAGCTGAAAAAGACAAAGTAGAATACTTAGAAAAATTACTAAAAGGAAAATAATTCCTTAGAAATATAAATTTTACAAAAGCACAGAGATTACTTTGTGCTTTTTTTAAGCCCAGAAACAAAATGTCATATCTTCTTCTTGCCCTTTTTATTGTCTTAGTAAATTGCTCCATTTTTTATTTTCTAAAACCTGAAAATGGGTTAAAAAAAATACTTTTGTATGCATTAGTCTATTTTGTAATTGCAATAGTTTTTACCAAAATTTATACTTTACTAAACATCGAAGGAATGCCAAACGGTTTTGCCTTTTTTATACTTTTAATGTTTAGCTGGTCAATCGTATTAATGCATTTTTTAAAAACCTTAAATAACAGAAGAGTAAATATTGCAAAACAATTACAGATAGAAAACAATAAACTTATTAATTCTTCTGCTTATCTCACACTTATTACGGTCTCTATAACTGCCTTTCAATTGTATTTAATTTTATCAAAAACGATTAATGTTTTTAGAAATTAGTTCGAATTGTAAAATTAAACTTGGCAAATAAAAAAAAACATTCAAAGTTTTAGAAGTAAAACAGCTTTTTAACTCTAATAAACCATCACTTCAATGAAAAAAATTTTACTTGTCGGATTACTTTTTTTTGCAATATCAAATGTTACAGCTCAAAGTAAATTTACTTTAGAAGAATCATTCTCAAATTACGACATTAAGTACGAAAAAAAAAGTAAAGATTGTGAATATAAAATCTACGTAGACAGTATTGGCACAACAAAATATACTCTCTTTTTAATTAAACTACCTAGCGGAAATAATTTTAAAAATACACATTCGGTATTGGTTTATAATGAACTTGACAGGAAGTCAACTTACTTTTTTCCAAAAGAAGAAAATAAAACTTCAAATTTAGATACCATATCTATAGTAGTCAAAAGTTTAATTTCTCAAAATTTTAAGCCCAAAAAAGATATTACTTTATTGGATAAAAACCTGAATAGCCAAATAATAAGTCAAGCTAATAGTAAAATTGCAGATTTAGTAAATAAAAATTATAAAAAATTCGCATTTTCATTGCATCCGTTTACGCTAAAAGGGCAAAACTATAATGAAGCAGGTCAGAAATTACAGGATGATTTTCTGCAAAGCAAAATAAACCTTACCTATTTAAAAGGAAAGTCTGTTGTTACATCTCAAATAATCAATCATAATCAGCAACTAGAATGTCTGATGAAATGGGAACTTGATGTAAAAGCTGATAATCAGAATCAAAAATTGGTCTGGAATATTTTAGCAACTTCTATTGACGATGGCAAAAATTGGTTTTTTACAGAGTTTGGAAATAAAGAAGGTCTAGAAATTTTGGCAAATGATAAATTTATAAAACTGAATAAAATAATAATTTCTAAAATTACTCTCAATAGTTTTAAATAATCCCCGAAAAGCAATGAAACCTACAATCCTACTATCAACATTATTACTATTATTTGCAACCAATTTATTCAGCCAGACCTTAGCCGATTTAAAACTAAAACCAAAAGAAATTCCGAAAGGCTATACACCAAACGACGGTAATATTTGTGTGTCACCTCAGGCTTGTAATTTTTATACTGATATTGAAACCTACAGCAATATTGTTGGAACTGTAAAAAGTAAAGCCATTCAAAGTTTTAAAAACAAAGGTGACAAAGGCTCTATTATGTATTTTGAATTTGATCATGTTTTTAAAGGCGATCGTTTTCTGCAAGGTTTATTGTGGGGAAAAGCTGGCGAACCAACAGACGAACATCCGGAAGAATATGTTGTAAAAGGAAAATTTCTAATCATTTGGAGTTTGAAAGCCGATAGTCCGCTAAAAGAAAAATCGGAAACCAAAATAGAAACGCTTTTGCCATAAAATAAACTTGAATAACGTTGCAAAACATGACCAAAACATACAGACAAGGCGCAATTGGAGCTTTACTCGATGAATACGAAAGAGCGATTTTAGATTTAAGTAAAACAATCTCATCTTTTAATGACACAGCACTTACGGCAACAATCAATGATGTATCAGTTCAATCGATACTGGCGCATGTAGTTCGTTCTGGATATGCTTATGCTTTGTATGTTCAAAAATTATTAGGAGAGCAAAATGAAGTTCCTAATCTTGTGTACAGAGATACTATTTCTGATTATCAAAATGATCTAACTGCTTTTTTTGTTTTCACAGAAAATGTGCTTAAAAATTTCAACGACAGTCAATTAGAAGAATCAGACAATGCAAAAAAAATAGTAACTTCTTGGGGACAAGTTTATGATATTGAACAAATGATGGAACATGCAATTGTACATATCTTACGTCATAGAAGGCAAATTGAAAAATTCAAAATTGAGCTTGAAACTAAATAATCAAAAAAGTTTGTTAATCTTGATCTATGAAGTTCACAGACTTCATCTGGCATTCATCATTTAGTAGTATCTTCGTGTATAAAAAAAATCATCCTAAAAATATCAAAATGAAACCACAAGTACGAATCCTAATTTATTCTATTCTTTTCTTTTTATACCTTACTTCTACGCATTTTTTTCTTGAATTAAATGAGAAATTTAAAGGTGATGGTTTTGTAACTTTAGGAGTTGGCTTTGGTATTCTAAATCTTATTTATGCTTTTACAGCCCTAAAATGGAAACCTCTGCTTAATGTACTTTGCGCTGTCGGAATTGCCGCTTTAGCTATGTTTTTGGCCTTACAGTTTACCAATTTGCATCTGCTCGTAAATTACGATCCGTATCAGGTTAAAACTGCCATTTTTGCCAATGCTGTTTTCTCAATTATCTTTTGGGAAATTGTATATCAGGTGAAGATTAGAAAATCTAAATAATTTTTTGAAATTTTACTAAAAAAAGCAAAAAGCAAAAATGAAATTAAAAGCTAGAATCTTCATTTATTTGACAATGCTTATAGTGTATTTTTTTGCTGCTCCCTTTTTATTTGAACTTTCCGATAGATTAAATAGTGATTTTTTTATTACTGTAAGTTTTGGATATATATTCTTAAATATTATTTATGCTTGTTTTGTTTTGAAATGGAGCTTATTATTAAATATTATTTGTTCGTTCCTAATTGCATTTTTAAGTGTATTTTTAGCTATAAAAGCAGGAGAAATGCTTTTGTTTAGAACATTCACTGAGAATGTCCAAACTGCCATTTTTGCTAATGCTGTTTTCTCAATTATCTTTTGGGAAATTGTATATCAGGTTAAGATCAGAAAGTCTAAATAAATATATTTTAAGTTGCCTCCAGCTTTAGCTGGAGGTGCATAAAAAGTCTCGGAAGGGCTTTAGCCAAATCAAAAAATTTCGGCTAAAGCCCTTTCTTTCCAACACACACTACCTCCAGCTAAAGCTGGAGGCAATTCATAATATGATTTGTAAGGATAATATTCAATAGTTCGCAAAACCATATATTTTCGTACGTAATTTTTTATATTAGCATTTTAAAATTTATCTAAGCCTAATATGAAAATTAGAACTCTACTCTTTTTGTCTGTACTTACTATTTCTTGTAAAAAAGAAGTAAAAACAGAAACTTCTAAAATTGCTCCAAAAGATTCTTTGAAAGTAACTGAAAAGAAAGAACCAGAAACACAAAAAGCAGATACGATTGTGTTATCTACAAAACATAAAACCAATAAAATCTTATGTGATCTTGACGGAGATAATTTAGATGAAACTGTTGAAATTTTCAGAAGTACCAAAAATGATAAAAGCGGTCTAAAAATAACTTTTGGAAACGGAAAAAGAACTGATTATTTAGGCTTTGGAAATGATATTTTAGCACAAGGTTTTGATGAAATTGATTGGGCTGGAATATTTGAAAAAGCGCCCAAAAATGAGGTTTATTTTGAAAATGTAAATGAAGACGGAGAAATCATTGGCGAAGAACAAGTTGCAGAAGAAGACAAAATAAAACTTCCAAACGACGGAATCTTTATTCATGCCGATGAAAGTTGCGGCGGTGGTGTTATTTATTTGAAAAACGGAAAATACGAGTGGATTCAGCAGGAATAAACTCTTTATAGTAACTCCTAAATTATGAAATATGAAAAGTGCGACAGAAATTGCCAATCGGTTTAGAGAAGTCATTTTAGACGGAACTTGGATTGCAAACACCAATTTTAAAGATCAGCTCGAGAATCTAGATTGGAAAATTGCAGTTAGTCCAATATAGAACTTAAATACAATTGCTGTTCTGGCTCAGCATATTCATTATTACATTAAGGGACTTAATGAGGTTTTTAAAGGTGGAACTTTGGATATAAAAGACAAATTTAGTTTTGATTTTCCGCCAATTCATTCGCAAGAACAATGGAATGTCTTTTTAAATAGATTCTGGAATGATGCCGAAGAATTTGCTTCACTAATAGAACAAATGCCCGATAAAAAACTCGATGAAGTTTTTGTAGATGCCAAATACGGAACTTACAAAAGAAATATCGAAGCCATGATTGAACATAGTTATTATCATTTAGGGCAGATTGTTTTGATTAAAAAACAGCTTAACAACTTAACATAAATTTCCTTTTCAAATCATTAAAAGTCATTAAATTAGAATTCAACTTTAAAATTTTAAAAATGAAGAAATTAATTGCAGCATTCGTCTTTTTAATCGGTTTATCTGTTTCCGCTCAAACTTCTAAAGAACTAATCGGGAAATGGCAATTGGTAAAATGGACCAAAAACGGAAAAGAAAAAAGCATTGAAAAACGTTTTAAAACAGATCAGGTTTTTCAGGTTTTTAAAGAAAATGGCGATTTTGAAAGTGTTATTGGAGAAGAATCACACAAAGCAAAATGGAAACTATCTAAAGACAATTCTCAATTGACAATTATTTCTGTTATACTTCCAGTTGTGTTTACTATAAACTCTTTTGACAGTCAAAAAAGGGTCATAACAAATCCTGAAGTGGGTACTTTTGAATATAAAAAGATCTCTGAATAAATTAGTTTTATTTCACATTTCTTCTGAAAAACAAAAGTTCTAATCTAGCCCCGATGGAAGCGGTATCTCCCGATTTAGAAAAACAAGGCTATTTCAGCCGTAGTTTTTGTTTATCGGGAATTTAGCGGACAGCGGGACTAAACGTTCTTATGAAAATAGCTTTTTCTGCTCCTTAAATAAATTAGAAAAAGGCATAGTTGTTGAAAGTTAAATAAAATATATTTGCAACTTCAAAAAACACACTATGCAAAAAATTACTTTTTTCGTTTCTATATTATTTTTAGCTCTTTCCTCTTGCGGCGTAAAAACAACACAATCAATGCTTAGTGATGGAAATTACGACGGCGCAATTGATCGTGCGGTTGAAGCGCTTCGCACTAAAAAAGATTCTAAAGGAAAACAAGATTATGTTTATCTGCTTGAAGAAGCTTTTGCAAAAGCCAAAGACCGCGATTTGCGTAATTTGGAAATGCTGAATAAGGAAAATAATCCAGCAAACGCTGAACGTATCTACAATACTTATGTGCAGCTAAATAATCGTCAAGAAAAAATTAGACCGATTTTGCCTCTGCCTTTATTAAAGCTGGGAAGAAATGCAAATTTTCCGTTTGATAATTATTCGAATGAGATTGTAAACAGTAAAAATGCGCTTTCGAAGTATTTATATGAAAATGCTTCGACACTTTTAAAATCAAACAACAAATTGGATTTTAGAAAAGCATACGACGATTTTGCTTATTTAGAAAGCATTAATCCTGGCTACAAAAACACCAAAAAACTGATGGACGATGCTCAGTTTAAAGGAACTGATTTTGTAGATGTTTATGCCAAAAACGAAACCGAAATGGTGATTCCGAAAATGCTTCAGGAAGATTTATTAGATTTTAAAACCTACGGATTAAACGATAAATGGACGGTTTACCACAGCGCAAGACAAAAAAATGTAACGTACGATTATAGCTTGATTCTTAGTTTCAGACAGATTGCAATTTCGCCAGAACAAGTTAAAGAGAAAGAATTTGTTAAGGAAAGACAAGTTAAAGATGGTGTAAAAACGCTTTTGGACAGCCGCGGAAGACCTGTAAAGGATAGTTTGGGCAAAGAAATTAAAGTGGATAATTATAAAACACTTCGCGCAACGGTTTATGAATTCAGACAATTTAAGTCTTGTCTAGTAACGGCAAAAGTTGATTATATCGATTTAAAAAGCAATCAGCTGGTGCAAACTTTCCCAATAAGCAGTGAATATGTTTTTGAGAATGTTTATTCCACTTACAAAGGAAATAGAAATGCCTGTGACGATAATTATCTTGGGTATTTTGACAAACGTGCTGTTGCGTTTCCAAACAATGAACAAATGGTCTATGATACAGGCGAAGATCTGAAAGCCAAACTAAAAGATATCATTGTAAAAAATAAATTTAGACGGTAATTATATAACATGATTATTAAGAAAAAGGCGCATTTTTGATGTGCCTTTTTTTTTTGCTTTAAACTTTTTCATTAAAAAAAGTGTCTTTTTGAATTGCGCAACCAAAAAGTTGCGTATATTTGCAACTGATTAGTTGCGAATAAATATTCAAAAAAATGAAAAGAGATATTTTTCAAGCTATTGCCGATCCGACGAGAAGAGCAATATTAGTTTTGATTTCTTCTACTGCATTAACCCCAAATGCTATTGCAGAACAATTTCAAACTACAAGACAAGCGGTTTCTAAACACATTAAAATATTGAATGAATGTGATTTATTGGAAGAAAAGAAATTGGGCAGAGAAATTTATTATCAGCTCAAAATTGATAAAATGAAAGAAATTGATCAATGGTTAGAGCAATTTAAAGCAATTTGGGAACAGCGTTTTAGCCAATTGGATCAAGTATTACTAAACTTAAAAGCTAAAGAAAATGAAAACTGATTTATTAATGAATTTTTCTGTAGATAAGGAAAATAAAACGGTAAATGTAAAACGCGAATTTGATGCGCCATTGTCAAACGTTTGGTCTGCTTGGACAGAAGCCGAAATTCTAGATTTGTGGTGGGCACCAGCTCCGTTTAAATCTAAAACCAAAAACATGGAGTTTAAAGAAGGCGGAAAAAGATTGTATGCCATGGTTGGGCCTGATGGTAAAGAAAGCTGGAGTTATTTTGTGTATTCTTCGATTTCTCCTAAAACAAACTTTAAACACTCTGCTACTTTTTCTGATGCGGAAGGAAATCCGAATTCTGAATTTGGAAGTTCATATTGGGACATCACTTTTTCTGAACAAGGCAATTCGACAATTGTTGATATTTTAATTAGACGTGACAGTTTTGAAGAACTGCAAAAAATAATTGAAATGGGCTTTAGAGAAGGATTTACTTCTGCAATGCAAGGTTTAGACAAAATCTTAGCCGAAAAATAAAATCTGTTGATCTTAATTAACTAGTAACGAATTTAAAATCTAAAGAAAATGAAATCAAATCTTTTAATGAATTTTACTGTAGATAAAGAAAATAAAACTGTAAATGTAAAACGCGAATTTAACGCTTCTTTATCTCAAGTTTGGTCTGCATGGACAGAAGCTCAAATTTTGGATTTATGGTGGGCACCAGCTCCGTGGAAATCTGAAACGAAAAGCATGGAATTTAAAGAAGGTGGAAGAAGATTATACGCCATGGTTGGACCAGAAGGCGAAAAACATTGGGCAATTGCTGATTACACTTCGATAAACCCGAAGACAAATGTAAAATGGCTAGATGCTTTTAGCGACAGCGAAGGAAATTTAAACAAAGAGTTTCCGCGTTCTGATTGGGATGTGACTTTCTCTGAAAAAGACAATGCTACTTTTGTTGATATTGTAATTAAACATGAAAAACTTTCTGATCTGGAAATGATTATCCAAATGGGCTTCAAAGAAGGTTTTACCATTGCAATGGAAGGTTTGGACAAGATTTTTGCAGAGAAATAAATCCTCAAAAAATGCGCACTGTCTTAATAAACAGCCGCGCATTTTTTTATTCTATAAATTAAAATAACATTTTACGGTTTCCCGTAATACATTAATGCTTACTACTACTATATTTGCCGTTCAAAAAAAATAATTTAAGAATTTCTTTATAACAAATGCATACTTTTTCATTGAATTCCATCAAAAAAAAATATTGCTTCCATAACTACTTATCTAAACTAAAAACCAAAATAATTA
Source organism: Flavobacterium sp. PLA-DH12 (assembly GCF_059511845.1). Classification (NCBI taxonomy): domain Bacteria; kingdom Pseudomonadati; phylum Bacteroidota; class Flavobacteriia; order Flavobacteriales; family Flavobacteriaceae; genus Flavobacterium; species Flavobacterium sp. PLA-DH12. The sequence continues at coordinate 203,213 of NZ_JCAMPD010000006.1, forward strand.
CCTATTAACTTCAATGAGAAAACAATTTTTATTTCTTGCAATGGCACTAATCGTTAGTGTTAACTCTTTTTCGCAAATCATTTTTGAGAATGGCTACTTCATCAATGAAAACAATCAAAAAATAAACTGCTTAATTGAAAATATCGATTGGAAAAATACTCCTGCTAATTTTCGTTACAAATTAGACGAAAGCGGAGAAATTAAAACTGCTGATATTAAAACCATAAAAGAATTTGCAATTAGCGGACTTAAATTTATTACTTCTGTTGTAAAAATAGATCGTTCGACTAAGAGAATTGAGTTTATGACAAAAGACAAGAATCCTGTTTTTAACACCGAAAAACTCATTTTACAAGTTCTGATGGAAGGAAAAGCTTCTTTATATATGTACAATGATGGAACTGTAAGACGCTTTTTTTATAAAACAGATAATTCTGAAATAAAACAATTGGTTTACAAAACCTATCTGGCAGACGATGATCATACAGCTAAAAACAATCAATTTAGAGAACAATTATTTGTTGACTTAAAATGTGATGGTGTTTTAATGACCGAATATGAAAAATTGACTTATACTAAAAACGACCTGAAGCGATTTTTTGCAAAATACAACAAATGCAGTGATTCGAACTTTGTAGATCTTGATGTAAAGGAGAAGAAAGATTTATTTAATTTAACTCTTAGACCTAGATATACTATTAGTTCATTGTCTCTTGAGAACTATCAATATAATATACTAAGTTTTGATTTTGATAAAAAATCAAGTATCAGTTTAGGAATTGAAGCTGAATTTATTTTACCATTTAACAAAGACAGATGGTCAGTTATAGTAGAACCTACTTATCAATCTTATAAAGGAGAACAAACTATACAAAGTTCTCAGGTTGTAGGCGGAACGCTGACAGGAAAAGTAGATTATAAATCTGTTGAACTGCCTGTAGGTGTGAGACGCTATTTCTTTGTTAACGATGCTTTTAAAATCTTTGCGAATGCTTCAATGATTGTAGATTTTAGTACAAATTCATCAGTGACAGTAACTAGAAAAGACGGTTCACCATTAAATGAATTAGAGATTAAATCTGGTCTTAATTTTGGCTTTGGAGCAGGTTGCAAATTTAAAGATAAAGTTAGTTTAGAAGTAAGATATCAAACTACAAGAGGTCTTTTGGTTGACAATCCTGGCTGGACTTCGTCTTATCAAACAACTGCTCTTATTTTAGGTTATTCGTTTTTTTAAAAGAACTTTTAATATAATTATTCATCCCGCTTCTGTTAGAAGCGGGATTTTTTCTTTCCATATTTATATTTTTTTAAACGATATTGAGAAAGTGATTTATAAGCAGGAATAAAACAAATTGCTTCATTGTTGTTTAAAATTTGTATTTTCACTTTACAGAAAAACATTTTAAAACCTCAACAAAACCACAAATTTTCTGTGGACTATTAAATACATTATAATGAATCGATTTTTTATGCTAGCCTTCCTGTTTCTTACTTCAACACTTATTTTTAGCCAAAACAACAAATCAAAATCAACCGAAACCAGTAAGCCTTTTGTATTAGGCGTTATTGATGAAATTCAATCTAAAGAATTAAACGAAAAAAGAATTTTAAACATTTATCTTCCTGAAGGCTATAATCCTGCCGAAGCGACAAAATATCCTGTCATTTATCTATTAGACGGTTCTGCAGATGAAGATTTTATTCATATTTCGGGATTGGTTCAATTTAATAGTTTTGAATGGATCAATCAGGTTCCAAAATCAATTGTCGTCGGAATTGCAACTGTTGATAGAAGACGCGATTTTACTTTTCCTACTACTGTTGAGAATGATAAAACTCGATTTCCTACAACTGGACATTCTGATCAGTTTATTGCTTTTATCGAAAAAGAATTACAGCCTTTTATTGAGAAAAAATACAAGACAAATGATTCTAAAACCATCATCGGCCAATCTCTTGGCGGATTATTAGGAACTGAAATCTTACTCAAAAAGCCAACTCTTTTTAATAAGTATGTGATTGTAAGTCCGAGCTTATGGTGGAACAATGGTTCTTTGCTAGATTTGGATTCTGAAATGCTGAAAGAAAATTTTACACAACCAACTGAAATTTATATTGCGGTTGGCAAAGAAGGATTAGCTCCAACAGCGATTCCGCATGTTATGGAAGTTGATGCTAATTTACTGGCAGAAAAACTAAAAGGATCTAAAAGCAAAAATGTAAAAACGTATTTCGATTATTTTCCAGAAGAAAACCACGGATCAATTCTACATACAGCCGTTTCTAATTCATTTAAATTCTTTTATCCGAAAAGTAAAGAATAGACCTTGTTATATTGTAAGATGTGAAATGTGAAATGTAAGATGCTAAAGTCTTCATTTCACATTTCACATTTCACATTTCACATTTCACATTTCACAATAAACAGTTTATCCCAACCACCCTTCTCGATCCAAACTTCTATATTGAATCGCTTCAGCAATATGTGAAGAAACAATATTTTCTGAATGATCTAAATCTGCAATAGTTCTAGAGACTTTTAAAATTCTATCATAAGCTCTAGCAGAAAGATTAAGTCTTTCCATGGCAGTTTTTAGCAATTCTTTTGAAGGCTCATCCAAAACGCAAAACTCCCGAATTAGTTTACTGCTCATTTGTGCATTATAATGAACATTCTCAACCATTTCAAATCGTTTGGTCTGAATTTCTCGTGCTGCCGTTACTCGTTTGCGAATTTCTACACTGCTTTCTGCTTTTCGTTCGTCTGATAATTTATCAAACGGAACTGGAGTAACTTCAATATGAATATCAATTCTATCTAATAAAGGTCCAGAAATTTTACTCATATAACGCTGCATTTCGTGTGGCGAAGAAGTATTTGGCATACTTGGATCATTAAAAAATCCGCTCGGACTTGGATTCATACTCGCAACCAACATAAAAGACGACGGATAGGTTATGGTAAATTTGGCTCTCGAAATAGTTACTTCTCGGTCTTCCAATGGCTGACGCATGACTTCTAAAACATCTCGTTTGAATTCTGGCAATTCATCCAAAAACAAAACACCATTATGCGCCATCGAGATTTCTCCTGGCTGCGGATAACTCCCTCCTCCTACCAAAGCGACATTAGAAATCGTATGATGCGGACTCCTAAAAGGCCTCTGATTCATTAATCCGACCTCCTTTAATTTTCCTGCAACGCTATGAATTTTGGTGGTTTCCAAAGCCTCTCGCAAGGTCATTGGTGGCAAAATACTCGGAACACGTTTGGCCAGCATTGTTTTTCCTGCTCCCGGCGGACCAATCAAAATAATATTATGTCCGCCCGCTGCCGCAATTTCCATACAGCGTTTAATGCTTTCTTGTCCGCGAACATCTGAAAAATCATGTTCAGGGAAATCGAGCGTTTTATAAAATTCCGCTCTTGTATCGATAACTGTGGGTTCAAGCGTGCCTTTACCAGCAAAAAAATCAATGATTTCTTTTAGATTTTCGACTCCATACACATCTAAACCTGTTACAATAGCCGCTTCTTTTACGTTTTGAATCGGGAGAAAAAATCCTTTATAACCTTCTTCTTTTGCTTTTATAGCAATTGGCAACGCTCCACGAATGGGCTGCAAACTTCCGTCTAGAGAAAGTTCTCCCATAATAATATAACGTTCAATTTCTGGCGCTTTTATCTGATCTGAACCGACTAAAATTCCCATTGCCAATGTCAAATCATATGAAGATCCTTCTTTTCGAAGGTCGGCGGGCGCCATGTTTACTGTAATTTTCTTTCCCGGAAAGCTAAATCCGTTATTCTTCAAAGCAGCGGCAATTCTAAAACTGCTTTCTTTTATAGCATTATCTGGAAGTCCAACTAAATGATAACCAATCCCTTTATCCATATGAACCTCAACTGTAATTGTTGTGGCCTCAACTCCAAATACGGCACTTCCATAAACTTTTACTAGCATAATTATCTATTCATTAATTGTTTTTAAAACTAACGAAAAAATAATTAATTGTAAATATTTTATTACAAAATAATTTAATTCTAAAAAGTCAACTGAATTTGATTTTTAATAGCCTCCACAATTACACTCAAATCCAAACAATTCTGATGCGACCAAAGTTTACTTTCAATCTCGTTGTTTAGAATACAATTTTGACATTCGATAATTTCATGTGAATATCCTTTTCCTAAAGTTGGTAAAGTAAAAGTGGCTTCTTTTTCTTCATTTATAAATAAAGAATAACCATTAGCAACAAACCACGGAGCATTTAATTCTATTCGCCCTTTTGTTCCCGCAATAACGGCTTTCATATCAGATTCTGAAATTATGGAAGCGTGCAAAACCGATTGAGCTGTTTCGTATTGCAAAATCATAGAAGTCTGCAGATCTATATCGTTTTTATGTTTGATTGCTTTTGCCATAATCTCTTTTGGCTTTCCTAATACTATATAAGAGAGAAACAAGGGATAAACACCAATATCAAACAATGCTCCACCTCCTAATTCTTTATCAAAAAGTCTTTTGTTTTCTGTTTCACTTCCATGAAAGGCAAAATCGGCTTTTATATAATTTATGTCTCCTATTATTCCGTTATTAATTTTTTGTAAAACATCTTGAACAGAAGGAATAAATCTAGTCCAGAATGCTTCCATAAAAAATCTATTATGTTTTTTAGAAGCTTCTATTATTCTCTGAGCATCTTTATAAGACAGAGACATAGGTTTTTCACAAAGAACATGCTTGCCATTTTCTAATGCTTTTATAGATAGTTCAACATGTGAATTATGAGGAGTTGCAATGTAAACAATCTCAACTTCTGAATCTTCAAAAAGCAAATCATAAGAATTGTACATTCTTAAAGCATTAAATTTTCCACCAAATTCCTCAGCTTTAGCAAAATCTCTTGAAGCAACTGCCGTTAACTCAGCATTTTCAATCAATAACAAATCTGATGCGAACTGATTTGCCATATTTCCGAGCCCTACTATTCCCCACTTAATACTTCTATTTTCCATTCTTATATTATAATCATCAAAATTGTTAAAAAGATTAAAAAATATCCTTCACAACCTGTATGAGGCATTTTTTAAACAACAAATATCTATTATCCTACAAAAAATAGCAATCAATTACCCTAAAAATTATCAAAAATGGTGGGAAGTGAAAAAAAAATGTTGCTGAATTGTAAATTTTAAGTTTGTTTTAAGAAATTCACGCAAAATCATAGGGGTTAAATTTTAAATTTAACAAAAATTAAACATCAAACCCTATTTTTTTAGGGGGTATTAAATCATTTTATACTTTTATAAAAAATTTTAAAACTAAATAACTATGCGAAAAATTATTTTAAGTGTGATTCTTATCACGATTTTGGTACTAAGCTTTATTTCAAACTTTATCATTGCAGACAACCCAATTCCTGCAGAAGCAGTAAAGTTTGATACAGGAGATACTGCCTGGATGATCGTTGCAACAGCTTTTGTATTGTTAATGACACCTGGATTAGGATTTTTCTATGGAGGTATGGTCGGTAAGAAGAACGTAATTAGTACTATGCTTCAAAGTTTTATGGCAATGGTAATTGTTACAATACTATGGACTGTTATAGCTTTTGGATTGGCTTTTGGCCCAACAATAGGAGGAATTATCGGAAATCCATCTGAGAATTTATTCTTTGCAGGAGTTGGAACCAATACCGCATGGAGCCTTGCACCAACAATTCCATTTATTTTATTCGCATTGTTTCAGGCAAAATTTGCCATCATTACTCCTGCATTAATTACAGGTGCTTTTGCAGAACGTATTCGTTTCTGGGCTTATTTGTTATTCATGGTTTTATTCATACTATTAATATACGCTCCGCTTGCTCACATGACATGGCATCCTGATGGATATTTCTTCAAAATGGGAGTTCTTGACTTCGCTGGAGGAACTGTAGTGCATATGAGCGCTGGATGGGCTGCTTTGGCTGGAGCAATCTTCTTAGGAAAAAGAAAAGTTCAAAAAGTAAATCCTGCTAGAATTACTTACGTTTTATTAGGAACTGGTTTACTTTGGTTCGGATGGTTTGGTTTCAACGCTGGATCTGCTTTAGGAGCAAATGGTCTTGCTGCTCAAGCTTTAGGGACAACTACTGTTGCCGCTGCCGCTGCTGCAATGGCTTGGGTTTTCCTTGACAAAATCTTAGGACACAAATTATCTGCACTTGGAGCTTGTATTGGAGCTGTTGTAGGTCTTGTTGCTATTACTCCTGCTGCTGGTTTCGTAAGTATTCCTCACGCAATCTTCATTGGTTTATTCTCTGCAATTGTAAGTAACATTGTAGTGAGCAAATTTCCTAAAGGAAAAATCGATGATGCGCTTGATGTATTTGCTTGTCACGGTGTTGGCGGTATGGTAGGTATGCTTTTAACTGGTGTTTTTGCATCAAAAGCAATCAACCCAGCTGTTGGAGACAATCAAGGTTTAATCTTCGGAACTCCAACTTTATTCATCAACCAATTGACTGCTTTAGTTGCAGTTTCAATCTTTGCTTTTATAGGTTCTTATGTATTATTCTTTATCGTAAATAAAATTACTCCTCTAAGAGTTACTGAAGAAAAAGAAGAGCTTGGATTAGACATCTCTCAACACGGAGAGTTTTTGTAATAAATTAATTTTCACTTTCGCTTGATAAATAAAAAAGCACTCTAAATTTGACTTAGAGTGCTTTTTGCTTTGAATTAAATCCCCTTTTATATTTTAGATTGTAGATTTTTGATTTTTGAGACCCAATTTCTTTCTTCTTTCTTCTCTTCTCTTACTTGAAATTCGAAATCCCTTCTTTTAGCCATTGCAGATATTCTTCTGTACTTACATAACTAATTGTTGGTTTTGTTTTATTTAAATTATTTCCTTCTAAATCTGTAATCACATACAAAGGCTGTGTATTGGTTTTATATTTAGAGATCATAAAATCTGTCCATTTATCGCCAACAGTTATAATTTTATCTCCTGATGCAGTTGTAAATTGTTCTTCTTTTGGCAATTCACGTTTATCATCAACGTAAAGCGAAATTAAAACCACATCATTTTTAAGGATTGGCAAAACTGAAGGATCTGACCAAACGTTGTTTTCCATTTTTCTGCAATTTACACAAGCATAACCCGTAAAATCGAGCATAATTGGCTTTTTGCTTTCTTTTGCGTAAGCTAAACCATCTTCGTAATCGTGGAAAACCATAATTCCGTGCGGACCTAATTCAGCTCCTTCTGGAAGTCCTTTAATAGATTCTGAAGAAACTACTCCGTTTCCTGAACCTCCTACTCCAAATGGACTTTCGCTGTATTGCGGAGGCGGCGGGAATGCACTAATTAATTTTAAAGGCGCTCCCCAAAGCCCAGGAATTAAATACATGGTAAACACAAATGTCAATAATCCTAAATACAATCTTCCAACAGAAATATGATTTGTCGGACTATCGTGAGGCAATGTAATTTTTCCGAATAAATATAATGTCATCGCTCCGAAAATAGCAATCCAGATTGCAATAAACACTTCTCTTTCTAAGAAATGCAATTGTAAAACTAAGTCGGCGTTTGATAAGAATTTGAATGCTAAAGCTAGTTCTAAAAACCCTAAAACTACTTTTACAGTATTTAGCCATCCTCCAGATTTTGGCAAAGAATTTAACCATCCTGGGAACATTGCAAATAACATAAATGGAAGCGCTAATGCTAAAGAAAATCCTAACATTCCAACAATTGGAGCAATTCCTCCATTTGAAGCCGCTTCAACCAATAAAGTTCCAACAATTGGCCCTGTACAAGAGAATGATACAATTGCTAAAGCTAAAGCCATGAACAATATTCCGATTAAACCTCCTTTATCTGCCTGTTGATCGGCTTTATTCGCCCATGAATTTGGAAGCATAATTTCGAAAGCTCCCAAAAATGAAGTTGCAAAAATGACCAAAATCACAAAGAAAATCAGATTAAACCAAACATCTGTTGACAAGGCATTTAGAGCATCTGCACCGAATATTTTAGTAACAATAAGACCTAAAATCACATAAATTGCAATAATCGAAAATCCGTAAATAATCGCATTTCTAATTCCTTTTGCACGGCTTTTACTTTGCTTAGTAAAGAAACTTACTGTCATCGGAATCATCGGGAAAACGCAAGGCGTTAACAATGCCGCAAAACCTGATAAAAAGGCAATAAAAAATATTGACCATAAACTTCTTGAAGGCGCTGATACAGGAATTTCTTCTTTTGCAGTTTCAGCTGTTTTCTCTACTTTTGGCTGTACAGCTTCTTCTTTTTTAACGGTATCAACCGCCAAACCAACAACTTTTGTTTCGTCTAATTTTGCCTCTGCTACAACTGGAACTTCATCCATTTTAAAAGTTGAAGGAACTGCAATTGAGAATTTTTTATTTGAATTGATACAAACTTCTTTACAAACCTGAAAATCAAACTCTACATCTACCGTTTTTAAATTTGGGTTTATGATTTTTATTTCTTGTTCGATATGCGCTTTGCCTTCAAAAAAAGTTTCGTCTACACCAAAAACATCGTTAAAAGCTGTTCTTGTTTTGCCTTCTTTTGCTTTTCCAACTAACTCGTAATTTCCTTTTTGGTTTTTAAACGAAATTTCCAACGCAAGTGGCCCGCCATCTGGCGTAAACTGAGAATACATGTGCCAGTCTTTTTCGATAGTTCCATCAAAAATCAAAATAACTTTATCTCCTTTTTTCTCCATTTTAGAAGTCCATTTTACTGGTTCTAAAATTTGCGCGTTACTTGCTAATGCAAAAAAGAAAAAGAGTAAAAAAACATTGATTTTATTCCAGATACTTTTCGAAGTTATCGACTGATGGGCTTGAGTAAAGTTCATTATTGTAATTCTATTTTAAGTATTTTATTTGTGGCTTTTTCTATTTTAAAACGTTCGTCCTGTCTCATTCCGACTACCCAGACAATTTGATTGTCAGAACATAAAATCCATGTTTTTTCCTTTTCGATCAAGGATAGCTTTTCATCTTTAAAAAGTTTGCTTACTTTTTTTGACTTTCCACGCATTCCAAAAGGCTGAAAAACATCTCCCTCTTTCCATTTACGTAATATCAAAGGATAGTGGATTTTATCGGAATCGACAAATATAACTTTATTTGAACCGAATGTTGTGTGACCTACGTTACAAAGACTCATTTTTAAGGGAAAATTAACTTCTGTATCGTTTTCACTAATTTCATATTCGTCTTTTTCTGATGTTTCAGAAAGCGGACTCAAAATCAATATTTCTCTATTTTTCAACAACCTAAACTCTTCTGAAAACACCTGTTTCCCAGATTGGCTTTCAACCAAATCATAAATATCATTCCATGCCGAAAAACCAAATTCTTTCAGCCATTGATACAAATATGATTTGTAATTAGGAAGTTTTTTTAGCTGATTTAAATCGAAATGAATATCATCGCCTTCTTCTTTTGCTACTTGCTGATAAACAATGATCGATGCATCTTCGACCATTTCTTTTGATTCTTGAAGAAAGGATTGTGTTTTCTGAAAAGCATCCAAAAAATTCGGATTGATTTCTTTTAAAACAGGAACTAAATTATGGCGAATTTTATTTCTGAGATATTTCGTCGATGCATTACTGCTGTCTTCTCTCCATTCAATATTGTTTTCTTCTGCATATTTCAAGATTTCTTCTCTTGAAAAAGGTAATAACGGACGAATAATTTTATCATTTTGTTCCGGAATTCCAATTAAACCTTCTAAACCAGTTCCGCGGGTTAAATTGATGATAAAAGTTTCCAGATTATCATCGGCGTGATGCGCAGTTAAAATATAATCGAAGTTTTCTTCTTCCAATAATTCATAAAACCAACTGTAACGCAGTTCTCTTGCCGCAACTTGCGTTGATAGCTTATAATCTTTAGCAAAAGCTTCTGTATCAAAATGAGTGGTGAAAATTGGAATATTATTTTGATCGCAATACTTCTGAATAAATTCCTGATCTCCGAAACTTTCTAGTCCGCGAAGCTGGAAATTGCAATGCAAAACCGCAATTTCATATGGCAATTGATTCATTAAATGCAACAAAACCATACTGTCTAATCCGCCACTTACAGCCAGAAAAAGTTTTTTTTCGGCTAAAAAGGGAAATCTTGAAACGATATGATTTTGAAATTTTAAAAACATCTGATAAAAGTAAAAAATTAAATTCGATCTATTTTTAAACGAAATGTTAAGCGAATATTTTTTTGCCACGAATTACACGAATTTGCACAAATTTTTCTTTACTAAATTCTATAAAATAGCCACAGATTAAAATGATTAAAAAATCTGTGCAAATCTTTTTAATCTGTGGCAAAAAAATAATTTGTGCAAATTCGTGTAATTCGTGGCAGAAAAAAATTACTGCAAAACTTCGTGCATTGCCTTTGCCTTTAGCAAACATTCTTCGTATTCTTTTTCTGGAATTGAAAGTGATGTTATAGCGCTTCCAACCGAAAAAGAAACATATTTATTTTCCTGATTATATAAAATACTTCTGATTACGACATTAAAATCAAAATTCCCTTCAGGCGTAAAATAACCAACCGCGCCGCTATATAATCCTCTTTTCGTTTCTTCTATTTTTTCAACAATTTCCATTACGGAAATCTTTGGAGCTCCGGTCATGCTTCCCATTGGGAATGTTGTTTTCAAAACATCTACAACTGAAAATTTTGAATCTAATTTTGAAGTTATAGTAGAAATCATCTGATGCACTTGTAAAAACGAATAAATTCCGCAAAGTTCTTCAACCTCAACCGAACCTTTTTGTGACGTATGCGACAAATCATTTCGGACTAAATCAGTTATCATAATATTTTCAGCTCGTTCTTTGGCATCAGAAGCTAAAATATTTTTTGATTTTTCATCCTCAATCGGATCTGCAAAACGTTTAGAAGTTCCTTTAATTGGCTGCGAAATAATCTTATCTCCAACTTTTTTCAGATAACGTTCTGGTGAAGCAGAAAGCAAATATTGTTTGTAATTTTTAAAGAAAACCGAAAAAGGTGCCTGTGAAATTTCATTCAGCTTCAGAAACTTTTCTAACGGATTTACAACGGCATCTTCAGCATAAAACTCCATACAGAAATTTGCTTCGTACATATCCCCAATATGAATATGATGAAGCATTTTATTTACTTTTTCAACATACAATTCTTTCGAAATACGTTGCTGTATGATTATCGTTTCGTGACTTTCGACTTTCGACTTTTGACTTTTGAATATATCATTAAAATCCTCTTCAAGCTCATCATCGCAAAGCAGTAAATACTGAATTTCGAGTTCATTTCCCTTTAGAATAAAAACCTTCTTAGGCTGAAAGAAAAACAAGTCAGGAAAGCCCAAACCATCAAAATTATTCGATTGAAGATCTTCAATATCATTCTTTAAATCATAAGAAAGATATCCAAAAAGCCAATCTTTTGTGTTTTGCTGATATTGCTTTAAATCTTCAAAAGCATTGTAATAATCTGTTTTTAAAGACGTAAAAGCATCTACTGCCAATATGCAGTCAAAGCTAGAATACTGCTGCGGATAAGAATTACTGTCTAAAAAAACGACTTCGCGAAATTGCTGCGCCCAACTTAAAAGCTGTTCTTTAAACAGTTTCGGATTGGCAATATTTTTACGGATGGAAACTCTCAAAAATGGTAATTTTAAAGGTCAAAATTACGACAAAATTCTTTCATTAGCAGAAAACAAAAAAATAATCCAACGTTTTGAATTACATTACAAAACTGTTAAAAACAGATACTTTTTATAAGAAAAAATTCGTTATATTTGATATACATTTAGATTAATCCTAAAAGAGCATTAATTTGATTGTAAAATTCTTAAAAAAGAACCTCAAAAAAAATAATTTGAGATTCTCCTTTAAGCTTTAGATTGCATCTTTTCCAATAACTTAATTATATTTTTTAACCCTTAAAAAATCCTAAGTATTATGAAAATTGCCACAATTATTGTCCGCGTTTTAATCGGTCTTTTGCTGCTTTTCGCCTCTATCAGTTATTTTTTCCATCTTATGCCTGAGCCAGAAACGACAGGAGACTTTAAAGCCTTTAATGTTGGTTTAATGGCTTCTACGTATTTAATGCCTTTAGCAAAATCTATCGAATTGCTTTGTGGAATTGCATTTGTAACTGGACGTTATGTAACTTTAGCAAACATCTTGATCTTACCGATTACGGTAAATATTTTGTTTATCAATTATTTCCTTGCGCCAGATGGCCTGCCTATTGCGGCTCTCCTTTTTCTAGGAAATTTATTCTTGATCTACAGATACTGGGATAATTACAAGAGTGTTTTTACTGCCTAAACATTTTTTAACTCAAAATAAAAAGTCCGTCAGTGTTACATCTGACGGACTTTTTATTTTTTAATTTGTCTTATCATGTTTTACCCAAACTAAATCGGTTACTTTATACCCAATTTCTTGAGCCTTGATAAGAAAATCTGCTTTTATACTTTCGGGAATTGTTTTTTCTCTAGAAAGTATCCACATGTATTTTAAACTTTCTCCAGCTACAAGTGCGTATTTGTAATCAGGATCGATTGCTACGACATTGTAACCAGAATAAAAAGGACCAAAAAATGAGACTTTCAGCATACCAATATTGTCCTTTTTGACAAATCTAGCTTTCCCGACACTTTGTTCCCATTTGTCTTTTTTGACATTATAGCCCTTATTATCGACTTTTATAGTTTTATCTTCGTTCAAAGAATACTCGGCAGTTACATTGTTCAAATCCCTTTCCCATTTGTAATCTAATCTGGCAATTTCGTACCATTTTCCGAGATATTTTGCGCTGTCAAAGTTTGTTAAAGCTTTTGCTTTATTTGGAATTCCTCCTCCGCACGAGTACAACGCGATTCCGATTCCTGCTCCAATCAAAACTGGAACTACATATTTAGTTTTCATAATACTATCTTTTTAATTATCATAAAGATAGCACCTGAACTACACATCTAATTTACAAAATTATTTTTGATTATTATATTATATGACGCTTAAATATATTGCATAAAAAAACCGTCTCGTTTTTTAACGAGACGGTTTTAAATATGATTCAACGTAAAAATTATACGTGTAAAGCTCTATTTTCAGTTGCTGCCAAAGCTGCTTCTTTTACCGCTTCCGCGAAAGTTGGGTGCGCGTGGCTCATTCTAGAAATATCTTCAGCAGAAGCTTTGAATTCCATTGCAGTAACCGCTTCAGCAATTAAATCTGCTGTACGCGCTCCAATCATGTGAACTCCTAAAACCTCATCTGTTTTTTCGTCAGCTAAGATTTTTACGAATCCATCTAAGTCTGCACTTGCTCTTGCACGTCCTAACGCTTTAAATGGAAAACTTCCAGATTTGTATTTTACTCCTGCCGCTTTCAATTGCTCTTCAGTTTGACCAACTGCTGCAACTTCTGGCCAAGTATAAACTACACCAGGAATTAAGTTATAATCAATATGTGGTTTTTGACCTGCTAAGATTTCAGCAACCATTACTCCTTCTTCCTCTGCTTTATGCGCTAACATTGCTCCACGAACAACGTCACCAATTGCATAGATATTTGGAACACTAGTTTGTAAATGATCGTTTACTTCAACTTGTCCTCTATCTGAAATTTTAACTCCAGCTTTGTCAGCATTTAATCCGTCTGTATAAGGACGACGACCAACAGAAACTAATGAATAATCTCCTTCAAGTGTGATTGTTTCTCCTTTTGCATTTTCAGCTTGGACTACAACAGCATCACCGTTTCTTTCTACTGATTTTACTTTATGAGAAACGTAGAATTTCATTCCTTGTTTTTTCAACACTTTAGTCAATTCTTTAGAAAGAGCTCCGTCCATTCCTGGAATAATTCTGTCCATGAACTCAACTACAGAAACCTGAGCTCCTAAACGAAGGTAAACTTGCCCAAGCTCGATTCCGATAACTCCACCACCAATAATTACTAAGTGTTTTGGAACTTCTTTTAAAGCCAAAGCTTCAGTAGAAGTAATGATTCTTTCTTTATCAATTTTGATGAATGGTAAAGAAGATGGTTTTGATCCTGTAGCAATTACAGTATATTTTGCTTCGATAGTTTCAGACGTTCCGTCAGCTTTTGCAACAGCAATGTGCGTTGCATCTACGAAAGAACCTAAACCATTGAAAACAGTAATTTTATTTTTATCCATTAGGTAGTTGATTCCACCTACTGTTTGATCTACAACAGCTTGTTTGCGTGCGATCATTTTCTCTAAATTAATTTTTACATCTCCTGAAACTTCAATTCCGTGATCTGCAAAATGAGCAATTTCAGCATAATGATGAGAAGAAGATAATAATGCTTTTGAAGGAATACAACCTACATTAAGGCAAGTTCCACCTAATGAATTATATTTTTCTACAATTGCCGTTTTGAAACCTAATTGTGCGCAACGAATTGCTGATACATATCCTCCAGGACCTGAACCTATAATGACTACGTCAAATGAACTCATAGTAATTTGTTTTTATTTTAGCGGTTACAAAATTAAGCAATAAAGTTCTGTTTGAGGTTTAATTTTCAATGTTTTTTGTGTGAAATATTAGCCTGTTTTAATCTTGAAGCTGGTAAGATTGTATAATTTGTTTTTATCTCGCAAAGACGCAGAATCACAAAGTTTTTATTGATTTTAATATGAAATGTTTTTTCATGAGTAATTTTGTCATCCTGAGGAACGAAGGATCACACATGAAACTCTACAAAGATTGGCAATTCAGTTTATGGAATTTCTAGTGTGATCCTTCGTTCCTCAGGATGACAAACAAGACGTTAGACGCACTGCAGCGCGTCTCTACGAAAAAACTTAGAATCTCAGAATCTTAGCATCTTAGTAGCTTAGAAAGAAATCACCGTAGAGTTCTTCACTTCGCTAATCATAAACATGCTTTGTGTACTTCCGATATGCTGCAAAGAAGCTAAGTTTTGTTTTTAATCTCGCAAAGACGCAGAGACGCAAAGTTTTTACTCGAATGAATAGCGTCCAGCTTTAGCTGGATAGCAAATAATGCCAAAACTAAAAGGCTTTAGCCAAACTAACACAAATTTGGCTAAAGCCTCCTTTTAATCCTATCTAAAACCTCCAGCTAAAGCTGGAGGCAATTCAATTAAAACTTTGCGCTTTCGTGTCTTTACGAGATTAAAAAACTTAGAACCTCAGCATCTCAGAACCTTAGTGCCTTAGAAAGAAATCACCGTAGAATTCTTCACTTCGCTAATCATAAACATGCTTTGTGTACTTCCGATATGCTGCAATGAAGTTAGTTTTGTGACTAAAAACTCTCTATACGCCTCCATATCTTTTACTAAAACCTTCAGAATATAATCGTAGTCGCCACTTACGTGATGGCACTCCAAAACTTCATTGAGTTTGATGACTTCGCTTTCGAATTTGGTTAGGAATTCTTTCGTATGCTGAATCAATTTTAAATGACAGAAAACCACAAAACCTTTTTCGATTTTGGATTTATCGACTAAGGCAACATAGTTTTTTATTATGCCTTCGCGTTCTAATTTCTTGATTCTTTCGTATACCGCTGTAACAGAAAGATCAAGTTTTAATGATAATTCTTTGGTTGTTTTTTTACTATCGGTTTGAAGCAAAACCAAGAGTTTTTTATCTGTAGCATCTAAAGTCATTTTTAGTTGATGGTTTTTGGTTGATGATTGATAGCTTATCACAAAAGAAAGAAAATCTATCCCACTGTGTTTTTTAAATCAAATTTAGATTTAAAATCATAAAAAATACATTTTTACAGTTTTAAAATCTAATTATTCAATTTATGATTGATTAATTTTCTTATTAGACCTTATTTTGGATGGGATTTCTTTTGAAAATGAGTGCCCTAGCCCTGATAGAAGTGGAAATCCTTTTGTGCCAGGGTTCGGCACAAAAGATTGAAACGAATAGCAGGAAATAGCTCCTAATAATTTTGTTTCAGGTTTCAAGTTTCAGGTTGTTGGAACTTAAAACCTGAAACTTGACCCGAGGCTGAAAGCCGAATGGGCGAAGCAAACAAAACAAAAAAACTAACTAATATGAAAAACTTTAACCCAGCAGATAAAATTCAGGATTTGCAATATTTTGGCGAATTTGGTGGCGTGAATCCGTCGATTTCTGATTCTTCGACTTATACTTTTCTTTCGGCTAAAACCATGTTTGATACTTTTGAAGGTAATATGGAAGGCTGTTATTTGTATTCTCGCCATTCTTCACCGAGTAATTTATATTTAGATCAGGCTTTAGCGGCGATGGAAGGAACAGAAACCGCAAACGTTTCTGCATCTGGAATGGGCGCAATCACTCCTACTCTATTGCAATTGTGCGGGGCAGGCGATCATATTGTTTCGAGCCGAACTATTTATGGCGGAACATATGCTTTCCTGAAAAACTTTACACCAAGATTCGGAATTGAAACAAGCTTTGTTGACATTACGAAATTGGACGTTGTTGAAGCTGCAATTACTTCTAAAACTAAAGTTTTGTATTGCGAAACGGTTAGCAATCCTCTTTTGGAAGTTGCAAATATTGCAGGCTTGGCAGAAATTGCCAAAAAGCATAATTTGAAATTGGTTGTAGATAATACATTTTCACCCTTATCTGTTTCTCCTGCAAAATTGGGTGCTGATATCGTAATTCATAGCTTGACAAAATACATTAACGGAAGCAGTGATACAGTTGGCGGGGTGACTTGTGCATCAAAAGAATTTATTAATTCACTGAAAAATGTGAATTCTGGCGCAAGTATGCTTTTAGGTCCAACGATGGATAGTTTGCGTTCGGCAAGTGTGATGAAAAATTTGAGAACACTTCATATCCGTATTAAACAGCACAGTCATAATGCGCATTATTTGGCTGATCAGTTCGAAAAAGATGGTTTAAAAACGGTTTATCCGGGTTTAAAAAGCCATCCAAGTCACGAATTATATAAAACGATGATTAATCCAGAATACGGTTTTGGAGGAATGCTAACGATTGATGTTGGAACTTTAGAAAAAGCCAATGAATTGATGGAATTAATGCAGGAAAGAAATCTTGGTTATCTGGCTGTAAGTTTAGGTTTTTATAAAACGTTATTCAGCGCTCCGGGAACCTCAACTTCGAGCGAAATTCCGTTAGAAGAACAGAAAGAGATGGGATTGACAGATGGTTTGATTCGTTTTTCTATTGGTTTGGATAATGATATTGACCGTACTTATGAAATGATGAGAGCTTGTATGGTTGAGCTTGGGATTTTGAATTCGAATTCCGCAGAGATTCACAAAGAAGTTTTCACAGAGATTCGCTAAGCTTTTCTCTCGCAGATTTGGCTGATTATGCAGATTTTATTCTAGAAATCTATAAAAATAATCTGCAAAATCTGCGCGAGAAAATCAGTCAAAATAAAGGCAAACATTCCTCTATAAATAAATTTGCACATTTTTTATTAGATTGTTTGAATCCGCTGGAGATCTTTTCTCTTAGCGGATTTTTTTTAAAATAAAAGCCGTCCTGAACAACATCAGAACGGCTTTTGTCATTTATCTTGGCTCAAAATGCCTAAATGTCTGCCAGTATTTGTCTTTATAAATTTCGTAGCTAATTTCAAAAAACCCATTGTATTCTTTTATTAAGTCATCGGCTACTTTGGTTGGTTTTCTGAAATCTTTGCAAGCAAAAAAGATTTCTCTTTTGTTGTCAGCCGTTTCTCTCCCGATGTTCAAATATCCATCAGAATCTGGCAAAATTTGTATTATTTCTTCTTCAATACTATCTAATAATTTATACGTTTTTTCATCTGGAAGTCCGCCATTACCGCAGTCATCAAACGGAATTGTCACAATAAAAATCCATGGATGTGATGCTTTTTTATCCCACTGAATTAATGTGGTATTAATTAATGCTAAAACTATTGACCCATCTTGTTTTTTACCTTCAAAATTAGCATAGCTGTCATTTTCTGTATTATGCCTCGTTCCTTCGTATTTTTCAACGAATTCCTTTTCTCTCCAAATTAGGTAATCTCTTAATTTTTCGATCGAAATTAATTCTTTCGAAATGTCATTTGTCCCCACCACTTTCATATTGTCTATTAAAGTAACTGAATGCAATTCGCCTAAATAGTTATCCAGAAAAATATAAACTCCATTAGTGACTTGCTGTTTTTTATCCTCTGTGAAATGATCGTAAACAATCGTCAAATCAATTTCGTCAGGGTAGTTTTTATGTATGTTGGGATAAAATTTTAAATTGTCTTTATTAAAATCGAAATTTTCGTAAGTAATACTAACATCCTTAATATCTGACGCTGGTTTAAGGGCTGTAAATTTCCAACCTTTAATTTCAGGCGCTGCATTTACTAATTCTTCTATCGCATAAATATTTCTAATTGCTCCATCCGGAGTTAGAATTAATTCAGCTGTTTGATCATTAAACATTCCTGTCAGGAAATAAATCCCTTCATGAACTTCATCTAGTTTTGGAGCTAGTTTATCAAAAAAATCTTTATGTATATTATCTCCTATTTGAACTGTTTTAAAAAAATCTTTTTCATGTTTTAAAAACCAATTCCAGAAGTCTGCATTAGATTGTATTAAAGCTTCTTTTTTGCCCAATATTTTATCGAGAAAACCCATGTATTACTAATTAAATTTAAAATTTTACTGAAAACAAACTTAAGGAAAAGTGTTTTTAAAACATAAGAATATTTCTATAAAATATCAATAATGCAAAAAGCCGTTCTGAAGTACTCAGAACGGCTTTTCTATAAAAAATTTACTTTTTAAACTATATTTTCAGTATTCAATTTACTGTTTTTTCGGCTATAGCCAAAATAAATCAGCAATCCGATTATTAACCAAACTGTAAAATAAATCCAATTCCAAACGCTTAATTCGGCCATCATATACAAACAGCA
This sequence comes from Flavobacterium sp. PLA-DH12, assembly GCF_059511845.1. NCBI lineage: Bacteria > Pseudomonadati > Bacteroidota > Flavobacteriia > Flavobacteriales > Flavobacteriaceae > Flavobacterium > Flavobacterium sp. PLA-DH12. The sequence continues at coordinate 222,193 of NZ_JCAMPD010000006.1, forward strand.
GATTAATCCTAAAAGCGGAATTAAAGACAGATTTTTTCTGAAAGCCCAAACAGCTAATCCAACCAAAACAAATAAGAATATCCACATTGGAATTTTGTGTTTGAATAAGCCAAATCCTGACTCATACTTTGCAGAATCTGCAATTGGCAATCCTTTTACAACCTCAGCATATTTTACTTCGTCGTCTTGATATTGTCCTAATAAATGTTCTAAATCTGAAGTTTCAGCTGTTTTATTGTTTACTTCAATACTCTCTAAATATTTGAAAACTTGCTCTGATTCTGATTTATCTAAAGAAGTTACAATTGATGTTGCATCGTAAATCTGCGGATCGTTATTGATAAATGCCATTGTAGCTTTATTGTTGAAAGCAAAAGCATAATATAACCCCACAATCATTAATATTGGAAGAATAAATTTTGAATTGATATAAGGTGTTTTGAATTTTCCTCTTGGAATTTCAGGTTTGTTTTGTAAAACTAAAACGCCTGCACAAACCAACACAAAGGCAAACAAAGTCCCGATACTACATAAATCGGTCACCATTGTCAGGTTTAAGAATAACGCCGGAATTGCTACTACAAATCCTGTAACGATAGTTGCAAAAGATGGAGTTTTGAATTTTGGGTGAACGGTAGAAAATTTCTTTGGCAATAAACCATCACGGCTCATACTCATCCAGATACGAGGCTGTCCCATTTGGAAAACCAATAAAACGCTTGCCATCGCCACTACTGCACTAACCGCGATAATTCCTGACATCCATTTTAAGTTTAATTTATCGAAAACAAATGCAAGAGGATCTCCAACATTTAATTCGTGATATTTTACCATTCCTGTCAAAACCAAAGCGATAGCTATATAAAGAATCGTACAAATAATAATCGCCCACATCATTCCGCGTGGTAAATCTCTTTGAGGATTTTTACATTCTTCAGCAGTTGTCGAAATCGCATCAAAACCAATATAAGCAAAGAAAACGGCAGAAACTCCTTTTAAAACTCCGCTAACACCATTTGGAGCAAACGGATCCCAGTTTGCTGTATCTACATAAAAAATCCCGACAGCAATTACTAAAAGAACCACACAAAGTTTTACTACAACCATTAAATTACTGGCATTACGAGATTCTTTCATTCCTCTATAAACCAAAGCTGTAATCAGAATAATAATGAATAATGCTGGTATATCGGTTACGAAATGAAAAGATCCGATTGTTGGTGCAGTTGTCCAGGCTGTATGCGCTTGCTGTAAAGCAACACTTAAATTTTCGAATGATTTACCCCCTCGCATTAAGGCCTCGGCATCATTAAATCCATTTGAAGCAGTTAGGTAATCCATCTGAATCCATTGCGGCAAATGAATGCCACCACTTTGTAGAAGTCCCGTGAAATAATCACTCCACGATATGGCGACGGTTATATTTCCAACGGCATATTCCATGATTAAAGCCCAACCAATTATCCAGGCAATTAACTCGCCAAAAGCGACATACGAATAGGTGTAAGCACTTCCTGAAACTGGAACCATCGAAGCAAATTCTGCATAAGCAAAAGCAGCAAAACTACACGCCAAAGCAGTAAATAAGAATAAGAAAATTACAGCTGGTCCTCCGTCTGCACTGGCTTTTCCAATAGTACTGAAAATTCCCGCTCCAACAATAGCCGCTATTCCAAAAGCCGTTAAATCCCTAGTTGTCAAGTGTTTTCCTAAGGCATTATGACCGTCTGTTTCGTTCTGTGCAACCTGCTTCAGAATATCCTGTACTGTTTTCTTTCGGAATAAACTTGAAAATGCCATATAATGTTTTGCTGTTATAAATTAATTTAATTCAGTTCTTTTTGTTTTATTTTGCAAATAATGCAAAAATTATCTTGATTTCAAATATATAAAACGATTTTGTTTTCGATGAAGTTTTTTTTTGCCACGAAGACACCAAGCCACAAAGTTTTTTTTTTGCCACATATTAAAAATTTAAAATTAAATCTGCTCAATCTGCCAAATCTGCGAGAACAAAAAAACTTTGCGTTCTTAGCGTAAATCTTAGCTCCCGACAGCTATCGGGATTGCGGTTAAACTTTACTTCAAGCAATTTCTCAAAATACTAACCGGATGCTGTGCTTCACGTTTTGTCCCGTCGTAAATTTGATGGCGACAGCTCGTTCCTGCAGCGGCAATTTTTACGTTTTCGGCAGTGTTGCGCACTTTTGGAAAAAGCGTGTCCTCTCCCATTTGCATACTTACTTGATAATGTTCTTTTTCATAACCAAAAGAACCAGCCATTCCGCAACAACCCGAATTGTAAATCGTAACTGTATTATTTTTAGGAAGATTCAGCATCGCAAAAGTCGCTTCAACAGAACTTAATGACTTTTGATGACAATGCCCGTGAATTTTAATTTCTTTCGCTTCTTCTGAGAATGAATCTGGAGTTATTTTTCCGTCGATGATTTCTTTTTTGAAAAATTCTTCTATTGTAAATGCGTTTTGCGAAATAAGTTCCGCACTTTCTTTATCCGATGTCAATCGTAAATATTCATCCCTAAAACTCAAAATCGCCGAAGGTTCAATTCCAATTAATGGCGTATTGCTCGAAATCAAATCTTTGAAAATATTGATATTGATATCCGTGATCTTTTTCGCTTCTTCCAGAAATCCTTTAGATAAATAAGTTCTTCCGCTTTCTTCGTGATTTACGATTAAAACTTCGTAACCTAATTTCGTCAATAATTCAAAAGCATCAATTCCGATATTTACGTCGTAATAATTCGTGAATTCATCTACAAACAAATACAATTTTCCATTTGGGAAATCTCCGTTTTTAGGTTTGTTATTTTCATACCATTTTCTAAACGTCTTTTTCGCCAAAAACGGCACTTGCCTTTCAGGCGCAATTCCCATTGTTTTCTTCACCAAAGACTGATTCGAAATAAAATTCGTAATCGACGGAAACAAACTTCCCATTTTATTCAATTTGGCGTTATTCGCAAAAATCTTGTTCCTAGTCGAAAATCCGTTTGCTTTTTGGTATTGGTATAAAAATTCTGCTTTTAAAGTCGCTACGTCAACATTACTCGGGCATTCGCTTGCACAAGCTTTACAACTTACGCACAACTCAAAAACTTCGTATAATTCTTTTTGGTCAAATTTGTTTTCTTTTTCAGAATACGTCAAATATTCGCGTAAAGCATTTGCTCTCGCACGAGTGGTTTCTTTCTCATTTCTAGTCGCACGATAACTCGGACACATTGCTCCTCCTGCTGATGGCATTTTTCGGCAATCTCCCGAACCGTTGCATTTTTCGGCAGCACGCAAAATTCCTAAACTATCAGAGAAATCCTGAAACGTTTTAATATCTGGTTCTATCCTTCCTGAAACTACACGATGATTTTCATCCATTTTCAAAGCATTGACAATCTTCCCGATATTTAAAACCGAATTCGGGTCAAATGCTAATTTGATTCTTTTCAGCAATTCGTAATTCTTGTCGCCAATCATAAACGGAATAAACTCACCGCGCACGATTCCGTCGCCATGTTCACCGCTTAACGAACCTCTGTATTTTTTCACCAAATGAGCTACTTCGGTCGCAATGGTTCTAAATAATTTTAGATCTTCAGTTTTCTTCAAATTCAAAACCGGACGCAAATGCAATTCTCCTGCACCGGCATGCGCATAATAAATCGCTTCTTGTCCGTGGCGCAACATCATTGCCGAAAACTCTGCAATGTATGCTGGCAAATCGCTTAATTCTACCGCTGTATCTTCAATAGAATCGGCTGCTTTATCGTCTCCTACAATACTTCCTAAAAGACCTAATCCTGCTTTTCTAAGCTCGTTGGCTTTGTCAATATCAGCTCCAAATAATTTAACGCTAGCATATCCAAAATTGTGTTTCTCTAAATCGGCAATTAAGGCGTTTGCTTGATTTTCGGCATCTTCTAAAGTGTGCGATGCCACTTCAAACAACATAATCGCTTTGGGTTCTCCAACCAAAAAGAATCTGTTTTTAATGTGTTCGCGATTGGTTTTTGTACAATCCAAAATCGTGTCATCGATCATTTCGCAAGTATACAAATGATGTTTCATTGCCACGACAACCGATTCTAACGATTCCTGAATCGTATGATAATGTGCCACTACCATAATACTGTGAGGCGGTGGAAGATCGTCTACTTTTAAAGTGATTTCGGTTGTAAAGGCCAAAGTTCCTTCGCTTCCGCAAAGCAGTTTTCCAAGATTTATAGTTGGTTCTGTTCCGCCAAATAATTCTGATTTTAACAGAATATCAACCGCGTAACCCGTATTTCGTCTGTGAATTTCAGGTTTCGGAAACTCTTTTATAATTTCTTCCTGATTCTCTTTTACCGAAAGTTCGTCGTAAACGCTTTTGTAGATTTTATTTTCTAAAGAATCACCTTTTGTTTTCTCGATAAATTCGGCCGAAGTCAATTCGCCAAAAGCTACTTCAGTTCCATCGCTCAAAATCGCTTTTACCTCAGCAATTTTATCACGCGTAACGCCATACCGAATCGAAGTTGTTCCAGAGGAGTTATTCCCCACCATTCCGCCAATCATCGCTCTGTTTGAAGTTGATGTAATTGGAGCGAAAAATACTCCGTATGGTTTTAAATACAAATTCAGCTCATCGCGAATAACACCTGGCTGAACGGTAACCGTTTTTTTCTCGGCATCGTAACCTAATATTTTGGTAAAATGTTTCGAAACATCCACCACAAGTCCTTCGCCAACGGCTTGTCCTGCCAGTGAAGTTCCTGCGGTTCTCGGTGTAATCGAAATATTGTGTTTTCCCGCAAAGCGAATTAATTTGCTAATATCTGCCGTAGATTTAGGCAAAGCCACTGCATTTGGCCGAATCCGGTACACTGATGCGTCTGTCGAATAAAGTGTTTTATGAAGATCATCGTATAAAAGTATGCCTTCGAGTTCGCCGGCTAATTGCTCTAAATCCTTAAGTATTGACATTTTTGCTTTTCTTTTGAAGTACAAAAATAGTTATTTTTTTAGGTTCAAAGGTTTAGAGTTACAAAGTGGCAGAGGTTTTCTTTGATGCTGTTTTTAGGTTGGAATTTTAAATCAGGAGCTATTTCCTGCTGTCCGCTATATTCCCGATAAACAAAAACAAAGCTTTTACCCGTAGTTTTTGTTTATCGGGAGATGCCGCTCCCATCGGGGCAGGCACTTGGTTTCATAAGAAGGTTTATTGAAGAAAAAACGATTCCTGAACAACTCTATAACATTTAAACACACATCCAAAAGCTTTTCCTTCAATTCTCTCAAAAGTTAACCATTCTAAAATTCCTTTATTTATAAGCTGGTAAAGTTCATACTCGATATAATTTTCACTATAATTTAATTTTTGATATTCTGGATGTGTTTTAATAAACTCTGTAATTTCCCATTGAGTAAATTCGATGATATCCTTTTCAAAAATTGAAATATCGTAAGCATAAGTAACTCCATCTTTTTTTGCAGTGCATCCACTTCCGTGAAAATAATATTCAATCCCCTCAATTGAACCTACTCTTTCAAAGAAAGTAATTGAAAATGAACATGGATTTATGTCTTTTTGGTATTTATCTTTTAATAAAGCTTCGAAGCTTCTGATAAATGTAATGTAGTCTGTTAAGATTTTTTCGATCATAATTAAAACAAATATCCAAAACTTTATATATTTAGCCTGATATTCTTTTTAAAATAATTCCAAAAACACAATGGCAACAGACGGCGTAAAAATAATCGATGGTGATTTAGCTCGAGATACTTACGAATTAATAATGGATTTATATGACAGCGATGCAACTATAGAAACCATTAAAAAAGAAATTCCTTTTATCATAGAAGATTACGGCGACGATACCGATTTCTATCACGAAATTTTTGTAACATCTTATGCACTTGCTTTTTGGGAAATTGGTGAATTAACCGAAGAAATTCTTGAAGAAGTAAAACGTGTTATTGAAATAAAAGCTGGGGTAAAAATATGGACTGAGGAATGCGATGCCAATGAAGGTAAAAAAAGACAAAAAGAGCTTGATAAACTTTTAAAGAAAATAAGTCAGCCAAATTTGAAAGTTAGAAAAAGAAAAAAATACAGGATTATTAAAAATCTATATTTTCAGCCAAATGATTTGCTAACTTTCCAACTTTCAGACAATAATTATTATGCCGTAATTTGCGCCAAAGTTACACAACAAAGAGGACAATGTTCATATGATTTGGCTATCACAACATATAAAGGCGTAAACAAGCCAACTGTTGAAGATTTAAAATCTTGTTTCATTTCTGGCAGAAAAATTCCTTCAACTTATGATTGGAAAACCATTTTAGAGCAACAGCCAAATGTAGATGAAATTTGGGAATATGCTAATCAAGATAATTTTTTATTTGGACTTTGCTATCATTTAGTAACTCATAGAGATATTATATCTTTTAAAGATAAATTTGAAGTTATTGGTACACTTAAAATTAAAGAAAGTTTCAAAAAAGATGGAAGCTATGGTTATGAATCTTCTTTTGATAGATTTGAAAGCATATTTTCTGATCTTGATAATCATATGAAAATATTTCGTGAAGAAAAATATCCTGTATCTTTACTTTGTGAATTTTAAAACATAATCCTTTTCTTACTTTAAAATATTTTTTTGATATCTTTACAATCCTAAACACAAAGAAATATGATATCAAAAAAACTTTTGCCCGTGCGGTATGGTGGCGGTATTGGAAACAACTGCAACGCACTTTGTGGCGTAGGACACCTTAGCTGTGCGGGTTCTTTTCCTAAACACAAAGATTATGAGTACAAACACAATTTCAAAACAGACTGAAATCAAGCTTTTGAATTTCTTCAACGAAAGAATCGATCCTGTTGAAATGGCTAAAACTTTAAGGCAGGTAAATTTTACACTCGCTTTATGCGTTTTGAGCGAACATGAAACATTTCAAAGCGAAATCATCAAATTAAGAGACAGTTTTTACTGGCTCAATGAATTGGCTGAAACTCTAAATCCTTATTTGGAGTTGGCGTAGAATTTAAAATGAAACCCCTCGATTTTAAAAAATCGAGGGGTTTATTTATTGTAATAATTGTTTTTTTATTTTTTAATCCTATAATTATCCAATCCTAACTTACTTAATTTTCTACAATTTTTTACACACTCCAGCTTTTCATTAAAATAAATGCTTTGTTCGTCTTTTGTGAATCTATATTCCAGCGAAGGGTAAATGGTAATAAAATCATCCGATAGAATTGCTTCATCAAAAATAAATGGCAGTATAATTTTTCCATCTCTATCAATAGCTCCATATTTATCTTTCTGTTTTACAACAAAAAAATCAGCCGTGGTCATTAGGGCTTCTTCATATTTAAAATCAATTACCACATTGTTAGATTTATTAATATATCCCCATTTACCTTTTTTCTTGGCTGGTATATAATCCTTTAAACCTAACTGAATTGAATCATACTTAAAAGGGATAATCACTTTACCAACACTATCTAAAAGCCCTACTTTACCTTCTTTTTCTGCAACAATCTGATTCAAATATAAATCCGAAAGCGATTCATAATTATTTGGAATTACTACTTTACCACTTCTGTCAATCATTCCGATTTTCTTATTTAGCTTATATTTCGCTCGATTATTATAGAATGAAGAGACAGCATCATATACAAAAGGTGCAATTATATTTCCTTCATTATCAATTAATCCCCATTTTCCATTTTTTGAAGCTACAGCTGATCCTGTTTCGTCAAAAGCATACAAGTTGTTAAGTTCAATAGGATAAATAATTTTGAGTTGCTCGTTAATAAGTCCTATTTTTTCATTTAGACAAATTCTTGATAGTCCTTTATAAAACCAGAGATCTTGATCATATTGTATTGGAAGCAAAATCTGATCTGTTTTGTCAATCAAACCATATTTATTATTTTTTTTAACGGAAGCATAATTTTTATCTTGAAATCTAAAAAGCCCTTCATATTTTGCAGGAATAACCATTTTGCCAGCAGAATCTACTGCACCCCAGAGATCATTTTTTTTAACCGCTATTGGAAATTGCATATCAAAAACGTCAACGTCTTGATATTCTACTGGTATTACTAAGTTGCCTTTTTTATCCTTTAAACCAACTTTGCCATTTATTACAACTTTTTCAAATGACAGCCCAGAATAATCTAAAGATACAGTAGGACCTAAATCCGAAACATTTTCCTGAGCATAAACAGCATTATTAAAAAGCGCATTTATAAAAACTCCCAATAACATTGTAAATATTGTATTCTTCATAGTATAGTAAAAAAATCAAACTGTGATTGCTAATTTATAAAACCTACTCTTTCCCCCAAATCCTGGTATTCAAATCCAATTCATGTACAATATCATGCATAAACTGAACAATCGAAAGATCATCGGTTAGTAAATCGGGAGCTAAAAGTGAGGAATGAATTGGCGCTTCAAAGTAATTGTGAGACAAAGGAAAAGCGATATACATTTTAGAATTAATAAACGATATTGAAATTGTATCCTCCGATTTTTGATTTAAATCCAAAATCCTTTCCATCATAGCGGGTGTTAAAATGTACCGTGCTTCGATTTGATTTTTGGAATAGGTTACAAATATTTCGTCAAAGACTTTATTTTCTAATTGAACTAACTCGGAATTGCCAAAACTGAAAACGTTTTTCGAAAACCATGAACCAATAGCATCTGTAATACCTTTTGGACGCACAATAGTCGAAACATTAAAGTTTTTATTGAAATCAGCTACAAAAACAATTCCTTTAAAGATGGTGTGCCAAGTTGTTTTTGTCCCATTTTTATCACGAGTTTCTGTTTTATATTCAGCATGAGCTTCGGCAAACCAAAAAGAAGTTTTATCTGCTGTTCCACTTATTAAATCTTGCGTTTTATAGCGATCTGGTTTGGTTGTAAAAAGCTCCGAGCTTATAAATTCGTATTCTGGAAGCCCACTTTTTGGCGTTATAGCCAGCGTATCGTCGATGTCTTTTAACGCCGCTCCAACAATACTCATTTTATAAGCCTCTTTGTATTTTTTGACATCGTCATCTATTCTAAAATACATTACGATTCCAACAATTAAAGGAACTAGCCCTAATATTACTGCAAAAACTCCTAATCCTATAAATATACTTACAGCTATAATTATTGCGGCAAGACCAAATAAGATATAGCTTGTTTTATAGGTCTCTGCTATTTTTTTTCGATCAACTTCTAAAGTATTCAGAATGTCCTGCAAGTTTGCTTTCGATTTTATTTCTGAATCCATTAATTGTTAAATAGTTCTTTTGCACTAATATTTTTACGTTCTTCTTCTGGTGTTTCTAAAACATCAATTTTAGTATAACTCAACATTCCTGCAAACATATTGCCTGGAAACATCATAATCGCATTATTATAATCGGTCACTACTGCATTGTAAGTTCTTCTTGCTGCAGCGATTTGCTCTTCACTTTCTGTCCAAGTTGTTTGCAGATTTAAAAAATTCGTATTTGCTTTTAGATCTGGATAATTTTCAACCGTTACCATTAAGCCTTTTACAGCAGAACTTAATTCGGTATCCAAACTTGCTTTCTCTTTGTCTGTTAAAGTTCCTGAAGTAGCTTTTGAACGGAGCTCCACGATTTTAGTCAAAGTGCTTTGTTCATAATTCGTGTATTGTTTTACGACTTCAACTAGATTCGGAATCAAATCGAAACGTTTTTTCAACATTACATCAATTGCAGAAAAAGCATTCGCAACCTGATTTCTTTTTCCGATAAGTGAATTGTAGATTACTATTCCGATGATAAAAAGGAAAACAAAAATTCCTATAATAACTAACATATATATTTTTTTTAAATTGGTTATCAGCAAATATATAGAAAAGACGGGAAGTATGAATTATTTTTTTTAGGATTTTTACCACAAATTATTATTCTACAATAGTGGCATTCAAAAAATAAAAATTGTCTAAAATCTATAGTTTTATATCTGAAATAATCTCATTTTAGCATTTCCAAATTAATTGCGTTTTTTTAAGATTAGTTGAAATGAATAAAAACATAAAAGCTCTCTACGAAATTGCCCAAAAAGAGACTCGAAAAATAGTAGGTTTAATGTCAGGAACTTCACTTGACGGACTTGATCTGGCTCTTTGCGAAGTTTCGGGCGAAGGCGGAAATACTGTTGTCAAAATCGAACACTTTGAAACCATTGATTACAACGAAGACATTAAAACCGAAATCAGAAAAGTGTTTGCTAAAAAGACAATTGATTTTCAGCATTTGGTTTTATTGAACGAATGGATTGCAAACCTTCATGCTGGAATGATCAACGATTGTCTTTCCAAATGGAATGTTCCCGCAAGCGAAGTCGATTTAATTGCCTCACACGGACAAACGGTTCTGCATGCGCCAAAGTTTTTGCATCAGCAGGAAAAATTTCCAAATGCGACTTTGCAAATTGGCGATGGCGATCATATTGCAGTAAAAACCGGAATTATAACGTTATCAGATTTCAGACAAAAACATGTGGCTGCAGGTGGCGAAGGCGCGCCTTTGGCAGTTTATGGCGATTATTTGTTATTCAGTAAAAAAGGCGAAAACCGAATTATGCTGAACATGGGCGGAATTGCAAATTTCACTTATTTACCAGCTTCACAAAACGCCGAAGAGGTCTTTGTAACCGATACTGGAACTGCAAATACTTTAATCGATATTTTTACCAAACAGTTTTTTCCTGAAAAAAGCTTCGATAAAGACGCAGAGATTGCTAAAAAAGGAACTGTAAATCAGGAACTTTTAAGCGAATTAAAAAGTGATGCTTTCTTCCAGAAAAGCTTTCCAAAAACTATCGGTCAGGAATTGTTTAATCACGATTTTGTAAACTCGGCTCTGGTAAAATTAAGTTTACAAAACATTTCGGCATCAGATTTGCTGGCAACTTTAACACGCTTGAGCGCAGAAACGATTGCCGAAGCGGTTTTGTTTGTTGTAGAAAATACTAAAACACCAATCGAAGAGTTTACAGTTTATATGTCTGGCGGTGGTGCAAGAAATCCGTTATTAGTGAGCTGGTTACAGGATTTATTGCCTTGTAGATTTGAAAAAAGCGACGTTCTCGGAATTTCAGGCGATGCAAAAGAAGCGGTCTTATTTGCCGTTTTGGCCAATGAAACTGTTGCAGGTGGCAATTATAATTTTGGTTCGCAAAAAGGAATTCCGTCAGTAACAATGGGGAAAATTTCTTTCCCTGATTAAAGATAGCCACGAATTCACGAATTTATTTAAAAATCTATGCAGAAAAAACGTGATTAATTAAACGAATTATACTTACTTGGATTATATAAAATGATTCGTGAATTCGTAGCGGGAAAACTTTGATTAAAAAAAATTCGTGAATTCGTGGCAGAAAAAAAATTAAGCCTATTTTTGGTTCTTGTTAAAATAAAGATTGAAATGCATAAAAATCAGCACTTACTATACTCTCTCCTATTTTTGTTTTTCTTTGGATGGAAATCTGTTTCTCAGGAAAAAATACTGCATCCTAAAAATGAATTTAGAGGAGTCTGGATTGCAACAGTCGTAAACATTGACTGGCCACAAAAAGCAACAGACAACGTAGAAAAAGAAAAAGCTGATTATCTTGAAATTTTAGAAGCGTATAAAAAACTGAATTACAATGCTGTAATTGTTCAGGTTAGAAGTGTTGGCGATGCTATTTATCCTTCAGAATTTGCGCCTTGGTCCCGATTTTTAACTGGAAAAGAAGGCTTGGCTCCAAACCCATATTACGACACTCTAGAGTGGATGATTGAACAAGCACACAACCGTGGATTTGAATTTCACGCTTGGTTAAATCCGTATCGTGCAACTTTCGACTTAAATAAAAATCTTTTAAGCCCTGGACACGATTTTTTTAAACATCCGGAATGGATGATTGAATATGGCGGAAAATATTATTACAATCCTGCATTACCAGAAGTTCAAGCACATTTAACTAAAGTAGTAAAAGAAGTCGTGGACAAATATGATATCGACGCAATTCATTTTGACGATTATTTTTACCCTTATGCGGTTCCTGGAAAAGTGTTTAACGATACTGCATCTTACAAAAAATACGGAGCTGGTTTGAGCCTTTCTGATTGGCGCCGTGCGAATGTGAGCAATTTTGTGCATGCTATTTCTACAACTATCAAAGAAAGCAAACCTTGGGTACAATTTGGAATTAGTCCGTTTGGGGTTTGGCGAAACAAATCTCAAGATCCGAGAGGGTCTGAAACACAATCTACATCAAATTACGATGATCTATACGCAGATCCGATGTTATGGATGGATCAAAAATGGATTGATTATATCTTGCCTCAATTGTATTGGAGCATGAACAATACCAGAGCATCTTACTCTAAACTGGTAAAATGGTGGTCTGAAAATACAAATCCTAATACTGCTATCTACATCGGACATGCTACTTACAAAATTAGAGCCGATGGTGATAAAAACTGGAATTACATGACCGAAATTCCAACTCAAATTGATTTTTTAAGAACTTTTAAAAATGTTTCCGGAAGTGCTTATTTCAGTTCAAAATGGTTTATGGGCAAAAATTTCGACGTAGTGCGTCATTTAGAAGAAAACCAATATAAATATCCTGCACTTCCTGCAGCGGTTCCAAATTTAAGACACGTAATTATTGATACGCCAAAAGTTTTGGAGTATAGCAAAGACAGCATTAAATACAACTTTACATTCCAAAGTCCGCTAAATACAAAAGTTCGTTATATTGTGGTTTATGGAGGCGATCACGTTTCGAAAATTGATATTAACGACGCAACAAAAATCGTTGAAAAAGTAACTGTAAAAGAAGTTGACGGAAAAATCACTTTCGCAATAGCAGCAGGAAAACTGAATCTTTACAAAGCCTGCGCTGTAACTTTTATTGATTATTATGCAAACGAAAGCACCCCAACTGCTATTGACTTAAAAAAACCATTTAAAAACTATACACCAAATCAGCCTAATGAAAATAGATAATAAACCTTGGTTCTGGATTCCGCTTCTAAACTTCGCTTCAGGATTACCGTATGCCATAATTATTTCGGTTTCGGTAATTATGTACAAAAATCTAGGAATTACAAATGAAGACATTGGAGTCTATACCAGTTTATTATATCTTCCATGGGTTATTAAGCCACTTTGGAGTCCGCTTATAGAATTAATTGGAACCAAAAGAAAATGGTTTCTGCTGATGCAACTGATTATTTCAATTGCATTTCTATTGGTCGGCTTCACCATTCCGCTCGACGGATTTTTCATCATGACCTTATCGATTTTCTGGGTCGCAGCTTTTGCTTCGGCTTCCAATGATATTGCGACTGATGGCTTCTATTTATTGGTTTTACCCGAAGACAAACAATCTTTTTTTATTGGAATCAGAAGTACTTTTTACAGACTTTCTATGCTTGCAGGAAACGGTTTGGTAGTACTTTTTGCTGGATATTTGGAACATAAATATGGAGACAATACCAAAGCTTGGTCGTATACCATGATTTGTGTAGGTTTATTGATGGTGTTTATTACTGCTTACAATTTCATTTTCACACCAAAAAATGAAATTAATGCTGTAGAAAATAAGAAAGAAACACCTCATCAAAACTTCGCAACTATATTTACCAGCTTCTTCCAGAAAAAACAAATTGGTTTAATTTTAACTTTTATCTTGGTTTTCAGATTAGGAGAATCCCAATTATTGAAAATGTTGAGTCCTTTCTTGCTTGATAAAAGAGAACTAGGCGGAATGGGATTAGACACTGAAGCTGTTGGAATTATCTACGGGACATTAGGAATTTTTGCTCTTACGGTTGGCGGTATTTTAGGTGGAATTGCCATTTCTAAACATGGTCTAACAAAATGGATGCTTCCGATGTTTTTAGCAATGCACCTTCCTATACTTGGTTTTATTGGCTTAGCTCATTTTCAGCCACAAGAGCTTTTTCACCTTCATATAAATTTATATTTTTTCGAAATAAATTCTCCATTAAATCTTTATACTTGCATTACGGTTGTTCTGGAACAATTTGGTTACGGCTTTGGATTTACAGGTTTTATGATGTATTTAATTCATGTGGCAGAAGGCGAATCGAAAACAGCGCATTATGCACTTGCAACTGGTTTTATGGCATTAGGAATGATGCTTCCGGGAATGTTGAGCGGTTATATTCAGAATTTTTTAGGCTATCAAAACTTCTTTGTTTGGGTTTTAATAGCTACAATTCCAGGTCTTATTTTATCACGTTTTTTAACTTTCCCAAAAGATTTTGGGAAGAAATCAGAAGAAGTTTAAACCCCAAATCAAACTTTACCTATGGAAATCAATGAAAATTTGCAGAACGAACGAAATCTGAAAGGAGCTGAGTTCGAAAAAACTGGAAATCTTGAGAAAGCAATTGAATTGTATGAAGAAAATGCTACTGAAGGCTTTAAAGGAAATCATCCATATGATCGATTAGCTACGATCTACAAAAACCAAAATGACCTTGAAAATGAAATCAGGATTTTAGAAAAGGCTATTTTGGTTTACGAAGAAATCACCCTTGTAGATCGATTAGAAGGATTACCAAAACTTTTCCGTTTCAAAAACCGATTGGAAAAAGCGCTTGAAACCAAAAAGCAATTAGCCAAACAAAAGAAAGCCAAATTAAAGTAAGCGAATAAAAATAATTGTGTCCTTTTAAGAAGAACACAACTGATTTTAAAATCAAATTATACCATCATTCCGAATTATCTGTCCTAAAAAAATAGATAATAAAGTTTGCATGAAAAAGCCTTTATAATAATGAAAATTACAGCCGAAGCATTACGCCAAAGAATAGGACAATTCTTTTTTCCTGCCGTGTTCATCAACGACACCGAAGAAAATATTCAAGAAACCGAGCGCCTTATAAAAGAACATAATATTGGCGGATTGACTTTTTTCCATAGTCGCGCAAGCGCTGCAACCAATTACGAGAGTAAGAAAAAAGTAGTTTTTAATGACGACAGCTACGAAAAAATTAAAGCCTTAATTGCTCGTTACCAAAAAGCCGCTTCTACTCCACTTTTAATCAGTATTGATGCAGAATGGGGATTGGCCATGCGAATTGAAAAAACACCTCAATATCCTTATGCGATTACGCTTGGCGCTTTGCCAGAAAACAAATCTAATTTAGTTTACGAAGTTGGAAAACAAATTGGGTTAGATTTAAAAGCAGCGGGAATTCAGTATAACTTATCGCCTTTGGCAGACATCAACAATAATCCAAATAATCCGGTTATTGGTTATCGTTCATTTGGTGAAAACAAAGAAAAAGTAGCCGATTTTTCGGTTGAATATTTAAAAGGAATGTCGGAAGTTGGCGTTTTAGGCTGTCTGAAACATTTTCCAGGGCACGGAAATACCAATGTTGATTCGCATTTGGGATTACCTGTTTTAAAGGAAACTTTAGAAGAATTGATGGAAAACGAATTATATCCGTTTATCAAAGGAATCGAAAACAATGTCGATTCAATTATGATTGGACATTTGGCAGTTCCAAGTTTAAATGACGGAAAAGATACTTCTGCAACTTTATCAAAAGCGGTTATTCAGGATCTTTTGCGTGAAAAATTAGGTTATAAAGGTTTAATAATTTCTGACGCATTAAACATGCACAGTGTTTCTAAATTATATGAAACTAAAGGACAATTAGAATGGGAAGCTTTTAATGCCGGAAACGATGTTTTATGCTTCGCAGAAAATGTTCCCGAAGGAATTGAAGAAATTTTGAAAAATGCATCGCCAGAACGCATCGAAGAAAGTTTCAACAGAATCATGAAAGCCAAAGAAAAAGCAGGAATTCTTTCTGGAAGTACTGCGGTTTCTGGCGAATTGGATTTCGAAAAAACATCAAAAATAAACTTAGAAATTGCTCAAAATGCAATTACTAAAATCATCGATAACTCAAGTTCAGAACTGGCTTTTGAAGCACAGAAAAACAATAAACTTACCAAACTGAGTTTATATAAAAATACCGAAAATACATTTTTCAAAACACTAAATCCACAACTGAATTCTCCAGAATTTGCTTTTGAAAATCTAGAAGTTTCAGATATTTCATCAATTCAAAAAGAATTAGACAATTTCGAAACGATTTTAATTTCATTATTTGTTCCAAAAGCAAAACCTCTGAATAATTTCGAAATTGATAATGAAGTTTTAAAACTACTTTCTGAATTATTACAGACTAAAAAATGCATCGTATTTGTTTTCGGAAATCCGTATGCATTGCCTTTAATTCCGAATCTGAAAAAGGCTTCAGGACTATTTGAAGCGTATCAAGATTTTGAAGAATTTCAAAAAACTGTGGGAATTCAATTTTTAGAAAAAAATAGTTCATCAGGCGTCTTACCCGTAAATATTGACATTCAATAAGTTAAAAGACTAAATAGTCAAAATTTATCAACTCATAAGTTTTTATAATCACAACTTATTGTAAGTACCTGTACTTATGCCCTACTTTTGCACCAGAAATAAATTTTTAACGTAAAACGAAAAATATGTCTTTAGTAGGAAAAAAATTCCCAAGTATTGCAGTAGATGCTATCTCAGAAATGGGTGATAATTTAAAAATCAACATTTTTGAAGAAGCAGTAAACAACAACAAAAAAGTATTATTGTTTTGGTACCCAAAAGATTTCACTTTTGTTTGCCCAACTGAATTACACGCCTTTCAAGCTGCATTACCAGAATTCGAAAAAAGAAATACTATCGTAATTGGTGCTTCTTGCGATACTAACGAAGTTCACTTTGCTTGGTTAAATACTCCAAAAAACAATGGTGGAATCGAAGGTGTTACTTACCCAATCTTAGCGGATACAAACCGTAACTTAGCTAACATTTTAGGTATTCTTGATATCGAATCTACAAGCTACAGTGAAGACACTGATTCAGTTATCATCGAAGGTTCAAACGTAACTTACAGAGCTACTTACCTAATTGACGAAACTGGAAAAATCTTCCACGAAAGTGTAAACGATATGCCATTAGGACGTAACGTAAACGAATACTTAAGAATGGTTGACGCTTACACACACATTCAAACTAAAGGTGAAGTTTGTCCAGCAAACTGGGAAGCTGGTAAAGAAGCTATGTCTGCAGACAGAATCAGTACTGCTGAATACTTAAGCGCTAACTAATTTTTAATTAGTTTCTAAGATACTAAGATGCTAAGGTTCTAAGATTTTCTCTTAGACCTTAGTAACTTAGAAATCAAATCCTCTCTCAAAAAATCTCAAAAAATTATAGTTGCTAAAATTCGCAAAGGTTCAAAAAACTCAGAACCTTAGAATCTTAGCACCTTAGAATCTCAAAAAATAAACAAATGTTAATCGACTTAAACGAAGATACGTTAGCAGATTTAGTTGCTAAAAACGAAAAAGTAGTAGTACAATATTCAGCTTCATGGTGTGGAAATTGCCGTATTATGAAACCAAAATTCAAAAAATTAGCAACAGAAAATGAAGCTATCACTTTTGTTTTGGTTGATGCAGAAAACTCTCCAGAGTCTAGAAAATTAGCTAATGTGAGCAACTTGCCAACATTTGCCACTTTCGTAAACGGACAGTTAGTTGGCGAAACGCAAACGAACAAACAAGAAGTTTTAATCGATCTTGTAAACGCAATTGCTTAAATTTAGATTGTTAGACTGGCTTAGATTTTTAGACATCTTAGATGTTTTAAAAATTTTAAAGTAAAGTCTAAGAAGTCTAAGAATGTCTAAAAATCTAAGAAGTCTAAATTATGAAATTACCAGTAATAAAGCATTTAACGCAATTCATCGAAGAAAACGATCAGGATTATATCATTGAAACAATCGAAGTTCTAGAAGCGATGACCGAAATTCCTTCTCTTAAAGACGAAGAATTAGACGTAATCGGCGAATTGATTTCGAACATGTATGGTGCCCTTGAAGTACAAAAATTGGTTGCTCAAGGAACAGATAAAAAAGAAGCTCTAAATACGTTTATGAAACGTGTATTAGGTTCAATCGATAAGTAAGTCGACCTCCTTCCCAAGAATAAATACAAAAACAAGACTGAGAAAGCGTTTCTAATTTAGGGACGCTTTTTTTGTGCATAAAAATAATGATTTGAGCGAGACATCATCCCGATAAAAGGGCTAACTCACTTTGCGCATATCCGCCCTTTTATCGGGATGCTGCCGGGCTATCCGCGCTACTTCGGTAGCCAGCTTCTATCCCTCTCGCGGGCAAACGGTTTCAATTGACTTTTATGGTTATCGACAAACGGAATAAATCTAAAATTATTTGATAAATAAGTGAATTCGTGGCCACTAAAAAACCATCCTTAATCTCTCCTTAAACCCTTAACAAATACTTTTAGATTAAAATATTAATCCTTACTTTTGAGCCTCATTAATTTTAAACAAAAATCATGGCATCTATCACATTAGGAGGAAATCCAGTTCATACATCAGGCGAATTACCAGCAGTTGGATCGCAATTAGCTGACTTCAAATTAGTACAAAACGATTTATCTGTTGCTTCATTAAGCACTTTCGCTGGTAAAAAATTAGTTTTAAACATTTTCCCAAGTGTTGATACTGGAACTTGTGCAACATCAGTTAGAACTTTCAATGCAAGTGCAAGCGGATTAGAAAATACTACTGTTTTATGCATTTCTAGAGATTTACCTTTTGCTCAAAAACGTTTTTGTGGTGCTGAAGGTTTAGAAAATGTGGTTAACTTATCAGATTTTCAAACTGGCGCTTTTGGTAAAGCAAATGGATTAGAAATCGTTGACGGACCATTAGCAGGTTTACACTCAAGAGCGATCATTGTTGTAGATGCTAACGGAAAAATCGTTCATACAGAACAAGTAGCAGAAATTGCAAACGAACCAAATTACGAAGCAGCTTTAGCAGCACTATAATATTTTCCTTTAAATGGAGTTTCAAAAAGACAATACTTTTGTTACAGGTCGTTTAAAAAGCATGACGTATGCTTTTAACGGAGCTGTAAAATTAATTAAAACAGAACACAGCATTATGGTTCAATTCTCATTGGGAATTATCATGACAATTGCTGGATTCTATTTTCATATTTCTCAAACCGAATGGCTATGTCAAACCTTAGCCATTGGTTTAGTTTTAGCTATTGAAGGATTAAATACGGCAGTCGAAAAAATTGCCGATTTTATCCATCCTGATTACAGCAAACGAATCGGTTTTATTAAAGATATTGCTGCCGGAGCGGTATTTTTTGCCGCAATGACTGCAATTGCAATAGGCTTGATTATTTATATCCCAAAATTTATTTAGGCAAAGGAAAACGCAAGAATGGCAAAAAATAAAAAAGAAACTGTAGATAAAAAAAACGAAAAACAGGAAGGAGTTAAAAGATCATTTAAGATGTCTAAACAGCAAAGATTTGTTTTAGGCTGTCTTTTGGTTCTTTTTTCTATTGCACTATTGGTCGCATTTATTTCTTTTTATGTAAACGGACAATGGCAAAATGACCAAAGTGTCGTGAATCAGCTTGGTGATCGTACCGAAGTTGCTGAGAACTGGCTCGGAAAATTCGGGGCTTATTTGGCCGATTTAATTATTTACAGAGGTTTCGGACTTGCGTCTTTTATTTTCGTACGTCTATTTTTCCTAACCGGAATGTTTTTGGCATTGGAGCTTTCAACTCAAAAACTAAAAAACACCTGGTTCTGGGATATTTTTGCCATTATTATCGTTTCTGTACTGTTTGGTTTCTTTGCTACTTCTGCACCAGAATTAGGCGGAACAATTGGTTACGAATTGAACATATTCCTTCAAGATTATATCGGAAAAACAGGTACATTGCTTACACTTCTTTTTGGTTTAATTATCTATCTGATTTTCAAAATCAAATTATCGCCAGAAAAAATTCAATCGTATTTTGATTCTACTAAAAAAGAATTTAAATCAGAATTAGACACTTTAAAACCAGCTGTAAATCAACCTGAAAGCGCGTACAATTTAGAAGAATTTGCTATTAAAGAAGAAGTAGAAAGCGATCCTGAAATAGATGACATTCACATCAAAACAGTTGACACGCAATTCGAACTTAACAAAGAAGCTTTAAAGCCAACTATTTCTCATTCGTCTGAAATTGAATTAAATCCAGTTTTAAAGCCAATTACTCCAAAACAAGAACTGCCATTAGTTTCTCCCGATGAAGCTTTTGTAATTGAAAAAGCGGAAGAAGAAGATATTATCGAAGAAAACTTGGCTTCTCGCTTAGTTGCCGATTTCGGATTATTTGATCCAACTTTGGATTTATCCAATTACAAATTTCCAACCATCGATTTATTAAAAGAATATTCGACTGGCGGAATTACTATCAATCAGGAAGAATTAGAAGAAAATAAAAACAGGATTGTAGATACACTTCGTAACTACAAAATTGAAATTGCACAAATTAAAGCAACGGTTGGCCCATCGGTTACTTTATATGAAATTGTGCCTGAAGCCGGAATTAGAATTTCTAAAATTAAGAGTTTAGAAGACGATATCGCTTTATCATTATCAGCACTAGGAATTCGTATTATTGCGCCAATTCCAGGAAAAGGTACTATCGGTATTGAGGTTCCGAACAAAAACCCTACTATGGTTTCTATGAAAAGCGTTATTGGAGCTGCGAAGTTCCAAGAGGCCGAAATGGAATTACCAATTGCTTTAGGAAAAACCATTTCAAATGAAACTTTTGTTGTCGACCTTGCCAAAATGCCTCACTTATTGATGGCTGGAGCAACTGGACAAGGAAAATCTGTTGGATTAAATGCCGTATTAACTTC
Organism: Flavobacterium sp. PLA-DH12; assembly: GCF_059511845.1. Taxonomy (NCBI): domain Bacteria; kingdom Pseudomonadati; phylum Bacteroidota; class Flavobacteriia; order Flavobacteriales; family Flavobacteriaceae; genus Flavobacterium; species Flavobacterium sp. PLA-DH12. The sequence continues at coordinate 243,074 of NZ_JCAMPD010000006.1, forward strand.
ATTGTTATACAAAAAACATCCAGCAGAAGTAAAATTTGTTTTGGTCGATCCAAAAAAAGTAGAACTTACGCTTTTCAATAAAATTGAAAGACATTATTTAGCCAAGCTTCCTGATACTGAAGATGCTATTATTACCGATAATGCAAAAGTTGTCAATACATTAAATTCACTTTGTGTCGAAATGGATAATCGCTATTCTTTATTAAAAGATGCGATGGTTCGTAACATTAAGGAATACAACGAAAAATTCAAATCTAGAAAACTAAATCCAGAGGCTGGACACCGATTTTTACCTTACATCGTTTTGGTTGTCGATGAGTTTGCCGATTTGATTATGACTGCCGGAAAAGAAGTTGAAGTTCCGATTGCGCGTTTAGCTCAATTAGCCCGTGCCATTGGTATCCACTTAATTATTGCAACTCAAAGACCTTCTGTAAACGTTATTACAGGTTTAATTAAAGCCAATTTCCCTGCCAGAATAGCATTTAGAGTGACTTCTAAAATTGACTCTAGAACTATTTTGGATACTCAAGGCGCAGATCAGCTTATTGGACGCGGGGATTTATTATACACTAACGGAAACGACGTAATCCGTGTACAATGCGCTTTCATTGACACCCCAGAGGTAGAAAAAATTACAGATTTTATTGGAGGACAAAAAGCGTATGCTACAGCTTATTTGCTTCCAGAGTTTGTCGGAGAAGAAAGTGGCATTAATCTTGATATAGATATTTCTGAAAGAGATACTTTATTTAGAGAAGCGGCAGAGATTATTGTCAATGCACAGCAGGGTTCTGCTTCTTTATTGCAACGAAAATTAAAATTAGGATACAACAGAGCTGGTCGTTTGATCGATCAACTTGAGGCAGCAGGTATTGTTGGTCCGTTTGAAGGCAGTAAAGCACGCAGTGTAAACATTTTAGATTTAAATGCTCTTGATCAATTTTTTAATAATGAACAAAATTAATCCAATCATGAAAGCAAAAATTCAAGAAATCAACAACAATTCTATCACAAACATGACTAAAAAGTGTTTCCAAATGGCAATCATTTTGCTTTTGAGCTTCACTTCTATTCAGGCGCAAGATAAAAAAGCGAAAGATTTATTGAACGAAGTAACTTCTAAAATAAAAAGCTACGACAATATTGTTATCGATTTTAAATATTCTTTGAATAATGCCAAAGAAAACATCAATCAAGACAGTAAAGGAAACGTAACAATGAAAGGAAACCAATATGTTTTAAATTTCATGGGCGTTACTAAAATTTTTGACGGTCAAAAAACATACACTATTGTTCCTGAAGACGAAGAAGTTACTATTTCTAAAGTAAACGAGAAAGATGATAATGCAATCACTCCTTCAAAAATGCTTACTTTCTTTAATTCTGGCTACAAATACAACATGGACATTGTTCAGAATGTAAAAGGAAGAAAAATTCAATACATCAAATTGGTTCCAACTAGCGGAAAAGACCAAAGAAAAGAAATTTTGTTAGGTGTTGACGTTCAGACAAAACACATCTACAATTTGATTGAAACTGGAAAAAACGGAACAAAAACAACTTTAACCGTTAATTCTTTTAAAACCAATCAGCCATTATCAAAAAATCAATTTACCTTTGTAGCGAGTAAATACCCGAAATACTACATCAATAAATTAGATTAATTAGAAGGTTGAAAATTCTAGACAAATACTTATTAAAAACATTCTTACTTACATTTACTACGGTATTTGTAATCTTATTTTTCATATTCATACTGCAAACAGTATGGCTATTTATTTCAGAACTAGCAGGTAAAGATCTCGACTTAATATTGGTCGTGAAATTCCTGCTTTTTTCTATGCCACGAATTATCCCGTTAGTTTTACCTCTTTCGGTTTTATTAGCTTCGATCATGACCTTCGGAAATCTTGCCGAAAATTATGAGTTCGCAGCCATGAAATCGTCTGGGATCTCGCTGCAAAGAGCAATGAGAGTGCTAATTATTTTTATTTTCGTTTTAAGTATTGTTGCATTTTGGTTTGCAAACAATGTAATTCCTTATGCCGAATACAAATTTGTCAATTTTAGAAAGAACATTGCTCAAGCAAAACCGGCTATGGCAATTGCCGAGGGTCAGTTTAACGATGTTGGCACTTACAATATTAAAGTAAACAAAAAATCTGGCGAGAACGGCAATCACTTGACTGGTGTGACTATTCATGAGAAAGCGAATAATTTGGGCGAAAACAAAACCGTGATTAAAGCTAAAACAGGGGAACTTGTAAGCAATGAAAAATCTAGCATTTTAAAACTGGTATTAAATGACGGTTATTACTACCAAGATGTTACTCCAAAAAAATATGAGGATCGTGCGAAAATGCCTTTTATAAAAGGAAAATTTAAGACACAGATTATCAATATCGATTTATCTGAACTAAACAAAGTCGATGACAGTAAAGAAAGTATTGCAGGAACAAATGCAATGCTAAACGTTAATGAATTGCGCTATACTTTAGACTCATTGAGTAAAAATTTAGATAACGAAATAGTTTCCTTTTCTGAAAACATCAATCAGCGTGTTGGAATTAAAAGATTCTATGAAAATACTCAAAAAAATATCAAGAAGAAACCGCTTCCAAACGATGTTTTGTCTATTTATTCTAATAAAGACAAAGTTGATATTTTAAAAATGGCAGGAAGCAATATTACCAGTAATATTTATTCTATAGAAACGACGCAGAAAGATTTAAAAGACAAAGAGCGAGAAATCAATAAACATTATAATGCATTATACGAGAAGTTTGTTATTGCTTTTGCCTGCTTCTTAATGTTCTTTATTGGAGCTCCGCTTGGCGCTATTATTAGAAAAGGAGGACTTGGCCTTCCTATTGTATTTGCTGTTTTAATCTTTATTACTTTCCATTTCATCAATACATTCGGAAAAAGATTATCTCAAGAAGGCGGTATGACTCCATTTATGGGATCTTGGATGTCTTCTTTTATCTTGTCGCCACTTGCCATATTATTAACCTATCGCGCTACAAACGATAATGGTTTGATTAATTTTGATGCGATCACAACCCCAATTTCACAACTAATTCAGAAAATCTCTGAGCGGTTTTCATCTGCTCAAAAGCAAAAATAATTATGTCAACAACAAAAATACAACTGAATACCATTGAAGAAGCTATAGAAGATATTCGTCAAGGTAAAGTAATCATTGTAGTCGATGATGAGGATCGAGAAAATGAAGGTGATTTTTTGGCTGCTGCCGAAAAAGTAACTCCAGAAATGATCAACTTTATGGCTACTCACGGACGTGGTTTAATTTGCACACCGCTTACAGAAAGCCGATGCAAGGAATTAGATCTTCGCGCTATGGTTACCAACAATACAGATCACATGGAAACTGCTTTTACTGTTTCTGTTGATTTAAAAGGTCAAGGGGTAACAACTGGAATTTCTGCTGCCGATAGATCAAAAACAGTTCAATCATTAGTTGATCCAAATACAAAACCTCACGATTTAGCTCGTCCTGGCCATATTTTTCCTTTAATTGCTAAACAAGGCGGTGTTTTAAGAAGAACAGGACATACAGAAGCAGCTATTGATTTTGCACGTCTTGCGGGATTTAAACCAGCTGGTGTAATCTGCGAAATTTTAAACGAAGACGGAACAATGTCACGTTTGCCAGAATTGATCAAAGTGGCAAAGAAATTTGATTTAAAATTAGTTTCTATTGAAGATTTGGTTGCTTATAGAATGCAGCACGATAGCCTAATCGTTAAAAAAGAAGATTTTGATATTGAGACTCGTTTCGGAACTTTCCGTTTAAGAGCTTACGAGCAAACCACCAACAAACAAATTCATATCGCTTTAACTAAAGGAACTTGGAATCTTGGCGAACCTATCTTAACAAGAATTCACTCTTCACAAGTAAATAACGACTTGTTAGGCACGCTGACTAATAATGCTGAACAGCAATTGGACGACATGTTCAAAGTGATTAATGAGAATGGAAAAGGTGCCGTTATCTTTATCAATCAAGACATGACTGCGGTTAATCTTTTAAACAGAATTTCTGAACTTAAAACATTACAAGCTAACGGAACTTTAAAAGCTCCAAAAGTTATTATTGACAGCAAAGATTACGGAATTGGAGCACAAATTCTTCATGACATAGATATTTCTAAAATTAGATTGGTTTCGAATACAGAGCAAACAAAACGTGTCGGCATGATTGGATACGGACTTGAAATTACAGAATACGTTAATTACTAATATGGGGACAGTAGAAGAAAGAATTCAAAAATCAGAAACTCGTATTTTTAAAGCGGTCTTTCCTAGCACAACAAATCATTACGATACTTTATTTGGAGGAACTGCTCTTCATTTAATGGACGAAGTTGCTTTTATCTGTGCAACACGTTTCAGTCGTAAAAAAGTAGTTACAATTTCTACAGGACAAATTGACTTTAAAAAGGCGATTCCTGCGGGAACTTTAATCGAATTAGTAGCAAAAGTAGATAGCGTTGGAAGAACAAGCTGTAAAATTCATGTTGATATTTTTATGGAACAAATGTATTCTGAGCTTCGCGAAACAGTAGTTTCAGGAACTTTTTCGTTTGTTGCAGTTGACGAACATAAAAAACCAACCCCAATTTTAGACGATTTAGATTAATTTAAAAAAAATATCACTTTCGGAAATACTGATAATTAGACACTTGAAAATTATCTCAAAAAACTTTAAAAAAAAGTCCAAAAAAAGTTTTTATAACCGAAAAACCGTCTTATATTTGCACCCGCAATCAGATAATGATCGCGACATACTGGAGAAATGGCAGAGCGGTCGAATGCGGCAGTCTTGAAAACTGTTGACTGTAACAGGTCCGGGGGTTCGAATCCCTCTTTCTCCGCCAGTAGAAGTTTCAAAAGAAACTTTAAAAGTCAAAAGCCTTTAAACACTAGTGTTTAAAGGCTTTTTCGTTTTTACACACTTTTCAAAAAGCACATGTTTTATCAAAGAATGGTTACCCTATTAGTTACCCTATCTTTTTTTGATCTTTTTTCTCAAAAAAAGGGTAACTAAAAAGAAAGAATTCCCCGGGAATTCCCTGCTATCAATGGGCTCTCTTAAAATTTTTAATTCAATTTGATTATTAATTTTAAAACTAGATAACATGTTAAAAGTACTTTTCTACCAGAAATCCGACAAAATCAATAAGGCAGGTGAATCCCCTATCTTTGCCCGTTTGAACTACAACAACAAAAATGTTTCAATGTCAACCGGTCAAGCCATCTCAAAAGAAAGATGGACCAGCACTAATAACCTAAGAAATCCGCTTAAAATTGAAAAGGAAATAGTAATCAAAAATCTACTTGATCTTTTCCAACTTAATGCAGCCAAAAAATTTACTGAACTCTTCAGAATTGATCCTGAGGTTAATCTTCAATTATTAAAAGCTGAACTCACAGGAAAAGTCAAAATCGACCAGCCTGAAGGCCCAACCATAATTGAGATTATGGACACTTACACCCTATTTTTTACCAAAAGAGTCAACTCAGGAGAGCGCGCACCAGCTTCTTTGCAGAAGTATAAAAGAGCAAAAGACTTGCTTTTGAGTTTCATCAATAGCAACTATAAAAAGGAAGACTTGCCAGCATCTGAGATATCAAGCTCATTTGTCTTTAAACTGGAGCAGTTCCTTAAATACGAAAGCAGTTTTAAAGAACAGACAGGCATCAAAAACAATTCAGTGGTAAAGTATATAAAAATGTATAAAACTGCCTGCAATTATGCCATTAAAATGGATTTGATCATAAAAAACCCATTCAATATTTATGACGGCAGACTAAGCGTAAAAGATGCCGTTTTTCTAACCCAGCAGGAACTGAACACAATTGAGAATAAAATATTTCCAACTCCCCGTCTGGAAAAGGTTAAGGACATATTTCTTTTCAGCTGCTATACAGGATATGCGCCTGTTGATGCCTTGGAGCTCACTGAAAGAAACTTATCTGCAGATTCAAATGGAAATTTGTGGATTATGACCACCAGAGCAAAAACTACTGTTAGAGCCAATGTTCCGGTACTGCCTACCATTGAGAAAATTATTTCTAAATACAAAAATCAGCAGAAAGGTCTTATACCAAAAATTTCCAATCAGAAAATGAATGCCTATCTTAAGGAAATTGCTGATGTCTGCGGCATCAACAAACACCTTACCTGGTATGTTGCAAGACATACTTTTGCAACCACAGTTACTTTAGGAAATGGAGTAAGACTGGAAAATGTATCAGCAATGATGGGACATACCAATACTAAGCAGACGCAGCATTATGCAAAAGTTTTGGATGTTAACATAATGGAAGACATGGAGAAACTGAAATCTAAATTTAGGTAAAATACTTTCAAAAAGAGGCTTCTTGATTTGAAACCTCTCTTAGAACGTTAATTCATTAAAAGCACAAAATTAAATAAATATTTGTTGGGCAACTAAATAAACCGATGGGACAACTTCCTGTTCTTTCCATAATACTTATAGCTATCAACAGCATATTTGTTATACAGTATATTATTTACTTATTCATCAGCTTATTTGATTTGTCTGCTCTTATTATTTATTGTATGTAGATTAAAACCTAAATTTTACCTTTAAAAAAATGATAAAAAACCACTCTATAATTCCGGATATAAAGACAATAATTGAAACCTCAAAAGAGCGTGCAATTAGAGCTATCGATAATGAAAGAACCATAATGTACTGGTCCATCGGAAAAAGAATTTTCGAGGAAGAACAGCAGGGAAAAGAAAGAGCCGACTATGGCGCTTATTTAATTAAATATCTTGCAGAAGAATTACAGCCGCAGTACGGAACTGGCTTTTCAGTAAGGCAGTTAGAACGATATCGCCAATTTTACAGAACTTTTCCAATTGCGTCCGCACTGCGGACGCAATTGAACTGGACACAATATAAGCTTTTAATATCCATTGCTAATCAGGAAAAAAGAGACTTCTATATTTCTGAAAGCATTAAAAACAATTGGACATCGCGCCAGCTGGAACGCCAGACAAACAGCAGTTTATACGAACGACTTTTAATAAGCAGTGATAAAGAAAGCGTATTGGCAGTAGCCAAAAATGAAAAATTACCTTCAGATGCACGGGAAATTATAAAAGATCCAATGTATTTGGAATTCTTAGGTTTGAAACGTGAAGCCGCATACTATGAAAAAGATTTGGAGCAGGCAATTATCACTCATCTTCAGGAGTTCTTATTAGAAATAGGAAATGGATTTTCATTTGTTGCCAGACAAAAAAGGATACATATCGACGGAGATGAGTTTTTTGTCGACATGGTTTTATACAATAGATTACTTCAATGTTTTGTTTTAATAGAAATCAAAACGCACAAACTTACCCATCAGGATATAGGCCAATTACAGATGTATGTCAATTATTATGACCGCATTGAAAAAAACGACAATGAAAACCCTACTATTGGAATATTGCTGTGTGCAGATAAAAATGACGGAGTAGTAAAATTCACATTACCTGAAAGCAACAAAAGTATAATTGCGAGCCAGTATCATTTATACCTCCCAACTGAACAACAGCTACTTGAAGAAGTCAAAAAAGAACTGGCAAATTTTGAAGAAGACAAAAATTGATTTTAAAAATAATGTAAGTGAAAGTCTAAATTCTACCACGTAAATGAACTACTAAAGTATAGCTATAAAAACATTTAGCCGAGACCTTTTTGTATCATATTAGGCGAATTCCAATAATGTTTGACATTAAGATCTAAACTGTATTAGGCTAAAAAGAAATTTTATAAAAATAAGTAAGGGTGTGTTTTTGCACCCTTATCTTCGTCTTCTATTTTTGTTAGAACATCGATCTTAATTACTACCACTTTTTTATTTCACCTATAAAAGGTATAAATATTTTTTAGAGGCCTTTTAAATAAGTACAAATAAGAAATACAATATAGATCAATTTTCACACGCAAACTTATCGACTAAAATTTATTCATTATATGTTTTATAAGTTTAGAAGTTATTAAGTCACTATCTAAATTCGTTGCAACAACATTTAACTGTAGTACATTTACCAATCTTTATATAGAAAATCTGCAATTTCTTTTGTTGTTTTATGTTTTAACATTGACATATACTCTAAACTAATATCTGGTGAAATCTTTTCGATTTCTGCAATTCGTTTATTGTGTAGATTGAATTTTTCAACATTTTCAGCATTCTCAGTTATTGTAAGCTGAATTACTCCTTTCGTTTCAGTATCTGTCGCCTTTAACCCTTTCTCATTAATTTCTACATTTTCTAATTTTAGAATTAATGAAGGAGGAAAATCATTTACCTGTTGTATAATTTTATTACCTGTAATAGGAATAAAAACCCATAGTGATTTACCTAAGTTATTTATAATTCCAGTTGAAAAAGGTCTTGCTCCAGATATTAATATCTTTGTATTCTTGTAATCTAAAATAAATAAGCCTTTTGCTAAATGCTCGCTCTGTAGAAGCATATTTTTAAGATTGTTTTCTTTATTTAAAATAGTTGAAGATTCAAGAAAAATTGAGTTTATTAGGTTCAAGTTATGTTTAAAGGCATTCATCAGAATAATACCCATTAAAGCACCTGCTTCACGATGTGCAAAATCATTTCTGAACTTTTTTGCTATTTTCCATTGTTCAAATAAATCATTCGAAACTAATACTTTTAATCGTGTAAGTTTTGAATGCAATGATTCAAAGCCATCTCTTTTTAAACCTGAAATTTCTAGTTTTAAGGTAACACTTGCTTCAAAAATTCGTGTCGATTTCGAAAATGCTTCATCTATTAATGGATAATTAAAATAGCTATAATACATAAGTCTTTCAACTACTTTGTAATCATTAATTATCACCTCAGGAACTAAAGAATGGAATTTCCCTTCTAGTAAATACTTTTCTCTAAAATCATGCTCAGATTTTACATTAAATATTTCCCAGATTTCATCAGGTTCTAAATAATTTATTTCTTTCATATAAGTTATTATTTTAAAGTCTCGCAATAAAGCATTAATAATTACGGTATCAAATTTAGATATTATTACTAAACAAGATCAAAGATACTTAAGCAGTACGCAGTTATTTTGCGCAGTTAAAAATAATTGTTACCGGATTAAATATTTTCCCTTCTTAATGAAAGACCTTTTAACTAGCCTCCTCTGTAGTCATCAAAAATCAAAACTAACTAACTAACTAACTAACTAACTAACTAACTAACTAACTAACTAACTAACTAACTAACTAACTAACTAACTAACTAACTAACTAACTAACTAACTAACTAACTAACTAACTAACTAACTAATAAAAACTAAAAATATGTCGTATCTATAAATAACACTATTTTCAGTTTCTTTTACGTAACTTTTTTTCTATCATTTTCTATTTTTTGTATTACCTCATCAGCGTACTTGAAAGCCATTTCCTTAGTCGCTTTTTTAAGTTCTTCAGATGGTTCTTTTAGAGCAAATTCTTTAAATGGTTTAATTAATCTTTTAGACCCGATTAATGTTCCTAATATTCCAACAACAGAATTTGTAAATATAAATCTCGGTCTAACTTCTCCTGAAACAAAAAAATTACTTCGTAAATTATCAATTCTATTTTTGATAGCTTCAGTTGAAAAATCAATTGGATTATGATCATGTCCAAATTCATTTCTTACTTTCCTTATCAACTCGAGATCATTCATAGTAGTTTTATTTATAAATCCTAAACTATGGCAAATTTTAATTTTTGAAGAGAAAGTTCCTAAAGGGCCATTAAATTCAAATAATTTGTTCAGTTCGCTTTTAGTACCAACTAACTTTTCCTTCAGTAAGTCAGTAAGTTCACTTTCTAAAAATGATGCCGCCATTAGCGCACAACCTCTATCTGTCTCCTTATTTAATGTTGATCGAAAAGTAAAAACTTTCTCTATTTCTTCTAAATGTTCTTTCATAAGATTTTGTTTATAACAGAAACCAATGTTCTAGTAATTTGTTTTGCCCGGTGATAGATTAACTTTATAGATAGTCTCGACCAAATTCAGTAAATTCTGCTATCCGGCCCTCATACTTATTTCTGGTGCTTCCCCCTTTAACCACATTCTCGCGATGCACTGAAGATCCAATACTAATGTAAATCGAAAACCCGACATCAGGCTTTTCCATAAAATCTTTTTTATTCTCTTTATGCAGAACAAAATTATTTGTATATAGATGTGGATCCCTATTTTGAACTGCTTTAGTGTACGGCGATATAGACTGTCCGCCGCTTTGGGTTTTTGCTATAAAATTTTCAATAAAATCAACAGTCCAGTCCAGTTCACCTACAAACTGATTGATGTAAAAACCCATATAAATTGGATTTTCAATTTTATCGTAATATCTGATCTTAAATGCATCTCCTAAAATTTCCAAAAAAAGCGGATCAAAGCCTTCAGTAATGTCATTGTTTACTTTTGATAGTAGATTCTTAAGGTGCCTGAATTTATCAAAATGAAAATTGTATCTTGCTCTCTCTTCAAGATTAAAAACAATCACCGCTTTTAAATATTTTTCGACCGCAGTGCTTGCAAGAGTAAGCCCCTGAACTATAAAGTGGTTATTAAGCAGGAATCGGGATGCAATATAATCCCGGTAGGCAAGGTCCATTAGGGCGTACCCATTGAACAGTTTTTCCATGTATGTAATTGATTGTCCCATAAATACTGTTTTTTAACTGATTAACAATTCAAAGCTATTTAAAATGTACGCAAAGATTTTGCGCAGAAAAATAAAATATTATATTTTTTAATTCATCGCAAGAGTGTGCTAGCTCAAATTTAATATGCACTTCAGTAAAATTACACAACAATATACAGACCTCTACACTGCTGAAAGTTTCCCTACTATTCACTTTAGATAATATTTCTCTAGAAATAGTATGAAAAAAATTTCTACAATCCAAAAAACATTTTATCTTTGCACCCGCAATGAGAAAATGATTGCGTCTTACTGGAGGAATGGCAGAGCGGTCGAATGCGGCAGTCTTGAAAACTGTTGACTGTAACAGGTCCGGGGGTTCGAATCCCTCTTCCTCCGCCAAATGAAGTCAAAAATGTGACTTTTAAAAACAAAAAGCCTTTAAACACTATTGTTTAAAGGCTTTTTCATTTGACATGGTATAGAACCTTGATTGAAAAATGATTACTTTTTTTAGTTACCAATCTATTTTAATCTCTTTTTTTCAAATCTGGGTAACTAATTAAATGCTAAATTATGATTGGTTGCTTTTAAGTATTTTATCGATCTTACTGCTGTCGTACAAAAAAATATCACCCAGCTTAGTGTAGGGCAGAATTCCGGTCTGTCTGTATTTTATAATAGTGTTATTGGACAGCCCGAACATCTTTTTTAAATCCTCATTTCTGTAGTATTCAGGTCTTAAGACTTTTCCCTGGCTGATTTTTGAATCAATTGTTTCCAGTCTTAAAAGTACAGGCTCTATTAATTGTTCTACTCTCATAACAAAAGAGAGCTTTCTTTCTTTTTTTGTCATCGCTAAGAATTTAAATTTGACAATAAACTATTTATGCAAGGTCTTACCATCCCTCAATTCTTCTTTTCCTATCCTGCATTGTTCTGATAAGATCTTCTAAAAATGCAATCTGCTTTTCTTTATATGTGTAGCCCTTACATTCGGAAAACTGCCTGCTGATTGACTTGATTTTCGACTGCCGTCCCCCATCGCCAGCATATGTAAAATTATTTTCGAGAAAAAACTGGAACTTGCTTCTATTGCTTTTTTCGTCTGCACCATCAAAAAACAGCAAACCTTCATCCATCAAAATATAGAACAGCTGGGCAAAGTCAATTTTGTTATAAGAGGATTTACATTTTTCATTTGAAAAAACGGACTGGATTTTGTTTTGCCGGTCACTTACACTAATTAGATTTTCTACTAACCGGAGCCTTTCATCAAATTTTAATATAGCATTTAAGTCCTTTATAACCTTACCACTTTTCATTGCCCCTAAAATTTAGTCACCATTATATAAATAAAAATATCTACCGACTCCTTATATTTTACTATTCGTTGTATGCACAAGATATTTCTACCTATTCAGCTTTCGTATACATTTAAGAAACAAATATATAAATGCATTTTGAAGCCATATAGACATTAGTAGCTATTTACTTTCTTTGTCTCTCAATGGCATTACGTTTATACAAATTTGTTTTCAGGTAATAACTGAAGACAAACTATCTATTGAAATAAAAAATGAACAGAGATCATAGATATATTAAAATACTGGATCATAAGAAATTTTACCAGCCTTTTCTTGAATACAGCTTATTCTTTGGTGAGCAGGAAACTCAAATTTATGCCTACAATCCTCTGCGTTTAACCTTTCGTTTCATCCTTTTTTCAAATGCCTGTTCCTCGTAATCCTCTGCCTGCGCCTGCGGCAATAAACCGCCCAATACGTCAAAACTGTTTTGTTCATAAGCATGGGGCATATTTTCATTTCTTAAAAAGTCAAACATGTCAGGCGATTGGCCAGTCTCTTGTTTCATAACAACATCTTTTTCGGAAACACTGCTTTTATGTTCTGGATTTTCAGGTTTCTTATTATTATTCCACCAGTCGTTAAATGAATTGGCCGAGAGGTTTTTAGTCAGCTCTGATTCGTTCCATACACTGCGGGATTTGTGGTCTATAAAAGTGATGCCGTAAATACGTCCTCCAGCATTTCGCCGTACAACAATACTGATCTTTTCCTCCATTAGCTTTTTTCTAAATTCGGATTCGTTTGATGCAGTACGTATTACTGATTCGATCCTGTCTTTAACTGATTCCTTAACGGGACTATCTTTTAGTTTTATCCTGTTATGGCTGCATTGGGATTGCAGTTGTACATAACCTGCGCTTTTGCCAAACAGCGAAGCCTTAAAAGGACTGCCTGCTTTTTCTCCCTGCTCATTCAATGCAAAATACACCAGTCCCTGTTTTGGAATTCCGTTATATTCGCCTTTGACTTCTTGGGCAGTAATATTAAAAAGGGAAAGCACGGTATTATACGCCCCAAAAGTTTGGAACTGGTAACATTTAGGCAGATAGCGCAGTATCGAAGCCATCTGACTTTTTATATCTCTTGTCTTATAGTCAACTGGTTTGAATGCTGGGTTGTGCGCCTCTTGCTTTTTCTCTACTGCCGATATAAGACCGTATTGTTTTTCCAGTGTCCTGCAGACTTCCATCGAACGCCTTTTTTCAAATTTATCTGATATCTTCCTGCCCTGCTCGTCAACGCAGACTGATACGATATGTATATGGGCACGGCCAGTATCAGTATGCTTGAATACGACAAAGGGCTGATCTCCGTAGCCCATCTGCCTCATATAGACTTGTGCCATATTCTCAAAATCAGTATCACTTACATTGTCTTTAGGATCAGGATTTAAAGAGATATGAAGTATCGGCTTTTCTGTTTTTCTGTTAACCAATAAGTGTAGTTCAAAAGAACGGGAAAGCTGTCCTGCAGAATAACTGCCGTCAGGAGCTTGGATTATCTTTTGGGTAAATAAAACCTGTGCGCTGCCTTTTTCAAGTTTGTGGTAATTATAGGCTAATGCTCCGTACAAACTGCTTCCTCTTCCTATTTTTGCAATCATTTTTTCAGATGCTTCTCTTCAAATTCAGCTGTAAGCTGGATAATCTTTTGGCATAAAACACCTAATTCTATTGTTTCTTTTACCAATCTGTAGAGATATACCGGAGCTTTCTTTTCGGAAAAATTGCGGTGCATAATTTTCACAACCTGATTGTAATTAACCCCAACAGCATGAAACTGCCCGAATAAGGCAGTTAAGAGTATATAATAATCCATTGCTGCTTTATCGATCTTAACTGTCTTGATTCCTTTTTGAAAAATACACGCCGTAATGAAATGCGCCATTACATTCATGCCTGATGCTTCAAAAAGAGTCAGAAATCTTGCATTTTCCTCAGCTGTAAGACTGATCGAATAGCGATGGACGGCAGGATCTGCTTTAGGATGCCTGCCTCCTTTGCGGGGATTGGCTGTATTTTTGTTTTCCATAAGTATTGGCTCTTATAATTACTTTTAAAAAAACAATATATCCTATTATCAGCAGCGCTGCTTAGATTTGGAAATCTCTGGAAGCATTTGGCCTTAAATGTCCCTAAACAAAGAACTGATAGTTTTTTACATTTAACTTTATATTTTAACCAAAGGAACGGTAAAAAAGAAAAACAAGGTAGGACGTGCTGGATCAGCCCGGCCAAAAGACTACGGCATAATGTTTTGCTCGTCCCTCACAAAACACCCTTCGGGACTTATTCCGTTTCCTTTTGGTCTGTCTGCATCCCGTCCTTTTAAATTGCTTTCTTTTTCTTTTTTCCTTTTTCTGTTTCTTTTGAAAAAATATCTTTTTTCTTATTGATAATGCCGGACTGCCTGAGCATCTGCTTACCTGTGTGCAGGCTTGCATGCATGACTGGCTGACTGCGTGCAGGCAGGAATGAAACCCCGCATACATGCATACATGCACACTGGAATACATGGTTGTATGACTACATGGATACCTGCACACTTGAATACTTGAATGCAGGAATACCTGAGAACTTGTCTGCCTTAATAGGCGGGTAATCACATATAAGTTAATGACAGCCATATCTCAGTCCGCTTTATTTAAAATCTTACTTGTACTCGTCAAGTATTGCATATCTGTATTGCTTTTACAACTCAAATAAATTACTTACAGCCATAATAATAAAAAGGGCATGAAGTCCTTTCAACTAAAACTATTGCAATAATATTTTCGAGAGAAAATAGCAAGTTGTGTTTTGAGCTGCTTGAAATACTTTCTGCATCTCAAAACAACTTGCCCTGCGGGGCTGGAAAACACCTCCGAAGTCGGCGTTTATCAGTTATCAATATAGTTTTCATCTTCCGGATTTCTTTTTTTACAATTTTAATATTCATATAGTTATAAAATACAGACATACTTTCAGATTCTCAATATCTGATATTCAATAAAGCAATTTATGGACTTCTAATATTATAAACAGACACTTTTTTCCGGCAGTTAGTCTGCAATCTGTCTGCCTTTTATTTGCGTTTAGATTTAAGAAGAGTATAAAATTGATCGCTTATGATAATTTTTTGGGATCGTTTTTCGTAATTAATTCATATCATTCTAGACCTATTAAAACTGATAAAACGAGGATCATTGAGAGAAGATTTTATAGATTGTCGACTGTAATATGAATTTACTCCATTATTGACAAGTTGTATTCCAAAATCGACAACAGTTTAATCAATTAATTTACAGAATTTTACATTGTAAATTTTTAATTACATCGCCATGAAATTTAGCCCGCATCATAAGTATATTTTTATAGAAGCAGTTTGTTTTCTATATGTTCTGCTATTTGTGTATGCGGCAATAAGTAAACTGCTCGACTTTGAAAATTTTCAGGTGCAATTAGGACAGTCGCCGCTTGTTGGTTCCTTTGCAGGAATTGTATCATGGGCTGTGCCAATTATAGAACTGCTGATTGCTGGATTACTGCTGTTTTCTTCCACACGTTTCTTGGCGCTGTGGGCTGCATTCAGCTTAATGACCTTTTTTACGGCATACATTTTCATTATTTTAAATTACAGTCCATTTGTTCCATGTTCCTGTGGAGGAATTTTAGAAAAAATGGGATGGAAAGAACATTTCATTTTTAATTTGATTTTCATGATCCTGGCCGCAGCAGGTATTCTGATACTGGCCGGTATGGTGCCAAAAGTGCATCCTATTTCAAAACCTGCTGTACTGGCCAGTGCCTTTACTGTGACGATGTTACTCAGCATCGGCATTGTCACTTTACTGTTTATAGCTTCAGAAGACATAATCCACCACCGCAATAATTTTGTACGCAGATTTCCCAAACACCCTACTGCTGACAAAAGAACAATCCTGCTTCCACATGCAGCATATTATATTGCCGGTTATGATAAAAGACAGATTTACTTAGGCAATCGGACTGAACCTCTGGCCGTTACTATTTTTGATACGAGTCTTGCTGAAAAAAAGAAAATTCGTATCGATCTGCCAAAGTATAATTTTTCTTATACCGTACCGCGTCTTGCTGTAAAGCCTCCCTATTTTTATTTTAGCGACGGGAATGTGCCCTGCATTTTTATTGGAGACACTGTCTCTTGGAAAGCAGAGCTTAAAATGAAGGAGAAGGCATATTTTTCTATTCTAAAACCGATTGACAATAACAAAGCAGTTATCAGAGCCATAGATTCCAAAACAAAAAACAACACACTTGGGCTCTTTACTTTTAGCAGCATTACATCATTAAAGCTGAATGGAAGCCTGCTCCAGAAACAGGTTGACGGTATATTTGACACTGATGGATCACTGGTTTACAATTCCCAGCTGGATAAGATAATTTACACTTATGCCTATCGAAATGAATTCCTCATAATTGATTCTAAGCTTGGCAGACATACTTCAGGGCATACCATTGACACTACCTCCCATGCACAGGTTTCGGTTGCCAGCATTAAGTCAAAAAACATTAAGACTCTGGCCGGACAGCCTAAACTTGTGAATAAACTCACTGCATCTTTCGGCAGTTATCTTTTTGTCAATGCAGCTCTTATCGGAAAATACGAACCTGAAATTATGTGGAAACAGGCTTCGATAATAGACGTTTATAATCTAAAAGAAAACACCTACGCTTTTAGTTTTTATGTATACAATATAGAAGGACGGACAATGGATGAATTTGTGGTCTTAAACGACAGAATTGTTTCACTCAATGGAAGACATCTCACAGTTGAAAAATTAAAAACCAATTATTACAAGCCTTTTTACCCATCAAGATAAGATCAGCATTTATGCTTTTAAAATACACTGTACAGTCCAGGGGAAGGTCGAAAACCTGAAAAAGAGTAGACCGTTAACATTAAATTTTAATATTATGAATACTAAAGTTTTAAGACCGGCGCTTTCAATATCAGCAATAGCATTTGCTGTATTTGCGGCCTTTGCATTTTCAGCTGTTCCTGAAGAAGGAAAGCTGATAGATGTCTATGGGCATAACCCTTTAGAGGATTGTGATGTTACGACAGTAGAATGTAGCACCATACAAAATCCTAATGTTTGTAGAGTTAGTTCTGGAGGACAGCAATTGTTCAATATGAGCAGTCCGACTCAATGTAACGTCGAATTATACAGAAAAATCAATTAATCTAATTTAAAAAAAGCAGGAGGTTCTTAATCTCCTGCTTTGCTAATTAATGATTTAAGGGATGCCGTTTATAAGCGCCTTCTTTTGTTCTTTCAGATAATAGTCAAACCAGTTCTTGGTTTTTATAGTCAGATCTTTTTGAAGTTCAGGGGAGGCAATGGTATGCATCTCATTTTCATAAAGAATAAAAATATTCCTTTTTCCAAGTCTTCGAAGTGCCATATGAAATTCAGCAGACTGTGTCCAGAAGATAGTCGGATCTTTTTTCCCGGCCCAGCTCAGCAGCGGTGTTCTGCAATTCGCTGCATTTGGAAACGGTGCGTCTTGTTCATAAGCTTTCCAATTCTCAAAAGGCGAAAACGGCATGCGTCCCTGCTGCGATTCAAACCGCCATGCATTGGAACGCGGTATGCCTGCTGAATGCACAAAATAACTGCTTATTGTGTTCATAAGTCCCGAACCACAGACGGCTGTGGCAAAAGCATCGGTCTGGGTAATGATAAATGAAGTCTCATAACCTCCAAAGGAATGGCCGATAATTCCGATATGATTTTCCTCTACAATTCCCATCTGTTTTACAATGTCCACTGCGCTGAGCACGCAGTTAAGGGCTGACCTTCCTGGCTCTCCCAATTTATAATGTATATCCGGTAATAGCACCAGATAGCCATCCAGAAAATAGTTGGACGGTGTAAATCCCATCGGTCCATATTCTGTCGGTATATAGTAATTATTAATTTCCTGGGACTGCCTTTCATATACATGAACAACCATCGGATATTTCTTTCCCTCTATATATCCTGTAGGTTTGTATAGAATCCCCTGAAGATTTTTCCCATTTTTATTTTTGTAAGAGATCATCTCAGCTGTTCCCCATTTGAATTTAGAAGCATGAGGATTGGATTGGAAGAGCAGTTTACTTTTCAGTTTTCCTGAAACAGCCATTAATTTTGGGGCATTGGAAGCTGACTGCCGGATGTAAATATACTGTTCTGCATTTTTTGCTTTTTGCATCCTGCTGTTTCCAGAACTTCCAAACACCAATTTTTCTAAACTGCCGTTAGTATTCCATCTATAATAGCCGCTGGATCCATCTCTGCCCACAGCCTGCAAAACCAAACCCGCATAAAGATCAAATTTTCTGATCAGAAATTCATCCTGGCTAGGCTTTTTGACAACGGGATATAGATCCAGACAAATTCTGTAGGTAATTTTATGCTTTCTTCCATCGGTAATCCTTCTAGCTTGTCTTGACATAATATCAATCATCCAGATGTCATATTGGTCATACACTATGAAATATTTCTCATCGGAGGACCAGCCTGTGCTGCCGTATGGCGCAGACGGACCCGCATCGTTTTGAATGCTGTCAATCATAGAGACTGGGAGATTTTCTGTTAGACTAAAATGCTGCATTTTAGCAATATCATAAGCATGCCAGTTTCCATCGCGGAAATAATGTATAAAATTTCCTTTGGGAGAGCCCCCCATCATCCCTACAGCTGTTGACTGTTTCTCTAAAATCATATGCTCTGTACCTGTTTCTATATCTTTCACATACATATCAGCCGGAGCGTAATACTCGTACTGCGGTTCATATTTCAATAGATTGTAACACAACGCATTTTTTCGATCAGCAGTAAGGATTGTTTTCGGATTCTCGATTGTTCCGATTTTTAAAATTTTACCGCTTGCAGGAGTCCAGACAGCCGTTTTGGGCAGCCGATTTGGATCTCCAAACATTTTATTCTGGGCATATTCCAGCGCTGCAGCAGAATCCCAAATTTCATACGCTGCAGTTTTTGGCTGCTGTTCATCACCGATGTAATTGAAAAATACACTTTTCCCATCTTCTGAAAACCTCAGCGCAGAACTTGCTCCGTGTAGGGTTATATTTTCCCTCGATAAAATCTCAGTTGTCCTGCTGTCAAGAACAGCGTTTGTCCCTGATGATGTATCATGATAGAATATCCTGTAATTTTTAGTTGTTTCCTCTGGCTTCTTAATCTCCTGAAGAAAAAAAAGAAATTCACCGCTCTTGCTCCAGAATAGTTTTTTAAATCCTGCATCTTCATTCTGTGCAATAATCTTTTGGGTAAATCCCTGTTTTGGATTTAAAAGGAGCACTTCATAACCGATACTTATAGCCAAAATGCCAGAACTATTGATACTGAATTCTATGACATCATTGAAATTATATTTTTTGCAGGTAGATAACGCAATTATCGTCAAGTAATCAGATGAACCATTCTTATTTAATACAGCCAGGAAATTTTCTTCACTATTGAATTCGTGGCGAATTGCGTCCTTGAAATACTGTTTATTACCAGTGATAAGGTCATTCAAAGCTAATCCTTTTTCCGGATCGGAAAATGTGAGCCACCTCCCGTCACTGCTGAAATGTGCATCCGAACATTTAGGAAATGACAGCCGCTTGGCAGATTTTATATCCTGTACAAACAAGGTATCCATACCGTAATCATAATGCAGATTATAAGAAAACCACCTGCCGTCCGGAGATATTTTCTCTGACTGTATTGAGCTCCACTTTGCATAGTCTGCAGTCTTTATATCCCGCTTTTGTGCATACAATGTTACCGCCATAAATAACAGCGGTAACCAATATGTGATTTTTAAGAAAAACGTCCGCATTTTAGTACCCTGGATTTTGCGGGAGCAGATTCTTATTCAACAGCAGTTCTGACTGCGGAAGAGGAAGTATTATCTGTGTGTCTTCCCATCCCGGTTTTATTGTACCCAGCACAGCTGCCGCTTTTCCCGTACGTTTCAGATCGAACCAGCGGTGCCCCTGTTCTGTAAAAAGTTCAAAGCGCCGTTCCTCTGCAATTGCTTCCAATAATTCTTTCTGCGTATCTGCGACTATATCTGCAAGCCCTGCGCGGCGGCGAATTTTGTTTAGATCTGTCTTCGCCACAGATATATTGGATAGATGAGCATTCGCTTCTGCACGGATAAGGTATTGTTCGGCTAATCGGAACAAAATAGTGTATTCCTGTGAAGAAGCGTTGCCTAAAGGCTGTTTGTATTTGTATGACGAATACCAAGAGCCATTGGCATTTGAAACAGTTCGCACCCACTGAGTACGGCGCAGATCACCAGATTCAAAACCGGCTGTAAATGAAGAAGACAGTGACGGCTTGGAAGGCGGGCCGCTTGAAAAGATAAAGGTACGCGCATCTTTAGTATTAAGTCCGGCTGTTCCCGGATGCAGTGCCCAGATTGTCGCAGTGGACTGGCGCAGAAATTCCTTTGAAAGATCATCAACCCATATGTACTTTGGATTATTAATTACAGCTGTCGCCTTGGTTGCCGCATTTACCCAGTCTTCACGATAAAGGTATATTCTTGCTAGAAAAGCAGAAGCAGCTGCTTTGTTTGCTCTGACTCTTTCTTGGGAAGGATATTCAACAGTTAATAATTTTTCGGCTTCTGTTACGTCGGCTATAATATTAAGCCACACTTGTTCCTGTGGTATTTTTGATACTGTTTTATTCACGCTGTAATCCGTAGTTTTAATGTAGGGGACATCACTAAAGAGATTGACCAGATAAAAATGAAGATACCCGCGGATGAATAATGCTTCACCTGATAATCTCGTCTTCTCATTCTCCGTTAATGACTTTGAATTCTGCAGCCCTTCAAGCATCAGATTCACAGCATAGATTTCACTGTAGGTGCTGTTCCATAATCCTGTTATTAAACTGTTTGAAGACGTTATTGTATGGTTATTGAACTGCATAATTTCGATACTTGCCCCTGTATACTGCATTTCGTCAGAGTAATTAGACAAAAGACTCGACAAGCCGTTCAGCGTGCCCGCGACCATTCCTTCCTCACGAAGACGGGCATAAATGTCAGCCATAGCTGCATCAGCGGTTTTAACATTCTCAAATACAGCGGGGGTCGTCAGCTGTGACTGCGGCGTATCTACTTCGGTAAAACCCTCGCAGGCTGTAAGACTGATAAATACAGTTCCAATGATTATTCTTATGGTATAAAATCTTGTTTTCATGTGATAGTGATTAAATTAAAAGCCAAGCTCAATGCCCATTGTAAACTGTCGCAATGGTGGAAGCGCCGAAGCAGACTGGTTTTCAGGATCAGCTCCACGAAAGTCAGTGATGGTTAATAAATTTTGTCCCTGCAGATATACTTTCCCTGTAAAGTTTTTTGACCAAGCTGATGGTATTGCATAAACAAGAGTCAGACTCTTGAGTCTCACAAAAGATGCATCACTGTATGCTGCATTGCTGTCAATCAGATCGTAATGTCCTTCGAGTAATGTACTATTCTGGCCGGTAGTGTACTGCTGTGATATAGCACTGGTTCCGTCCTGCGGGAAATGATTTCCCATAGCTGCAGGCTGATTTACAAATGAACCGGGTAAGGCTGACGTATATAAATAGTTCCTGCCGGTCTGCTTTACAAACTGGAATAAAAAATCTAGTGACCAATTTTTATATGCCAGCTGATTATTCAGCCCTCCATAGTATTTTGGAGAAGTATCGACAATTGTCTGGCGGTCATCTTGATAGGTTATCTGGCCGTCGCCGTTAAAATCCTGAAAAGTGTAGGCTCCAGTTTGAGGATCAATTCCTGTATAATTAAAAACTTTCTTTATAAAAAGTGATTCACCTACTACAAGCTGGTTAGCATACGTAGAACTTTCAAGCCCTGGAAAAGAAACGAGTTTATTTTTTGGTACAGTAAGGTTTACTGTACTTGTCCATGAGAAATCTCTGCCTTTCAAATTGTTCGTGCGAAGTTCCAGTTCCACACCGGTATTTTCCACAGTTGCGTCAAAATTTGACTGGATGGAAGAAAACCCTGTCGTCCCGGGAAGCGGCACCCCGACCAGTTGATTGGATGAGCGGTTGCGGAACCAGGCAGCAGAAAGGAAAATATTATCCTTTAAGAATCCGAACTCCAATGCGAGTTCAAGTTTTTTGTTTGTCTCCCAGCCAAAATCAGGATTATAAAGACGCGACGGTAAAAGTCCTACCACTCCGTCATACAGATAAGGAGAAACTTTATAGGTATCCAGATACTGGTAATCTCCAATCTGGTCATTACCAGTAATGCCATAACTCCCGCGAAGCTTCCCAAAGCTGATTATGGAATTATGCTCTTTGATAATGTCTTCATTAGAGAACAGCCAGGCTGCGCCAACAGCGCCAAAATTAGCGAAACGATTATCGGGGCCGAAACGGCTTGAACCATCACGTCGCCCCGTAAGGTTCACGATGTATTTTTTATGCCAGTTGATGTTGAGTCTGCCAAATAATGCATTGTAATTGTACTCGGTTACTTCATGATTCAATACAGCCACCGTATTGGCTGCCGCCAAACTATTAATAAGGGCATCACTTGCAAATCCAAAGGCAGATTGTGCCAGTTTTGTCGTTTTTTGGCTCTGAAATGTTGTCCCAACTAAGAAATTTAGATTTATGCTACCGAATTCTTTATGATAGCTTAACTGCGGTTCGAATATATACGATCTGCCAGTACCGTTAGACACAAATAACGTTGATTCATGTTCACCCGTATCATAGGGACTGTAAATACTCAGAGGGCTGGTTACGTTTTGGGATAGTCTGGTATCATTATATCCTACGCTGGCTTTAGCCTCAAGACCCGGAAACAGATTATAAGACACTACTGCATTTGCAATAAGGTTTTGGCTTGTGGTAAGATATGAGCCGTTAAGAAATGACAAGGGATTGATGAATGTGCCGTTTTCCCAGTTAAGACTGCCGTCACTGTTATAAAGCTCCGGTGCGTTTGGAGCAAGAGTATAAGCCCGCGAGGTCAAATCCCTGCCCGGTAGTGTATTTTTATCCCCTGAATAAGCGGCAGAAAAATTAAGGCTAAAGCGTTTATCATCGGACAGGTGAGAAATACTGCTGTTTATAGAGCCCTTTCCATAATGAAAATCACCCGGAAATACAGTTGTTTCTTTATGATAAGTTCCGCTTAACAAGAATTGTGTATTTTTATTACCGCCTGAAATAGATGTCTGAACACTTTGAATGTAAGACGTGCCTCCAATTAATTCCTTCTGCCAGTCGGTATTACGATTTTGATCCCAAGTGCCGTTAATGTCGTAAGCACCTTCAGGATATTCAGTGATGCCATCATTAGCAAAAGCTTCTGCTCGCATTGATAGATACTGGCTGGTCTGCATTAAATCCATTTTTCTTGCCAATTTGCCGATAGTCGTAAATGCATTTAAATTAAAACGTGTTTCTCCTGACCTGCCTTTTTTTGTTGTGATCAATACCACACCATTTGCCCCGCGGGAACCATAAATTGCGGTCGCATCGGCATCTTTCAATACTTCAATGCTTTCTATGTCAGATACATTTAAATTGTTCAGCGGATTTGTAACACCCGAGATAGCGGATGCCGAAACAGTCGCATCTCCTAACGACTGTGATGAATATGGAACTCCGTTTACAATATACAATGGATCGTTGCCATCTCCGCGAATACTGTTAAGACCACGGATCTGAATATTAAAGCCGCCGCCCTGCAGTCCGGTGTTTTGAGTAATGTTTACTCCTGCCATACGTCCCTGCATTACCGCTAAAGGATTGTTGACGGGTTGTTTGTCGAAATCTCCGGCTTTAATTTTCGCAATACTGCCGGTACGTTCCTTTTCTTTAACAGAATAATAGCCCGTATTAATTCTGACTTCCTGAAGGGTCGTCTGGTCTTGCTCCATCTGCACATTGATTAATAAACGTCGTGCAACTGGAATTTCAATGGTTTTAAAACCGATGTAGGTAAAAATTAGACTCACATCAGGCGATACTGTTATGGTAAATTTACCATCAAAGTCTGTGATGACAGTATTTCTCTGGTTTTTAACTGAAACACTCACACCTGGAAGAGGGGTTGTACCATCAGTTACAATACCGCTCACCTGTGCTTGTTGTTGTGAAATGGAGAACCGCAAAGTATTCCTTGCTAAGGCTGGAGTGCAAAATAGGTAGAAGCCGAAAATAAACGGATACCATAATGCAGCCAACCCATTGTTCAATGAAATAGTTTTCATAATTTTGGGTTAGTTAATTTAAAACGAAAGTTTGTATTAATTCAGCTCTCTAAACTTGTTTGTCGACCGGTTAGAGGGCTTTTTTGCTTCAATAAAGCATATGATCTTTACCTTTTAAAAGCCTGCAATCTGCATAATTGGCTAATTCAAAATGAAAAACTATGACAGTACAGGCAGTAAAAATGCATTTATAGTTAATTCATAAGCAGATAGTTTTGGTTACACAATATCTAAATGCGAGATTATGAAAAATGAAGAAGGAGCGCTAAGAATATTAAGTGGTGAATTCTGTTAAAAAAATAAAAAATGGCGCAGAACTCAGCTTATTGCATTAGAGGTACTGGTATACCCGCGCACAAATAAGTGAGCCCACGCCATGGTCGTGAGCATCAAACTTATCCTCTCGTGCAAAAATTACCAGTTTTCTAATGCGAGATTCTAAGCGAATGCTTCAAATATTTTTTATATGAAGTATCGCAAATATATTAATTCAAGAACAAATATAATAAAATAATTTGAATTTCGGATTTAAATCCGAATTATTTTAAACTTTAAAAAGTTACTTTGTTAATATGAAGGATAGGAATCGCATAATAGTTGATTATATAGCGTTAGAGTGGGTAAAAAAAGCCAAATCTCAAAGTGCGTTTGCTGATGAACATAATATTGATGAGAAAACCGTTCGTAGTATAAAAAATGATCTTAATTATAATATTAGTCTACAAACTATAATTAGGATTTGCGAGGCTAGAGATATAAAGCTGCATGAGTTTTTTAAATTACTAGATATATAAAGACAATTTCCGAAATCTTAATTTAAAAACTTAAAAGACAATAAAATTTTAAATTTAGATTAAATCATTTGGAAAACTTAGATGAAACTGATTTATATATTGATAGTTTAATTAATATTGAACTCTCTAAATTAATAACTGATAAAATTGCGCCATTTACATGTCAGTTCTTAAAACATGATCGAATAAAAGGACTTATTCCATTTGCTTCCGGTGTAATGGCAAAATTCGATGAATCATATTTTATACTTACAGCTTCACATGTTATTGAAGACTGGTCAGATCAAAACAAATTATTTATTGAAATTAATAATGGTCATATATCAGTTGCTGGTAAAGCTTGCGGAACTAACATAGACACAAATGAAAAACTTGATATTGCTTATATCAAATTAGATAATGTAATGGTACCTATTTTAGAACAATGGTATAGTTTTCTTAGTATTAAACAATTTCTTACCCATACTAAAATCATTAATGAGTCGAATTATTGTGCGTATGGATTCCCTACTACTAATTTTAAAATAAAAAGTAAAATAACTAACTCTGTGGGTTCAGCATATTACATGAAACCAACAAAAGATAATGTTTTTGAATTTTATGGATTGTCCCCACTATCTCATTATGTCTTAGAGTTTAATGGAAAACCTTTAAATATTAAAACTGGTCAAACAGAAAAAATAAAAACAGAGCATTATGGATTAAGTGGTGGTGGATTATGGTACACGAAAATAAATTTTGTACATAACAGAATGGTATCCAAAGCTCAATTAATTGGGATTATGACTGAATTCAGAAAAGGAAAATATAACTGTCTGATCGCAAATAGAGTTGAATTAATTTTGGCACTCATTAGGAAAAATGAAGGAATTAATATTACTAAAGACACTTTTCTTTAAGAATCAAGAATTTAATGTTGCTAGAGAATATTTTTGAATTGCTACTCTATTAAACTATTCTACGCATTCTAATAAATAAAATAAATTTTTAATTATTTTCTCGAAAGGTAGAAAATGATCTCCATTAAGAATAGACGTACAATTATTTTTTTTAGTTTTACAACAAATTTCTTCATCTAAAGGAATTACTTACCCACTACAAATAATTAATAAATGGCAATTAACAAACATCAAATAATCAGATACAATAAACTTGATAGATGCTTTAAAAACACTGGAAAAGAATATAGTATTAATGATTTATTGGAAGCTGTTAATGAAGCTATATTAGAACATGATTCAACAAGTTCTGGTGTAGAAATTAGAAGTTTAAGAGGGGATATTCGTTTTATGCGCAGTGAAGCTGGATTTAATGCCCCTATTGAAACTCTTAGGAGCTCAAGTGGATTTTATTATTATCGTTATTCGGATAAAAACTTTTCTATAAATAATAGTCCACTAAATGATACAGAGGTCGAACAATTAAAAAATGCAATTTCTATTTTACAGAGATTTGAGGGAAGCCCAGAATTTGAGTGGGTAAATCAATTAGGGCCATTACTAAATGATAGATTTGGATTAAAAGATCAAAGTCAAAAAGTAATATCTCTCGAATCAAATATTGACTACAAAGGTTATGAATATATTACACCTTTATTTAATGCTATAATTAATAAATGTGTTATTAAAGTAAGGTACGAACCGTTCAATACTCCTGAATATATAGTAACTTTCCACCCTTATTATTTAAAACAATATAATAATAGATGGTTTGTTTTAGGATTTAATGAATTCAATAATAATCAATACTGGAATTTAGCTTTAGATAGGATTAACGGTGAAATTGAAAAAACAAATAATGTTTACAGACTTGACAACACTGATTGGGAGAATTTCTTTGAAGATATAATTGGAGTTTCAAAGAATCCATTTAACCAACTTGAAGAAGTAAAATTACTTTTTACTAAAGAGCAAGCTCCCTATGTCAAAACAAAACCACTGCATTGGTCACAAAAAAACAATTTCCTTGAAGATGGATCATTAGAAGTCCGAATCAAAGTGATAATAAACTACGAACTAGAGATGAAAATACTCTCATTTGGTGAAAAAGTAAAAGTCATATCGCCGCATTCATTAGTAACTAATATTTTATATAGAATAAAGCAACAAATTAAAAATTATTAAACACTGTGCACTCATATTGCATGCCATATATATAAATTTGTGGTGTAAATTAAGACTAAGACATGAGCGAATATAATAGCAGTAAAATAGTTCAAAATATTACCAATGAAATATGGCACGTTTATAATACAATAAAAGGCGGGCTTAACAATAATGATTTTGATTTTGATTTGGTTTTGTTATTCTTATCTGCCTACAAAGATGGTGAGATAGATCAAACTGTACACAATTTTCACTACGATACTAAAAATTATGTAATTCTGAGGTTAAACAGTTTTCGATATACTAATTTAGTAAAGGTGTATGAACCTATTATATATACACTCCCAGAAAAACTGATATACTTTTTAATAAGCGAATTAGTTAGTTTGGATAAAGTTAAATTAACTGAGTTTTTTTCTGAAATTTTTGATGAGCTATTATATAAATCAACGAATGCTCAAGGTCGATATTCAGGCGAATTTATTCTCCCAATTGAAGTAAGTCAATTTATTATGAATTTGGCTGATTTACAAAATGATGCTAAAGTTTATAATCCGTTTGCTGGTGTAGCTTCTTTTGGTACTTTCCTAACTAAAAATCAGATGTATTATGGGCAAGAAAAGAATGAAAGAACGTGGGCCTTAGGTAAATTGCGACTGATGGCTTATCGCAAAGATGATTTTAATTATAAATTAGATGATTCAATAGAGCATTGGAACAGTTTTGAAAAATTCGATTTAGTTGTTGCAAGCCCTCCTTTTAATCTTCCTATTCCAAAATATATTTATTCCCATTATTTAGGAGATGAATACAAAAGTGTTGATAATTTCGTTATAGATAACGGAATTAATTCTATTTATGAAAATGGTCAAGTAATAGCTATGCTTCCACTCTCCTTTCTTTTTAATGGAGGTCTTAAAGGTAGACTAAAGGTCAGATTTGTTGAGAATAATTTAATTGATAAAATTATAACACTTCCGGCTGGTTTACTACATAATACAGGTATTTCTTTTTGTATAATAGTTTTAAAAAAATACACTAAAAAACCAGGATTTGTTCAGTTTGTCGATGCTACCACATTTTTCACAAAAGATGGACCAAGGAGTAAGATTTTAAACCAGCTTGAATTAAGTAAACTTATTAATGATGAATCAGAAAACGAATTTATTAGGTACGTAAGTAAATATGAAATTTATAAAAATGATTTTGATTTATCTGTTAAAAGGTATTTCTTAAAAAATACTGAAGGATCATCATTATCTTCTTTTACAGAAGTAATTAAAGGTCAAAATGCACCTCGTAATATAAAAATGAAGCAGGTGCAAGTCAAAAACTTAAAAGAAGATGTTTTTGACAGCTTTTTAACATCTAATGAGCTTAATAATAAAATCATTGAACGCTCATCATTTAAGATAATTGAAGAATCTTGCGTATTATTAACAACTAAATGGAACACCTTAAAACCAACTTATTTTCAATTTACAGGAGAGCCCATAGCAATATCTGAAGCAATAACAGCCATTCGATTAGATGAAAATATAGTAGATCCTACATTTTTAATTAACGAATTATCTACAGAATATGTAAAGAAACAATTAGACAGTTATCGAATTGGTTCAATACAACCCGTATTAAGGTTAAAAGATCTAAAAAACATTATAATAAAGCTTCCTCCCATAAGTGAGCAACATGCAAAAGTTAGTGGGATTGTCGAACTTTCTTCCAGACTAAAAGAGATAAAATTAGACAAAGAAGATTTGTTAAATGGAATAAAAAAAGAGGAAACTGAAAGTTCTACATCATTAAGTCATGTTTTAGGAAAACCATTATTAAGTATTGGATCATCATTAGAGATAATAATGACTACCTTATCTAAAGAGCATCCTAATTGGAGAGATATAATGATAAGTGAAAATAGACAATTTAGAATGTCAGATGCATTTGATTCAATTTCTAAAAATGTAAAATATATTCAAGAACTGACCGATGAAAATACAGCTTTAATAAGTGTATCCTCATTTGACTTGACTGAAATAAATTTTCTTAGATTCTTATCTGAATTTATTAAAAATGAAAAGAAAAGTTTGAAAAATAATATTGAGCTAAAACTTGATATCCATGAAGATATTAAAGAACAAATGAACAATAAAGTTTTTATACTAGGGAACGAGCAAAAACTCAAAATAGTACTGATCAATCTGATAGACAATGCTAAAAATCACGCTTTTATTGACAACAAATTTGAAAATAGCATAAATATTGAAATTTTGCCATTTACAGGAAATGTAAATGAAGCTTTGCTTTTAAATTATGACATTGATGTCAGAAAATCTTATATTGAGGTAAGAGTTTCAAATACAGGAAAACCCTTCCCAAAAGATTTTACCCTTGAAGATTATGTACGTAAAAACTTTGCTGTTGGAAAAACTCGTAACAGAGGTTTAGGTGGCTATGAAGTTAACGAGGTATTAAAAGCTCACAATGAAGGAAAAAAATCTTTAAACCTTTTTTCATTTGAAGAAGGACAAAAATATAGCTCAACAGTTTCATTTATAATACCATTAATATAATTATGACTAAAATATACAAAATTCTCTGGGTGGATGACGAACATGATGACGAGGCTTTATTGCCCTTTATACTTCAAGCTGAAGAACAGGGTATAATATTAGAAGGATTCGGTTCATTCAAAGAAGGATTTTATGCTTTAGAAGCTAATATCAATAAATACGATGTTATTCTTCTAGACGCGTTATTCTTTGAAGATGAAACTTCAGAAACTCCAAATCCCGCAGGATTAGGTTCTGCAATTCAGAAAATAAATGAGATGAGAAATAGAAAATCCTTTCCTTATTTTGTGCTTTCTGGGCAAACTCATTTTACAGATGTTACTAATCCAATATTAGAAGCTTTTAAATTAAGATGTTATAACAAAAAAAATCCTGATGATGTCAAGGAGTTATTGGTAAATATTAAAACTGAAGCAGATAATCAATCAGTAACTCAGATTAAACACGAGAATCAAGCTCTCTTTAATGTGTTAAATGATTATCCTGATGAAGTAAGAGATACATTTATCACAATTTTCAAAAATCAAAAAGAAGGTAATGTTCAATTTGATGATCAATTATACTTTACGCAATTAAGAATTATTTTAGAACATTTATTTCGAAAAGCAAATAGCATTGGATTACTTCATGACGCCTGTGTCCAACAAGGAAATAATAAGGTTAATTTAACTGAAGCAAGTTTGTTCTTGGCTGGTCTTGATACAAAACATTTGAATGTTAGCTGCACTATAATCCATTTCCCAAAGTTAATTGCTGAAAATGTTAAAAGCATAATTCATACCACTGGTGCGGCTTCTCATACATCAAATGTTGATGTAACTCAGAATATTGATATCCAAGCTTATAGAAATATGATCATATCTCCATATCTACTATATTCTTTAGCTTTCCAATTAATGGATATTTTATTATGGTATGATAGCTATAGCAAAACACATAGTGATGTGGCAACTAATAGATCTTTTTGGAGAGATATACAAAGAGATCAGTATGGTAACAAGTTCGAGATAGAAACAATAATTAATATTGCTGGTAATGGTTGGGGAACAGTTAAAATCAATAATGGAACAAAAAACGTTAGTGTATTTAATGGAGATGTAACTCAAAACAATCTTGTTATCGGAGATCAAATTAGGTTCACTGTAAAGGATAACTCTACTGCACAAAATGTAACAAAAATTTAAGACATACTATTATACATGATCACCGGAGAATTAAAATCACAAATCGATAAAATCTGGAACGACTTCTGGACAGGTGGAATTTCCAATCCTTTAACGGTAATTGAACAGTTTACCTATCTTATCTTCTTAAAACAATTAGACGACAAACAAATTCTTATTGAAAAAAGAGCCAACATGCTTGGCGTAACTACAGATAAACCTATTTACACTCCAGAGCAAAGAGAATTACGCTGGAGCAGTTTCAGAGACAAAGACTCTGAAGTGATGTTCGAATTATTTACAAAACCACAACATCATTTAAATGATGTTACGGTTTTTGATTTTATGAAAACGCTTGGCAAAGATGGCGGTGTCTTTACAAAATATATCAAAGGTGCTACATTTATGATTCCGACAGCTAAGTTATTAGATCGTGTAGTACAACAAATTGACAAATTACCTCTGGATAATAGAGACACAAAAGGTGATTTATATGAATACATGCTAGGCAAAATTGCCGAAGCAGGAACTAACGGACAATTCCGTACACCTCGCCATATTATACGCATGATGGTTGAAATGACCAAACCTCAAAAAGAAGATACTATTTGCGATCCTTCTTGTGGAACAGCGGGCTTTTTAGTTGGTGCGTCTCAATTTATACATGAAAAACACGAAGAATGGTTCATGGATAAGGAATTCAGAGAGCATTACAATAAAGAAATGTTTAACGGAATTGAGATTGACCCTTCCATGATGAGGATCTCTGCGATGAACTTGCAATTGCATGGCATGGAAAACCCGACTCTTATTGGGAATTCTGCGTTGAGTGAAAGCAACGGTATTACCAGTGAATATTCTTTAATTTTGGCAAATCCTCCATTTAAAGGAGCCTTGGATTATGATGAAGTAGAAAGCAGTTTATTAAATGTTACCAAAACAAAAAAAACCGAACTACTCTTTTTAGCATTGATTTTACGTATGTTAAAACTAGGTGGTCGTGCTGCAGTAATTGTTCCTGATGGTGTATTATTTGGGAGTTCTGGAGCTCACAAAAACATTAGAAAAGAGTTAATTGAAAAACAGCAACTACAAGCTGTGATTTCTATGCCAAGCGGTGTATTCAAACCGTATGCTGGAGTTAGTACAGCAATTTTACTTTTTACCAAAACAAATTCTGGAGGAACAGATAATGTTTGGTATTATGATATGCAAGCCGATGGTTTTAGCTTAGATGACAAACGTAATCCTCAACTTCCTGAAGAATTATTTGAAAAATGTTTTAGCGATCCTGAAAGTGTTCTGGATGAAATGAATGGTAAATGCGATATTCCAAGTATTCTTTTGGATTGGAAAAAATACCAAAATCAAAAACCAAACACAACCGAAGGACAAGACAGAACTCAAAAATCATTCTTAGTACCTAAAGCTGACATTGTCGCAAACGATTATGACTTGAGCATAAATCGATACAAAGAAATTGTTTATGATGAGGTTGTTTACGAAAAACCACAAACTATTATAGAAGCGATTAAGGAAATAGACAAAAAACGTCTGGAAGCAATGAAGGATCTTGAAAAAATGTTAAGTTAGTGGAGAATACCGGATTCGAAATTCCAAATAAAATCAGCAAATTGCAGAGAAGGAGGGATTCGAGACTAAGGTCTCATCTCAGGGTTATGAATCCTGTGCTCTTTTAAAATATTTGTGCCCGGAGGGGTTCGAATAATAAACTCTTAAAATGTTTAAAACTAACCAAAATCAAAACATAAAAATTACAGCCCTCTGCTTAGTAGGCAGGTGCTGTAGAATGTGACCTCGACTGGATTCAATCCTTGAATCTTCTTAAATTTGAACTTGTAGAAGAAATGACAGCTTATCGGCGTGATTATTGAATCAGCGTTATAAATTCTATTCTTTTAAAAATATATAAAAAGTAAAAGTATATATTTTCTTAGAGTAAGAAAAATATTTGAATAATGAATAAAATCAAAATCAAAAATTTCACAGATGTAGTTACTGGAGGAACTCCTTCTACTTCTAAAACAGAATATTGGGAAAAAGGAAACATTCCTTGGCTAAATTCAGGTGAATTAAATCAAAAGATTATTACTACAACTAGGAACTATATTACTAAACTTGGTTTGGAGAAAAGTTCTTCACGTTTAATGTGTAAAGATACTGTAGTAATGGCTTTAACTGGTTCAACAACTGGTGTTGTTGGTTACTTGACATTTGAGGCATGTGCAAACCAATCTGTAACTGGTATCTTACCATCTAGCAAACATAATTCAAAATATTTATATCATTATTTGAATTTTATAAGACCAAAAGTTCTAAATGATGCCTATGGTGGAGCACAACCACATATTAGTCAAGGTTATGTAAAAGAGTTAGAAATTCCGCTTCCAACAATCGCAACCCAACAAAGGATTGCAAACATTCTAGACAAAGCTGATGAACTAAGACAATATAACAAACAACTTGTAGAAAAATATGATGCCTTGACGCAAAGTTTGTTTTTGGATATGTTTGGTAACGCAAAATTGAATTCAAAAAAATGGCAACTTAAACCTTTCGAATATTTTGCAATATTTGATACTAAAATGACTTCTGATTTTGAAAAATATTCTAGTTTTCCACATATCGGAATTGCTAATATCGAAAAAAATACGGGCGAAATTATAGATTATAAATTAGTATCTGAAGAAAATCTTTCAAGTGGGAAATACTTATTTGACTCCTCTCATATTATTTATAGCAAAATTAGACCAAATTTAAACAAAGTAGCTTTACCAAGTTTTAGTGGCTTATGTAGTGCTGATTCATATCCTTTAAAGATTAAAACAGAAAATTCTAACAGAATCTTTTTTGCATATTTACTTAGATCGGATTCATTTATCGAATTTATATTAAGCCATAGTACAAGGACAAATATTCCTAAAGCAAATAAAGAGCAAATGAAAAAATACATTGGGATAGCTCCTCCAATCAAGTTACAAAACATCTTTGCAGAACGAGTACAACTTATCGAAGCGCAAAAACAACAAGCAAAAGAAGCTTTTGAAAAAAGTGAAGCTTTATTTCAAAGTTTATTACAAAAGGCCTTTAAGGGAGAATTGAATTAAAAAATAAAGGTGAAGGATGATGTTGCGGATATAATTTTATAGAAAGTTAAATCATGAACAAAACCACTATTGCAACTAAAAACAGTATTTTATTACTATCAATAAGCCAATTAAGAAACAAACTATTTGTAATTGGAAATTATCAAAGAGGTTACAAATGGGGTAAAAAAGAAATCCTAGAACTTCTCAATGATATCAATGAATATGATAGCAACTCTGGACTTTATTGTTTACAGCCTATTATTCTAAAATCACTTGAAGGTTCGGCAAAAGAAAACATTAAAATTGAGGAAAATAAATATTCTATTTTTACTCATAATGAAGTAATCGATGGACAGCAACGCACTTCTACCCTATTCTTGCTTTTATCGTATTTACAATATTATTTTAAAATTGCAGATATTGATATTTATACTATTTCGTTTACTACAAGGATAAGAAGTGGCCAATTTTTAAATGAAAAATTAAAATTTTTATTCGAAGTTGATGTTACTAGTATTTCAAACGAAGAACTTGTAAACAAAGACTATAATCAAATTGAAGCAGTCAATACTTTATGGGCAGATTTTATAAAAGAACATAAAGAATTTGACAATGTAGATGTGTATCATTTTTTTCAAGTAAACTGCTATATTAAAAAATGGGTTTCATACTCTTTAACAGATCAAAGCAAAGCGGAGACTTTTATTCTTAAACTGTTAAATCATGTAAAAATAATTTGGTATTCACTAGACAACGCTTTGCAAAACGATAAAGTTATCGATGTGTTTCTGAATAACAATAAAGGAAAAATTAAACTGACCACTTCGGAGTTAATAAAGGCATTGTTTATTTTAAAAATAAAAAATACTGAAATAAAAGAACTGGCAGAATTACATACCAACCGTTTTGCCTTAGAATGGGATACAATTGAAAAAAAGCTACAAGATGATTCCCTATGGTATTTTATCCAGCCAAATGACAGTCTTTACAAAGATGGTACGAGAATAGATTATTTGTTTGACTTAATTTTACAGAAAGATAAAAAACAAGACGAACTGTTTGCTTATCGATATTATGAATCGGGATTTAATGAATCAGACAATAACTTTGATACTGAATGGAATAAGGTTATTCAGTTGTTTAACAAACTAATAGATTGGTACAATGATTCTGAATTGTATCATTACATTGGGTTTCTTGTTAATGGAAACATTCTAAATATTCTATCTATTATCGAATTAGCAAAAGGAAAAAGCAAAACGGAAATCAATGCCGAATTAAAAGAAAAGATTATTAATCATTTCAGCAAAACAAAAATTGAGGATGGTGACGTTATTAATATTTATGATCTTGATAATTTGAGTTTTACCAAATATTATCAAGAAACAAAAAAGGTATTATTGCTTCATAATATAATGTATTATGTAAAAACAATGTCTAATCATAAATTTCCCTTCGAACTTTACAACAAAGAAAAATGGAGTATTGAACATATTATACCTCAAAATCCTAAAACAATAACTGATTTTGAACTTTATAAAGAATGGTTTACAGAACAAGCGGAATATCGAAATGATGCTAAAAAAACAATCAACGAAAACCATACAAATATAATTAAGAGTTTAAAAAAATTAGACTCCTTTGTTGGTTTAGAGTTAGATAAAGATTTAAAAGAAAAAATAAATGAATTAATTGAATCGTTTGACGATACAACGCATTCAATTAATAATTTATTACTGTTGGATAGTAACACGAACAGTTCCTTACAGAATGAAAGTTTTACAAAAAAAAGAGAAAAAATATTACTCTTTGATAGAAATGGTCAATCAGATACAAATAAAGCTGTCTTTATTCCTGTAGAAACTTTAAATGCTTTTAATAAAACATTTAGCACTGAAGTACAATATAAACATTGGACTGCGCAAGATGGTGAAGATTACAAAAATGCTATATATGAAAGACTAATAGATTTTTTACCAAAAAACAACACTAAAACAGCTGTCATCAATGAAGGATAATAATACTTTTTGGAATCTTATCGAAAATCAAGGTATCGAAATTCCGCCTATTCAACGCGATTATGCTCAAGGAAGAAAGACTGGAAAAATACCTTCTATACGAACTAAATTTATTTCTTCAATTTTTACTGCACTAACAACTAGGGAACCTTTAGGTCTGGATTTTATCTATGGCAAAATTTTCGGACTAAGAAACGAAGAAGAATTTGCTCGCAATAAAAGTGCTATTGAAGGATTATTAGGAAGTATTAAAAGCTATGCCGGAAGTATAGACCTATCCATAAGTGACTTTAAAATTGAAGCTAAGGATAATGATCAGGGAGCCATTACTTGTCTTATTCCTCTTGATGGTCAACAAAGACTTACCACTTTGTTTTTAATACATTGGTACATATTCTCACAATTAAAAATGAGAGATGAACTTAAAAAACTTTTACGTTTTAGATACAAAACTAGAAAGAGTTCAGAGAATTTTATTCAAATTTTATGTAATACAAATAAAATTCAATTTAAGGATGACTTAAAAGAAGAAATCATAAATCTAGAAAATTTCTCTAATACCTGGCTAGATGATGCAACAGTTGTGTCAATGCTAAATGTCCTACAAGAAATTCATTCATTCTGCAAACATTATACTGAAAGTGATTTTGTTTTAATTAACGAAAGACTGACAGAAGAAGAAATCATTTATTTTGACTTTCTTAATTTGAAAGATTTCAATTTATCTGATGATTTATATGTTAAAATGAATGCTAGAGGAAAACAATTAACAGATTTTGAAAACTTTAAAGCATGGTTATTCAACAAAATTGAAAATGAAAATTGGTATGATAAAGATCTTTGGGAAGAAGATGTCTTAAAGTTTGATATTGAATGGAACGATATTTTTTGGAATGCCAAAAACACTACCACTTTTGATATTGATGATGTTTATTTAAATTATTTCAAACTAAACTTTCTTGGTGATTTTGTTGTTAATATTGAAATCAAAGAAGAGTCTAAATTAGTAAAAAACGCAAATGAGAATTTTAAAAACAATGAAATTATTGACATTCTAATATCAGAAACAAATGATTTCGATTTTGAAACATTCTTTACTAATGATTATTTTAAAAGCAACTTAGGTGTCTATTTTAATTTTTTAACACTGTGTCAAGTGGAGTCTAACGGAGATTCTAATATTGAAGTTTTAGATGAAATTTTAAATCAAACTTTTAAATACTATTTTGCAGAAGATGATAAACTAAGTTTTAGTACATTTTATTTTTCCGACAGGCAATTTAAATCAACGTGGTGGCAGAAACTATATTTCTTTGCAATACAACGTTATGTCTTAAAAGTAAATAAAAAAATCACCGACTTTGATGAAAATGACAAAATAAATCTTAAAAATTATAATCGTGTAATCTCTAATTTAATTTTTAACGCTAGTGTAGATTCTCCAGAAGATTTCAAGAATTACTTAAATTCAATTTCACAGCTTGTTGTCACTTTAAGAACTGAAGATTCGATATGTACTCAGTACGAATTGATTTCTAAAACAAATTTTGTCATTTATCAAAAAAATGAAGAAATTTTAAAATGCCAGCTAATCAATGATAATAAAGATTGGGAAGAAAAATTTATTCTAGCTGAACATCACCCCTATTTTTATGGGCAAATTCGATTTTTAATTGAATTGGCAAAAAATAATATTTTAGATTTTGAAATTTTATATCAAAAAATGGCACCATTATTCTATTTTGATATACTTTCTCATCCTAATAGTATTATGCAGAGAGCATTATTAACGTTTGGAAATTACTTTATAAAAAAATCAAGTTATAAAGTTTCACTTTGCAAAAATAATTTTGGAACTGTAAGGGAAAGAAATGAGAATTGGCGCCAAGTTTTTACAGATGAATCCAGAAGAGAAAATTTAAGTAAGCTTTTATTCCATAGTGACTACGATCATAATAATATTGAAGCTTCCTTAAATAAAATAATAGAAAATTACACTGAATCAGAAAATTTAGAAAATTTACCTATTGCAACTTTAGAATATTATAAGTTCTATATTTTTTGCCCTGCAATGTTCCACTACGGCAATTCTAAACTTGTTCAAATACACAAAAACAAATATGCTTATCAACTAAACGCCTTGATAACCGCAGGATATTTTAACGAAGTAATTACATTTTTCATAAAAAAATATTTTTTTAACGACGAAGTAAACGTAAAATACTTTGCTGTTAAAGGATGGGAAAGCAGTCCTTTTATTTCAATCAACGAAAAAACTTTAATTAAATTAGATACAAATAAAGAAATGATCGTAACTATTCCAGAAATTGATGAGCCTGTTATTGAACTAAAATCTATAACTGAAACTGTAACTTTTATAAATGAAGTTTTACAAAAAAAATAGTATTTTAGTCCAACTAATTCAAAACTATGCCAAGCAACTTTACTTTTCTTAAGCAAGAATTTCCAGAGATTTTTCGTGAGATAGCCGAAGCTGAAAAAAACACTTTTATAGCACCTCGTTATGCTGCCTTATTATGCAGAAGTGCTCTAGAAAAAGCAATGTTTTGGTTATACAAAAATGATGAAGATTTAGAGTTACCTTATGATACAAAGTTAGGCGCTTTACTTCACAATGAAGATTTCAAGAACATACTCAAACCAAGTATGTTTATGGAGCTAGACATTATCCGCTTAAACGGGAATAATGCAGCGCATGGAAAATTGGTAAAAGCGCTTGAGGCACTGCAATCTCTAAAAAATAGTTTTAGATTTCTATCTTTTTTAAGCAAATACTACAGCGAGGCAAATCCGGATATTCAGGAATTTGATGAAAGAGTGATTCCTTATGGAGATACAAACGACAAAAACAAAAAACAACTCCAAATACTTGCTGACCAGCTTGAAAAACAACGTCTAGAAGCTCAAAAAGCATTAAAAGAACAAGAAAAACTAGCGGAAGAAAACGATTTACTTCGCAAACAATTGCAAACACAATTACAACTTATTAGCGAACGTAAAGAGGAACGTTACCGAGAAGTAATTGAAGAAAAAGAAATTCCAGAACTTACATCTGAAAATGAAACCCGATTATTATTAATTAATCTTTTATTAAGAGAAGCAGGCTGGGACAATCTTAAACAAGGCAGGGATACAGAATATGAAGTTAAAGGCATGCCCTTAACTACTAATCCTTCTGGAAAAGGTTTTGTAGATTATGTCTTATGGGGAGAAAACGGATTACCATTAGCAATAGTTGAAGCAAAAAGTACAATTCATAGCGCCACAAAAGGAAAACATCAAGCTTGCCTTTATGCTGATTGTTTAGAGAAAAGTACCGGACAGCGTCCAATAATTTTTTACAGTAATGGTTTTGAAACTTATATATGGGATGATATTTTCTATCCCTCAAGACTCATACAGGGATTTTATACCAAAGAAGAATTACAAATTCATATTGAAAGGCGATTATCACGTAAAGATTTACGAGAATTTAAAGTTAATACAGATATAGCAGGAAGATATTATCAACTTGAAGCTATAAAACGTGTTGCTGAGCATTTGGTAACAACAAACGAAAACAAACTAAAAGGCAAAAGCAGAAAAGCATTATTAGTAATGGCAACAGGAAGCGGTAAGACAAGAACTTCAGCTGCTATGGTTGATCTGTTTACCAAATGTAACTGGGCTAAGAGAATTTTGTTTCTTGCTGATAGAAATGCATTGGTAACTCAAGCTAAAAATGCCTTTAAAGAACATTTACCTCATCTATCAGCTATTGATTTAACAAAAGAAAAAGAAGACAACGGCACCAGAGTTGTTTTTTCAACCTATCCTACCATTTTAAATAAAATTGACAGCTTAAAAAGCGAAGATGGGCGTTTTTATGGTGTTGGTCATTTTGATTTAATAATTATAGATGAAGCACATCGATCTGTATACCAAAAATACCAAGCTATTTTTGATTATTTCGATTCCATACTAGTTGGATTAACCGCTACACCAAAAAAGGAAATTGA
The DNA here is from genome assembly GCF_059511845.1 of Flavobacterium sp. PLA-DH12. Classification (NCBI taxonomy): domain Bacteria; kingdom Pseudomonadati; phylum Bacteroidota; class Flavobacteriia; order Flavobacteriales; family Flavobacteriaceae; genus Flavobacterium; species Flavobacterium sp. PLA-DH12. The sequence continues at coordinate 283,225 of NZ_JCAMPD010000006.1, forward strand.
TAAAAACACTTACAATTTATTTGAAATTGAGGATGATAATCCAACTTATGCATATGAATTAAATAAAGCTGTTGAAGACAATTATCTAAAACCTCCAAAAGCTTTTAAAATTCCTTTGAAATTTCCAAGACAAGGAATTGTGTACAATGATCTTTCAGAAACAGATAAAACTCGTTTTAGAGAAGTTTTTGGAGTTCAGTTTGGTGATGAAAATGAAATACTCAATGTTGATAAAAGCAAAATTAATACTTGGCTTTATAATGATGACACTATTGACAAAGTATTAGATTACCTAATGACCAACGGTCAGAAAATAGCTGGTGGAGATAAATTGGGTAAATCCATCATTTTTGCTAAAAATCATGAACATGCTGCATTTATAGAAAAGCGATTCAATAAAAATTATCCTCAATACACAGGTAGCTTCCTTAGAGTCATTGATAATTACGAAGATAAAGCACAAGATTTATTGGAACGATTTTGCTTTGATAAAGGAGATGAAAAGGATCCTCAAATAGCCGTTTCAGTAGATATGATGGATACTGGAGTTGATGCTCCTAGAGTTCTAAATCTTGTTTTTTTCAAAGAAGTTAAGTCATTTTCAAAATATTGGCAAATGATTGGTCGCGGTACACGATTATGCCCAGATATCTTTGCTCCAGGAAAGGATAAAGAGTATTTCTTAATATTTGACTTTTGTGGTAATTTTGAATATTTTGGAGAAAATCCGGATGGAGAAACTCAAAAAACAGCTTTATCATTATCACAGAAAATTTTTAATATAAAACTTGAAATTGTAATATCAATTCGACAATTACATAATTCAACAGAAGAACAGGAAAAAATTCAAATAGAATTTACAGATAATCTGCATCAATTAGTTAAGGGACTTAATGATAGTCGTTTTGAAGTTCGTAAACATTGGAGATACGTTTTAAAGTATAAAAAACGTGAAAGCTGGAACAATCTTTTACAAAGTGACATTCTTAATATTGAAAACAATTTATCACATCTGATAGATTTCAATCAAGATAAAGATGAACTTGCAAAACGCTTTGATTTATTAACTCATAAACTTCAATTAGCTTTAATTACAGACGATAAAACGAAATCTACCCATATTCATAATGTCTATGAAATTGTAAATTTACTATTTACGAAAAGGAACATCCCTGCGGTACTTTCAAAAATAGAGACTATTAAAAAACTACAAAAAGGGCAATTTTGGAATACTGTTAACGTTATTGAGGTTGAAAATTTCAGAACCGAACTTAGAAGTTTAATGCAATTTCTTAAAGATGAAAAGAAACTTGAGCCTATATATACTTCATTTACCGACGAACTTAATTTAGACAAAGTAGAAGAAGTTAATGTTTTGGCAACTTATACTTCATTACAAAGCTATAAAGATCGTGTAGAAGCATTTATCAGAAAAAACAAATCTCATCTCGTTATTGATAAATTATATAAAAATCTCCCGATAACAATTGAGGAATTAAACCTATTAGAAGATTTTTTATTAAAAGAAGCTTTAGAAAGTAAGGATAGATTTGTTAAGGAGTATGGAGAACAGCCTCTAGGGAAATTTATACGTAATATAATTGGTCTTGATGTCGAAATTGTTAATGAATTGTTCGTTGAATTCATTTCGAAAGGTAATTTAAATGCTAATCAAATAACTTTTATTCAAAAAATTATTCAGTACCTAAATCAAAATGGAGTGATTGAAAAAAAACTACTAACTCAATCCCCTTTTAATGAGCAACATGATCAAGGTATTTTTGGTATTTTCCCAGAAGAAGAAAAAATTATGGAAATTATTCAGGTTATTAATCATGTAAACGAAAATGCAATATTTGCATAGATATTTATTATTTCTATATTTTACAACTCTTTACATAATTAAATGAATAGATTTTACCTAACCATATTCAATTAAAAAACAGCTGTGCACATATATTGCACACATCAACTAGATCTTTGTAGTGTTAATTATTAATACTATAAAGATGAATTTAGAAAACAATCAACTACTCTTCTTCGTTGACAAAATCAAACTGCAAAGTGAAGACATGCAGAAGTATCGAGATCAAGTCAATAATCTCAAAGAAAAACTCGAAAACAAAATCAAAAATGACCAAAGCACAGGCCTTAAAGTAACTAAATTTCTTTTGGCAGGTTCATGAAAAAAAAGAACAATTCTAAAAGCTTCTGGTGATCACCCCATAGATATTGATCTAGTACTTTTTGTTGGTGGAGATGATAATATTCAAAACGACCTGGAAAAACTGCATGATTATATCGTGAAATATCTTAAAGAAATCTATCCTCAAAAAGATATTAATCGCGATGTTGATGCGAAAGGAAATACAAAATCCATTACCATCCGTTTTTCAGGATCAGGACTTGAAGTAGATATCGTACCTGTTGTTCCTATTGTAGCACCTCAAAGATACGTTTGGCAGCCACAAAGAGGCGGTGGTGGTAAATACATTACCAGTGTAGAAAATCATTTAGATTTTTCTCTAAAAAAACGTCAAGATAATCCCAGCTATACAGCGATTGTAAGAATGCTGAAACATTGGAAAAATTACAAAGAATTAAAGCCTACCGATTATGAGGGAGGAATTTCTTCATTTTCGATTGAATTAATTGTTCCTTATCTAGATGAGAAGCAAGGAATAGAGACAAATATAGAAGAAGCTATTATACGCTTTTTTCAATTTGTAAGTGGCTCTAATTTCCCAGTCATAAAATTTAATCATGCCATTAATAGTATTCCTTCTTATTCAACTCCTATTTACGTTGCCGATGATACTAATAATGAAAATAATGCGGCTAAGAAAATAGATCAGTCCAAATGGAATGAAATTATTGACGAAGCCGAAAAAGCTTTTGATGCATTGAATTATGCTCAATCTATTAAAACTGAAGGAAGCACCTTTGAAGAATGGAAAACAGTTTTTGGTCCAACTTTTAATATTCAATAATCATGTATAATACTAGAACAAACACGAATACCTATACAATAGTAGATATTCGCAAAACATTTGAAAATTGCGAAGCTGACATACGAACAATTGCAAGAAGAACTGGTAAATGGTCAATGAGTGAAGTGGATGATATTTTACATGATATTATCAAACTAGCTGAAAAGGGGTATTTGCAAACGGTTTCTATTGCTTTACTACAGAACTCTAATGATTACGTTTTAAGAGCAACAAAATTTTCTGTAAATGATAATGGCAGTTCATATAATAGTGATCGCCCTGGACAAAATAATGATTGGGAAAACAGAGATAACACACGTCTAACCGTAATAATATCTTACACAAGCAATTGGTTTACTTTGAGTGAACAAGAAAGAAAAGATTTCCAAAAAGACAATTATTTCAGGGTAAATTGGGGCTCTACATCAATCGATACCTCATTCTCACATCTCAATTCAGGGAATGCCCAACTATATGCAAACAAAGGATACGAACTTCAAAAAACAAATTTTAAATAATGGCTACTATATTTGACAACATAACCGAGCTTCCCAGCAAAGAAGTTCAAACTCAAACCGACTCCTTAATTGGTTTTGAGAACAAATTCGAAAGGATTTATAATAACCTGAAATTACTTTTAGATCAAGGAAGCCTAACGGATTGGAGTAAACAGCATCATAAGGTGGAACTACCAATAATTCAACAGTTAAAAGATAAATACCCGCTCATCATTCTCGCAGGTGATGCTGGTACTGGTAAAACTATATCTGCTATTTCAATTGCCGATAGAATGACTCGCCAACTAGGTAAAGAAGGTTTTTTTCTCAAGCTAAGTACTCGTGTTCGAGGAGAAGGTTTACATGGAGAAATGGGTAAATTGGTTAATGATGCATTTTCTCAACTAAAAGAACAAGCTGGCAAAAAAAGAATAGCATTTTTATTAATAGATGAAGCAGATGCAATAGCGACTACAAGATCAACAAGTCAAATGCATCAGGAGGAAAAAGCAGCTGTCAATACATTAATTCAAAAGATCGATGAAATAAGAGAGTTAAACGGTCGTGCCATTATTTTTATGTCCACTAATCGACTTCATTTTATTGATGAAGCAATTTTAAGACGTGCAGCTGTTGTGCTTGAATTTAGTAGACCAACAAAAGAGGAGTGCATTGAACTTTATCAAAAAAGTTTAAAAGGAATTACCTTTACTGTAGAGCAATTAAATGAGTTAGCAGAATTATCTTTAAAAAAAGGTATCGATAAAGTAGGATATTCTTTTTCTGACATAAGATTGAAAGTTTTACCAGAAGCTGTTGCCAAGGCATACCCTAATAAACCATTAACTTTTGATATCATCAAAGAAGTAATTTCATCTATAACTCCAAGTCCAGAAATAATATGACAACAAGAAAATCTAATATGATAATACTTTTAATTTTTGGAAGTTTCATCTTATTTCGAACCATATTTCCAGCTGATGAAAATGATGCAATTTCTAGCACAATCTTTAATTTATCAATAGAAATTATAGGTGGAATTTTGTTTTACACTTTACTGACCTTTCTGCAAAATATAAATAATCTATACTTTTATTACCAGACACAGGTACTTTACAGAAAAAAAGAAATAAGGCTTTCCATTGCATATTTATTTAGAATTAAAGTTGACGGTAAGTATTTATTGATAAAAAGCAGCCGAAGAAATTATTTTCAACCAGTTGGAGGTGCCTTTAAAACTCTGCCCGGTTCAGAGGTAATATTTCAAAAGCTTGATGTAAAAACGGATCGTCTTATTGAAACTGAAAAAGGAATTGCAAAAAATGATTTAAGAATCTTTGTAAAAGGCATTAATGTCATAGAATTTATTGAGTGGTTCAAATCCAAAGAAGATAGGGAAACATCACCATGGAGGGAATTTTGTGAAGAACTGATTTCAACTAAAATACTACCCTCAAAAAAATTCAGATATATCGATTACAAATATAAAGGAACTATTCAAACACCAATACTGGATTTGGATAGTGGTGACAAAGGGATATTCATTTTTGAAATTTATGATTTCCTAGCAAATGATGAGCAAAAAAGTATACTTGTAAATCTATTAGCCAATGGAGACAGTGAGAATTATATATGGGCTGATGAATATTTAATTAAAAGATTAGGTCACTGCGAAAGAGAGAAGAGCTATCAATTTGAAATTGCATGACATGCCAAGTGGGCATTAAATATGAAATGGAGTAAAGAATAATTACTGATTGTTTCATAAAAGTTGGATAAAAATCCTAAATTTTGATTGAAATGCAATAACTATAATAGTACTAACACTATTATAATTTGACTGCTTCCCGCTTTAATAGAAGAAAAGCTTCAGAGATATTTGAAGCTTTTCTTCATTTATCAAAATATTCTATATCATTTAAACATGAGGTATACTATTTAGAAAAAGATTTTGTTGAAATATTTTTCGTTTTTATATTACTGTAATATAACTTTCTAAATGTTAACATCTCCAAAGTATATTTTTTGCTAAGCTGTCATGAATTCAGGTATTTTTACTTGATCAATTTTCCTTTTAATATTCGATGTTTGTTATAAGAAATCCATTTAAGAATAGATGTTATGGTTTTCCATAATTAGTCAAATTCTCTTTTAAATATCTTTGTTTAGATACCAACGTACTGAATGTATTGTTGGTTACATAGAATTTAATATTATTCTTTTTACTAATGACAACAAAAATTATAGCCTTAGAGTTTCTCGAAGAATTAGAAAGTATTCATAAGAATGAATCTTTGTCTTTATCAATAAAGTATCCCCAGCTAAGAAGTTTATTAGAAAGGGTTTGTAAAGACCTTACATCAACAATCTCTCTTCAATTTTCTGATTTCTTTTCTAGATTAAGTTTTGTTTGTCAAACATATAATACAAATAAATCTATTCACGGACTAAGGATTATAGCAAACAAAGTGTTACATGAAAGTCTTATTCCTTTGGAAGACGATTATAAACACCACGTTTCTCTTTTTGCTGATTTTCTTAAAGTAACTTATTCTATAAATGTCCCGCAAAGTTTATTATCATCTGAAAAGAATTTTAAAGAGTTTCCTATCATTAAAAACATCAGATTAAGTGAAGCTAAAGTTTGTATAGTTGAAAAAAGAGAGAATCATTTGATTTGTAGTATTGATGCTTTAAGCATAAAAGATCATGAGTTTGCGCCTGAGAAACTAGTAACAGTTCAGATATTGGAAAATGGAGTCAACCAAATCATTACATCATGTAAAGATTTTTGGGTAGGCGCAATTTTATATCTTGTTGATATAGAAATTGATGCCAATGAAATATTTCATCCTAAAATCATTGTATTGGAACCCGATTATCTTCTGGATGTTTCCTCTATCGCAGAATGTATACAAGATTACGGAGAAACTGAATTACTGTTTTTCAAATCAAAATTTGAAACTGTAGCTAACTCTAAATACATACTTTTAGGAAATTTTGCAAATTTAGTTGTAGATGAAGTTTTTTCGAATCCTTTAGCCCCTGTTGATTTCAATAATACTTTCGTAAAACATTTTAAAACAAGTCCTTTTGAATATACTACTTGTAAGGATATCTCAGAACAACAAAGTTTTATTGAATATCATCAAGAAAGTCAAAGACAGTTTCTTAAAATTAAACAAACGATCGAAAACGATTTTTCGCAACTTGATATTGATTTAGAAAATATGTCTTTAGAACCCTCATTTTTATCCGAAAAATTTGGATTGCAAGGGAGAATGGATATGCTTGATTGGAGAAGAGCAGGTGGCCTATCTAAAATCATAGAGCTAAAATCAGGTAGTGCTCCATTCCCAGATGATGGCGTTAGTATAAAAAATAATCATCAAGCCCAGCTATTTATGTACTATCTACTATATTCCCAGATAGAAAAACTGAATGTTGGGCAAATAAATAATAAAGTGCAAGGATTTATCTTGTACTCAAAGCCTAATCAAGGCAATTTGAGAAATATTGGAGCTTATTTGAATGGATTTCAAACAATAATTAATCTTAGAAATAAGATTGTTGCAATAGAGCACCTTTTAATAGGAGATAATGAAGAATCTACAGGATCTCTTCTGGCGATGATTAATGCTCAGAATATTATCAATAAAGATATTCACCCTAACTTTAGAGCTAAGATAGAACCTCAATTGGAAGATTTTCTCAAACCTATTGCATCTGCTTCAGATTTAGAGAAAAACTATTTCATTTCGTTTGTAAATTATATCTCTTACGAGCACTTTCTAAGTAAGGTAGGTAGTCCAGAACAAGATAGAGAAAATGGCTCAAATGGCTTGGCTAGACTTTGGTTGGATAGTTTTGAAGAAAAGAAAAGTAAATTTGAAATTCTGTATGATTTAGAAATTGTAAGCAATAAAATTGATCAGGAAGAACAAACTATTGAGTTTAAAAGAACAAATGATCAACAAAATAAGCATGTGAATTTTAGGAAAGGTGACATTTGTGTTCTATATCCTCGTAATAGTGAATCGGAAATAGTTTCTCACAGCCAGATTTTTAAATGTACAATAAAAGAAATCACCACAGATTCTGTTATCCTTTATTCCAGATACAAGCAACGCAATAAAACATTTTTTAATTCTTTTGGATCAAAAGCAAAATGGGCATTAGAAAGTGACTTCATGGAAACTTCCTTTAATTCTATGTATCGAAATCTTTATAGTTTTCTAGGAGAAAATCAATCTTTTAAAAATTTAATTTTAGCCCAAGCAAAGCCAAGTAAAACTAAAGACTACGGTTATAAAAATCCTTCTATTTCTGGTGAGCAACAAATGGTTATTAATAAAGCTTTATCAGCGGATCATTATTTTTTATTAAATGGCCCACCAGGCACAGGAAAAACTTCCATCATTATCAAAAACCTAGTTAAAGAACTAATAGCAAATAAAAAAAGCATTCTTGTATTAGCGTATACTAACCGTGCTGTTGATGAACTTTGTCAAGCAATTAACAATGCTAGTGAAAAAAGTTGTGACCAGAATTTTATACGTTTTGGATCTAAATTGTCTAGCAGTTCGGAATACCATGATAATCTATTAGATGTAGTTCTTGAAGCTAAAGAAAGACAATTAAAGGATTTAGGAAAAAGATTTGGACGTGCAGAAGTGACAACTATCATTAAGGAAAATAATGTTTATATCTCTACTGTGGCTTCAATAGGCAGCAAAGAGCATATTTTTAAAGTAAAAGATTTTGACTACATAATAGTTGATGAGGCTTCTCAGATTTTGGAACCTCAATTAGTAGGTATATTAGGAAAAGCTACAAAGTTTATATTGATCGGTGATCACAAGCAATTACCTGCAATTTCTTTTCAATCTGTTGAAAGATCAAAGACAAATAATAAAAGACTGGAATCTATTGGATTGTTTAATAGAAAGAATTCTCTGTTTGAACGTCTTTACAAATTCTGTGAAGATAATTTGCTTGTTGATTGTTATGATACACTAACCTATCAAGGGCGTATGCACAAAGACATTTCACTATTTCCTAATTTTGCATTTTACAAGGGTCTTTTACGCGAAGCCTATGATGCGCCAGGCATTGATGATACTTCTAAAACATCTTTACATAGACAGGTCGCAAATTTAGAGTTTTCAGAATCTAGTACTCATAGCGTTAAGAAATTACTAAGTCAAAAGAGATTAGTCTTTTTTAATAATAAAAAATCTGATGATCTCTATAAAAAATTCAATACTTACGAGGCAGATTTTGTAATCTATATTATTAAAGATATCATAGCCTTATATGAAAACAATAATAGAAATTTCGATCCCCTAACAACGATAGGAATTATTGCGCCTTTCCGAAATCAAATAGCTCTGATTAAACAGAAGATGGAAGAGGCTTGCATTCCTGATTACGAAAAGATCACTGTCGATTCTGTTGAGAGATTCCAAGGTAGTCAACGTGATATTATCATTTATTCCTTTTCTGTAAATAATCCTTTTCAATTAAAAGGAATGATTAATTTAAATGATGAAGGGGATGTAGATCGAAAGTTAAATGTCGCACTTACACGTGCCCGTGAACAGATGATTCTAATCGGCAACGATAGTATATTATCGAATAATCTTATATATCTAAGATTGATAGAATATTGTAAATCAAAGGGGGGCTACATTGACAAGCCTCTATCTGAGATATTGAAAAATCAGCCGATTTACTTTCCTGACCAGACTACTTCTACTCCACTAATAAAAACTATTGAAATTAGTGATCCCTTTAAAACTGTATTTGCAAATAAGATAGAAGCAGTAGTAAAAAATGATAAACGTACAAAATGGCCAAATGAAATATTAGGATTAAATACGGATTTTACACGTAATAATCTTATATGCTATGGAATGGCTGATTTTGACAAACAGATTGATTTGAATTATCAACAAAATTTAGGAGGACTCATCGATAGCCAAAGTTTCCTGACTTATTATACGCCGAAAGAAAACGTTTTGTTATATTGTTATTGGAAAATGAGAAAGCACTTTGTTTCGGTACAGCAAATTTTTCTTAATCACAAAGAGTTTTTTTTGTCTAGGTTTCAGAATACAGAAGAAAGGATAATGTTTATTGACTTCGGATGTGGACCACTAACCGCTTCTCTAGCATTTAACAATGTCTTTAAAACTGAGATTAGTAGTAAAATACATTATTTAGGAATTGATGTTTCAAAAACGATGCTTGAACAAGCTAAAGAATTTACTAAATCAGGCGCGTTTAAAACTATTGATACTTTTGATTTATGCGAAGAGTTGAAAAATAATAATGCGGTTTACTACAAAGATGAGTTTACATTAGCACATACGGTTATAATAACTTGTGCTAATTCATTATCTAATTTGAATCTTGAGGATGTAAATGAAATAGCAAATTTTCTAAACTATCTTATAGATGAATATCCATTAAATAACTACATATTAGTTTATCAGAATCCTATAAATCGCGACCAAAATTTAAGAAAATTATTAGATAAAGCTCCAAAACTTAATAAAATTCTAGTGGCTAAAGATGAAACAGTGTCATATAAAAGTGAACACCAAGATTGGTATGCAACAAGTGAACATTTTAGTTATGAAATTATTACCAATTAACCCCACAATGATGTGTTAGATATTATAAATTCTTTTTAAGTAAGAGATTATAATAAATAATCTCTCTTGACCAATACTTTTTAGGACTTCATATGCTTCTTTATGACAATGCCTATACTTTCGGTCAGCTCCGCAAAAACATTTTGAGGTACGTGGTGGCTTACTATTTTCATAAATATATACAAGTATAGAATAAACTTTGATTAGATCATTAATTTGTAAAATATCGTATAGAGATTCTAAGATTCCCATTGAGCCATGAGATCTTTCATTTAGGAAATAACCTTCTTTCTCTCTAAAGCTTTGATTGTGCAAATAAGGAACAACTTGATTTTTGATGAAACTTGTAAGCATAATTCCTTTTGCACAGTAAATGTATTCTTCAATTGGCGTGCAGATACAAAAATGACCATCTCCATAAATATGCCAGTCAATATTGTGCGGTAACCTTTGGTTTGTTTCATAAACTAAAGGAAAACTATTTGGGTAGTCATTCGGACATTCTATTCTTATAGAATATTTATCATACATGACATCATTTTCATCAAAAAGAACGAGATCGCCAGTAAGGCATGGAAGAGAATCTTCCCGAATACATAATTGTAAATCGGGAAAACTACTCATCGCTTCACGAGCTTCTTCAGCGAATCTATCATACAACTTATTCATAACAAAATGGATATGAAGTCATTGCACCAGTAGCCGCTGCTGTATTACGAGAAACATCTTCTTTATCCTCACCAACAGGGAATCTATCACCTAAATTCTTACGCCATAATTTACTGGCTTCTTTTTGATTAGTATTACGAATTGCAGAGTCCGCATCAGCTATAAATTTGTCCAGTGCTTCTAAAAACTTTTCTTTGTTTGCATAATTTTCTAGCAAATTATCATTTGGTACGGCTGGAACTATACATTTGAAATCTTTATTAAGTTCTTTTTTTATTTCCTTAAGAATATCACGTGTTGTGATATCATCACGCTCATTTAAAACAATTAATTCTTTAGCATTAGTAGCTAAGATCGTCAGAGCTAAACCGCTAGGCATTTTAAAACTTTGATTATCAGCCCATCCTTTAAGATATTTGATGTTTCTTAATAATCGCCCATCTTTATCCTTTTTGGAAGCAAACCAAGTTACTACTGTTTTAGGATCGCTATCCTCAAAACCTATCCCATTGACTGCTATCTGGTATTCTTTTCCATCCTCTTTACAATAAACTGGATGGTCTATTTCATAATCATTTGAAAAAATTGTACGGACGCATTTTTTACGATTCTCCGGAGCAATATTAGTGTAGCCATCTACCGCTTGTTTAACCCAATCTTTAAGGGTTGAGGCGGATACATCAGGTGCTCGAAAGAAATATATACCATCATCTAAGTCACAAATGTCTTCTGCTGTGCGGATGCCATTTTTCATTTTATAAGATCCTTGTATATAGAAATATGGCACATACTCGGGATGATTTGCTTTAAACCATTCCCTAATTCTTTTACGAAGCCCTTCTTTCGAGTTTTTCATTTTCTCGTTCTTTTTCGAACCTATTGATATATTATCATGATAATCCTGAAATAAATTGTTACAGTTTGCCATATTGTTATTGTTTTAAAAAAGTTAAAATTTCTGTTAATCTGTTTTTTGCTAATTCCTCCCCTATTGACTTCATTCTATCTATATGTTTACTTTTGGATGAATTTAATTCTATGTTATCACCCTTCATATCATGTTGGATACGTAAATGACTGAATGTGTTGCCTATTTTGCTCAGAGCACGTTGTAAAAAGAGAAGATATTGTTCCGTGATCTGCGCTTGTGTGTCTAATACTAAATCTACTAACTTGGGGTTCGGAAATAACCAGTCAAACACGTTCTTTGGACGCCAAGACCGCTTTATTATTTGCTTTCCTTGACCAGTGCCTAATGATAAGATTGCGATGTCTCCAATAGAAATATCAAGCTTATCAGTTGCTTCAAACACACCAATCAATGCGGGATTATTAGCGAATATTCCACCGTCAATCATATTGATATTAGTTCCTTCTCCAAATTCGTTCTTAAATGAAAAAGTGTGGGGTGGAAAATACACTGGTGCAGATGCACTAGACATCGCTACATGATATGCAGGAAGTTTATAGTCTCTTCTGTATTCTGGATGATGCTTAGTTTTCAAAACATTTATTGCTCCATCATTTCCATTAAATGCAGGTATACACACCTTATTTTTTAGATCGTTCATTAGTGGATCTCTACCTCCATTAGTCTCTGCATAAACTTCTCTTAGCTTTTTTAATAATAGCTTATTACTATAGATTGCATTAAAGAACGCTCTACTTTTACGTGGCAAAAAACGAAAGACAAATCTTGGGAAGATAATTTTAGCATTATCTTCATAGAATTTAGCCAATTCTTTGGCTGAAATACCTAAAGCAAGGCCTATTGCAAGAATTGCTCCTGTAGACGTGCCACAAATAAGGTCAAAATGTTCGTGTAATTTTTTGTCCGGTTCTTCTTTTTGTAATTCTGCTTCTAACTCAGATAAAACTTTGGCCGGGATAAGTCCCCTTATCCCGCCTCCATCTATGGAAAGTATTTTAAATTTTTTTCTCACTTCTTTATCCATCGTATATTATTTAAAAGGTTCACCGCATACTGCAGCCCAATTACTCCAAATTGTGGAAACACATCTCTCTAGATGAACCCCTAGCTCTTTAGCTATCTTTTGCGCTTCGTCTCTAGCGGCAACAGCTGTTTTATTAGCATGATACAGGGTAGTATTAGGGAAGTAAAGTATTTTGCATTCAGTATTTGTAATACTATCTGTATATCCCAATTCAATCATTTTTTCTTTGAATTCCCGATGTTTTGAAGGGATGTCGTATGTTATGATTATTGCCATATTCTAAAATTTTATTGTTTATAAATAGAGTTAACCAAAAAAAACTCTGAGAGTTTATTTGGATTTTTTTACTGTTTCCTTAACAGTTGTTTTGGGATGTTTGTCTGCATAACGTTTCGTTACAAACTTTCCGGTTCCTGCATCTCTATGCACTGATTTTTTCTGTCATTTTTAAATACCTCCTTTCTTCTTTCTGATTTTAACTGCCACATATATGGCGAATAGTATGCCAGACGATATTTCATTGGTTTATGTTTGTTTTTATCAATAATTATATCAATATTTGATTTATAATTATCAAAAAATGATATGAAAACATTAATTTCATGGGTCGCTACCATGCATGATTTTACCAGAAATCCAGAAACAAGACAAATTATCGGGGTTGATGAAAATGGCCCTAATTTTAATTTTCATAAAGATTTCTTTGATCATGACAGACATGTGATTTTATCTTCTGAGAAAGGAGACAAACCCGATATCTATATTGAAAAACTAAGGACTGAGCTAAATAAAAAATTTCCTAACCGTACTATTGAGACTCAGTACCTAGATATTGTTGATGTTATTAATATACCGCAAATAAAAAGCAAGGTAGACGGTTTACTGATGAGGGAGTTTAAGGAAGATGAGATTAGTATTTTCTTTTCTCCAGGTACTTCTGCGATGCAGATTTCATGGTATCTGATTCATGAGTCTGGAATGTTTAATACAAAAATGTTTCAAGTTCGACCTCGAAAGTATTCCAAAACGGGTAAGGCAGAGTTGCTGGATATGAAGATAGTAAAATCTACTATTCCAGGTGGAAGTATAATTAAAGAAGAAAGTGTTGTAGATCATAAAGAGGATTATCTTATAACTAATTCATTGAAACCTATTTATAGAAAAGCAGAGATGATTGCTAAAGCTGATCAGGTGACTACTTTAATTTATGGAGAAAGTGGTTCGGGTAAGGAGCATCTGGCCAATTATATACATAGAAATTCAGCAAGATATGAAAAGCCATTTATTGCCATCAATTGCTCTGCCTTTACAGATGAACTCCTAGAATCGAGATTATTTGGTCATACGAAAGGGGCTTTTACTGGTGCAGTCGCTGACCATAAAGGTTTGTTGGAAGAAGCACAGGGCGGCACAGTTTTTTTGGATGAAATTGGAGACATTTCACCTTATATGCAACAGTTGCTGCTAAGGGTTATTCAGGAAAAAAAGATACTTAGGATAGGAGATACTAAAGAGAAGAAGATTGATCTAAGGATTATAGCTGCCACAAACAGAGATCTTCCTCAGCGATGTTCTGAAGACAATTTCCGATGGGATTTATTCTACCGCCTCGCCGTAACTGAACTTACTTTACCTCCTTTGCGAGATAGAGGTATGACTGAAAAAAAAGAATTAATTGATTTTTTCATAGAATCTAAAAGAAAGTTGTTTAAAAGATCTAAAAAATTGCGATTAGGTAAAGATATAGAGCAATTTATCTTAAATTATCCATTTCCCGGAAATGTTCGTGAAGTGGAAAACTTAATTGAAAATCTTTACGTTTTTAATAATGATATTGTTTTACAGGATACTTTACCATCAAGATTACTAAACCCTTCGGATGAATTTAAGTTAGATTTAAAAACGGCTGAAAAATTACATATCACAAAAGTTCTTAAAATAGCAAAAAGCAAGCAGCAAGCATCAAAGCTGTTAGGCTGTGTAATTAATACTTTAGAAAAGAAGATAAAGGAGTATGAAATAAAAATTTAAATTTAATTGTTAAAGCGTTTCATCATCATGACAATTCCTATCACTTTTTTTTTAAAATAAAAAATATTCGCGACACTCATTGTCGTTTTAGATTTATATTCTTGGAATAAAAAAAATCAAACACATTTTAATTGAATCAAAGTTTACCGCACCACAATTTTAGTAGAAAGTTTAAAATAGCATTAGAAGAAAAATCGTGATGCTACGCTACCGAGAGATATAAAAGTCCCTAAATAAAAACTATAGCATTATACAGGCGCACTTATAACTATTAATTAGATATGAGAAATCTGCAACAATTGATTCTTTCCTAAGTCCTCTAGAAATTATTGCAACAGCAGAATTAATCAGATCTAATTTTAATGAAACAACAATACCTTAGTATATATTGAGTCGTCATCATTACATTACTCTCAAAAAGTTAAATTCGAATAACAAATAAACTTTTGATATTAAATTACATTAAAGCTATCTCTA
The DNA here is from genome assembly GCF_059511845.1 of Flavobacterium sp. PLA-DH12. NCBI lineage: Bacteria > Pseudomonadati > Bacteroidota > Flavobacteriia > Flavobacteriales > Flavobacteriaceae > Flavobacterium > Flavobacterium sp. PLA-DH12. The sequence continues at coordinate 298,503 of NZ_JCAMPD010000006.1, forward strand.
GAAATTTAAAGATTAATAATTTGCTTAAAGACTTTTTGATATTAACATAAATCATTATATACAAAGATAGATAATTCTATTTTTAATAAATCTAAAAGCCAATTTTTTCCTTAAAACCACAAACTATAACTAATTAACATCACGTAATTTATTATTAAATTTCATTTATTATTTTAAAATTTATAGAGGTTTTTCAATAAGAGCAGCGGTATACAGGTACAAAGCTAGAAAATCAAAAGTACTATTTATAAGTTCTTTTTGCCCCATATCCAAGCTATCATGATTCTTATCATGTCTACTCACATCACTAAGGTATTTTATTCTATCTAAAACATAAGAAAACTTAGTTTTCTGCATATCTGTTCTATTTTGTTTGTCAATAAACTTATAACTTCTCAGTTCCGAAACCGAATCAAAATAATTTATTACATCCGCTTGTCCTGTAAAAGTTCTATTTTCGGACGATGGGACAAATGACCTTAGGTATGTTTCATATCCTGTAATCAACTTATTAACACAAGTATCACGATCATATATGTCAGTTTTTGTACAAAGAACCTCATACAGGGATTGTAATAACGAATCTCCCCAACGTGAAATATTACCGCTTGTATCCGAAATAGTCCGCAAGAAAACATCAAAACTATTAGACAAAATACCTTTATCCATCTTATATGATTTATATTCATAAAAGAGTTCATTAACAACCTGATCTTTCAATTTACTCATTTGATAGCGACTCCTCTCAACAACGGCTTTTGAACCTAATAATTCAGTAGCCTCTTCCCTAACCTCTACATGCAATTCTTGTGGTACTGGTAATAGAGAAGTTTCAAGAGAAATCAAAATATCATTTCCTATCTTCTCTTTAATAAAAAGATCTTTTTCATCAAAAATTTTATAAAAATTCTGTGACGATACATGCTTAGGCATAAAATGCAAAACTTCAGCTTTAATAACCGAAAGCTTTGCTTTCTTATGTTCTTTTAGATAATGTACCGCATGGGAACGGATATTTTTCTTGTATTCTGGCTCTGCCTTCTTACCGAGTTTTTCTAGATCATGATTTTTTAATTCCTCTTCATCGATAGAATAAAAATCAACATTATTAACTTTATTTAAAGTTAAAACACCCAAATCTACAAATTTCGTAAGGTACTGGTAGTAATTCCCTTTTTTGATTGTTTTTGACTCTTCGAGTAGAAGTTTCTCAATGGTTTCTGTTTCTAATCTTACTTTTTCAATTTTATTATCTTTTGTTTCTTGAATAATGCTAATTATAATTTTAATTAATGAATTCCCTAAATAACGATTCCTCTTTTCGATTGTTTTTATTTCGGGATATGAATCCAGATAATCTTGATGTATAAAAAGATTTTCATCAGTCACTGATCTTCGACAGCACAATACCAAATTTGTTCTTAAATTATTATCCGGATATAATTTATATGGGCTATTTGCTATAAATTCTTTTAATTGATAAAATGTTATCTTTCCTTTAAAATCTTCTGAAATAGTTTTATCTATAAACTTTTCAATAGTATCTTCAAGTACACCATCTTCATTATCACTGTAAAACCATCGTCCCAATTTACCAATTGGTTTTATTTTATCCGATCTTTTAATATGCAACTCACTTGAGCTGGAAATTATCTCCGAATCTAAAGATCTACTATTATATTCTTTTAAAATTTCTTCTTTAAGCATTGATTCTCCATCTTCTCTAAGGATTCTAGTTACTTTAGCATTTACAGAGGAAACATATACCCAATTAAACTGATATAATAATTCTTGTTCTTCTTCAACAATTTCAATTTTAAAGTAATTCTCTAATAATCTTTCTAAAATTGTGTCGTCTAGCCCTCTTTCCTTTATATATTTATTGAGTATGGTAGATTTTAATCCTGGAATAATTTGAGAAAACTTTTCAATAATAATATTTTTTGAAAGGCTAAGACCATCTCTTAAAATTTCATCAAGAATAAGTATATGTGACCGATAATAGCCAGCTTCATTTTTCTTTACAATTGTATAGTAATTATTTATTTCATTTTCAAAAAGGATCTCAATACATTCAAGTTTAAACAATTCTAGTAGTTTTTTAATAATTTCTACATCTACATTATTGTTGAAATTAAAATAATCTAAAAAATCAGAAGTATATAAACTATCTTCCAGTCCTTTTAAAATCAATCCTAAAATTGTTTTATTTAGAGCCAAACCGTAGCCTTCCTCTCCTGTTAAAGAAAACAAATCACATAAATCTGCTCTATTTTTGTAATCAAATAAATTTGTTCTAACATTTTCGGAACTTTTATGATATTTTGAAGCAATACTTTCAAAACTTAAATGATCGTTTCCATTTAATCCGAAATAATTATCCATATAATTAGATAATTGTGAAAAAGAATTATACTCGATTTTATCAAAAAAATTGACCGGTAAGAATGTTTTAAATTTTAAGACATTAGATATCTCTGTCAAACTCTGTAATAATTGTTCAGCCACACTTTTATCATGATCTGGATTTTCAGATATAATTATTGGCGTATTAACTACATATTTATTATAATTTTCAAAATATTCAATATTAGAATCAACTCGTTTCTTTAAATCATTTATAAGATCTCTTGTCTTTTTATTAAATGTTGAAATCCTATCTTCAGATAAGTTGTAAATATCCCATAATGAATAATTTTCCTGTACTAAATGAATTATATTTTGTTTGTAAAAAATTCTTTCAAGATGTTGTTGCCCTTTAATTTTACTCAATAAAACATGTAAATTGCCATTCATAGTACTAAAAAATATCTTTATTTAAAATCTAGATCATAAAAATAATCTTTCAATTTGATTTAAGATATTTTATTACGTTTTTTTATTCATCAATGGCTTTGAAAATTATTGTACACTTATAATCAATAGTAAAAAATTAATTTACCTAGTAAACTTATAAAAAGAAATGAATGGTTAAAACAAACTAATAATCTATTATGTGCACTACACATTATACTAGACATACTCCATTGGGCATAATGGATTTTCCATTATGCCCAATGGATATCGTTTATCCTACCTATATTGCAATCAGGAATTATAAAAAAATACCGAAATTTAAAATCACATTCGCAATTTCTTGAATTTCCAATGCCTTTTTTCGATTTTTTTTCCTACATTTACAGAGGTTAATAAACCCAATAATTTCAAGAGTGCCCTATTAGTGCCCTTCTTTTTTTGACATAACATAACACCCAGTGTTTACTGGTGCTTACGATACAGGTGGCGGAGCCTCTTTCTCCGCCAGATGAAGTTTCATAAGAAACTTAAAAAATAAAAAGCCTTTAAATATTCGTATTTAAAGGCTTTTCTATTTCAGTCAAGATAGTAATGTTAGATAAGTAAAGCAAAAAACGGATGAGTTAATACCTCATCCGTTCTTGTTTTTAATCGCAAAGGAAACTGACCGCTCCTAATAATGCTGCAACTTCATTATCATTTGAAATGGAAACTTGAATTTCAGAACCCGATTTCTGAATTGTTTTATTAAATGAAGACAAAAACAAATCGCTTGCATTGGCAATTTTTCCGCCAATAATAATATGATCTGCTGTGAAGTTTTTTATCCACGGAATAACAACTGCCGCTAAATCCTCTCCCATTCTTTCAAACACCTCAATTGCCTTCTGATTACCATTTTTAGCTAGATCATACAGTTCTAAGCCATTATTAAGATCGTTAAAGCTTAAAGATCTGTAATGCGATAAAAGACCTCTAACCGAAACATAATCTTCTGCAATTCCTTCTTTATATGGCAAATTGTAAATTTCTCCATCAGCGGGAACAGAATTACCTGAACTGATTGATGCCCCCTTATCAATGAAACAAGCGCCTAGTCCAGTTCCTAATGTTACGGCCATTACTTTTTTTGAAAGATTTTCCTGTTGTTTAAAAACTTCACCTTTTCCAAAGCAAACAGCATCATTTTCAAAAAGAACTGGAAAATCTGCAGGAAAACCAAGAGTTTCTAGAAGTAATTCACGAATGTTTAATCCGTAAAAATGTTCGTATTTAGACTGATCTTTAATCCAGCAAATTCCGTTTTTGTAATCAAAAGGTCCAGGCATGCAAATCGCTATTCCAGTAATATCTTTTACTTTAGAATTTTCAATTGACGTTCTGATTACTTTTTTCCAGATACTCATAACCTGATCTGTTGGCAAATTCGAATCAAAAGATTCTTTACAAAGTGAAAAGTCAAGAACTTTCATCTCTGTTTTATTGATAACCGCAGCGGTAATATGAGTTCCTCCTATATCTAGCCCAATGGCGTGTGATGTATTCATTTTTATTTATTAAACTTTAGTACTAGATATTTTTGTCTTTTAAAATTTGAGGATAATGAATACTGGTGTGTACAATCATTTCTCCAAACAATGTATTAGCCCAAGCAAACCATTTACGGGTAAATTTATTCACATCATCTTTATGGAACGATTCGTGCATAAATCCAGTGTCGGCGTTTGTTTTGATCAGGTTACTTATACAGGTTTTTATTTCTTTTTCGTCTACACTTGTAATGGCTCTCAAAACAATACTCATTGGCCAGATTGTATCGACTCCGGTGTGCGGACCGCCAATACCTTCTCCTGCTTTTCCTTTATAGAAAAACGGATTATTCTCTGACAATACTACTTTTCTTGTATTAAGATATAAAGGATCATTTGGAGCAATTGCACCTAAATATGGTAATGACAATAAAGATGGTACATTGGCATCGTCCATCATGTGGAAACTACCATATCCATTTACTTCAAAAGCGATGATTTTTCCGAATTTCGGGTGATTGATGATTCCGTGTTCATTAAGTCCATTTTGAACCTCATCTCTTAATTTTGTGGCTTTCGCAACCAAATCATTATCCTTTAAAGCTGGAAGAGAAAAAATTTCAATCAGATAGCCCAATATTTCAATAGCGAACATATTACTTGGAATCAGATAACCGAATAAAGTAGAATCGTCACTTGGTCGGAAAGTCGAGACAATTAATCCGCATGGTTTTACCGGATAACCATAACCGCCTAACGGAACTCCATCTGTTGCCCATGCTGTCTGACGCTGAAAACTATATGGCCCGCCTTTACCGTCCATTCGCTGCTGCTCTTTAAAAGTCTGCAGGATTAAAAGCATAGCTTCTTTCCATTTGGCATCAAATAAACTGATGTCTCCTGTTTCCTTCCAATATCCGTGCGCTAATCGAACTGGATAACACAAACTGTCAATTTCCCATTTTCTTTCATGAATTCCAGGCTGCATTTTGGTAAGGTCATGTTTCCATTCGCTTTCCTTCGTAAAATCTTTATAAAAAGCATTCGCATACGGATCTAACAGAATACATTTCGCTTGACGATTAATTACTCCTTTAACCAGTTCTGCCAGTTTAGGATCTTCTTTTACAAACGGAATATATGGCCAGATCTGCGCTGTGCTATCTCTAAGCCACATGGCATCAATATCGCCTGTAATGACATAGGTATCTGGTTTTCCGTCAATAATTTCAAAATCGACTGTTGTATCTAATGTATTTGGGAAACAGTTTTCGAATATCCATGCTAATTCTGGATTAGCAATTTGCTTTTTAATGCGTACGATAGCGGCTTCAATTGCTTTACTTGTAAATTTTCTTTCTCCAACAGGAGGCCTTTTGGAAACAAAATCTTTTAGCGGAAAAGGAAAAGCATCTGAATTAAATCCGAAAGCTTCTGTTTGAAGTGCCAATAATCCTGCTGAAAAAATGCCTGCGTTTCTTATAAATTTTCTACGTGACTGCATATATTTTATTTTGAAGTTGAATAAGAATATGGGAATGATTCCTTTGTTGTGCCTCTTTTAAAATTGGGAGAACTTGTCATATCAAAATTTAATTCTCCCCCTTTCAATACATCAAAATGATTGATGTAATTTTTAGTATGAAGAGCATTATCCCATTTTAATTCGTTTACATATTTGTTAGTCTCTGAATTATTTGGCGCATTGATAATAAGCTGTTTTCCGTTTTCTAACTGTACCGTTGTTTTCTTAAACAAAGGCGCTCCCAAAACATATTCTTCTGTTCCTGGACAAACTGGATAAAATCCCATTGCTGAGAAAATATACCAAGCAGAAGTCTGTCCGTTATCTTCATCTCCGCAATATCCGTCTGGAGTCGGTTTATACAAACGGTTCATGACTTCTCTTGACCAGTATTGCGTTTTCCAAGGTTCTCCCGCGTAATTGTATAAATAAATCATGTGCTGAATTGGCTGGTTTCCGTGAGCGTATTGTCCCATATTCATAATCTGCATTTCGCGGATTTCGTGAATAACAGCTCCATAATAACTGTCGTCAAAAATTGGAGGCATTGTAAATACGGCATCTAATTTTGCTGTGAAATTTTTCTCTCCGCCCATTAAATCGATCAAACCTTGAATGTCGTGAAAAACACTCCAGCTGTAATGCCAGCTGTTTCCTTCGGTAAAAGCATCTCCCCATTTAAACGGATTAAAATTGGCCGGAAAACTTCCGTCTTTATTTCGTCCGCTCATTAATCCTATCTCTGGATTGTAGAGTTTTTTGTAATTCAGCATTCTTTTTTCATACAAACTAATTTCCTTTTTCGGGCGATTTAACGCTTTTGCCAGTTTCCAGATTGTAAAATCATCATAAGCATATTCAAGCGTTCTCGCTGCATTTTCGTTGATCTTTACATCATACGGAACATATCCTAAAGTATTGTAATACTGAACTCCTTTTCTACCTACAGCATCCATCGGGCCTTCATTATTGGCGCCATGAAGTAAAGCTTCGTACAAAGTATTGATATCATAACCACGTAATCCTTTAACATAAGCATCTGAAACTACAGAAGCAGAATTATTTCCGACCATTACATTTCTAAAACCTGGACTCGACCATTCTGGCAGAAATCCGCCTTCTTTATAATCGTTTATTAATCCTTCCTGCATTTCTTTATTAATAGAAGGACAAACCAGATTTAACAAAGGGTATAAAGCACGAAAAGTATCCCAAAATCCTGTTCCTGCATACATATAACCCGGAAGGACTTTTCCATTGTATGGGCTATAGTGTACAATTTTTTCATCTTTATCAATTTCATATTGTTTCTGAGGAAAACAGACTGTACGGTACAAACAAGAATAAAAAGTTCTTAACTGATCTATATTATTGTCTTCTACAGTAATTTTTCCTAGAACTTTATTCCATTCTGCTTTCGACTGTGAAACCGTTTCTTCAAAAGTTGCTGTGCCTAATTCGTTTTTCAGATTCAGTTCTGCCTGCTCCTGACTTATAAAAGAGGATGCCACTCTAACATTTACTTTTTCTCCTTTTTTGGTTTGAAAACCAACAACTGCGCCTACGTGATTTCCTTCTGCTTCTAATTTATCAGCATTCAGAACTTTATCAATCCAAGTTGAATTGGTTAAGAACTTTTTATCAAAAATCAGCACAAAATAGTTTTTAAAATTTTGAGGAACTCCACCACTGTTTCGAGTCGTGTAGCCAATTATTTTATTTTCTGAAGGAATTATTTTGATATACGAACCTTTATCAAACGCATCGATTACAATAGAAGATTTTTCATTTTCTGGAAATGTAATCTGAAAATGCGCCGCTCTTTCTGTTGTCGTAATTTCGGTTGTAACATCATGATCAGCCAAATAAACGCTGTAATAATAAGGTTTTGAAACCTCAGCTTTATGGCTGAACCAGCTCGCGCGCTCGTCTTCGGTGAAAGCCAATTTACCAGTAACGGGCATAATCGAAAACTGACCGTAATCGTTCATCCAAGGTGACGGCTGATGCGTCTGCTTAAACCCTCTGATTTTTTCTGCTGTATAGGTATACGCCCATCCGTCGCCCATTTTTCCAGTTTGAGGCGTCCAGAAATTCATTCCCCAAGGTCTGCAGATGGCGGGATACGTATTTCCGTTGGAAAGATTATGCAAAGACTGCGTTCCCATTAACGGATTTACATATTCTACAGGATCTAAATTCTGCGCATTTAGAAAAAAGCAGGACTGCACTATTCCTAAAAAAATTAAATTCTTTATTTTCATATTCATGTGATTTGTCAAATGTGAAGTGTGAGATGTGATATGTGATATGTCCAATTGCACTTTGCATTTTACATCTCACATTTTACCTTTTCACTACAACGGTCTGTCTTCTTTCTTAACTCCAAATGTTTGCGAAGGCTTGCTTCCCATATATAATTTCAACTCTCCTCCTTTTGCGATCATCTCTTGTGTGATATATGATTTTGTATAGGGCTTTCCGTTATATTCTGCTTTTTGGATATAGATATTTGAAGCACTGTTATTAACCGCATTTATCGTAAATGAAATTCCTTTTTTATGATGAATTACTGCATTGTTTACCAACGGACTTCCTAAAACATAAATTCCGTTTGCGGGATTAACCGAATAAAATCCCATAGAAGATAAAACGTACCAAGCCGACATTTGCCCTAAATCTTCATTACCGCACAGTCCGTCTGGCTTTGTTGAGTAGAATTTATCGTCGATTTCTCTAATTAATTTTGCTGTTTTCCAAGGTTGTCCGACATACACATACAGATACGGAATATGATGATTCGGTTCGTTTCCGTGTGCATACTGACCAATTAAACCGCTGATGTCTGGTGAAACGTCTTCCCCTTCTACTTTATCTGTTATTAAGAAAAGTGAATCCAGTTTTGCGATAAATTTATCTTCGCTTCCAAATAAATCGATTAAACCGAACGGATCTTGCGGCACCAGCCAAGTGTACTGCCATGCATTTCCCTCCACATAATCGTCTTTGCGATGTGCTGAAGAAAGCGGATTAAATGGCGTTCTCCAATTTCCATTGGTTAATTTACCACGCATAAAAGTGCTTTCTTTATCAAAATACAGTTTGTATAAATTCGCTCTTTTCGTGAAATAACTATAATCGTCTGTTTTGTTTAAAGCTTTTGCCATTAAGGCGATACAGTAATCATCTATGGCATATTCTAAAGCATTTCCAACAGATTCCAAAAGTTTATCCGCAGGAATATATTCCAACTTTTGAACATAATCCATTCCGTCGCGCGTCTGCATGGCCGTTTTTTTGATGGCTTCGTATGCTAAATTGACATCATAATCACGGTATCCTTTTAAATATGCATCGACAATAACAGCTATAGAATGATTTCCGTTCATCGTATTGGTTTCATTCCCCATTAAATGCCAAACGGGCAATCTGCCTTGTTGCTGATAAATCGCTAAAAACGATTTTACAATATCATTGATTTTTTCTGGCTGTGTAATGGTGTATAATGGGTGCAGTCCTCGATAAGTGTCCCAAAGCGAAAAAGTAGTGTAATTGGTAAAATTGGCTTTTTCGTAGACTTTTTTATCTGTTCCAAGATAATCTCCGTTCGCATCATTAAAAATGGAAGGTGCAAACATGGTGTGATACAATGAAGTGTAGAAAACTTTCATTGTTTTTTCGTCTGCTTTTATTTGAACTTTATTTAATTCTTTGTTCCATTTTGAATCTGCTAATTTTACAATCGCTTCAAAATCCCAATTCGGAATTTCTGCTTTTATATTGGCTGATGCATTTTCTGTACTAACTGGAGAAATTCCGACTTTTACCAGAATCTGTTTGTTTTTTAAGGTTTTGAAATCTAAAACCGCTTTTATTTTTAAGCCCTCACCTTCAGTTCCTTTAACTACGGCTGTACTGTCGTAAACCATCATATTTGTGATAGGCTCAGATAATTCCATTGTGAAATAAATACGCTGATCTGCCGCCCATCCTGCAGAATAACGATAGCCTTCTATTTTGGTTTCACTTACTTTTTTAATGAACGTTTTTACTGGTCTGTCCCAGCCAATTCCATCGGCTAAATCAATTAAAATGTGTGAATCATTAGTATGTTCAAAACTATATTTATGAAAACCAACTCTTTCGCTTGCCGTTAATTCGGCTTTGATTTTATATTTATCCAATAAAACACTGTAATATCCTGGTTTTACCACTTCGTTTTTATGAGAGAAATAAGAGCCGTAACCGTTCACCATATCTTCTTTTGTGCCTTTTGTTAAGCCTACTTTTCCGCTGATAGGAAGCACCAGAATATCATTTAAATCTCCAATTCCGGTTCCGCTTAAATGCGTGTGCGTGAAGCCTAAAATAGTATTGCTGGCATAGTTGTAACCGCTGCACCAATCCCAACCTTCAAAAATATTTACCGGACCCAGCTGCACCGCTCCAAAAGGAACATTTGCGCCTACAAATACATGCCCATGTCCCGCCGAACCAATAAGCGGATCTACATATTGCGTATAATTTACATTCGTTTGTTTTTCCTTTTTTTGCTGCGAAATTATCGGATTGGCAAAAAGTAAGCTCAAAGCCAAAAAACCACTAAATAGTATTCTCATATATTTTTATTTTTGATTGCGTTTATTCAAGATTGACGCAAATATTTTTAAATTCTGTGTGTTAGACGTACTGCATCTCTGCTATCAATTTATAGAACATTATGATAAAAAATGAACCGTAATTTTCAGAAGGAGACGCACTGCAGTGCGTCTCTACAAAAAACCTTTGTCCCTTAGAACCTTAGTACCTTTTAAGAACCTCATACAAAGAATAAATCTTAATTTCAGGTTTTGCTATTTTACCTTCAAACGAAATTGTTTTTTCTTCTCCTGCTTTTAAATCAAAATAATTATTGCTCCATTTTCCATTATAGCCTTTCATCAAAATGCAAACGTATTTTGCCATTTTCTGAGCTTTTACAATTACCTTATTCCCTTTTATTTGCCAAATAATTTTTGGATCTTCTAATGCCAAATCTTTCGGACGAATAAAATCGGTTTCTGATTTTATGTCATCTCTGTAGGCTTCTTTTATCGCATACCACGCTGCTTTTGGCTGTCGGTTGTTGTAATCGGTAATGCTCCAACTTGCAACAGGCCAACAGTCATTTAATTGCCAAACTAAAGTTCCCATATTATAAGGCGCTTTTGAACGATGCGTACCGACAATATTTTTTATGGAATAATAATGCAAACACTGACTCAAGTAGGCATAATCTTCCAGATTCAAATTTTTTATTTTTGAAGCATCGATGAAATACTTACCGAGATAGGTATCTAATTTTTCAAAACCTTTGCCCGCTTTTAAATGTACTTTTAGTATATCTGAATATAAATTTCGGTCTTCTGGTGAAGTAAAACCTTCAATTGAATTATAATTTGGTAAAGACAGCATTCCGTATTCGCTCACAAATCTTCCTGTTTTTTTCTGAACGGCTTCAATATCTTCCAATCCCCACCAAATTCCCCAATAATGGCTATCTCCTTCGGTTACGCTTTTTGCTTTTGACCAATGATACAATGGCGAAGAGCTCAAATACGGTCGTTTACCATCAACTTCTTTTACCCATTTCGGGATACTGTCATGAAATAATCGTGTATAATCTTTCCACAAACGGATTGAATCTTGTTTCGAGATTTTGAAACTTTTCATCCAGCCCCAATTTTTAAAAGCTTCGTCAGATTCATTATTTCCGCACCATAAAACAATACTTGGATGATGACGCAGTCTTTTTACTTGATACTGAACTTCTTTTTTTACATTATCAAAAAAAGCATCATCTCCCGGAACCATTGTACCTGCGAACATAAAATCCTGCCAGACATTTATGCCGTATTTATCGCATAAATCATAGAAATAATCGTCTTCGTAAATCCCGCCGCCCCAAACGCGAAGCATATTCATATTGGCTTCTTTGGCAGATAAAACTATTTTTTCGTATTCTTTTTTGGTCACTCTTGAAAGAAAAGCATCTGACGGAATATAATTGGCTCCTTTCATGTAAACTGGTTTTCCATCAATTTTAAAATAGAAAGATCTGCCCAAACTATCTGGCTCTTGGATCAACTCTATTTTTCGATTTAAGACATAAGGCTTCTCAAATTCTTTTTCGTCGTAAGCTTCAAATCTTGGCGTTTTCCATATTCCGCAAGTTGTAAATTTTGGTCCCCAATCCCAACCAAAATGGTATTGCGCTTTGCGTACATAAGCACGTGGATTGTCTGGAATTACAAATGGGTAATCTTTTTTAGCCAACGAATCGACTACATTTTGTGCCGATTGAAATACGATTCTCAAATCGTTATTTCCAGATTTCAAGACTTTTTTAACGTCAACCCTCCATTGACGGAACATATTATCGGCTTTTAAAACTAACTGGCTATTTAAGTAAACTGATGCATAAGTATCTAATCCGTCGAAAACTATTTCTGTGTTTTTCTTTTTCAGCATATTTGCCGTAACCTGAAAAGTAGTTTTGTATTCCCAGTTTTTGCGTTCGATCCATTGCAGTTTTTTTTCGTTATCTCTGTAAAATGGATCTGGTATTAATTTACTGTTTAGCAAATCGGTATGAATTTCTCCCGGAACACTAGCCGAATACCATTTTTGCGTTTTCACTTCACGATAGGTCCAATTGCTTTTTAGATCAATTTTCTGCGCAAAGGCAATTGATGTAAAACCTGCCAAAAATAAGGACATTATCCAATGAAGTTGTTTTTGATAATTCATTTTATTGAGTACTATATTAATACCTTCTAAAATTACTAAAAAAGGTAAGTAATCTGGTAACTTGGCAGTTTAGAGAAGGAAACAACTGACCGCATTATTCCTTCTCTTTAGAATTTATTCTTTGTTAGTAACTCTAAAATACAACTAGAAATATTTTCTTTACACTGCCTTACGCTTTATTTGATTTTGATATGGATTGTTTTTAAACTCAAATAACTGAAACAAACTTTAAGTATATTATTTTGAAATTTTAAAATACCGAATACAAAATCCATCTTTTTCAGCAGAACCAAAATTTGTTTTATGCGAAAAAAAGGGTATTTGAATCTATAAAATAATTTTTTCAAAAAATTGCCTGATTTTAAATCAATTAAATGGTTTTAAAAATAAGCCGGGTATGCTCAGTACCCGACTTATCTTAACTAACCAACCAATTTAAAAATTATTTATCCCACCAGATTCTTGTGGTCATTAAATCTAAACCTTGACGTTGAATTGCTTCTTTATAATTTGCCTCGTTTGTAATAAGTTCTGACTGATCATAAATTAATCTTCTCGGAATTGTTCCTTTTGTTTCTCCAGTTGGGTCATTAACAGGAACTAAAACTGGGTAACCTGTTCTTCTGTATTCTGAAAATGCTTCAAAACCGTTGAATAATAATACAATCCATTTTTGAGTGATAATCTGTTCGATTTTTTCTGCTTCTGTTCCTGCAGCTTTAAATGGATATGTTGTAATGTAAGTATTGTATTCTGCAAGTGTAACAGCAGGCACTTTATCTCCAAAAATGGTTAAAATATTCATCGCCGCTCTTACTCCATTATCATAGTAAGTTTGAGCAGATCCGCCAACATTCCATCCTTTTACTGCCGCTTCGGCCAATAAAAACTGAACCTCAGCATAAGACATAATTAAAGTTGGTGCATCCAAACGCAATACTGTAGAAGTATTTGGGTCTGAGAACAATTTTTTGTCTCCTCCTGGAAATTCTTTTGCATCATTTGCCAAACCTTGCTGACTTGCTGGGTTATTATTTCCTGTTGCTTCCAGTTTTGCATAAATTCTTAAACGAGGATCGTTTGTATTTTTCAATAAATCAATAAATGTTTTACTGAATTTAATGTTCGACTCTCCTCCGTTCAAATCGTTTCTAACCCAAGAAGATGTTATTGGATTGGTTTTTACTCCCGCAGGACCTGCATCATGTTTTAAAACCAAACTGTCATCATTTGAAGTAAAAACTCCTTTTGCATAGGCTTTTTCAACAAATTCTTTTGCTTTTGCAGGATTTACTTTAGACAGACGCATTGCAACTCTCAACATTAAAGAGTTTGCCAGTTTTTTCCATCTTGCAACATCGCTCTGATAATACAAATCGGCATTTCCAACGAAAGGTTTTCCAGCATCCAAAGCAGTTCCCGCTTCATCCAATTCTTTTAAAAGATCATTGTAGATAGCTTCTTGTGTGTCATATTTAGGAGAAAATACGTTTCCGTTATATCCTTTTCCAGCCTCAAAATAAGGAACTTCACCATAAGTATCTGTCAATTTTTGGAACAGAAAAACTTTCATGATTCTACATGCCTGAATCATATTTGAGTTTTCTGGTGTATTTTCTACCACAGATAATAGCTGGAAAATCTGATTTAATCCTTTTCCGTAAGTTTCGCCAAAAAGTGCAGCTGAATACTCCGAAGAATAACTGTATTTTGAGCCTGGCCCTCCAAGTGAAGAAAACTGCTGTACAATTTGTGCAGCGTATAAGTTGTTTCCTCTTGTATTAGAAAAATCTTGACCGTCTACATAAATCTCAGCAAGTGTAAACATTGATTTTACAGCTGGATCTGTTAACGCATTCGGATTCTTATTCATTTCTTCGAATCCTTTATCGCACGAAGCCAATGTCAAAGCACCAACAATTGCGACACAAAATATTTTGATATATCTATTTTTCATCTTTTTTAGAATTAGAATTTGACATTAAGTGCAAAACCATAGTTTCTTGTCAAAGGCATAGAAGCTCTTTCCATACCTTGAGCATTACTGTTTGAGTAATTTGACTCAGGATCAATGTTTGGAACTTTGTCATAAATAGTCCATAAATTGTGAGCAGAAAATGCTAAACTAACAGACTGGAATGGTGTTTTTTGCAAATATGCTTTTGGGAAGTTATAAGCAAATGAAATTGCTCTAAGCTTAACAAAATCGGCATCGTAAACAAAGTTTGAGGTTACGTCACTGTAACTTCTCCAGTAATCATAAGCAGAAACTGTGGTATTAACTGGATTTCCATTAACATCATTTCCGCTTACTGCGATACCGTTTTCACGACCTGGAAGTGTAATTTCAGACAATCCGTAACGTGTTCCTAACTGGTTTGTAGCCGAATAGATTTCTCCTCCAAATTTTGCATCAACAAAAACTGAAAGTGTAAAGTTTTTATATGAAAAATCATTTGAAAGTCCCATAGATGTTGGTGCAACGCCTTGTCCAGCAATAATTAAATTTCCTCTTAAGAATTTACCATTTGTATCCAAAACAATATTTCCGTTTGCGTCTCTTAAATAATCATACGCTTTAATCACTCCAAAAGGCTGTCCTTTTTCTAAAACTACATTAGCTCTTCCGTCTCTGTTTCCTTCTAATGTTTTTGTTGTTATTTTATCAGAAAGATTTAAAACTTCACTATCGTTGTAAGCAAAATTATAACCTATGTTCCAAGAAAAACTTGGTGTCTTAACCGCTTTCACATTTATAGCAAACTCAACCCCTTTATTTAAGATTTCTCCAACATTGATTTTTGTTGTTCTGTATCCTGAAGCTTGAGAAACATCGGCATCGGTAATATCATTAGTTGTTTTTTTGCTGTAGAAAGTCAAATCTGTACTCACTCTGTTATTGAAAAATGTATTCTCAAAACCAAATTCAATTGTACTTACATTATAAGGTTTTAAAGTTCTGTTCGGAATTGTTTCTCCATTTACACCCAAAATTGGCTGTCCTAAAGAATCTGTCTGTCCGTCTGGAGTAGTGTAAGTCAATGCTAAAGCATAAGCTTCTGGCAATGCTCCTCCAACGTTCCCCCAACCTGCTCTAATCTTACCGTAAGAAATCCAATCAGGAAGACCGATAACTTCAGAATAAATGAAACTTGAACTTACAGAAGGATAAAAAGTACTATTGTTTGCAGGATCTAAAGTTGAAAACCAATCTTCACGACCTGTTAAACTCAAGAATAAGAAATCTTTATATCCAATATCTGCAGAATAGAAAAGAGAGTTTACTTCGCTTTCTGAGAATAATTTTTCTGTTTTATCTGGCTGTGTATTTCCGTAGAAATATTTGAACGGAACAATAAAGTTGTTCCCTTTCATTTTGATACCACTATATCTGTTATGCTGACGGTTTGCTCCAATAAAAGCATCCAATGAAAGATCTTTAGCAATATCTCCTTTGTAGCCTAAGAAACCAGAAGCATTTACTTCAGAACGAGTTTCAACTCTGTTTTCAATAGATCCGCCTGGGCTGTAATTTATTCCAGTAGGCTCGATTTCAGTATATTCATAATTAACATCATCAATACCAATAACAGCCTTAGCATAAATTTTATCTGTAATGTTATAATTTACTTTTGCCGAACCAATAAAACGCTTTCTAAGATCATCGTTTAATGGCGATTTTGTAGCAAAATAAGGATTAGTATGATATACGTTTGCTCCTAAAAAGTCTTCTTCTCCACCGTTTGCATCATAAGGATTGCTTATCCATCTAATATCTGTTCCTGGCGTCATAAATGTTGTTGGGAAAGACGGGTTTCTTGGCGAGTCATTTAAATATGGACGGTTATGGCTTTTCTCCGAAATATATTGAGCATTACTTTCAATACTAATTCTTTTATTTGGAGCTGAGTTTAAACTCAAAGCCACGTTGTTTCTTCCAAAAGTAGTTTCTGGCATGATAGATTCGTCTTTAGTATTTCCGAAAGACAATCTAAAGTTTGTTGACTCATTTCCTCCAGAAATTGCTAAAGTATTACTGAAAGAATATCCAGTTCTGTAGAAATTCTCTACATTATCTTTTCCATAAGCCTGATATGGTCTTGTTTTACCATCAAGGGATAATGAAGGTGTACCGTCATACTTATCTCCCCATGCAAAATAATAGGAATCTCTAAGCTCCTGTAAATTGTTAAATCTAGTTGGCACACCGTTCGCATCTGGAGCTCCAGCACCATATTGATCTTGCCATTTTAAAAGACTTGCAGGTGTATTGAAAGCAGAATTTGTACTGAAATCTACTCCGATTCCTGTTCCGCTTTTCCCTTTTTTAGTTGTAATTAAGATAACACCATTTGATCCTCTGTACCCGTAAAGAGCAGAAGCCGCACTACCTTTAAGAACTGACATCGAAGCGATGTCATCTGGATTGAAAGAAGACATACCATCACCTTTATCGGCACCACCCCACATTCCTGCATTTCCCTGCTGTGTATTATCGATCGGAATTCCATCAACAACATAAAGCGGCTGATTAAGTCCAGAGGCAGAAGTTGCTCCACGAATTACAACACGGCTAGAACCTGATGGTCCTGTAACTGGCGCCGAAACGTTTACTCCAGCAATTTTACCTTGAAGAGCGTTTCCTAAATTAATTTCCTTATTTTTTGTCAGATCCTCGCCTTTTAGTTCCCCAACCGCGTAACCTAAACTTTTCTTTTGTTTTTTTACTCCAAATGAAGTTACTACAACATCTTTTAATTCTTGCGTAGTTTCAACTAACATGACAGCAATTCTTGTTTCTTTTTCCTGAAGCACTACTAATCTTGTTTGAAACCCTATAGAAGACACATTAAGGGTAACTTTACCTTCTGGAACATTCATTTTAAATCGCCCTTCGGCATCTGTAACAGCACTAAATGGCTTTCCTTGAACTTCGATTGATGCAGCAACAATTCCCTTGTTTTCTGCATCTGTAACTATGCCGGTTATTAATCGATTTTGCGCAGCAGCACTTAAACTGCTAAGCAATATCACTCCTAACACTGCTAATATTCGTCTCATAAGCATTCTTTTTGGTTATTGGTTTTGATTTTGTTTTGTTGATTTGATCTGTTGTTTGTTTTTAAATAATTAATAAAAATTTGTTCACTGTTTGCAATATTATTCCTAGCAGCTTTTTTGAATTGCTGCTGTATTTCCATTCTTACTAAAACGTTTTAGTGAAATGACTAAAAAAAAGCCTCAACTTTTTTAAATTCAATTTTTAAACGGATTCCCTGACAATCAAAGTTCCTTTCTTTAGAACTTTCTCTACTTTAAAATCTTCAAAGTTTGTCATCTGACTCATTAATAACTGTATTGATTTTACCGCTATTTCTTCTATAGGCTGAGCAATTACAGATATTGTTGGTGTATGGAGTTTGAAACTGTCATGATCATCAAAACTGATAACCGAAATGTCTTCTGGAATTCTGTATTTTAAAGTTCTAAAAGCCTGAAGTCCCGCAAGTCCGAGATAATTGGCTAAAAAAAGAACCGCATCTATCTCTTTATTTTTCTGAAAGAAATTGATAATCGCCTCAATTCTACTCTGTTCACTTGCATGAAAATCTAAATGAAGCGTATAGTTTTCATTATAAATTCCTTCTTCTTTCAGCGCTGCGATATATCCTTTTTCTCTTAATTTCATCTGAATCATTCCAGACTCATTATTTACAACAGCAATATTTTTTCTTCCTTTATCAATCAAAAATTTAGTTGCCGAATAAGATCCTTCGTAATTGTCCATTACAACATGACTTACTTTTTGATTCGCAAAATACCTGTCAATTAACACTACTGGCTTTTGCAATTTTAAGAGCTGACTGATTGTTTTCTCTAAATTTCGGGTTGGCGTAATGATAAAACCTTCCACATTAGCCTGTAAAAGACTCTGAATTAACTCCTCAGAACGCTCATTATCATCTCCTGTACTGCAATAAAAAACTCTGTAATTTATATTTTTTGCTTCATCTTCAATGACTCTTGCCAAGTCTGCAAAAAACTGATTAGATATATCTTCTACAATAAGTCCAAGTGATCTAGTTTTTCCTGTTCGCAAACTGCTTGCAATCATACTCGGTTTGTATTGCAGTTTTTGTGCTACATCTTGAACTTTTTTGATTACCGTTGGACTAATGGCCATTTTCTCGCCTTTTCCATTGATTACAAAAGACACAGTAGAAATAGAAACTTCTGCCTGTTTCGCAATATCTCTAATTGTAATCTTTTTCATCGGGCTAAAAATTTATTATTGAATATTTTAGTACATCGCAAATATATGTAAGCAAAACTTACAAAAACGTTTTAGTAAAATTTTTTTTCAATAAATCTCTTTTTTAGAGCTAAAATTAAATGAAAAATGCAGTAAATATTGGATTTTGCTCAGTTATTGTCATTTTGACTTTTAATATAAATTTTTATTTTTTTATACAGATTTGAACGAATTGCGGTAGAGTTTTTATTGATTTTTAATCTCATTTATTTGAAATCAAAGCTCAAAAAAGTTAAAGCTGTTTGAAAAATACCCAATAGAAAAAGAATAAAACCAACAAAAAATGAGACACCCAACTAAGAAAAAATTCACTATTTTTAATCTAACCTTCATTCTTTGTATTATGACCGATAAATCACAACTTTTAAGTTCTATTTTTAGGCATCTCGACGGATTAGTTACCGCTCCTGTAGCGGTGGCATTCAAAAACAAATCTGTTTTGGAATTTATACTAAACAAAGAACAGCTCACATTATCTGAGCTAACTGCAGCTTTTAACGCTAACGAAGGTTATCTGAATGTGGCTTTGCGAGTTTTAGCTTCTCAAGGCTTTCTTGATTATGAAGTCGATAACAAAACACAGGAAATCACCATTTCTGTGAATGAAAAAACAGAAATAGCTTTTTCACTATTTTATCTTTATGAAGATGTTGTGAATTTGCTTCAGTTGTCGATTCAGTTTCATCCTCGTTTGTTTGAAGATACGCCGTTTGAAAAGCTCAATATTATTTTTGAAAAGTATAAAAAGCGCTACGGAATTGAACCCTCAGACGATCTACTGAAAAACAGTATTCAGGAACAGATTTTAAAGCATATTGAAGGCTATCTTATTGGGCCGACCATTGTGCGTTTGGCAATGAACGGAATGTTTCATAAATATTTTATGGAAACTTCTTTCAGACCTGAAGAGTTTCATAAATCTCCAGAAAATTTTAAAAAGATATTAGACTTTTTTGTTCATTTGAACTGGTTTCTGGAAAAAAATGGCAATTATCAATTTACTGAAGCTGGTTTGTTTTTTGCCAAAAGAGCCAGTGCTTATGGTGTTACCGTTTCTTATCTTCCAACTTTTGCCAAAATAGAAGAATTGATTTTTGGAAATCCCGATATTTTAAGAACCTCCGAAGGAGAAAATGAACTTCATGTAGATCGCGAAATGAACGTTTGGGGAAGCGGTGGCGCTCACGACACTTATTTTAAAGTAGTCGACGAAATTCTCATCAAGCTTTTTAATCTTCCTATTGAAGAACAGCCAAAAGGAATTCTAGATATGGGATGTGGCAATGGTGCTTTCTTACAACATATTTTTGAAGTAATCGACAGACAGACTCTAAGAGGAAAGATGCTTGATGAATATCCGTTATTTTTGGTTGGAGTAGATTACAATCAAACCGCATTGAAAGTAACTCGAGCCAATCTGATAAATGCAGATATTTGGGCAAAAGTAATTTGGGGAGATATTGGGCGTCCTGATTTGCTTGCAGAAGATTTAAAAGAAAATTATAATATTGATCTCAAAGATTTGCTAAATGTAAGAACCTTTTTAGACCATAATAGAATCTGGCAAGATCCGAAACACATTAACGAAAAAAGGGTCAGTACCTCAACGGGGGCATTTGCTTTCAGAGGAAAAAGAATCAGCAACAATCTGGTAGAAGATAATCTTTTAGAACATTTGCAAAAATGGTCACCTTACGTACGCAAATTTGGTCTTCTTTTGATTGAACTTCATACCATAAGTCCAAAACTTACGGCCAGTAATTTAGGACGAACTCCAGCAACAGCTTATGATGCCACACATGGCTTTTCTGACCAGTATATTGTTGAAATTGATGTATTTAATGCAATCGGAGCAGAAGCAGGATTATTTGCAGATAAATCAATTTTTAAACGCTTTCCCGATGCTGATACTGCAACCGTAAGCATCAATTTATTGAAAGGAGAAAGAAATTAAAATTTAAAATTTTTCTAACTCATTTCTAAAAACCACACAAAATTAGTTGACAAAAGCAACTAATTTTATATATTTGCACTTCAACAATACATTATTTCAATTTATGAATGCTACAACTTCAAAAATCAGAAGTTTTAACCGATTCTATACGGCACATTTAGATATATTAAGTCAGCATTATTTAGACAGTGAATATTCGTTAACAGAGATACGAATTCTCTATGAAATCAGCGAAAGCAAAAACATAACGGCACAGAAAATCACTGAAATTTTAAATCTTGATAAAGGATATTTAAGCCGAATTTTAAAACGTTTTTTAAAAGAAAATTTAATTGTAAAAGTTGCTTCTACAGGAGACAAACGTGCCTTCAACATTAAACTTTCGGATACAGGAAAGGACTTACTGGCGGTTTTGAATACCAAATCTGAAAACAAGATTGAAGGTAAAATTGAAAATCTAAATTCTTTTGAAAAAGAAATTTTAGTCGAGTCGATGACCACTATAAGAAATCTGTTAACAGAAAATAAAATAGCTCAAGAACATATTACCTATCGTCATGAAATTAATCCAGGCGACATTGGCTATATCATTTATCTCCACGGATATATTTATGGCAATGAATCGAATTTTTCTAATGAATTTGAAAAGTATGTGATCAAGACTTTTTACCATTTCTTAGAAAATTATTCCCCTGAAAATGACCGCATTTGGATGGCAGAATACAATAATAAAATTGTTGGCTGTATTGCCATTCAGCATCAGCCAGAAAATGAAGCGCAATTAAGATGGTTTCTTCTTGATCCTTCTTTTAGAGGACTTGGAATTGGTAAAAAATTATTGAACAATGCTGTAGATTTCTGTAAAGAGAAAAAATTCAAAAATGTATTTCTGCTAACAACGAGTATGCAAGATAAAGCACTTGAAATGTATAAAATGGCAGGATTTAAACTTACTCAATCAACAGAAGTAAATCAATGGGGAAAAACATTTCGTGATGAGCGTTATGATCTTAAACTATAAAAAAACAAACCTCCAAAGTGAAATTGACTTTGGAGGTTTTCTAAATAACATTTTTAAAATATCTACTTCTTAAAATTCCTAATCCCACTCTGCAACCAATTATAATACTCCTCAATACTCGGATTATATGCAGATGGTTCTGTCAAGTTTGCACTATTGTGATCCACAATAACATAAAATGGCTGTGCATTTGCTTTGTAGGTTTTAATCTGTAAATCGCTCCATTTGTTGCCAATTGTTTTAATTTTTTTCCCAGTAGTTTCAGAAACATATTGCTCGCTTTCAGGAAGTTCCTTTTTATCATCAACATAGAGCGAAATCAGAACAACATCATTATTTAAAACTCCCAAAACTTTTGGGTCTGACCAAACCAATTCTTCCATTTTTCGGCAGTTTACACAGGCATAGCCAGTAAAATCTAACAAAACTGGCTTCCCAATTTTTTTGGCGTATTCCATTCCTTTATCATAATCATGAAAAGTAATAATGTTTTGTGGCCCATGCTCTGCGCCTTCTGGTAACGAACCTGTAATTTTCAACTCCGAATTTCCCGAAACCCCTAGTCCGTTTGGAGATTCGCTGTACTGCATAGGCGGAGGAAATCCGCTGATTAATTTAAGAGGCGCTCCCCAAAGACCTGGAATCAGATAAATCGTAAAACTTAAAACTAGCAATCCGAAACCTAATCTTCCAACAGAAATATGATTTAGCGGAGAATCGTGTGGCAACGTAATTTTTCCGAATAAATAAAAAGCCAACATTCCAAAAACAGCAATCCAGATGGCAAGAAACACTTCTCTTTCTAGCCAATGCAACTGCAAAACTAAGTCGGCATTTGATAAAAATTTGAAAGCCAGAGCCAATTCCAAAAATCCTAAAACTACTTTTACCGTATTCAACCATCCGCCCGATTTTGGCAAAGCGTTTAGCCAGCCTGGGAAAGCTGCAAACAATGAAAATGGCAAAGCAATGGCAATTGAAAAACCTAACATTCCAACAATTGGTGCGATTCCGCCCTTAGACGCAGCTTCAACCAATAAAGTCCCTACGATTGGTCCTGTACACGAAAATGATACAATCGCTAAAGCTAATGCCATAAAGAAAATCCCTATCAATCCTCCTTTATCGGCCTGTGAATCTACTTTATTGGCTAATGCATTTGGCAACATAATTTCGAAAGCGCCCAAAAAAGAACAGGCAAAAACAACCAATAAAATAAAGAAAATCAAGTTGAACCAAACATTGGTTGAAAGCGCATTTAATGAATCTGCACCAAAAACTGCCGTTACGATAGACCCCAATAAAACATAAATAATTACGATTGAAATTCCGTAAATCATCGCATTTCTTATTCCTGCAGCTTTGGTTTTACTTTGTTTGGTAAAATAACTTACTGTCATCGGAATCATTGGAAAAACGCAAGGTGTCAGCAAAGCTGCAAAACCCGATAAAAACGCTAAAATAAAAATTGTTAGCAATCCTCTAGATTCTGGTGTTTTTGGTGAAGAAACAACTGGTTTTATTGCTTTTTCTTCTGTCTGAACAACTGATTTTTCTCCTGTTTTAGCTGTAGTAGAATCTTCTTTTACGATTGCAGTTTCTTCAACAGTAACAAGTTTCTTTTCAGTCGGAATTTTAAATGCTAACTCTTCCGATGTTGGCGGCAAACAATTGCTATCATCGCAAACCATAAATTCGACTTCGCCCTCAATATTTGAAATGTTATCTGAAGTAAACTTGATCTTTTGTGTGAAAAGCGCTTTATCTTCAAAATATTTAATTTTCATATCAAAGATTTTATCGACTACTTCATGTCCTTTTTCTTCGGTTGTTTTTCCGATTAATTCGAAATTTTTATTCAGTTTTTTGAAAGTAAAAGCTGTTCTCGAAGGCCCGCCCTCTTCGATATATTGTCCGTATAAATGCCAGCCAGATTGTATTGTGGCCTTAGCTTTTAAAATATATTCTTTATCTGAAATTTTTTCTACAGCCGTCGACCATTTTACCGGATTGTACATTTGGGCAAACATACTTGCAGAAAAAAACAGCAGTACTATTATTATGTTTTTTTTCATTGTTTTTTGGTTTGATGTTTAAAAAAAGAGCTGTCGGCAAAACAGCTCTTTTTGTCTTTCACAGAAAATGGCTTACTAATTCAGATTCTAAAATGAAATAATGAAAGACGACTATTAAAATTATTGTTATTAGTTTTTAGTGGTCAGTGGTCAGTTTTTTTTAGTATTCAGTCGCAGTCTGAAACTTTGTCAAAGTTTAAAACTTTGACAAAGTTGTTTTTCCTAGCTGAGACTGAATACTAAAAAAAACTGACCACTGATTACTACTAAATACTACTTCAAAGGATTTCCATCTTTATCTAGAGAACCCGATTTAATGACAATCATTTTATCCAATTGAATGTATTTCTTAATCGCATCGTTTACCTGCTGTAAAGTTGCTTTTTCGATATCTTTTGGGTACTGGTCAATGTATGTTGGCTCCAAACCTCTTTCGATAAAACCCAAAATCGTTCTGGCCATACCGCTTGTGGTTGACATTCCAACTTTAAAACTTCCAATAAGATTAGTTTTCTTGTTTGCTAATTCTTCGGCTGTGATACCGTTTTTTACCCATTTATTTACCTGAACCATTGTCGCGTCAAGTCCTTTTTGAAATAAATTCGGGTTGAAAGAAGCGTTTACAAACCAGTAACCGCCCGTTTCGATATTTCCACCTAAACCAGAAGAAATGTTGTATGTTAAACCGTCATTATCACGAACAGTCTGCATTAAACGTCCTGCAAAACCTGCTCCTAAAGTGTAATTTCCAATGTAAAACGGAATATAATCGGCATCGGCTCTTTTTAAACCTGTAAACTGTCCGATGAATAATTCTGCACTTGGTTTTTCTGGAATTGTAACCACTTCTGTTTTTGATGCTGCTTTTGCCGCTTCTTCAAATTTTAGTTTTTCAGTAACTCCTCCATTCCAATTTTTAAATGATTTTTTTAATGAAGCATTTAAATTTGCTCCATCGGTATCTCCAACAATTACAAGTCTCATTGAAGCTGTTCCGAAATACTTTTTATGGAAAGCTTTCACTTCATCCAAAGTTGCGTTTTTAATATTCGCAATATTATCTTCAACACTTAAACTATAATTTGGATTCCCCTTTGGATAAATCGCCTGAGATAAAGCAATGTTTCCTCTTTCGCCCGGATCGTTTAAATCCTGCTGTGTATTTCCAATAAATTGCTGTTTTAAATTTTCGAATTCTTTGGCATCAAACAACGGATTTCTTAATTCTTCTGCCAATAAAGCAATTACTTGGTCTAAATCTTTTTTTAGACATTTAAATCCTATATTTACTTTGAAAGCTGAGGCATTTACATTTAACGAAACACCCAATTTTTGAAGTTTTTCTGAGAATTTAAATTTATCATTTAGCGTTGTCCCTTTTGACAGCATTGAAGCCGTAAGCGCTGGAATCATATCATTTTTAGTTTCACCTGCATAATTTCCTAACGAAATGCTAGCTGCAACGGTTACAAAATCTTTTGCCGAAGTTTTTACCGAAACAACATCAATTCCTGATACTTTTTCTCTTTTGAAAGCAGAAGCTGATTTTTCAGTGGCATTTTCAAAAGAAATCAACTCTTCTGATGTATTCGTAACTAAAGATGGAGCAGATGATTTTTCTTCATGTATATGTCCATCGTCTGAATGTCTGTAATAGAACGGTCCATTTTCTGGCATATAATTACTAGCTTTTGCTATATCCTGATTTTGACCTCCAGCTTGCTTAGGAATAAAATATCCTGTCGTACTCTGGTCTTCAACCAGATATTTTTGAGCCACTCGCAAAACATCTGCTGGAGTCACTTTTTTCAATCGATCAACACCTGTAATGTAGTCTGTCCAGTCGCCAGAAGCGATTGCCTCATTTAATTCAGATGCAATTACACCAGAACCGTCGCGAGCCAAAATAGTCTGCGCACTGATTTTTGCCACCACACGATTTACCTCATCTTGAGTTACGCCTTCTTTTTGAATTTTAGCCACAACTTCGCTGATTTTAGCGTCAATATCTTCGTGTTTCGAATTCGTAGGAAAGCCAACGCCAATTGTAAAAAGTCCAACTTCTTTAAAATTTGTTGCTTCTGCGTAAGAGTAAATTCCTAAACGAGTATCCACAAAAGTTTTATTTAAAATAGCTGTTGGTCCAACACCAATAATCTGAGCCAAAATATTCAACGCAGGAAGGTCTTCGTGCAAAGCTCCCGGAATTTTATAGGCTTTGCTTACAACTCCTAATTCTCCAGGTTTTTTCACTGTAATTTTGCGCGCACCATATTGCTGTGGTTCTTGCGTATAAGGCTGTGGCATTGCATTTGGCGCTTTTGTAATTTTCCCAAAATACTTTTCTACTAATTCAAAAACATTATCTTTTTTAAAATCTCCAATAACGGTTAAAGTGGCATTATCTGGCCAATAATAGGTATTATAGAAATTACGTAAAACTTCGATCGGCGCATTTTCTATATCCGATTTCCAGCCAATTGTAGAATGGTGATATGGATGCGCAATATATGCCGAAGCCCAAATTTCTTTGTCCAATAAACTGTTCGGGTTATTTTCGCCACGTTCAAATTCGTTACGAACCACAGTCATTTCAGCTTCTTTATCTTCTTTCAATAGTAAAGAATTACGCATTCTATCGGCTTCAATCTGGATTGCCAATTCGATTTTATCACTTGGCAATGTTTCAAAATAATTGGTGCGATCGTACCAAGTTGTTGCATTCAATTGTGCTCCTGTATTCTGCAGAACATCTGTAATCGAATTTCCGTTTTTCTTGTTGAAAATTGAAGTTCCTTTAAACATTAAATGTTCTAAAAGATGCGTTGATCCCGTGTTTCCTAAAACTTCATGTTTAGAACCTACTCGATATACAATTTGTACAGTTGCAACTGGTGAAGCATTGTCTTGCAAAAGCAAAATATTCATTCCGTTTGGCTGGTATAAATATTCTTCTATCCCGCCTAATTCTTTTATTTTCTTGAAGTTAACCAATTTACTTTGCGCTGAAACAAGCGCGCAGAAAGCTAGAGAGCAATAGCCCAGAAAGATGTATTTTTTCATTTTTTGTTGAGAGATTTTATTGGAGTGTTCAGTCCAGCATTTAGTGTTCAGTGCAATACTAAACTGCAACTGAACACTAAATACTGAACACTGAATATTTACGATTTACTAAAAATTTCCTTCAGTTTAGATTGAAGTTCAGCTTCTCTAAGGTTCTTAGCCACGATTTTTCCGTCTGGACCAATTAAGTAGTTAGTCGGAACCATTTTTACACCGTATAAAACAGCCGCTTCATTCTGCCATCCTTTTAAGTCTGAAACATGCGTCCAAGTTAAACCGTCTTTTTCGATTGCTTTTTCCCAAAGTTTCTTTTTGTCGTCTAGAGAAACTCCCAAAACGTCAAATCCTTTTTCATGGTACGTTTTATAAGCTAAAACCACATTTGGATTTTCTTTTCGGCAAGGACCGCACCAGCTTGCCCAGAAATCTACTAAAACATATTTACCTTTATAGTCTGAAAGTTTTACCACTTTTCCGTTTACATCTGTTTGAGAAAACTCTGGTGCTGTAACACCCACAGCAGTTTTATCGTTAAGATCAATCGCCTGTTTGAGCTGTTTTCCGTACACCGATTTCTGTATTTCTGGAGTTAAAACTCCGTAATACATTTTTACCTGTTCTGGTGTTCCGTACGAAACAATTCGGTCATTAATTACCAAAGCACCAGCTATTTTATCTTTATTTTTTCTGATAAATTTATCCGTTAAATCATCGGCAAAAGATTGAAGATCTTTCCATTTTTTATCCATTGCCGTTTGCTGTTCTGGAGTTAATTTCACTTTTCCGCCTTGTGTCAACGAATCGGATAATTTGTAAATTGGACCAGCAATATTTTGTATTTTTTTGAACTCGTTATCGTAAAACGATCTATATATATCGTTTTGAGTTGCCCCCGTAACTTTAGCTTTGAAAATAGAATCCTTTTGAGCTTCCACTTTTATTTCTTCATTCGATAAAAGAAAATAAGCACCGTATTCTTCCCCTTTTAATTTAATAGTATGCAATAACGGTTCTGAAACTTTTCCTGCTAGAGTAAAAGTTCCGTCTTTTTGTATTTGCGCTGAATCTGCAATTTTTTTATTTCCTTTTTCATCTGTATTTTCCAGATAAACCATTCCTTTATCCAGTCCAGCAATTGTGCCATTGATTGTAAATCCTTCTTCTTTTTTAGAGCAAGAATTCAGCACGGTCAGTAATGCTAACGCCGATAAACCTGATTTCAAGATTGTACTTTTCATGTTATATTTTTTTGTTTGTTATTTAAACTGCGATGTTTTTTTCAACACATAGAAACATAGATTTTGCAAACTTTAAAAAGTTGTTTCACTTATTTAAAATAAACATAGCTTTTCTATGTGTGAGAAATAAATTTCTCTTTTAACTTTATTTTATTTTTCATTCGCATAAAAACTATGTTTCTATGTGTTTAAAAAATTGCAATCCATTTAAGATTTCAAAAGCTCTTTTAATTTCGCTTCCAATTCTGCACCTCTTAAATTGTCGCCGATAATTACACCTTTACTATCTACTAAATAAGTTGCCGGAATTGCTTTTACATTGAATGATTTACTCACTTTATCATCGTCCAGAAGATTGTGCCATTGCATGTTTTCTTGTCCAAGTGCTTTCTGCCAAGCTTTTTCGTCTTTATCGATCGACACGCTTAAAATTTCAAATCCTTTTGGAGCATATTCAGCATAAGCCGTTTTTAAGTTCGGAATTTCTTTTCGGCATGGACCACACCAAGAAGCCCAAAAATCTACCAAAATATATTTTTTTCCTGCTACAATATCTTTTGCACTATATGCTTTTCCGTCTTTATCTTTTAAACTGAAATTTGCTATACTTGTTCCAATTAAAGATTTCGGATTCAAATCTTTATCTAAAATCTGTCCGTAGTAGCTTTTCTTTGCCGTATCAGAAAATTGATCGAAAATTGGCTTTTGTTCTGGAGTAAAATAACTGTAAGAAGTCATCATAAAAAATGGCCCCCACCAAGTTGTTTTATGTTTTGCAATAAGAGCTAATGTTGTTTTTTCTACATTTGTAAAAAATGCTTTTTCATCAGCTTCAAATTTTTTCCAAACTGGAAGATTCTGAAGTGAGTCTACCGCTTTTGTATTTTTATCGCGTCTTGCCGCACCGATTAATTTACTCAATTCGTCGGACTCTTTTGTGTGATAAGCTTTGTAATCTTTATCAAGCTGATCTTTATAAACAATTTCTTTAGCATAGTAATCATGTGATTTCGAACCCGTAATTACTACATCTTTAAATTTAATAAATTGACCTTCATCAGTTGAAACGTTTCCAATAGCAGAAATCTTTATTTTTGAATTTTCAACCATTACAGGAATGATTCCTTTGTTTTTTCCAAACGAAACATAGAAATATCTTGGCTCTTTTAGTTTTCCTGCAAACGTGAATTTACCGTCTTTAAGCGTTGTTTCTGCAACCGGCAACTCGGAAGTATGTGTAGCCCCGGGAACTAATTTTACAGCTGTTCCGTCCTCAAGACCCGTAATATTTCCTTCGATAGAATATGAAGTTGTCGCAGGAGCTGCTGCTTTTTTCTTTTGTGCAATACTGCTGCTTGAAATTGTAAACAAGCAAATGCAAAGTCCTAATAATTTATATTTAATTGCGTTCATTTTGATTGATATTTTTATAAAAAAGCTTCCTTTTCGAAGTTCCTAATCAGGAAGCTTTACAGTTATTATTTATCTACGTTTTGTGTTATTGTTCCGTTTCCTGGATTATTTATTGCTCCTTGCGGGAACGGAGACGTCCATAAATGAGAGTCTGAAGAAAGTGTGTATGTTTTACCACCAGCTACTTTTGTGAAACTAACTTTGTAAATTCCTTCTGCATTTAAACGGCGTGCATCTGCATATGGAATAAGTGTCATAATCAGTTCATTGTTTTTTGTTCTATAAATGGCATTCAAAGCTGCTGTTTTATCAGTAGTTGAAATGTCTTGATAAGAAGCTGGAAGAATACGTGTTTTACGAACAGTATTTAAAACGCCCAACGCTTCACTAATCTTATTATCGCGAGCCAGACATTCTGCTTTAATTAAATAAACCTCTACGGTTGTGATTCCTCCAAAATTGAAAGCTCCAGTCAAAGTTCTTCTATATGAAGTCTCAGCGCCTACTGTTCTAATTTTCCATCGGGAAATAAATCTTGCATCGCCCGTTTCAAAACGCTGGGCACGTTCTACCGGAATGTCAAATTCTGCTCCTAAATTTGAAGAGCTTCCGTGACGAAACGTATAATTTTCGACATAATTGAATCCCATTGGAGATGGAGTTGTAGTATACGAATTCGGAACATCGATCACTGCTTTATTGGCATTGTAATATCCAATCCAATCATATAATTTATTGTTTTCTGCCAAAGCTAAATCTGCATTTTTTAACGCTTCTGCATAATTATTCATCTGCAGATTAACTCTTGCATTAAAAGCATATCCAGCGCCTAAATTTGGATGCAGAGCAGTTTGAGAAACTTTTGGCAGATAAGGTAGCGCCTCTTTAATATCATTTAAAATAAAATCATATAATTCCTGAATAGTTACCTGTTTGCTTGGCGCATTAATATTAGCGCTTGTAATTAATGGAACTGATAATTTTGTCGATGCTGTTGAGGCCACATAAGTATCAGCATAAAAATTTACCAGATTAAAATAATTCATGGCACGCAACAATTTTGCTTGAGCCCAAACAACTCTTTGCTCCTGTTCTGTTGCTTTTGTTGTTGTTAAAGCATTTTCGATTATTAAATTAAAAGTCGAAATTCCTTGATAACCTCCATAATAAGTTCCTTCATCTGATGGTTTCAATTCGATACGATTTGCATTTTCATCCCACATATAGTTTGCATTATACAATCTATTGCTCGATAAAGTTGCAGTGTTTACAAACTGATCGTTTAATACGTGCAAAGCTGGCAAGACATCTACTCGCTGGTTGGTGTATTCATCTCTCAAAAAAGCTTCAAAATCTGCCAAGGTGGTTGGTGTTTTTGATCCTTTAGGAATATCGTCTAGATAATTTTCGCAAGATGCCAAAGTCAATCCTAAAGCTAAAATGCACACTACATTTCTATATATTTTTTTCATCGTCTAGTCTTTAAAAAATTAAAAATTAACATTCACACCAAAAACAAAACTTGGAGATTGGAAACCATTCAGTAGGAATTTGGCATCTCTGCTTTTAGCCGCAGTAAAGACATTTTCGGCATTTAGATTAAAACGTACTCCGTCTAATTTTACTCTCTTCATCAATTCTTTTGGCATTTGATAAGCCAATGAAACGTTGCTCAATCTAATATTTGAAGCGTCTAGAATATTAATGTCTGCGTATGAATAAATAGTCTGTGAATCTGAACTAAAATCGGGTTCATACTCATAAACAACTCTTGGAACATTTGTAAATGCTTCGTCTCCTGGCTGCTGCCAACGATCTCTAATATGATTGTTTACAACCGTAATATCTGTTACATAACCACC
Source organism: Flavobacterium sp. PLA-DH12 (assembly GCF_059511845.1). Taxonomy (NCBI): domain Bacteria; kingdom Pseudomonadati; phylum Bacteroidota; class Flavobacteriia; order Flavobacteriales; family Flavobacteriaceae; genus Flavobacterium; species Flavobacterium sp. PLA-DH12. The sequence continues at coordinate 330,081 of NZ_JCAMPD010000006.1, forward strand.
CATTGCGCTATTATAATTATTGCTTAGCATTGGCAAGTAGCTATTTCTAATTTTATGTCCTAACTCGTAAACGAAAAGTGCTGAGAGCGAGAAATTTTTGTAATTAGCTGAAGTATGGAATGATCCGCTGTGAGTTGGTACTGTTGAACCATAATCTTTAATAGCATCAAGTTGCCCCGGATTGTATTTTACAGCTGTTCCGTTTGCGTCATAAACCTGCGGCAGTCCTGTACTGCTTAGTCCTGCCCATTTGTAACCGTAAATAGAGTTAAAACTTGTTCCAACTCTCGGAAAAGATTGTGCTTGATCTAACTGTAAATAATAAACTGGTGCTTTTACATTTATAAAATCTACTTTATTTTTATTATTAGCATACAAAATAGCAGCATCCCATGAGAATGAAGGTGTTTTTACGATTGTTCCTCTCAAAGTTACCTCGATTCCTTTATTTGTCATTCCTCCATTGTTGATGGTATAAGTAGAATACCCCCAGCCTTCTGTTGGAATTCCCTGACTGCTTGCCAATAAATCTTCTCCTTTTTTGTTGTAAAGATCTAAGCTTCCGCTTAATCTGCTTTTGAACAATGAAAAATCCAAACCAATGTTGGTTGTTGTTGTTTTTTCCCAAGATAATTCAGGATTTGGTCTTGATCTAACAGTTCCTTGAGTTCCTCCAACATTTGAATTAGAGTTGTAATATGCTGTTAAATAAGGCGCTGTATCTTTAGCAACATTTCCTAAAATACCATAAGAAGCACGTACTTTAAGCGCATCTACCCACGAAACTTTGAAGAAAGATTCTTTGTCAATATTCCATCCTGCTCCAGCAGACCAAGTTGGTTTATTTTGATATTTACTGTCTGTTCCCCAAAGATTAGAACGGTCCATACGTATACTTCCAGAAACGGTGTATCTTCCATCATAGGTATATCCGCCTGTTGAGTAAACAGAGACAAAACGGTTTAGCATTTCTTTTTCTAGTGAAAAATCGTCTTGAATCATGTAACCTCCAAAAACTCCTCCGTAAACTTTAAGTAAATCTGCCTGATTTATTGGCGCAAAACCTAAAGTTTGAGAATCATAACCATAGCGTGTGTTATTGCTGAATTCTAATTTTGTATGACGAATTTCCATACCTGCAATGGCAGAAAAATCATGTTTTTCATTAAAAGTCTGATTGAAGTTTAACTGCTGACGGAAATTGTAAGCGTTTGTAAACTGATTGGTTTCTTTTATAATATCGCCATAAGGAAGATTGTAAACCGCTTTATTGTTTACAATAGTAACCAATTCGTTTACTCTCTTTCTTACGTAATAAGAATCTTTGCCAGAAAGCTGTTCTGCACGATCTGAACCATATTCATATTGAAACATCGCATTGTATGTAAATGCTTTGCTGAATTTAACGTTAAACTTTGCGTACGTTCTGTTTAGAAAGTTTTTATTTTCAACAAGATTTCTTCCAAATTCATCCATCGGCGTAATATCCATATTATACAGTCCGTAATTCTGCATAGACTGAAGCGTAAAATTATTGTAGCGAGACGCCGCTGTAGAAACAAAATTACTTCCGTCATTATTGACCAATTGATTGTATGCCTGAAATTTAAATCCGGGAGCTGATGCAAAATAACTTTGTGTATCTCCTGTTCCGTAATTTAAATAAGTACCTAAATCTAATGAAAGCCAGCTGTTAATTTGAGTAGAATTCTTCAGATTAATTCCCACAGACTGATTCTCAGAGTACATATCTTCAAGCTGATTGTCTTTGTAAGTAATCGATGCATTAAAAGTATTGTTTTCGCTTGCTTTACCTAAACTAAGGTTGTGCTGCATAAAATACTGATCACGTTTAGCATATTTTGCAATATCATCATAATATTTATATCCCTGTGCACCAAGTGTATTTAAACGATTATTCATTTCTGCCATAGAAATTTTGCCCGCATAACCATTTAACAAAGTATTCATTCCTAAACTTGTAAATGCAGCATTATTCAATAATGATTGCGCATAAGTTCCAGCATTTGCTCCTTGCAAATTTGGGTTTCCTGCCGCCCAACCTTTTTCTAAACCAATAATATCAGCTGAATCAGTAAGATTTCCAGTATAATTTCTATAAGGCGTAACGGTTAAATTGCTTGAGAACGAGATATTTGTTTTTCCCGCTTTTGCTTTTTTTGTTGTAATAACGACCACTCCATTTGCTGCACGAGAACCATAAATAGAAGCCGCTGCCGCATCTTTTAAAACTGTAATCGTTTCGATATCCTCTAGATTCAGATTCGGCACATTTTCTTCTATAGTGGCATAAGGCGTTAGTTTTGTACTTTCTACAGGAAATCCGTCAATAACGTATAGAGGATAAACTACACCTCTCATAGTTGTAGTACCACGAATTTTGCCATCCTGATATCCAACAATACGTCCTTCCAAAATTTTATCCATACTGCTTAAACGCTGTTCTTGAAACTCTTTTGCTTTCAGATTGGAGAAAGAGCCCGTTATTTTCTCAGCAGTAATATTTTGGTAACCAGTCGTTAAAACCAAACCTTCTAATTGCTGCACATCTTCTTTTAAAGTAACATTGATAACACTTCTTCCTTCAACTTTTATTTCCTGTCTTACATATCCTAAATACGAATAAGCCAAAGTCGTTTCGCTACTTACTGCAATAATCTGATATTCTCCATTAAAATCAGTGTTTACACCTCTTCCAGAACCATTATCAGCAACTGCTGCACCAACTAAAGGCATTCCTTTTTCATCTGTAACCCTACCTTTTACGATAAAATCAGCCACTTCCTTTTTTATTTCAATCGGTTTTTCGGCAGCCATTTTTTTAGGCGTCAGAATAATATGATTTCCTGATACTTTAAAATCGGTACTGGTATTATTAAAAATTTTGTTTAAAATAACTTCGATCGAAGTTTCGTATGCATTTACGTCGATTACTCTGTTTAAATCTACAGATCTCACATTGTACACAAATCTGTAATCTGTAGTATATTCAAGTCTTTCAATCACTTTGGCAACGGTCATGTTGCTGGCATTGAAAGAAATCTTGTTTTTTTGAGAATAAGTGGTTCCGGCGTGCATTACTGTTAAGGCAGTTAGCAGAAATAATGTGGTCAATTTCATTTTCAAATCAAATTTCAAAAAAGGCTTATCAAACCTGATTCTGTTCAAGAGTTTTTTCATACTTTTAAAATGTTTTTTAATGTTGGTTGGTTAATTAACTGACCGCATATACTCTGCCGGGAAATGTTGGCGCATTTTCCGGTTTTTTTATAACGATCCTTTTCATTTTTGGATTTTGTTACATAGGCTTGTTTATTTTAGATTTTAAATTTCTGATTCTTGATTTTAGATTTCTCAATCTTGCTTCTTATATCTTTTTTTTATTATTGTCTTTCTTCTTTTCTCTTTCTTCTATTTTCTATTTAATCGTAATTCTGTCTCGGTCAATATCATAATCAATCTTATAGCTGTCACTGAAATATTTTAAAACCACCTCAATCGGTTCATTATCAAAACGAGCATTAAAAATTTCTTTTCCAAGCGTTTTATTTTTATTAATGAAAGTCACATTATACTTGCGTTCCAGCTTTTTGATAATATCATCAAAAGAGGCATTTTTAAAAACCAAGCTTCCTTTTAACCAATCAGTATAATAATCTGTATTAACTTGTTCTATTTTTATATCGTCTGCACCTTTCTGATTCGAGCCTTTATAACCTGGCATTAAATAAACCTGATTTTGGTTTGTTTTCTGATTTTTATAAAGCGAAACTTTTCCCTCAACCAAAACCACATCTGTACTACTATTGTTGCTATAAGAATCAACATTGAACTTGGTTCCCAAAACCTCAACATTTACTTCCTGCGCCTTTACCGTAAACGGATGCGCTTTGTCTTTACTTACTTCAAAATAAGCCTCTCCTATTAAGTACACTTCTCTGCTTTTGTTTTTAACAAACTGCACTGGATATCGTAATGAAGTTCCAGAATTTAAATGCACCACAGTCCCATCTGATAACTGCACATCAAATTTTTTCCCGTACGGAATTTTCAATGTATTGTAAACCAATTCTCCAGAAGCAAAAGCTTTATTATAAACCAGTCGGTTTTTTTCCTGTTTTCCAATAATATTTCCCTCTTTATCAGTTAGATTTTTTTCTTCAGAAGTATCAATAGTTTCTGAAGATCCGTTGCCAAATTGTAAAACAATTTCATCTACTCGCGGAACAATAACATTTTGTTTAACTTGTTCAGAAACAGAATTTTTATAAAAATAAAATCCACCTAAAGCCACAACCAAAATCGCAGCATATTTATAATAAGACGAAAACCTTCTTTTATAAAACACATTTTTCTCTTTAGCCATTCTATCAGAAAGCTGTTTCCTAACTTCAGAAGAATCAAAAGTGTTCAAAGCAGTATCAATTGCATAATTGGTTTTTATAAAATCCTTGAATACAATTTGATTCTCTTCTTCTTTTAACCATTCTGTAAGCTGCTCAATCTCTTCTTGAGAGGCTTGATTTGTGATAAATTTAACAATTAGTCGCTCTGACTTTTTTACTGTCATTTTAGTCGTTTTTAATATTATTACGAAGCTAAAAAACAAAACCCTAACAATTTGATAAAGTTTTTTTCATTTTGATGATTTTTTTATTTCATGCAAGTGTTTTCTTTCAACAAAACTCTACTAATTAGGTAGAAATTATAAAGTAAAAGATTTATATTTGCATTTTTATTCCTTTTTTATTTGTAATAAATTTCAAATAGAAAAGTAAAAAAGAAGTCGTTTTGAGCAAATTCGGTTTACTTTTTAACCTAAAAAACTATTAATTTATATATTTGTTTTTATGAAGATTGAGGATTACAGCGACAATACTATTTTAATTGAATCTCTAAAAAATGGAGATGAAAGCGCTTATACCTACATTATTGATACTTATCATCATAAACTTTGCGTATATGCCAACAGTCTGGTTAAGAATGTTTACAGCGCCGAAGATATTGTTCAAAATGTTTTTATTAAAGTCTGGGAACAGCGAACGAGATTAAAAGCAGATCATTCTCTAAAAAGCTTTCTTTATAAATTGACTTATAATGAATTTATCGATTTATATCGAAAAAATCAGTCTTTGTTTTCTCTTGAAAAATCATACTACGATGCTTTGAACGGAATTGTTCAGGAAGAAGATTCAGAAGCTTTTCAAAGAGTTTTGAATGCTGTGAATAAAGAAATTCAAAACCTGCCTCCAAAATGTAAAGAGGTTTTTATTCTGAGTAAAAAAGAAGGTTTAACAAATATCGAAATTGCAGAACACCTTGACGTTTCAATAAAAACTGTCGAAGCACAGATTACCAAAGCATTTTCTATTCTGCGTTCTTCTTTGGAAGAAAAAATAAAGAGCGTTTTATTTCTTCTATTTTCTGCCAAAAAAAAATTCAGACTAAATAATTTAATCTGAATTTTCCTTTTATTGTTTTAAAGCTGAAATTGATTGTAAAGCTTTAGGATACGTATTTCATTTTTTCTTCGATAAATTCTAGAATTGGCTCTTTCATATCGTGATAAAAAAGCACTTTCCAGTTTTCATCTTTTGCCTGCTGTTCCCATTTTTTGCGAGATTCCCTAGCGCGTTTTCCGTCAAAATCAGTTTTATAGGCAACATGCATGGACCAATATATTTTTTGTGGTAAATCGTCGGCTCCATAAAAAACAATCTCATCATCGGCTTTAATCCAAAAAACTTGATGAAATTGGGTATGTCCAGCAGAGACTTCATAGAAAATTTCGTTAGTAATTTGTCCGCTGTCAGCATTTAACAATTCCACGTTTGGAAGATTTTCCAACTCATTCAATATTTCAGGAACGTAAGACGGATTATTGATTTGTTCTAAAGCAAAATCTATTTCGCGTTTTTGAATATAAATTGTCGCATTTGGAAAATTCTGAACCAAATTTCCGTTTTCAAAATAACCAATTCCTTCAATATGATCTTTATGTAAATGCGAAACCAAAATTTTTGTTATCTGTTGAGGTTCGATATTGTTTTTTCGTAAAATTTCATAAATAAACGGAACTCCATTATTTACAAATCCCAATCCGAAATCTAATAAAATAACATCATTATCAGTGATAACCACAAAAGGCTGAATGGCCATTTTTAAACCTGAATCGTTTGATCCGTCTGACAAAAGTTTAAATTCTTTTTTAGAATTGGCAACATAATTTCCTTCTTGTAATGCTATAATTTCCATTTTGTTTCTGGTTTAATTTTGCAACACGACAAAGTTCTTAAGAATTTCTATATTTGTAAAGCCTTATTTTTCGATAAAATCAATCGATAAAACCGATTTAGAAATGGAACTCCGACAGCTAAAATATTTCTTGAAAGCAAAAGAATTACTGAATTTTACCGAAGCGGCTTCGGCACTTTATATTAGTCAAAGCACGTTATCACAGCAAATTAAACAGCTTGAAGACGAATTGCAGGTTCCGCTTTTTAACCGAATCGGAAAAAGAATTACGCTTACCGAAGCTGGAGATTTGTTTGCCGTTTACGCCCAACAATCTGTCAACAAAGCTTCTGACGGATTGGAATTACTAAAAGACTTAAATAATCTGGAAACAGGAAAAGTGGCAATTGGCGTAACGTATGCATTGCGCCACGTGGTGACAAAAGCACTGATTTTGTTTAGTTCGGAATATCCTAAAATTCAATTCGAAATTGTGTTTGGAACTTCGCAGGAATTAATTCAGAAACTAAATCATTTTGAACTTGATGTAATACTGACTTTTGAAGAAATTGCTGCCGAAGCGCACTTTAAATATCTCGAACTGTTTACTTCGCCAATGGCTTTGGTTACAGCATCAGAGACGCCTTTAACTCATAAAAAAAGTATTTCTCTAGATGAGGTGAGTTCTTTGCCGCTTGCACTTCCGTCGAGTGGTTTCAGTACGACACAATTTATCAATAAAGCTTTTGAAAAAAGTAATTTAAACCCAAAAGTTACGATTGAAATAAACGATATTCCCACTTTGCTTGAACTAATTAAAACTGGAAAATGGCATACTATTTTGACCAAAACCACTATTGAAAACGAGAAAGATTTGTACGCCATTCCGATTCAAGGCAAAAATATGACACGAACTGCCATGCTTATTTCTTTGAAGGAAGTATATGAGAAAAAAGCGGTTACGGCATTTTTGAAAATGCTTGTAGAAAATTTGAAGTAATTTTTAAACATCAATATTTTACCGCAAGTCCCAGCGGGACGAAATATTTATAGAAACAATTATTCCCATTTCAAAAAAGCCCCAGCGGGGTAAAATATTGATTACAAACAATTATGGCGCTCCTCTGGAGCTTTTGCCGAAAGCGGATTAATTAATCTATAAATATTTCATTCCTCCGAAATTTATCCTGAGAAAAAAATGTCTACAGCAAACTTTGTCAAAGTTTAAAACTTTGACAAAGTTCTCGTTACCTAAATAAATTCTACTTCAACTCTGCTTCAAATGGCGAAGCTGGTAAGTCTTCTTTATTGTATAAATTAGCTTCAGAAGGATTATCTGCCCAAGCGTAACGAACTTTTACAGGATTTGCAACCGAGTCATTCCAAACTACGATTTTGTCCCCTTCAATAATTGCTTTTGCCCAAACAAACTTTCCGTCGGTTCCCGCGATAGCAAATTCTTTTAATTCGTTTTCTTTTTTAATCATGAAACCAGATCCAATATTGGAAAAACTTAAAACCAATTTGTTTCCATTTTGTTTCATAGATTGAAAAAGCGGACCCGAAGCTGTTACGTTTTTATCCCCATAAACCAACTTCTTTGCCTGAAGTGCTAATCTTCTGCCAACATCATATTTATTTAATGGATGAATATCGTTCCATTCGCCTAAATCTATGGTTATAGCCAATCCCGTGTTCGGAACTTTCAGCGTATTTAACTGCTGTTGTCTTAAAGCTGCCCAACTGCTTTCTGAAGGTTCTGGTTTTGGCTCCATAAAATTTGGAAGCTGCACTAATAAAAAAGGTAAATTTTCCTGTTTCCATTGCGCTCGCCAATTTGTTATTAGAGATTCCATTAAAGTTCCATATTCCAAAGGCTTTTTGGTATTGGCTTCTCCTTGATACCATAAAACGCCTTTTATTGGGTAATTTTTCAAAGGTGCAATCATCGCATTGTAAAGTCCGACCGGTTTCCAGCGAACGAAAGTCTGTCCAGGAAGCGGTTCCATTTTTGAACCTAATTTGTACTTCCAAACGCCTTTTAAATCAACTGTATTATCGCCAATAATGAGTTCATAAGGTTTATCGGTTACAAAACCTCCTCTCCCTGAATTGTTGATAACGCGAACTGTAATCTCGTTTTTACCTTCTTTTAAAACATTTGCATTAAAAGAATAAATTCTTGGTGGATATTGGTACGAAGTTGTTCCAACAAAATTTCCGTTTACAAAAACCGAATCGGCATCTACAATTCTTCCTAGAATCAATTTTGCCTGATTTTCTTTTACTTTTTCCAGAACAAAATCTTTTTTAAACCAAACCGAACCGTTTGTTTTTCCAAGTTCTCCATCAGCCCAATAACCTGGAATGTTCATTACTTTCCAATCTGAAGTTTCAACAGAATTCCTCCATTTCTCTTTCAGTCCAAGATCGGTTTCATTCAGTTTTTTATACCATTCTGAACTTACTTTTCGGTCATTTGCGTCGATTTGTTTTTCGAGTTTTCCGTCTTTAAATTTTAAATATTCCTCATAATACTCGGGAAATTTTTTAATGCTCTCTTCGCTAATCCAAGATTCTGCTGGAGAACCGCCCAAAGCGCTGTTGATTAACCCAATTGGAATTTTATACTTTTCGTATATTTCTGTAGCAAAGAAATAACCAACTCCAGTAAACTGTAAAACGTTTACAGGATTTGCTTCAACCCAAGAACCAGATGAAAAATCGTTTCTTTCTTTTTCGAAATAATATTCATCAGGAACCAAAAATTGTCGGATTTGCGGATTTGCAGATTTTGCAATAACATCTTTGTATTTGTCTTTTAAGCGATCCATCGGCAATTCCATATTCGATTGGCCAGAACACAGCCAAACATCACCAAAAAGGATATTTTTCAAGACAATTGTGTTGGATGCTTTTAAAGTCATTTCGTAAGGTCCACCTGCTTTTTGAGATGGAAGCTGAATCGACCATTTTCCGTCTTGAGCCGTTGTGGTTTTGTATGTTTTACGATTAAACTCGAGTTCGATTTTTTCGTTTGGCGATGCCCAGCCCCAAATATTAACTTTTGTATCGCGCTGCAATATCATTCCGTCACTTATCAATCGCGGAAGTTTTATTTGCGCGTTGATGCTAACTGTTATTAAAAATGCTAATATTATTTTTTCCATTATAATCTGTTTTATTTTTTTTTAGCCACGAATTCACGAATTTTTCTAATTCTTATCTTTGTGTTTTAATTATCTCAATTACACAAATTAATTTGTGTAATTGAATTACTCTACAGACAAAGATTTTAAAAAAAATTCGTGAATTCGTGGCGAATAAAAAACCTATTCGTAACTATATAATTTTATTTTTTGAATTTCGTAATCTCCAACTGAAATTCTTAAATGTCTCCCTTGATGGGTTTGATCTCCGTTAAAATGTCTGATGGTTTTCCATTTTTCATTTTCAAACTTGCCTTGATCGGTTTTTAAAATTCCTGCATTTACATTTCCTTTTAATGGTTTAAAAGTAACTACAATTCCTGAACCTGAAATGTAAAATTCATCTTTGGCAATTTCTATAATAATGGCGCTTGACATTGGCCATGTTTCAGCTTTTGCTCCATCTGACCAATTTAGCGTATAATCGTGTTTGAAAGTGAATTCGTAATCGCCCATTTTAATGATTTGCGTATTATTTACCTTGTCTAACAAAACACCGTCAATTTTTCCTTGTCCTTTATTGGCTTCAATTGTTGAAGTTAACTGTTGCACTAAATCGTATATTTTTCCTAGAGGTTCTTTTTTGGCATCGGCAACAGATTCTATTGAAAATGGCGAAAAACCAATCGCTTCATAATGCCCAATGGCATATAAACCTTTAAAAGGCGCGGTTTCATCAAAACGGTGTTCTGGAATAAATAACGGATCGCCTTGACGGGTAAATAAATCATTCCATTGTTTGAACGACGGATTGTAAAAATCTGGTGCTAAAAAATCGATCGCATTTCCAGCCGCTTTCCATACATCCATAATATGTGGCAAAGGTCCAGCGCTTGGATATTGTCCCGGTTTTTTTTCTGGTGCATTTAGAGCCGCGTTTACAAACATAGGAAGTGGATAAATATCTTTTCCTGCTTTGGCAATTATGTTGGTGAATTTTGAGAAATACCAAGCCATAAAAATTTCATCAGTATGAAGTCCTTTTCCAAAAACTTCTTCCCAGTTTCCTTTTGTTTTGAATCCGTTTTTCTTCCAGATTTCTGAAAATTCGGGAACAAGTTTTTCTTTATTTTTTTGAAGGTATTGCAGCAATTCTTTTGGAACTTCTTTTTTGAAAGCTTCATTTGCTAACGGATGATAATCACGTGCAGTTGGCAGCATTCCGATTTCATTCTCAACCTGAATCATGATTACGGTTTGCTCTTTTTGATCGAAATCTTTAATGTGAGCCATTAGTTTTTTGAATGCATTCAAATCGGCTTGAAGATTGTTTTCGCTAAAAGGCGTTAAAATCTCATGACTTTTGTTGGTATCGTCTTTAACTCTTGGATATTTTTTCTGATTGAGTTTTACCCATTCTGGCGCATGACTTGACATACTGTTTTTCCAAGATCCGAACCACAGAAAAACAAGTTTTAAGTTTTCTTTTCTTGCACGAAGAATTAAATCATCTACCAACTGAAAATCAAATTTACCTTCTTCTGGTTCTATCAATTCCCAATAAACAGGCGTGAGAACGGTGTTGAGGTTCATGTCTACCAATTTTGGCCAAATGGTTTCCATGCTTTCCATACTTGTGGCAGAAGAGTTTCCAAGTTCTCCTCCACGAATCAAAAATGATTTTTCGTTTACAATTAATTGTGTTTTGTTTCCTTTTTTCTGAAGATGGGGTATGTTTTGACAAAAACCAGACTGGATCGTCAATAAAGCCATTAGAAGGAAACTGTTTTTTATAAAAAAACTGATTCGATTTGTTTTATGAGTAAAAGCCATTTCGATTTGTTTTTTGCTCGTATAGATCTTGAGCTGTAAAAATTAAGAAAATAAATAATCCATAGTACAAACCATTTTTACAGATTTGCACTATGGATAATTACTAATTAAATATTTAAGGTTTTTGTAATTCTCCTGAGAAACCTAAACTCACGTCTTTTCCTGCAAGTCCGTCTGCTGCGCCTTTGTAAGCATGCTTACGAACGTAGTTTGCATCCCAAAGATTTGGAGATTCGTTTGGAAGCCAGTATTCATGTTCTTTAGAATTATCAGATACTCCCCAAATTGTAATTCCGTATTGTTGCCCTACAGGAATGTATTTTTTGTACATATCAATAACATATTGGTACATTTCTGCCTGAGAAGCCTGCTGTGCAACTGTTGGCGTAGCAGTACCTAATCTAATATCTAACTCAGAAATTTTGATCAATTTTCCTGTGGCTGCCAGTTTTTGAAACATTTGAACAATTTTATCTTTATCGGTTGTCAAGCCAATATGCATCTGTGTTCCAATTCCGTCAACTTGAGCGCCTTGGCTTTCAATGTATTTTACATATTCGATTAATCCGTCACATTTATCTAATCTAGATTCTAGGTTGTAATCGTTTATGAAAAGTTTGTCGGTTGCATTTCCGTATTGGCGTGCCAATTTGAATGCTTTTACAGCGTAATCTTTTCCTAAATATTTTACCCATGAGAAATAATCTGTTGCTGTATCACCTTCAGTTCCGTTTCTTAATGTTCCATCTTCTTTCATTGGTTCATTTACAACATCCCAAGAGAAAACGCTTGTTTTGTAGTGTGTCATCATTTTAGAAATCCAATCTGTCATGGCATCGCCAATAATTTTGGTTTTCTCAGCATCTGTCTTTTCAATTGTTACAGGTGCTGTAGGTCCTCCGCCAGTAGTTGATCCATCAGTTACCAGAACATTATCGATATAATAAGTTCCAGCAGCTCCTCCTAAATCAAAACCAAAACCAGTCTCTCCACCTTTTGCTGTAATTTTCCATTCGATTTGTTTCCATGTAGTTGTAGTAGTCTGGTCTCCCTGATAACTTGCTACTCCTGATGGTGTTGTTGAACATCTTACAGAACCATTTGCTTCAGAACGAATCATATAAGAAATAGTATAGCTTTTTCCTGCCACTAATGCAGAAGTAAAAGTGGTCTGAATTTGAGTTTTCCATTGGTTCGAAGCATCAGATGTAGCGTTTACTACTTTCATTGATCCACTTCCTTCATAAACATTTGAAGCTCCTGTTCCTGCACTTAAAGCATCTGCTGCTCCGTTGGCTTTACTCCAGCCTGTAATACCTGAATTAAAATTTCCGTTAGCAATCAGATTAACTGGTCCTGTTGCGGCATCCAAATCAACAACTGCCAAAGTATTGGCGTCGATTAAATACGTTACGTTTGGAAGATATCCTAAATCTAAATTAAACTGAAAACTTGTACTTCCTGATGCAAAATCGCCTGGAGCCAATTTGATTTTTACCTGCTGCCAAGTAGAAGTTGTTGCAAATGCTTCTGTCCATGTTCCTCCTGTTGCAAACCAGTCTTTGTATGGATATTGATTGGTTAATGAAGCATTGAATGAAATACGCCCTTTACCTGCAACATCAGATTTGATATAAAATGAAATTTCATAATTATGTCCTGAAACAATTGGCACATTTGGCGAAGTAAGCTGCAAATTGTAAGCTGCAGAAGAACTTGCGCTTGATGCTAATTGGATTGCTGCAGAAGTGCTAGTTAGGCCAGAATTGGCAACTGTTGTGATTCCTTTCCCTGGATTATTTCTAGTCCATCCTGTGAAAGTTCCGCTTTTAATAGGTGTTAGATCCAAAACATTTGTGCCGCTTGAACCTGGAATTACTGTTGGGGCAATAATACCGTTTAGATAACTTGCATTTTGGTTGGAATGCCAAACTAAAGTATGTCCAAAAACTTTTAATCCTGCGCTTTTTGTTGCAGCGATAAAAGCATCCACATTGGCAAAATCAATTGCTCCTTTAGCATTTACCATGGCACCGTGTTTCATTTCGTAACCTGGTGTAACTTCATCAAAGTTTTCGTTTACAATTTTTCTATAAGTGGCATCGCTCATGTATAAACTGATTCCGATTCCGTTTCCTAATGAAAAATCCGAATAGTTTTTTAATGGTTCGTAACGGCTTATTTTCTCTACTAAAGCCAGCGGAAGCTCAGCTCCAGTTACTTCGCCATGTTCTGGGTCTTTTCCCCACTCCATCAAGTTGTCATCGCAAGAAGCGAATAACAACAATGATGAAGCAATTACAGGTAATATCTTTATATATTTCATTTTGGTCATTTTTTAGTTAGGGAAATCATTATAAACTGGTGCGTCTAATGGTACAATTCTCCAGTTGTCTGTGTACACTTTTACAGAAGTTGCTTTTGAAGGGAATTCTACTTCACTTGTGTTTCCTAGCACATCTTTCATTTTTACATCCAAATTTTCGAACCAAATACCAAAGTTTTGATACGTTGCGGCTTCACGATAAGCTAAAACAGTTTCAAATGTTGAGGCTTCTTTAGACCATTGATAAAACTTGTTTAAAGGAATAGTAATCGTTACCCATCCTGTAGTCTGGAAAGCGACGGATTTTCCATCAACTAACCAAGGAATATAATTATACACTCCTCCAGACCATGCTCCTGCGTTGAAATTATTAATTGTACATATTTTTAAATATCCTGAATCTTTCCATGCATCTGGTACATAGATATCAAACTGAAATGCTACTTTATCCAACGGTGTGGTTGCTGGAATAAAAGGAGTAAATTGAGCTCTCCAGTTATCAACACCTGTTCCTCCTGTCCAAACTTCTGTTGCTCTTCCTGTAGCTGCTGCAATTGAAGTAAGACGAGATGGACGATGCGGTACGTATTTACCTTGAGAAAGATTTCCTGCTCCAATTGAAGCTGATTCCAAATCAGTTCCTAAAATCATACCGGTTGCTGGTGGTGTTCCCCAGAAACTATGTTGTCCTCTTCCGTCAAAATCTAAAATAATAGCTCTTTTACAGTTAAAGTACGCTGGAGAATATACTCCTCCATTTGATCCTTGTACGAATATTGAACCTCCATTATCCGAAACTCCATTTGGAACCACGACTGTAAATGATTCTCCATCTTCGTCTGAAACAATTCCAGTTGTAACCTCAACATTGCCTGGGAAAACTACTTTGCTTACTTCTGTTAAGCCACTTCCGTAAACTGTAATTTTTTCTCCTGCATTAGGCATTGTATTTGAAATTCTCGTAATTTCTGGTCTCCCTGCTCTAATTTCAAAAGGAAAAGTAAATTCGTTATTATCATTGACAAAACGGATTGTATTTCTTACTGATGGATCTGCTTCTAAAATTGGAGTATCTGCAGAAACGCTTACCAGCATCGAATTATTAGAGACAAAAACCACATTAAAGTAAGTTGAATATCCGTTTATGTAAACTTTCTTTAATCCTGAAAATCCAGAACCTTCTATACGTAATAGCTGTCCTAAACGGGCAAAAGTTACTTCTCTGTCTGGCACAGATGAGTTTACATCTTCTAAAAACACTTTTGTAATTGTAATTGTGCTTCCTTCTGAATCGTTGTTATCGCAAGAAGTAAACAGCATACCAAAAACCATCATGCTTAACAGTGCAATTGACGCCCAATACTTTTTAGTTAAAATATATTTCATATTTATGTCTTTTAGTTTTTTATTTCTGAAACTAGAATAAGTCTTTTATTTTCTCTTCTGTAAATTGATACGGAACTGGATTTTCTCTCAATAACGGATTCTGAACTAATTCAGATTCTGGATAAGGAAGTGTGAAAATTGTTGCATCGATTACACCAATTGCTCTCGGACTTGTAGCTTTTGAAGCATCAACCGTAACTGTATTTGTTGCTGTGTCGTATAAAATTGGAGTTATTGTTCCTCTGTTTTGTCCTGTTATATAGTTGATTACTTCTTGTTGTTTGTAGTAAGCTCTTCTAACTAAGTCGTACCAGTATTGTCCTTCCATACACAATTCGACTCTTCTTTCGTGAATAATATCAGCATAAGTCAAAATTGTTTTTGGGTTTAATCCTGCACGTGTACGAAGTCTGTTTACAACCGAAATCGCTGTTGCATCAGCAGTTGATGCATTGTTTCCTAAAGCTGCTTCTGCATAGTTCAAGTACACTTCTGCTAGACGTAACATATACGTATTTAAAGCAGAATTCATACGGGTAATTTTAGAATTGTCTTTTGTAGAACCTACCACACCTTTTTTAATTGTAAGGAAATCAGCACTGTGATCTACAGTATAACCGCCGTTTGCTTTATTGATTTCAGCATAATGGTCGTTGTCTCCCATAAAAGTTGCTCTACGGCGAAGATCTTTTGATTCATATTCTTGTAAAACATTATAAGAAGCTCTGGTCCAATATCCCCAAGCAGCATCGTCTCCTGTAATATCAGAACCTAATGCAAAATAGGCCTGCTGCGTATTGTTTACTCCATAATCTCCATTAGGAACCCATTGAAGCGCAAACATCGATTCTGTATTATTGTTATTGTCAATCATGAATAAATCTTCATAATTTGCCATTAAACTATAAGGTCCAGAACTCATTACTTTTTCTGCCGCTTTTTTGGCTAAATCAAGATATTCCTGATTGCGCGTTCCGCTGTTTGGATTGTCGCTCACTCCCGAAAATGATAAGTAAACACGAGATAACATTCCGTAAGCGCTGTATTTTGTTAAACGTCCAGCTTGCCCTGCTGTTTCTGGAAGATATTTAGCTGCAAATTCTAAATCACGCATCGAAAATTCGTAAACATCTTTCATTGGATTTTTGTTCACGATTGGATTTTTTACCAATTCGCTCGGGTCAGTAGAAATGATAACATCTCCCCATAACGAAGCCAAATACCAATAAGCGGTTCCTCTCATAAAGCGAGCTTCGGCAATATATTTGTTTTTAACAGTTGCGTTCATTGAACTTCCAGAAATTCCAATAATCACATTATTAGATTGCTGAATCACATTATACAAAGATGCCCAAGCCGAAACCAAAGGTCCTGTTAATCCCGTTTCTGTTAAATCTGTAAACGGATAAACGTAATCTGAGAAAGGTGCGTACATGTTTGCGGCACGTCCATCTCCTAATCCGTAATAGAATTTATCATTAAAATCGAACCAAACTTTGTTGTATAAAGGTCCTGTTGCGGCCTGAAAATCAGATTCCGTTTTATAAAAATTTTCTTTTGTAATTACATCATTTGGTTCAACGTCTAAAATGTCGCTGCAACTCGTCCAAACAAATGGCAATGCAATAATTAAAGCCGTGTAAAATATTTTCTTTGTTTTCATTGTGCGCTTTTTAGAAATTAACTGTTAATCCAAGTGTAGTGATTGTTGGTGAAGGATAACGTCCGTTATCGACACCGTTTAAAAGCTGATTTTGATTTATTGCACCAACTTCTGGATCGTATCCTTTATACTTCGTAAAGGTTAAAATATTCTGCATGTTTGAAGT
Organism: Flavobacterium sp. PLA-DH12; assembly: GCF_059511845.1. Taxonomy (NCBI): domain Bacteria; kingdom Pseudomonadati; phylum Bacteroidota; class Flavobacteriia; order Flavobacteriales; family Flavobacteriaceae; genus Flavobacterium; species Flavobacterium sp. PLA-DH12. The sequence goes on from NZ_JCAMPD010000006.1 coordinate 346,859, forward strand.
AACCTTTACATTTGAAATACCGTACTTAGTGTATAAATCTTTAGGAAGATTATATGATATTGAAATGTTTTTAAGTCTTACATAAGAAGCGTCTTCTACAAATCTATTGCTCAAACGATAATTTGATGCTGAAGAAGCCGAAGAAGCTCCAATTCTTGGCATGTAAGGATCTCCGCCTACAATCTGAACGTTACGATAATCGTTTGGTCCATTCGGGTCGATTAATTCTAATTGTGCATATCCCAAAGCAGTTTTTAGCAAGTTGGTATTCTCACGAGGGTTTTCTAACCATCTTCTTTGATAGTTTAAAGCCTCATTTCCATAAGATCCTGTAAATAAAATACTCACATCAAACCCTAAGAAAGAGAAACTATTGTTAAGACCAAAAGTAAAATCTGGATTAGGATTACCAATATAACCAGCATCTTTTTCGTTAATTACACCATCTTTGTTTACGTCTTCAAACATATAATCTCCAATCCAAACACCATTTTCGCCAATTGCCATTCCTTCTGGCAATGCGGTTGGTTTTACCACTCCATTAGCATCTTTATAATAGAAATCTGTTGCTTTTTCAAAACGTCCGATTACTTTATAACCGTAAAATTGTCCTATTTGCTGTCCCACAGCAGTACGAGTTACAACCGTTACATCTGAACCCTGCTGTAAGGTCTGATCGTAAACACCAGATTCTGAATTCAATTTCAATACTTTAGATCGGTTCATCGTCATATTGAAATTTGTTTTCCAAATAAAATCTTTTCTCTGCATGTTGACCGTGTTTATTGTAAACTCCAAACCTTTATTTTCTAGAGAACCGACATTAGCAAAAGGTGGTGATGTAGCTCCCTGGCCTGTTGTACCTACATAAGCTGGAAGCGATAATCTAAGTAATAAATCTTCTGTTTTCTTGTAATAAGCATCGGCTGTAATTTCAATTCTATTATCCAAAAATCCAATGTCTACACCAATATTGGTTTGCTTCGATTTTTCCCATTTCAAATCTGGGTTAGCCGTATTGGTCGCAATTTGCCCACTTCCCCAATTGGTTGCTGAAGTACCATAAACAGAAGTAAAAGCATTATTTGGCACACTTGAATTTCCTGTAACTCCCCATCCTGCACGCAATTTCAGGTTGCTAATAGTTTGGTTTTCTTTTAAAAATGATTCGTTTGAAACTTTCCATGCGAAAGCAGCAGATGGAAACCAATCCCATTTGTTGCCTTCGGCAAATTGTGAAGATCCATCTCTTCTAATTGTACCAGTTAAAATATATTTGTCGTCGAATGTGTAGTTTGCTCTTGCAAAATAAGAACTAAGCGACTTTGTCGAACTTCCATTTGAGTTTCTAGCTGTTGTTGGGTCTCCTGCATTTAAATCTGTAGCTCCGTTTGTTAAATAGCCAGAACGATATCCGTAAAGGCTTTCCCCATTTTGCTCTTGCATTTCTTGCCCTAAAATAGCGTTTACGGCATGTTTCCCAAACGCTTTATTATAAGTCAATAAATTATTCCAAATCCAGTTTTCTCCATTACTTTTTGTTCTTGATCCTTCTCTAACTTCATTTGATAATGCTCCAAAAGTGTAAGATGGATTAAAAGTATAACGGTTTCCAAAACCATAATCAATAGAATAGGTTGTTTTAAACTTTAAATCTTTTGTAAAACCAATTTCTGCGTAAACATTTCCTCTAATTCCGTAGTCTTTTCCGTGATTGTCTTTCAGCATTGCAATTCCTAATGGATTGGTTTGAACGAATTCTGTTGTATCTGGTCCGTCAAAAGTTCCATCAGCATTTCTTGCTGCCACGTTTGGAGTTTGTTTTAAAGCAGTTAAGATTACCGAGTCATCATTAACTGTAGTAACTTGGTTGCTTTTATAGGCATTCAAATTAACTCCAACTTTCATCCATTTCTTTACCTGAGAATCAACTACAGCTCGAATTGTCATACGATCGAAAGAAGATCCGATAATAGTCCCATCCTGATCAAAATAAGACATTCCTAATGCGTATGTAGTTGTATCAGATCCGCCTGACGCAGATAAATTATAGCTTTGAATTAAACCTGTTTGAAATAATTCATCTTGCCAATTTGTTCCTTCACCTAATAAATCAGGACGAATAAAGTATGGATCTCTCTGAACGATCCCTAAATCTGCTCTCGTGTTTTTTAACGTCCCATATTCTCTTAAATTTAATACCTGCAATTCTTTAGGCATTTGCTGCCAACCTACATAGCTGTCAAAATTTAAAGTTAAATCTCCTTTTCTACCTGTTTTAGTAGTCACCATAATTACACCATTGGCAGCTCTAGATCCGTAAATTGCAGTTGCAGAAGCATCTTTCAAAATATCGATAGAAGCAATATCGTTAGGGTTAATCCCTGAAAGCGGATTTGTATTTAAAGAACCTGAATTACCATCTATAATCACACCATCAATAACATAAATTGGTTCGTTTGACCCAGTAATAGAACTGATACCGCGAATACGTACCGAAGAACTTCCTCCAGGCGTACCACTATTTTGCTGTACCTGTACCCCAGCTGCGCGCCCCTGCAATACTTGCTCAAAAGTTGAAGAAACAGATTGTGCTATGGCAGCACTAGAAACAGAAGAAATAGCTCCTGTTAAATCTGCTCTTTTTGCGGTTCCGTACCCGATAACAACAACTTCTTTCAAATCATTTAAATCTTCTTCTAGTACAGCATCAATTTTAGTTTTATTGTTCACTGCAACATGATGAGGTTTATATCCAATAAAGCTAAAGACCAAAATACTATTATTGGGAATAGCTTGAAGCGTATACGTTCCGTCAAAATTTGATACCGTACTTGTTTTGGTTCCTTTTACAATAATATTGACACCTGGTATTGGTCCGACACCATCAGTTACAGTACCTGTAACAGTAATTTGTGCATTTACCGTAGCAGAAAATACCATCATCAGGATTAAGAACCCCAGATTCTTAAAGTATTTAGATCTGCTTTTAGTAATTAAAAAGTTAGTCATAAATAATTGGTTTAATGAGTTAATAGTTGGTTTAGTTAGTTTTCGTTTTGATTGACTTTGCTATCCATTTTTATTTTAACATTTCTAACAAATAACAACTTATAGTCAAAACAAATATATGCAAAAAACAACAACACACAATCGGTTGCGTTAATTTTTTTTATCAATTTGAAAAAAAATATACTTAAAAAAAGAATTATACATGCAAATAATTATAAAATATTAAATAATTAACAAAAACAGTATTTAATATCACGAAAACGTTAGAGATAATAAATCGTTTGATTCAAAATCTTAAAAAAAATATAAAATGTTAAAATATAAGTTTTTTTAAAGAAACACTAAAACGTTGTAGTGACTGTATAAAAATTCCTCCCAAATTAGATCTTTTGTTATCCCTTATAAAATGGGACTTAAAAAATATTATAATCTGAAAGTCAACACACTAGAGCCAAAAGCTTATATTTCTTACAAAATAAAAAACAGAGACAATCGGTTGCTTTTATTTCATAAAAAAACTCCCCTCCAAATAGCTGGAAGAGAGTTTAAAAACTATAAAAATGGAAATAAAAAAGATTACAAATTCATTTTTTTTGCGTCTTCTACAAATTGCTTTAAACCAATATCGGTTAAAGGATGTTTCAGCAGCCCTTTTATTGCAGAAAGTGGACCTGTCATAACATCTGATCCTACTTTGGCGCAATTAACAATATGCATGGTATGCCTTACAGAAGCCGAAAGGATTTGAGTCTGATAATTATAATTATCGTAGATTTCTCTGATTTCAGCAATTAAATGCATTCCGTCTGTTGAAACGTCATCTAAACGCCCTAAAAATGGAGAAACGTAAGTCGCTCCAGCTTTTGCTGCCAATAATGCCTGACCAGCAGAAAATACTAAAGTTACATTGGTACGGATTCCTTTTGAAGAAAAATATTTGCAAGCCTTTACACCATCGCCAATCATAGGCAATTTCACTACGATCTGAGGATGTAAGGCGGCTAATTCTTCTCCTTCTCTTATCATTCCTTCAAAATCTGTCGAAATAACCTCAGCCGAAACATCGCCATCTACGATATTACAAATGTCAAGATAATGTTTCAGGATGTTTGATTTTCCTGTAATGCCTTCTTTTGCCATTAAAGACGGATTGGTAGTTACACCATCTAAAACGCCTAAAGCCTGCGCTTCTTCAATATCTTGAAGATTAGCAGTGTCAATAAAAAATTTCATAAGTTTTTTGGTTTAAGTTAAAAGTGGTTTTGCGTAAAAAAACTTTGTCAAAGTTTAAAACTTTGACAAAGTTCTCAGCATCTTGTAATGAGTGAAAAATGTGCATTTCGATTGATTCTGCTCTTCAAAAAACCTTCAATAAAAAAAACTCACTTATTATTTTATCAAACTGACTTTTATTCATTTCAATTTTCAAAAAATAGTAACTAAACCTTCAATCTACTTTTCTTAAATCTCATTGTAAAAAAGCCATAATCTTAATACACATTTTCGAAATTTTTATCTAAAAAAACATTTTTAAACATTTTAACGTCTTACAACTATCATGTTTAAAAATTTAAACTTTTTCTAGATTTTTTGTCTCACTAAATATTTTGGAGAAACCTAACAGACTTTAGAAATCTGTTAGGTAGAATATTTAAAATCTAAATCAATTAAATATATTGATTGATGATATTTTCAAACAATTCTTGCTTACCGCTTTGAAGATTTAATTCTCCATTTTCATGAGCGATAGTATAAAGATCTTTAAGATTTAATTTTCCATCTGCAAAGTCTTTTCCTTTTCCAGAATCGAATGAGCTGTATCTTTCTTTTCTTAATTTTTCGTAAGGAGAAGAAGAAATAATTTTGTCGGCAGTCAGTAAAGCTCTTGCAAAAGTATCAGCTCCACCAATGTGCGCTAAGAAAACATCTTCTAAGTCTGTAGAGTTTCTTCTAATTTTAGCATCAAAATTAACTCCACCACCTTGCAATCCGCCAGCTTTTAAGAAAACCAACATCGCTTCAGTAGTTTCTTGGATGTTGTTTGGAAATTGGTCTGTATCCCATCCGTTTTGGTAATCTCCTCTATTTGCATCGATGCTTCCTAACATTCCTGCTTTTGCAGCAACTTCCAATTCGTGTTGGAAAGTGTGTTGTGCCAATGTAGCGTGGTTAACCTCGATATTGATTTTGAAATCTTTATCTAAACCATAATTTTTCAAGAATCCGATTGCTGTAGCTGAGTCAAAATCGTATTGGTGTTTTGATGGCTCCATTGGTTTTGGCTCGATGAAGAAAGTTCCTTTAAAACCTTGAGCTCTTGCGTAGTCTCTAGACATTGTTAAGAATTGCGCCATGTGGTCTAATTCTCTTCCCATATCTGTATTTAATAAAGACATATAACCTTCTCTACCACCCCAAAATACGTAGTTTTCTCCGCCTAAAGCGATTGTTGCGTCAAGCGCTAATTTTACTTGACCTCCCGCTCTTGCTACTACATTAAAATCAGGATTTGTAGCAGCTCCGTTCATGAATCTTGGATTTGAGAAACAGTTTGAAGTTCCCCAAAGCAATTTAATTCCAGATTCTGCTTTTTTCTGTTTTAAATAATCAGTAATAAAAGCCAAACGTTTTTCTGATTCTGCGAAAGTTGCTCCTTCCGCAATCAAATCGTAATCGTGGAAACAGAAATAATCGAATCCCATTTTGCTGATGAATTCAAAAGCAGCATCTGCCTTGTCTTTCGCAGCTTGATATGGATCTGATGAAGCATCCCAAGCAAATTGCTGTGTCCCTGGCCCGAATGGGTCGCTTCCTTGTCCGCAGAAAGTATGCCAGTAAGCGATCGCAAATTTAAAGTGCTCACGCATTGTTTTTCCAGCTACAACTTGGTCTGGATTGTAATATTTAAATGCCAACGGATTATCAGATTCCTTTCCTTCAAATTTAATTTGGCCGATACCTTTGTAGTATTCTTTATCTCCTAAAACTATCATTTGATTTTTTATTTATTTGTTAATATTAATTCTAATTCTTTTTTCCATTTTTTATAAGCCGTTTCATATGGCTCCTTGTTGTGCAACGGTAAAAACGTCATTACGTGATCGTTGTCGCTAACATTAGCTCCAAATTTGCTGTAATCACCATCTTTTAAACCAACTGCTCTTGCCGCACCAACCGCTCCCGTTGTATTGTAAATTTCGATTTCGTGACCAATTAAAGTCGCCACAGTATTTGAGAAAATTTCCGAACGGAAAAGATTATCATTTCCGGCTCTAATGACATTAATTGTCGCATTATCATCTTTCAAACATTCCATTCCGTACACAAACGAAAACGCAATTCCTTCAAGAGACGCTCTAAACAAATGCGCGCTGTTGTGAATATTTAAATTCAGATTTAAAAAGTGAGTTCCGATAGTTTTATTATTAAACATACGTTCCGCGCCATTCCCAAACGGAATTACAACAACGCCTTCAGATCCAACTTCAACATTCGAAGCTTTTTCATTCATTACCTCATAACTTTCATTCCCCATATTATTGCGAAGCCATCTGTACTGAATTCCTGCTCCGTTAATATTCAAGAGCTTACCAACTCTTGGCGTTTCCAGTTCATAGTTTACGTGAACGAAATTGTTTACTCTTGTGCTTTTTCCAGATGACATTTCGCTTACCGCATAAAAAACACCCGAAGTTCCGCCTGTAGCCGCAACTTCTCCAGGATTCAATACATTTAATGACAATGCATTATTTGGTTGATCTCCCGCTCTGTACACAATCGGAATTCCTGCAGGAAGACCAGATTCTTGTGAAGCTTTTTCGGTAACAACACCTTGATTCGTAAAATTCTCTACAATTTTTGGAGTTAATGACTGATCGATTCCGTAGTAATCCAAAAGCCAGTCGGCTACTTTATTTTCTTTATAATCCCAAAGCATTCCTTCAGACAAACCGTTTTTGGTAGTCGTTACCTCGCCTGTCAACTTCAAAGCGATGTAATCTCCCGGAAGCATGTATTTAGCGATTTTATTGTAAACTTCTGGTTCATTTTCCTTAACCCATTTCAGTTTCGAAGCCGTGAAATTTCCTGGCGAATTCAATAAATGCGACATGCATTTTTCTTCTCCAATTTCGGCAAAAGCCTTGTTTCCAATTTCAACCGCACGGCTGTCGCACCAAATAATTGAATTTCGAAGCGCTTTTCCGGCATTATCTACAATCACCAATCCGTGCATTTGGTACGAAATTCCAATTCCCTGAATTTTAGATGCATCGATATTTGATTCTTTAATTGCTCTTTTGGTTGCTGTGCAAATGTGTTGCCACCAAATTTCCGGATCTTGTTCTGCCCAGTCTGGGTGAATTGACAAGATTTCCATTTCGTTTTGAGGTTCATTCAAAACGATTACTTTTTTGCCTGTTTCAGCTTCTACCAAGGCCGTCTTGACAGAAGAACTTCCAATATCATATCCTATATAATACATACTACAATGATTCTCTTATTATTAATTTTGTCGGCACATAACACTTCGTTTCTTCGTCATGCGTAATAAATGCCGCTGCTTTGGTTCCCATTTCTTTAAAATCAGTTGAAACAACCGAAATTCCTTTATATATGAACTTTTTCATTGGGGTTTCGTTGTAGGACAAAAATCCAACGTCTTTCCCAGGTTCAAAATCCTTTTCTTTGCACTGTTCTAAAAAGTGCCCTAAAATCCTGTCGCTTACACTGATATAAGCAATTCCTTTTTCAATATTGAACTTTTTTGGATCGGTAATAACCTCGTATTCAAAACCAAAATCGGCACAGAATTTCTTAAAAAATTCTACCGTTTCCCACGGATGATTCGTAAAATCCGGATACAAAAACTGTATCTTTTTATACTTTTTTAACAAATTGGCTGCTTCTGTCAATGACTCGTAAAATGCTTTTCCGAAATCCTGAAAAACATAATTATTTGTCTTTTTTGTCTGAATATTCCAGTCAATCAAAAGCAATTTATCTTTTGAAATTGCTGACAAAGCCGGAGCGATATCCTTGTGATCAAAATTCATCACTACATACTTATAATACTTTCCTATTCCGTTATTAATAATTGTTTTAAAAACATCAATATTATAATGGTGAAACTGTACATCTGTAATCACATTATCTGGCAAATTATTCACAAACGAATGGTACAAAACTTCTTTATATGCCTTAAACGTATCCAAAACCAAAAGCACTTTTCTCGTTTCGCCTGCCACATAATAGCCTTTATTGGGTACAGAATCAATTGTATTCTGATCTTTTAAAATCGTATAAGCCTTAAAAACCGTGTCTCTCGAAAGCTGATACGTCTTGCAGATTACATTCACCGACGGAAGCAAATCTCCCTTCTGCAAAATATTCTCAGCAATAGCATTTGTAATTCCGTCAACCAACTGCTGGTACTTCGGAATATCACTATCGTGATTAATTATAAACTCAAATTTTTCTTCTTCTTTTAGCATACCGTTCTGTTCCGTTCTGTTATGCTAAAGTAGCTAAAAATATTTTATAAAAAATTATTTTTCAAATGAATTATGTTATTTTTTTAAAGCTCTGGAAGAGCAAAATATTTATAGAAAATTCCAATCGCTACAGATTAAAAGCTCCAGCGGAGCGACACATTTGTCATAATAATATATCGCCCCGCTGGGGCTTTTGTAAATCTGCAAAACAAACCTTCTATAAATATTTCGTCCCTCTGGGACTTCGCAAGCAACTCCATAACGGGAATCCACACAATCTTGTCATTTCGACGAAGGAGACCCGAGCGATAGCGAACAGGCAAAGCAAATCTTCACAAGTAGCTCCGCAACGAAAATCCAATCTTTGTCGAGCTACTCGTGAAGATTTCTCCTTCGTCGAAATGACAAACTGGTCGAAAAACTATACAGAACGCGACCAACTTTTATCGAATCCCGAATGTGATCCTTCCTTCGTCAGGATGACAAACTAAACCTAAAAAACTAAACCTAAAACTATTGCTTAAAATGCTCACTCGAAGCATACATCCCTAAATACGTTCCTACAAAACCTCCTGCTTCTTTTGTACTCAAAATAACCCCATCAACATCTTTTATCAATAAAATCCAATCTTGTTTTTCTGTCGTTTTATAATAGAAGCTGTACCATCTTCCGTTTCCTTCAATCTTTACAAACAATGGTTTATCAGAATCTAAAAGTTCTTTTTTCGCAATAATTTCCGATTTTCCATTATTAATTTTACTTGCTGTTGTTTCTACAAAAACTTCCAATTTATGATCAGCATTCATTCGTTTTCCAATCAACAAATAATGTTTTTCGTTCTGAAAAGCAGTTAAACCTACAGCCTGTAAATTATCTTTTGGATTGAATTCAAACTTCACCGAAGCTTCAAATTTTAAATGCTGTTGTCTTCTTCCTATAAAAGAAAAATTCGTTTCGGTATGAATCGATTCTGGTCTTGATTTAATTAATAATTTTCCATTAATCAAATCATACCATTTTTCCTTTGACGTCCTAATAAAACTCCATTTAAGATCTAATTTATTCGAGTCAAAATCGTCTTTCGAAACGAAGTTTCCATTCAATGGCTCTATTTTTTCTTTAGAAAGTGGAAGATTCGGACGTTTATGAATCATCGGAATGGGGTCGTTTCCGCCTACAATTTCTGGCCAATCGTTTTTCCATTCTACAGGCATCATAAAGGTTTCTCTTCCCATATTGTAAAAATCTCCTTCGTAAGGTCGGCATCCCAGAAAAACTGACCACCAATCGCCATTTGGAAGTTCAACAAAATCGGCATGACCAGTTGTCGAAACCAAATTTTTACGTTTCGGATCTAAATGCAACTGTGTCAAAATCGGATTGTTAGCATAGCTTTCATAAGGACCATAAATGTTTTTACTTCTAAAAATTACTTCAGAATGATTAAAACCTGTTCCTCCTTGCGCGCAAAGCAGATAATAAAATCCATTTTTTTTAAGCACATGCGGACCTTCTATCCATACTGGTTTCTTAGACATATCGGTTCCGCCGTTAATAACCAATTTGGGGCTTGTTGTGGTTTTTTGTTTTTCCAAATCGTATTCCAGCATATAAATGGCGCGATGGCCATCATGAAGCGAAACATTATTTGGCGGAGGTCCGTTATGCGTAATATAAACTTTTCCATCTTCATCAAAGAAAATATCAGGATCGATTCCGTTAACATCTGGAAGCACAATTGGGTTCGACCAAGGTCCTGCAGGATTTTTAGCGGTAACAATAAAATTACCAACTCCGCTCACATTGGTGCAAATCACATAAAATGTTCCTTTGTTATAGCGAATTGTTGGCGCGTACATTCCGCCCGACAAACGAGAGTTTCCAAAATCGGCTTGTTGGGGGCGATCGATAATATTTCCAATTTGTTTCCAATGCACTAAATCGGTGCTTTCAAAAATGGGTAATCCCGGAAAATAGCAGAAAGAAGAATTGACGAGATAAAACTTATCCTCAACTCTGCAAATCGTAGGATCAGGATAAAAACCAGCTAAAACAGGATTTAAATAATCGCCATCAGATTTTGTTAGATTTTGATACGCATCGTCATTTCCTCTGTAATCAAACCAATCAAAAGAAGCATAATCGGAGTACACAACCGATTGTGATTTTTGCGAAATTTTTTTACACGAAGAAAACGCACTCATCAAAATGACTGCTGCAACAATTTTAAAGCCTGTTTTTCTTTTCATAACTTAATCAAATAATCTTCTTATGCCGTAAGGATCTATTGTGATAATCGAACCATCTTCTAAATAATCAATTTTGGTAACTTTCATGCTTCGCAAATGCGTTACTCCTTTTGACAAACTCGAATCGTGATAAAACAAATACCATTCACCTTCTACTTCGCAAATTGAATGATGCGACGTCCAGCCCACAACAGGATTCAGAATTCTTCCCTGATAGGTAAACGGTCCATAAGGATTATCGCCAATACTATAACAGATAAAATGGGTATCTCCCGTTGAATAAGAGAAATAATATTTTCCTTTATACTTATGAACCCATGAAGCTTCAAAAAAACGACGGTCGTTATCGCCTGCAAGAATCTCATTTCCGTTTTCATCCAAAATTCTAATCTCTTTTGGTTCTTCGGCAAATTCAAGCATATCATCTCTTAACAAAGCTACGATTGGTCCTAAAGCTTTTTCTGCTGCCAAAGGTTCTTCGTTATTTTGATCGTATTGATTATTACGGTACTTCTGAAGTTGTCCGCCCCATATTCCTCCAAAATAAATATAATGTTTACCATCTTCATCTTCAAAAACGGCTGGATCAATGCTGTAACTTCCTTTTATTGCTTCTTTTTCAGGAACAAAAGGGCCAACGGGCGAATCTGAAATGGCAACTCCTATCTGGAAAATTCCGTTAGCCCGTTTAGCTGGGAAATACAAATAATATTTTCCGTTTTTATGAGCCGCATCAGGTGCCCACATTTGCTTTTCAGCCCAAGCAACGTCATTTACATGCAATGCAACACCATTATCAACTACTTCTGATGAAATATCTTCCATAGAAAAAACATGGTAATCTTCCATTCCGAAATGATCTCCGTTGTCGTTAAACGGAATTCCGGCATCAATGTCATGAGATGGGTAAATGTAAATTTTTCCGTTGAATACATGCGCCGAAGGATCGGCTGTATACATATGGGACACTAAAGGCTTTGAAATCGCCAGGTCATTAATTTCCTCAAAATTAATGTGTTCAATGCTATCTTCAGGCATAGTTATATTTTGTTTAAATAATTAAGTTCTTCTTTCTTTTAGTTCTGTTTCGATTTGCACTTCCATTTCTTTATTGATTTTATAGAAAAACAGCAATCCAGCTCCAATTAAAAAAGGGATTGCAGGGAAAATACTCACTAGTAATTTAATTCCGTTTATGGCAGTTTGAGATTGTTCAGGCGCATTTGGAACGTAGTGGAAATAACCTAAAAACAAAGTGGTCAAAGCACCTCCAACACTTAATCCCGTTTTTAGCCCAACCATCATTGCCGAGAATATAATAGCAGTTGCACGGCGGTTATTTAACCATTCTGAATAATCGGCTACATCGGCAATCATTGCCCAAAGAATCGGGATTGTGATTCCGTAGAAAAATCCATGAAGGATTTGAGAGAAAAACATCAGACTAATTGATGTTGGCGGATAAAAATAGAATGCAATAATGAATAAAGTCGAGATGAATAAAAACACCCCAAAAACATTTCGTTTTCCGTATTTGTCTGCCAGATTTTTAGAAAGTGTAATGCCAACAATCATAAAGATAATTCCGCCGGCGTTAAATAAACCGAAACCTGCAGAAACAGGATCATTCCCAAAATGATTCAATCCGATATTGGATAAAGTATCGAGAATAGGCTGAATAAAAATGGCTAATTGCTCCTTATCAACATAATTCTCAAAATAATACACATAAGAACCACCTTTCATTGCCAAAGTCACAAAAACCAAAGTCGTCAGCGAAAGCATAATTACCCAAGGTCTGTTTTTGATTAAATCGCTTAAATCTTCTTTTACGCTCGACTTTTGTTCTGGTTTCGGAATGATTCTTTCTTTCGTAGTTAAAAAGGTAATTAAAAGCATGATAGTTCCAATAATCGCCAATGCAGTCATTACTTTTTCGATTCCGATAGCTTTATCTCCATTTCCCGCACTTTTGATAATGCCAAGCATAAAAACCTGAACAAAAAACTGAGCAAACATAACTGCCACAAAACGATAGGACGACATACTGTTTCGTTCTTTCATATCGCCCGTAATGACACCGCTTAAGGCAGAATACGGTAGATTGTTTCCGGCATAAAAAAGCAGCAGCAAAGTATAGGTGATAACCGCATAAATCACTTTTCCTTTGTATGAGAAATCAGGTGTTGAAAATGCTAATAGCGCGACTATTCCGAGTGGAATTGCCGTTAGTAAAATCCAAGGCCTAAATTTTCCCCATTTGGTATTCGTTCTGTCTGCCAAAACCCCAATGATCGGATTAAAAATAAAAGCTGCTATTAATCCAACAATCAGCATAATGATCGACGAATCTGTTGGTGATAATCCGTAAATGTCGGTGTAGAAATACGCCAAATACGTCATCAAAGTCTGAAAAACGAGATTGGCAGCAAGATCTCCTAAACTGTATCCAATTTTTTCTTTAATGGATAGTTTTTGTGAAATTTTAGTCATTGGTGGGTTTGTGGTCATTTTGTTGGTTAGTTAGTTTTTACTCCTGCAAGGTTTTCATAACCTTGTAGGTTTCCTATTGATTAAAACTGCTCTTCAATTTTATACCTGCAAGGTTATAAAAACCTTGCAGGAAAGCGAACTATATTTCAAACAATCGGTTGTGTAAAATTAGACAAAAAAACATATTATGCAAATTTAGTTTACTTTATTTAAGTAATTTTTCATATCACAACCGATTGTTGATCATTTTCTCAAAACCTACTCTTTTTTAGTATTTATTCTTTAGTTTCTTTCAACTTTAAAATACTGTCGTAAGCTGGTTTATGTTTTAAATCTTTGTCAAACGGAAGCGGATAATTGGTTCTTCCTTTTATTGGCCAGTCATTTAACCAGGATTGTCCATCATGAACTCCCCAAAAAGTCACACGGCTGATTTTGTCTTTATGTTTTAAAAATAGCTTAAAAATCGATTCATAACGTTCTGCGAGCTTGTTTTGAATAGAATCTGGCAATTTTTCTGGATATGGATTCATTTTGGCATTTCCTTCAAATTTCTGATTTACGTCTGCTCCTTTTAAATCCCACGGGTTTGGTAAAACCGTAATATCCAATTCTGTAAAAGCTACTTTGATTCCTAATGCTGAATATTCCAAAATGCTTTTTTCAATTTCTTCAATTGACGGACTTTGCAATCTCCAGTGTCCTTGAATCCCAACGCCGTCTACTTTTCCGCCTTCTGCTTTTATTTTTTTGATTAAGGCAATCGCTCCCGCTCTTTTTGCTGGTTCTTCAATATTATAATCGTTGTAATACAATTCTGCTTTAGGATCTGCTTTTGCAGCTAATTTAAAAGCATCCACCAGATATTTCTCTCCAAGTGTTTTAAAAAAAACAGATTGTCTCAAAGTTCCATCCTCATTCAACGCCTCGTTTACAACATCCCAAGAATTGATCCTGCCTTTGTATTTAGAAACTATCGTCGTAATATGATCTTGCATAAACGCTTTCATTTCTGTACTGTCGGCAATCTTCTCCATCCAAGGTGCCAATTGACTGTGCCAAATCAAAGTATGTCCGTGAATAAACATTTTATTCTTTTCTCCATACGCCACAAATTTATCAGACAAAGTAAAATCATATTTGTCCTTTTGCGGATGCGTAAACATAGATTTCATGATGTTTTCTGCCGTAATTGCATTAAATTCTTTTCGAATCAAAGAATCTTCTTTTTTGTCTTTTTGTTCGATTTGATTCGCGCTTAAAGCAGTTCCAATGTAAAAATCATCTTTGCAAGCATCTTTTAATGAAGCAGTTTCTTTTTGCGACGTACAGCTGACAGTCAGCAAAACCGTGACGGCAAATAAATAAGGTTTAATACATTTCATGTCTTTTGGTTTAAATAGTTAATCGTTTTTTATTCGTTTAGTTTTGTCATTCCTTCCTAAAACTCTCTTGCGGTCCCAAATACGACTGCAAAACTTTTCCTTCTTCATTTTCAATTACAATTTTTTGAAGCACCAAAGCTGGATCAATTGCATAGATTTTCAAAACATGACTTCCTGCTTTTTCGATTTCATGCGTGGAGCTTATAACCTTAATATTATTCGCAACCGATTCTGCCCATGCCCTTTCTGAAGAATCTGCATTGAGGTTCATTATTTGCGGTTTCTCATCGTCAAAGCCAATTCCATATTTCAAACCATCTCCTTTTTTAAAATTGATTGTTGGCGAAAAATAGGCATTTACCTTTATCTTTCCTTTATTAAAAAAATGAACATTGTATTCTAATCTTGGAGACTGTCCTGAGATCTCAATTGTTTTACTATTCGAAGGTTTTAAGGTTACTCCTGATGATGTTTTTCCAATATTAGGGATTAGAGTCCATTTTAATGAATCAGCATTTACTGCTTTCGAATAACTTTGAGCTTCAAATGCCACAAAACCTTCACTCTCCACAAAACCCTTTGCATTCTTTAAATCATTATTTTCCGCTTTTACAATAACCTCAATTTTTTGTTTTCCAATTGTGACAATAAGCTTCGATCTAATTTTACCTTTTGGCGCTTTTTCTCCATTAATTACAACAAAAATCCTTTCGTCTTTATCAATTTTTCCCTCTGATTTTGAAACCTCTAACCAATTGTTTTTTGAAGTAATCTTAAAATCAAAAGCTTTATTTCCTTTGTTAAACAAATCTAGATATGTAATTTTACTTCCTTCAAATGAATTTAAAGTTGTTATTACAATTTCTTCTTTATTATCAATCCAATATTTTGAAGAACCTTCAATAGAAATTCCAGCTTCTGCTTTATTCGGGATTTCGATAGTTGTTGTTTTCGGAATCACATTTTTTTCAGGCTGTTGCCAATTGTCATAACCAATATGCGTTTGTGACATCATGTGATTCCACTTTCCATTTGCTAATTGGGTATGATAATAATTCGTGAGTTCGGCATCTTTTTCAAATAACTCTTTTACTTTTTTAGCATAATCATTTGCTGATGCTCTTCCCTGTTCTGCATATAATTGATTTTTAGCGGTTGCGTCATATAATTCATTCAAATTCGAACTTGCCAAAACAGGAAATAAAACCAGCTGATAAAAAGCATCTTTATATTCTGGTTTTAATTTTTCATTTATTGAATTGGCTTTTTCAACCAATTTTTGGTAATCTGCTACAACTCGATCTGCTTCATTATAATTTGTTATGCTGTACGTTTTAGCATCTAGCAATTCTGGTTTTCTTCGTGAATTATATTTAGTGTATAACTTTAAAATTTCAGCAATTTCTCCTGTAAATTGATCGCCAAAATTCTCTTTAGCCCAATCCACATAATATTGCTCCAAATTTCCAGCATTGAAATTTTCAGGATTCCAAGCCATATCTAGGAAAAACTCAATCGGAAATTCCATTGGTTTGATATCGCCGACATTTACAATCCAGATTTTATCGACATCATATTGATACGCCAAATCCATTTGTTCCCAAGTTCGCTCGATTTGATTCGTGTTGATCCATTTATAATTTCTTGGCCCGCCAACATAATCGTAATGATAATAAATACCGTAACCGCCTTTTCTTGGTTTTGCATCGAGTTCGGGAAGTTTACGAATATTTCCCCAATTATCATCACACAATAAAAGTGTTACATCGTCTGGAACAGTCATTCCTTTGTCGTAATAATCCTGTACTTCTTTGTAGAGTGCCCACATTTGTGGCGTTTCTTCAGCAGGTTTTTTCGTAACTTCTGCAATAATATTTCTTTGAGTTTTTACGATATTTTCTAATAATTCAATCGCAGTTCCTTCGGTCATAGGTTCGTCGCCATCGCCACGCATTCCGATTGTAACGATAGTTTCTTTGTCTCCCATTCGTTTAATTCCGTCTTTCCAGAAATTAATCAAAGCATCCGAATTGGAATTAAAATCCCATTTCCCGTTAGATTTTCCCCATTCGGCGTGTGCTCTTGTTAATGGTTCGTGATGCGAAGTTCCCATTACAATTCCATATTCATCAGCCAAAACAGCATTCTGTGGATCTTCAACATAAAACATTCTGCCCCACATTGCTGGCCATAAATAGTTGCCTTTCATTCGTAGAATCAATTCAAAAACTTTATCGTAGAATTTTGAATTGAATCCGCCAAATTTTTCAAATGCCCAACCTGTAAGTGCAGGCGCTTCATCGTTTATAAAAATTCCTCTGTATTTTACTTTTGGTTCTCCTTGCGAATGAATTCCAGGCAAAACATATAGTTCTGATTGTTTTTTAACTGGAACATCTGCCCAATAATACCAAGGCGAAATACCTATTTGATTGGACAAATCGTAGATTCCATAGATTGTTCCTCGTTTATCTGAACCTGCAATTATCAACGCTTTTTTGATTCCTTTAAACGGATTTTCGATAATCTGCGTCGTAAATTTTTCCCATTTCCCTTGAAGTTCTTTGGCATCAACTTTTCCTTCTTTTGCTAATTGATCGATAATTTTACTTTTCCCTAATGTTCCAATTATAACAACAAAATCTTCTGCTTCAGAAACCTTTTTAATTCTTTTCGGATGTAAATTGGAAACCTGAAAAATGTCATTTTCTAAATGTCCTGTTACTTTTAAAACTCCTGAATAATCTTTATCATCAACTAAAATCGAAGCCGTTTTTCCTTTGCTTACTAAAGGAAAATTTTCATTAGAGGCTTGATTGACTACATATTTCTCTGGATTTATAGCGTACGAATTTGTACTTAATCCAATTAGGAGAAGTAATGAAATTAGATATGAAGTTTTAATTTTTAAACACATAGAATAATAGATTTTCTTGGTCTGCAAAAGGTATTTCTTTTGTTTAAACAAACATAGTTTCTGCTCTCTTAAATCTGACAGGTTTAAATTCATTACAATTAGCACCAGTTTTGTCATTTCGACGTAAGGAGAAATTTTCGCTAGTAGCTCCGCAACATAAACCCAATCTTTGTAGAGTTTCTTGCGAAGATTTCTCCTTACGTCGAAATGACAAAACAGTACGTTTATAATCTTAAACCTAACAGGTTAAAAAAATGTTAGGATACTTAACTTTATTTATAAACCCAATTTATAACCAATTCCCATTTCCAAACCTCTTAGCTCAGCCAAACCTTTCAGTCTTCCCGTTAAAGAGTAACCTGGATAAGTTTCCGTTTCTTCATCAACTCTATGCAGAAAACCGTGATCTGGTCGCATTGGGAGACTTGTTTTCGCTTTATTCATTAATAAAAGTAATTTTTCTATAATCACTTCCATTTTAACATCGCCGTTTAAATGTTCTGATTCCCTGAAAATAGTTTCGCTTTCGCGGATAGTATTTCTCAGATGCAAAAAGTGAATTCTGTCTCCAAAATCGTCTATTATTTTTTCAAGATTATTTTTTGGATCGGCACTTAAAGAACCTGTACAATAACACAATCCATTTGCTGTTGAAGGAACGGCGCTAAAAATAGCTTTCAAGTCGGCTTCTGTCGAAACAATTCTTGGAAGTCCTAAAACTGAAAAAGGCGGATCGTCTGGATGAATCGCTAATTTTTGTCCGTTTTTCTCCGCAATTGGAGTTACTTCAGATAAAAAATAAATCAGATTTTCTCGTAACTTTTGATTGTCGATTTGGGCATAGTTTTCTAAAAGAGACAAAATCTGTTCTTCTGTAAAATTGATTTTACTTCCAGGAAGTCCTAATAAAACATTTTTAAACAAAAGTGCTTTTTCATCTTCATCCAATTGATTTCCAAACTGCAAAGCTTTTTCTTTTTCAGTTTCTGAATAATCATTTTCTGAGTTTGGTCTTTTTAAAAGAAAAACATCAAAATAAGTAAATGCATCCTGATTGTACAGTAAAGCCCTACTTCCATCTTCATTTATACAATTATGATTGGTTCTTACCCAATCCAAAATCGGCATAAAATTGTAGGTAATGATTTTGATTCCGCATTCGGCCAGATTCTGCAAACTAATTTTATAATTTTCTATGTATTGCAGATAATTTCCCGAAGCACGTTTGATTTCTTCATGAACAGGAAGACTTTCAACCACAGTCCATTCCAAACCATAATTGCGAATGATTTCTTGTCTTTCTTTTATCGCTTCAATTGTCCAAACATCACCAACAGGAATTTGATGCAATGCAGTTACAATTCCTGTTGCGCCAGCTTGTCGAATGTCAATCAGCTTGACATTGTCACTTGGACCGAACCATCTCATGGTTTGTTGCATTTTTATCATACTTCTTTTTTTTAAATGCCACGAAGGCGCTAAGACGCAAAGTTTTGTTTCCAGCTCCCGATAGCTATCGAGATCGCAGATTAAGCTGATTTTAATCTTTTTAATCCTTTAAAACCTTTGAGCCTCTGCCTCTCAGAAACTTTAAATTAGAACCCAATACTATTTCCGCCATCAACAGGCAACACTGTACCAGTAGTATATTTTGATTCGCTTAGAGCGAAATAATAAACTGCATCTGCAACGTCTGACGGTTCTCCTAAATATCCCATTGGCGTTCTGCCCAGCACTTTATTTTTTCTTTCAGGATCATTGTCTAAAGCTGTCGATGACATTTTAGTTTTGATAAATCCCGGAGCAATACAATTGGCACGAATGCCAAACTGAGCCAATTCAACCGCCATAGCACGAGTCATAGCTTCAATTGCGCCTTTGCTTGACGAATACGCAATTACTTTTGGAATTCCATATTGTGATGCCATTGAGCTAATATTAACAATACTTCCGCCTCCGTTTTCTTTCATGTTTTTTACGACTTCTCTACTCACCGCAAAAACACTCAAAAGATTCGTGTGAATAATTGAAAGAAAATCTTCATCAGTTACATCTGTAAACTCTTTTTTCATATTAATTCCGGCATTGTTTACCAAAATATCGATTGGGTTTTCTTTTGTGATACTTTCAATCATTGCAGGAATTCCTTTTAGATCGTTTAAATCAAAAATTATCGGAATGGCATTTTCTCCTATCTCTTTGCACGCATCTTCTGTTTTTTCTTTTGATCTTCCGACGATGTAGGTCGTGATTCCGTTATCACATAATTTCTTTGCTGTTGCAAATCCTAAACCTGAATTTCCTCCGGTTACTATTGCTGTTTTCTTAATCATAATTTTCTATAAAATATATTTTTTTGTACACAGATGAAACGGATTCGCTATCGCGAAATCGCTGATTTACGCTGATTTTTTTCTCAATTTCATTAAAAAAATCTGCCTTTTTCCGTGTCTTTGCGATAGCAAATCCGTTTTATCCGCGTTACAATTACTCAAATTTATTATCCATTCCCTGGCGCAAAAGGAAATTTTAATGATTCAAAATGCTCTAAAGTTTGTGTTGGTTTTTCAACTCCTTCAGGAAGTTCTTTTCCCGAAAACTGCTGAAAATATAGCAAACATGCATCGCGCCACCATTTTGCTTCTTTATACTGAATTTCCAATAACATTTTCACTTCATTAAAACGTTCGCTGTCAACATATTTTTCTGCCTTATTCCAAACATTTTTCATTGCTGCAACCTGATTTACACCTACCTGATATTTCAACGCCATACCGTTCCAAAGCGTCTGACCATTTTTCAATTTATAATCCCACGAAACATGATGAAACCATAATAGATCTTTCTCTGGACAGGTTTCTAAATTATCAAAAACATTTGCAACTTCTGGTGCATATTGCGAAACGGCATTTGTGCCAGATTTTGAGCGGTCAAAACCAATTCCGTTTTTATCTGCTTTATGATAGTAGGTAGGATTCCATTCTGGTCTTGATAAATTAGAAACCCAAGGCCCAGGTCCATAATGATGTCCGGTATCCATAATATGATGCAAACCAAGTGGTGTCATATAATTAACAACCGCTTCACGCGATTTGATCATCATATCTTTTACAGGTTTAATGAAGTTTTCATCATTAGAAAAAGTACTTCTTAACCATTCATCAGCAATAGTTTCCGAATCTAAATACGGATTCCAAGCCAATCGCCCAAAACCATACCAATTCGCCTGTGCAAAAGGATGGCCTGTCCAATTTAAATCATTTCCAATATTGGCAACACCAGCAATTCCTGTTAATTTATTTTGATATAAAGTGCCATCAATAACTTTAGCAACAGTTGAACCTTTTCCTTTTTGATATGTATCAGATTCTAAAACTTCCTGAAATAATTTTGGCAGAAAAACCAAATGTGTGCTGAAACCTAAATATTCCTGTGTGATTTGAAATTCCATCATTAAAGGCGTTTTCGGCATCACTCCAAATAAAGGATGAAAAGGTTCTCTTGGTTGAAAATCGATAGCTCCATTTTTAACCTGAACGATTACATTTTCTTTGAATTTCCCATCATACGGCTGGAATTCAGTGTACGCCTGTTTGGCACGATCATTCGCATCATGTTCTGAATAGACAAAGGCTCTCCACATAATTACTCCGCCAAAAGGAGCAACAGCATCTGCCAGCATATTAGCGCCATCGACATGATCTCGTCCATAATTTTGTGGACCAGGCTGACCCTCTGAATTGGCTTTTACCAAAAAACCACCAAAATCAGGAATTCGCTTATAAATTTCTGCAGCTTTATTTTTCCACCAAGCAATCACTTCAGAATCTTTTGGATCGGCAGTTTTTAGTTTTCCAATTTCAATAGGAGCCGAAAATCTTGCAGTTAAATAAACTTTTATACCATAAGGTCTAAAAACATTGGCTAAGGCTTCAACTTTTTCTAAATATTGAGGGGTCAGAATTAAAGCATTGGCGTTTACGTTGGTCAAAACCGTTCCGTTGATTCCGATTGAGGCATTCGCTCTAGCATAATCAATATAGCGCTGATCAATAAAATCAGGCAATTTCTGCCAGTTCCAAAGCGAAAATCCAGCGTAGCCTCTTTCAACTGTTCGGTCCAAATTATCCCAATGGTTTAGGATTCTAATATTGGTTTTCGGGGAATCAGTAACGTTTAGATTCTTAACAGATTTATTGGTTTGCAATATTCTCAGAAAATTAAATACTCCATATAAAACCGCAACATCATTTTTTCCTGTAATAATAATTTGCTTTTTGTTTTTAAGCGAAATAGATTTAATAATGAATCCTTCACTATTTATTTTATCAAAATCAGACTTTAATTCGTTTTTGATTTCGGTATTTAAATTCGATTCTGAACCAACAATAAGATTATTTTCTTCTTTTATATCTGGATTGATTTCAGGAATATTTCCTAACATATCCGAAAATCCTGTTTTGAGTTCCTTTCCTGCAATTTTTATGGTTTCGGAATTTCCTAAAAGAACAATTCCTTTAAAAGTGTTTTTATATTCTGCAGCTATTGTAGAATTAGCTACCGTATTATACTGAAGCCACAATTTATAATCCTTTTGTGCTAAAGCCGAAAAGGAAACCAGAAAAAACAATACAACAAATCTTAATAAAGTCATTGGCTTAAATTTAGTTCTTCAAACATCTTTCCGAAAGAATCAACATTTTATTTCCGTTTAAAAGCATTTGATAAAAATTTAATTCAAAAAATACATTATTCTAAATAAAACAACAATTGCAATCGGTTGCGTAAAAATATAAGATTGTTATTTAAGAAAAAAATTTTAGCTGTCTTTTTTTCAAAAAAATAATTTATATAACAAATAAAAGCAGGATAATTATAAAAACTATCCTGCTTTAACTGGGTGGATTTAGAGTTTAAATCCTTTCTTTTTGACTCTATTTCTGCGAAGATTCTCTTGCCAATACTTCTGTATTTAAGAATGTAATTTCTTTGGCATCATCATCATTTTTAGATGATTTCAAATTTTTTATAATAATATCTGCTGCTGCTTTTCCCATCTTTTCGGCAGGATGCGTAATAGTCGATAAATTCGGATCTATTATCTGCGAAATCGGGTCGTTATTAAAACCAATTACTTTGAATTCCTCTGGCACTTTAATGCCACGTTTTTTAGCAGTCTGAATGGCACTCACGGCCAAAATATCTCCAGGTGCAAATAAACCGTCTGGAATTGGATCTAAATCAAACAAAGCGTTACTGGCTTTTACTCCATCTTCGTAAGTAACAGAATTTAAACTAATGATCAATTCTTCTTCTACCTTGATGTTATGATCTTTTAAGGCCTCTATGTAACCTCTTTTTCTTTCATTATATAAATTACCTAATTCTGAACCAGCAGTTAAATGGGCAATACGAATACAACCTTGTTCAATAAGGTGTTTTGTAGCTTTATAACCAGCTGTATAATTATCGATTACAACCCTAAAAGTATTGTAATCTTTCGGAACCCTGTCAACAAAAACCAATGGAATATTATTGTTTGAAAACTGTTGAAAATGCGCTGTATCTCTGGTTTCCATTGCCAAAGAACAGATTACACCACTCACACGATTGGAATACAAAGATTTAGCCATATTTACTTCTTCTTCATACGAGTCATGCGATTGCATAATGATTACGGTATAATCAGATTTTTGAGCTGTGATCTCGATTCCGCTAATTAAAGAAGATAAAAAGGGCTGTGTAACAGTGGGAATTAAAACACCAATGGTTCTTGTTTTATTTCCACGCAAACCTGCTGCTAAAGTATTTGGCACAAATCCCATTTCTTCAGCAGTTTTTTTCACTTTTTTTATCGTCTTATCGCTTATAGTGTGATGATCTTTTAAAGCTCGTGAAATAGTAGATGTTGCCAGATTAAGTCTCTCGGCAATATCGTAAATCGTTACATGTTTATTTTCTTCCATGAAATAAAAAATAGAAATGTAAATATAAACTATTTTCTTTCACGTTACTATTTACAAAAAAATCGGCTACAAATTAAGATGTCCTGATTTAAACATGAAAGTGAAAACAAACCAGAGCATTTTAGAATAAATTAAAAAAATTAATCATTCTTCTTGTCTTTTAAAATCTTACCATCCTTAGTAAATTCCAAATCAATATTATTAGTCAAATCGACATCCAAATCTTTATGTCCATAGTCGATGTGCGTTATTTTTTCATTCGGGTGATTTTTGGCTACATAAGCATTTATATTTTCCGGAATAAAAGCAGTCGGAATTGGATTGTCTCCACCGTCCACTTCTCGATATGATCCATCTTTCCAGAACTCTACTTCCGTGCCGTCTTTCAGTTTCACTTCGTACCCCTTTTCTCCATGCTCTGCGTCTTTTTTAGCAATTTCAACAGTTGTATGGCTAAAATACTTCTTTAAAAAATCTTGCGCTGGTTTTGGCAGTTCTGTCACTTCTATTTTCTTTTGTGCGCTAGCCGAGATTGATAATACTAACAATCCTATGACTAAAAATATTCTCTTTTTCATAATTCATTCGTTTAAATATTGTCTTACTAATTTACTGTAAGAAAATTTACATTCAAATTTATTTAAGAAACATTTATCCTTTTCAAGAATCATAACAAACTGATTTACAACAAACTTAAATCAGTTTATACAATTTTTCGTTTCACAACTTCCTTCAAAAATTTTATTTTTTTGAATATTTTTTCGATTGTTTTGTAGTACTTTTACTTATCTCTCAAGAGAAGCAGTCCTTAAACCCCAAGTTTACAAAACTTTAAAATTTATTCTAATACCATTAGAGTATAAACCAAAAACGTATGGCAATCTGGTCGCAAAGGTTTTATTTAATGATATTCGTCTTTTTATCATTCAGTCTCCAAGCACAGATTGAAAATAAAAAGAAGACTTTTGCTGTCAAAAAATCATTAAATACTAAGCAGAATTCTCAAATTCTGAGTCTTTATGATTTGTATAATAACGGCGAAGAAAAAAAAGCATTCAGAAAAGCGCATTTGCTTTTAAAATCGAAAATAGATAACCGATCAATTGCGAGTACAAATCTTCTTCTTGCTTACTACTTCAATAAAAGAGCACTAATCGATTCTTCTATTTATTATACCAATCAAGCTTTTAAATACAATACAACTCCAAATGATTCTCTAAAAAGCCGACTTTTTTCGTTAGGTTTTAATCTTTTAGCAATTAATTACAATAAAAAAGGCCTATTTAATGAAAGTAAAAAATGGCATCTAAAAGGTATCGAGGCTTCTCAAAAATACAATGAAAAAAATCTTTTTTATACTCATACACACGGTTTAGCACAAACGTATACAGAGCTAGGCGATTATCAAAATGCTTTAAAATTATTCAAGCAGTGTTTGGAATATAAAGATGATTCAGAAATAATTCTCGGAAGCTATATCAATATTGGCGACCTTTATTCGCGACTGAAAGATTATGATAACGCAATTATCTATTATAAAAAAGGAAAAATACTCTGCGAAAAAACCAATAACTTTCAAGGAAAAGCCATTATTCTACTTGGTTTAGGCGAAAACTATCAATTGCAGAACAAATATGATCGAGCATTAAAAATGTATCAAAAAGCAGTTATTATTGCCGATGAAAATGAACTAAACCAATTGGCTATTATTTCAAGATGCACGATTGCCAACTGTTATATTTCTGAGAAAAAATATAATGAGGCAAAATTAATTCTTTCTGAAGCACTACAAAAATCAGCCAGCTTCGGATTACTTCAAAATCAAATAGATATCTATGATGAGTTGCGAAAAATTGCTATCAAACAAGATGATTTTAAAAATGCTTATTTGTTTTTTGAAAAATCAACACATCTAAAAGATTCTATTTCAAAAATGGAACGAATTAAAGAAATCAATGAATTGGAAATCAAATATAAAACGGCTCAAAAACAAAAAGAAATTGAATCTTTAAAATTTGAAAATGAAGCAAAAAAACTAGCCCTAGCAAGTCAGGAAGAAGCAATTAAGAACATGCTTCTTAAGGAGGAAATATCGAAAAAAAACAACGAAAACACCATTCTGGCATATCAGAATTCATCAAGCAAAAAACGAAATGAAATATCACTTCTAAAAAAAAATCAGCAATTAAAAACGCTAGAAATCAATCAGCAAAAAAGAATTAAATTATTTACCATTAATGCCTTCCTCATTTTATTGATTCCAATAATTGCACTTTTATTTCAATTTTACAAACGATTTAAGGTACAACATTTATTAAATATCAAGCAGGCCGAAATTAGTTCTCAAAAAATAAACAGTATTTTGAAAGAACAGGAATTAGAATTAATCAAAGCTTCAATCAGTGGCCAAGACAAAGAAAGACAGCGTATTTCACAAGAACTTCACGACAGTATCGGTGGAAATTTGGCAGCCATTAAATTACAAGTAAATCATTTAAATCCTTCAAATTTTTCTAATATTCAAAACATTACCTATCAGTTGGACGAAACATATCAGCAGGTACGAAATTTATCTCATACATTACTTCCGAAAAAATTCAACCAAAACAAATTTCTAGAAGTTTTAGAATCTTATTTAAGAAATATAAGCGATGCAAGTAAAATTAAGATTTCTTACATTCCTTATCCGAAAAAAGAGATTAATGAATTGCATGAAAATATTCAGGTTGAAATTTTTAAAATTATACAAGAACTTTTGACAAACACAGTTAAACATGCTAAAGCTTCTGAAATAGAGATTCAGCTGAATTATATCGAAAATATATTAAATCTATTATTTGAAGATAATGGAGTTGGTTTTGAAACCCAAAATGATATAAAAGGAATTGGTTTAACTAATATCGAAAATCGAATTAATAAACTAAACGGCTCATTTAAAATTGATTCAAAATTAAAACGAGGCACCATTATTAATATAGAAATTCCAATATTGGAAACGAAACACAAAACGAAAATAAAAGGAATTGACTTGAAAAATCAGCTTGACGAACTGAAAAGCAACTAACATTTTTATTGAATGAATAAAATTAAACTACTTATTGCCGATGACCATACGATGTTTCTTCAAGGAATTATTTCTTTGTTAGAACAAGAACCAAATATTAATGTTATTGATAAAGCCGTAAATGGAATAGAAGCATTAGAAATTATTAAAAGAGGAGTTGTTGATTTTATAATTCTTGACATTAGTATGCCAAAAATGGATGGAATTGAATTGAGTAAGATTCTCAAAAAACAATATCCTCATGTTAAAATCCTAATTGTAAGCACACACAGCAACGTTATGATAGTTTCGAGATTAATTAGAATAGGTGTAAATGGCTACTTATTGAAAAATGCTGAAAAAGAAGAGCTATTAAAAGCCATCAATACCATTGCTTCTGGAAAAAATTATTTAACCGAAGAATTAGAAGAGAAACATCTTATCAATAGTAAAAAAATTGAAAAACAAGTTTCTACTCTAACTCAACTAAGTTCAAGAGAAAAAGAAATCTTAGTACTAATTGCCCAAGAATACAATACAGCCGAAATCGCCGAAAAAACTTTTATAAGTCTAAATACAGTAAATACGCATCGACGTAATTTATTGTCAAAATTAAATGCTAAAAATACAGCGGGTTTAGTAAAATATGCAGTAGAAAACGGTCTAGTAGATTAATTACCGTAAAATTAATTACTAGCTCGAATAAAAGAGTAAAGCTCCCCAATGCTTTACTAATTATTCGAGCAGGTAATAAGACCATTATATTGTTTTAAAAAATTGCCAATCTTATTGGTATAATAAAGTTTCAATGATATAATAACATCTTAACTTCAACCCAAAGCTACTATTCTATTTTATTTTTCATATCACTATAAATAGTGATTTTACCTTTTTAGTTGCTTAGATTTAATACCCTTTTTAATGTTTACACCCTTCAGAGCCATTTTGCAGTTTTCCTGAAGAAATGCTTTATATAACTTTAAAAGCTAGGTTTTAGCAATTTCTAAGAAAAAGCATAAACAAAAAAACCCTATCCGTTTTGGATAGGGTTTTTCAAAAGAAAGGCGACGACATACTCTCCCACAATGATGCAGTACCATCTGCGCAGGCGGGCTTAACTTCTCTGTTCGGGATGGGAAGAGGTGAGCCCCGCCGCAATAACCACCTTAAGAAGTTACAATTGCTTTGGGCAATCTTTTAATTATTAATTA
>NZ_JCAMPD010000007.1:0-314009 GCF_059511845.1 Flavobacterium sp. PLA-DH12
AGAATTATTACAATATTTATATTACTATAATCACGAAAGACCACATCAGGGAATTGATGGAAAAAAGCCAATTGAAATGATAAATCCGTTACCGAAATAAGTGACTTTTACAGAAATGACAAAAAATACGCAAAAATAAAAAGAGGCTAATTAAAAAATTAGCCTCTTTTTATATAGGAGAAAATATTTTTCTACAAAAGCGAATGACAAGTCATTGCATTTGGCTGCTGAATTCCCATTAATTCTAAAATAGTTGGAGCGATGTCGCCTAAAACACCATTTTGGATATTTTTCAATTCTTTGTCTACTAAAATAATCGGCACTGGATTTGTAGTATGAGCTGTATTTGGAGATCCATCAGGATTAATCATAGTTTCGCAGTTTCCGTGATCGGCAATTACGATTGTAGTATAATCATTTGCAAGAGCAGCTTCGATTACTTTTTTCGCGCAAGCATCAACAGCTTCACAAGCTTTAATTGCAGCTTCCATAATTCCAGTGTGCCCAACCATATCTCCGTTTGCGAAGTTCAAGCAAACAAAATCAACTTCACCTTTGTTCAATTCAGGAACAAGAGCATCTGCCAACTCGTAAGCGCTCATTTCTGGTTTCAAATCGTAAGTAGCCACTTTTGGGGAGTTTCTTAAGATTCTCTCTTCACCTTCAAAAGGAGTTTCTCTACCACCAGAGAAGAAGAAAGTTACGTGAGGATATTTCTCAGTTTCAGCAATTCTGATTTGTTTTTTGCCCGCTTTTTCTAAAACCTCACCAAGTGTTTCAGTGATATTATCTTTATTGTAAACTACTTTTACGTTTTGGTACGTTTCATCGTAGTTTGTCAATGTTACATAATATAGGTTTAGTTTGTGCATGTTTTGCTCGTGGAAATCTTGCTGAGAAAGCGCTTCAGTAAGTTCACGTCCTCTGTCTGTTCTAAAGTTAAAGAAGATTACAACATCACCTTCAACAATTGTAGCAAGAGGTTTTGCGTTATCATCAACAATAACAACAGGTTCGATAAATTCGTCTGTTACGTCTTTTTCGTAGCTTGCAAGAACACTTGCAACAGCATTTGTTGAAGGAGTTCCAACGCCATTAACAAGAAGATCGTAAGCCAATTTTACGCGCTCCCAACGTTTGTCACGATCCATTGCATAATAACGGCCAACAATCGAAGCAATTTTTACAGGAGTATCTTTAATATAATCTTCAAGATCGTGAATGTATTTTGCACCAGATTTTGGGTCAACGTCACGTCCGTCTGTAAAAGCGTGAACATATACCTGATCTAAACCATATTCTTGAGACGCATCGATTAATCCGCGAAGGTGTGAAGTATGTGAGTGAACACCACCATCTGAAACTAATCCTAAAAAGTGTACTTTTTTATTATTGTCTTTAGCATAATTAAAAGCATCAATTAAAACTTGCTCTTTTGCTAAAGTTTTGTGCTCTACAGCTAAATTTATTTTGGCTAAATCTTGGTATACAATTCTTCCTGCACCTAGATTCATGTGTCCAACCTCACTATTTCCCATTTGTCCTTCTGGAAGACCAACATTTAATCCGTCAGTTCTAAGTTGTGCACTTGGGTAATTTTTGTATAGACTGTTTATAAAAGGAACATTTGCATTGTCTATTGCAGATACTTTAGGGTCAGGAGATTTTCCCCAACCATCTAAAATCATAAGGATAACTTTTTTGTTCATTGCATTTTTGTTTTCTACAAATATAAGGCATTTCTAAAGTTTGAAAACTGAGTTATGTTACATTTATATTTAATAAAATGAACAATAAAAAAAAATACTGATTTAATTGAAGAAGCCTTTATTTTTTAAAATTAATTCACGCTAAGCTCTTTTTCGGACTTTATTTTTGACAGCATTATAGTCAATAAAGTATTTTATGCTAGTAGAAAAGGCTTGTTTTAAAGCATCATTGTTTAATAATCTGAAAATTATGCTTGAAATCTTCTCAATAACTTCTTCAAAATTAGTAGGATTATATGTTTTGAATTCAAAGCTTTCATTTTTTGTTTTATTTTTTTTAAGAAAATGGATGAAATGTTGCCTTTTTTAGCGTAAGATAAAATCTTACAGAAATACGGTTTAATGTTAAAATTTAAACAAAAAATACCTGAAAATCAGGCTTGTATTTTGCGCGGTATGATTTTTTTATACTTTTGCGATACCCAAATTTTTGTTTAACCTAAAGAAATTCAATGATTTACAAAATTTATCCGTTATTTGTGTTTTTGCTATTGTCTTTTGGAAAAGATTCAAAAAGCACACCCGACCTAAAAAAAAATGCCACTGTAAAAGCGATTGCTAAAGTCGAAAAAGTCACAGTAGATTCTAAAATCTTGAGCGTTTATAATTCGTTAAACTCCAACAACTTTAAAATGCCTGAACTTAAAACTTTCTCGGAAGCTTTAAAAGGATTTTATTTGTTGAAAGAAAGAGGAGTAATTAAGAAAGATATCTTAACCCTAATTGATTTCAGTTTGTCGTCAAACGCTAAACGTTTGTGGGTGATAGATTTGACAACAAATACTATTTTATTCAATTCGCTTGTAGCTCACGGAAGAAATACTGGAGAAGAATTCGCTTCTACATTTTCAAATCTAAATTCATCATTTAAAAGCAGTTTAGGCTTTTATGCAACTGGTGAAATTTACCAAGGAAAACATGGCGCTTCTTTGCGTTTAGATGGTTTAGAAGATGGTGTCAATGACAATGCTCGCGAGAGAGGCGTTGTAATGCACGGTGCAGACTATGTATCTGAATCTTTTATTAGAAACCATAAAAGATTAGGTAGAAGCCAAGGCTGTCCAGCGGTTCCAGTTGAATTGACAAACGAAATTATTCAATTAATAAAAGACAAATCGTGTTTATATATCTATCATCCATCGAGAAGTTTCGCGATGGAGGAGAGGCTAATTTCTTAATTGCGCATATAAATCCGAATCTAAATCATAAATATCAGCTCTAAAAAGGAGCTGATTTTTTTTGCTCCATGCTGTCCAATACCATTGGTAAAGAGCGTATTTTTTAGTGATTTTGAAGCTCATGGTTTTTTTGCTGGCAATAATGGTGTCAATTCTGTCTTGAGGCCAGTTTCCGTCAACATCTAAAATGTGTTGTGCAAGTTCTATCGGATTTTCAACGCGTACGCATCCAGAACTCATAGAGCGGTTGTTTCGTCCAAAAATATTGCGATGATTCGTGTCGTGCAGATAAACGCTATGGTGATTTGGAAATAAAATTTTCATCAATCCTAATGAATTATCATAGCCAGGACTTTGTACATAACGATAATTGTTTGGCTTGTTTTCATTCCATGACATCGGATTTACTACATTTCCAGAAGTATCATAAATCGTAATATTTTTATTAGCGAGATAATTTCTGTTTCTTTTCATTGCTGGAACTACATCTTCTTTCAAGATTGTCGGAGGAACAGTCCAAGTCGGATTAAAAACAACAGTTTTCAAGAAAGAAGTAATTATAGGTGTTCTTCTTTTACTGGTTCCAACAACAACATTTCTAACTAAAGTTGTGTCTTGATTTTCGACAACATTCAGGCTATAATCAGGAATGTTAATTATGAAATAGTTTTCAGTCAATTCTGACGGATACCATCTCCAACGCTCCAAATTAGCAATTATCTGTTTTTTTCTGCTTTCTTTTGAATAGTTTAAGGCACGAATGGTTCCTACTCCAATAACTCCATCCGAAGCCAAACCGTGTCTTTCCTGAAATCTTTTAACGGCTTCAAAAGTTTTCTGATTGTAAATCTGTGTCAGACTATCTTTTCCAGACATATCATTCCAATACAAAAGTCTTTTTTTAATATTTATTAAAGCAGGATTAGTATCATTTAAAACAATTTTATCAACAGACTCAATAGTTTTTACATTATCATCTGGAAAAGTATTGATGATTTCCAATGCTTTTAATAGCTCTTTATATGTTTGTGTTTTAGGCTGAATATTTTCAACAATGCTATCTAATTTGTTTTTGTTGAAACCTTTAATTAAAATAGAATTTACGTCAAATTCCTTCTCGTCCAAATCCCAATTAGTATAAAGTTTTTTAGGATCTAGTTTTCCTTTATATATATGATTAAGATATTTTTCGAAATTAAAAGTCAGCAAAATATCATACGTAGCTAAATCTTTATCATTTAGCGAAGTGATTTTACTTTCGAATTTTTTCAGCTGAGATATTTTGTAATCTTCTGGTTCTAAACCTAATTCTTCTGATTTTTCTAATTGAGCCAAAACAAAAGTCCTTTTTTGAAGATTCCCCCATACAGTTTGATTTTCAGATGCAATGTAAAATTGCTTTAAGGTTTCGTTTTTAAAAGTTCCTATTAATGCGGTGTCTATTAAGACAGTTCTCTCATCAGTAAGTATAATTGCCGGCGCCTTTTTTTTGATAATAGGAGCGGGTTCTGGGCTTTCTTTTTTGCAGCCCACTAAAAGGCAGATTACTACTAAAGAGTAAAATATTTTCATTTTATAATTTTTTAAACATCAAATAATGTTCGCCAACATCTTTTATGTCAAATGCTTCGCCTAGTGGTTGATAGTGCATTTTTTGATAAAATCCGACAGCGGCAGTTCTGGCATTGAACCAAATTAATTCTACTTGGCTTTCGGTGCAATAAGCTTCACAATGTCTTACCAAAGCCTCTCCGAATCCTTTTTTCTGATGCGTTTCTAAAACAGCCATCCCTCGAATTTGAGCTTGATTTTGAGCGGCAAATATAGGATTGATTTTTTCAAATAACGAAATAATTCCTGTTAAATTTTTATCTTCAAATAGACCAAAATGATGTGTTGATTCTAAATCATCGCCTTCAAAGACGCAACTTTCTATGGGTTTTCCTTTTCTTAAAACAGGTTGACGAACGGTATAAGTTTCATTTGATGGAATTTCTCTGATTGTAATCATGATTTTTTGAAAAAATATTGAATTTATAACTTTTTAATTTTAAATAAGTTATAAAAAAATTGTGATTTTTATTGATTTTTTTTGATCAAAAGCTTGTTTTGAACTGAACTTTCTTTCTATATTTGCACAACCAATGCGAAAGTAGCTCAGTTGGTAGAGCTCCAGCCTTCCAAGCTGGTTGTCGCGAGTTCGAGCCTCGTCTTTCGCTCTAAAAGTAAACACGTTTTACTTATGTGAAAATAAATTTTTTGATTTTTATTTTGTTTTAAAAATTAAATTTTTTAAGTTTGCACCCGATTAATGCGAAAGTAGCTCAGTTGGTAGAGCTCCAGCCTTCCAAGCTGGTTGTCGCGAGTTCGAGCCTCGTCTTTCGCTCTTCAAAAGCCTCAAACATTGTTTGAGGCTTTTTTGTTTTCTATTCTTTTTAAAACCATATAAGTGATTTAACTTGAGGTAAGTTTTTGAGCTTAGGTTTTAATAAACTTATATGACTTATATGGTTTTAAAATTATTTCAGATTGCTTAAGTCGCTTTCTGGTTCTAATTCTTGCGCTTCTTGGTTTTGTTTAAACAAACGGGCAGACAAATCTCCTTTTAAAGTGATTTTTTCACCTTTTACTTCTAGCCAGCTTCCTTCTCTTAAACCTAAAACAGGAATCGAATTAAATGCATGAAATTCTTTAATTCTTGTTTCGCGAGTCTCTCCCATGTGTTTAGATTGTAAATCGGCATCAAGATAATGTGGATTTAAGTTAAACGGAATTAATCCCAATGTCTGAAAACTTGGAGGGTAAATAATAGGCATATCATTAGTAGTCTGCATTGATAAGCCGCAGATATTGCTTCCTGCGCTGGAACCTAGGTAAGGAGTGCCACTTTTTACAGTTTCAGATAGTAGCTGCATAATGTTGTTTTTATAAAGTTGAGTAACTAATAAAAAAGTGTTTCCTCCGCCCGTGAAGATTCCTTCCGCATTTTTTACAGCGTCTTGTGGATTTTCAAATTCATGAATTCCTTTAACATTGATATTGATTGTATTAAAAGCTTCTGCTACTTTTTTTGTGTACTCATCATGCGAAATACCGCCAGGACGCGCATAGGGAATAAATAAGATTGTTTTACAATTTTTAAAATGTGTTTTTAAAGTGGGTAAAATATATTCTAAATAGTTGCCTCCGTGTAAAGTAGAAGTGCTTGCAATGATAATGCTTTTCATGATTTTTAGACTCAAAATTTGTTTGTTAAAGATATTAAAATCTCTGTTTTTGTGTGAATTTTTAATGTTTTAATTAACAAATTTTTACCAAGTCATTAATATTAAATTTGGAACGACTTAGGATATTTTTACCGTTTTAAGAATATTTTTAAATTATTTTATTTTGTTTCAGAAAATTACTTGTTTTTTAATTATTGTAGTAGGGCAGGCTTGCTGGTCACAAAGTCAGGATCGCTCTATTTTTAACGGTAAAGTGGTTTCAAATACTTCAGATTTAGAAGGGATTCATGTAATTAATGCGCAAACAGAAGAAACTGTGACAACAAATGCTTTGGGGGCTTTTTCGATTTCTGCAAAACCAGATGATGTTCTGGTTTTTTCTTCGATAAGTTTTAAAGAAAAAAGAGTTTTACTGAAACAAGAGGATTTTTCAAATCTGAATTTTTCTGTCAATCTTAGTATGATTATGTATCAATTGCAAGAAGTTGTGGTTAAGCGATATGGTAATATTAATGCTGAAAATTTAGGTATAATTCCTTCTGGACAAAAGAAATATACTGCGGCAGAGCGTAAATTGCAGACCGCAACGGCATTAAATCCGACGGCAAATAGCGGGTCAACGGCCGAAGGTTCTCTTATGGCTGGAGGCTCTATTTCTGCAGATCCATTGCTGAATTTTTTTTCAGGTAGAACGGCTATGCTTAAGAAAGAAGTTGCGGTAGAGAAAAAGGAGTTTTTTATGAGGCTTTTAGAGAATATGTTTAGTTTGGAGCACTTTGTTGACCGATTAAAGATTCCAGCAGATTATGTCAAAGGGTTTGAATATTATGCTATCGAAAATGAGAAGTTTACGGTTATTTTAAATTCTAAAAATAAAACTTCGACGGAATTCCTTTTAGGAGAATTGGCTGTGAAATATAAAGAAATGATTGCTAGTGAAAATAAATAAAATCATATCAATAAATATTCTTTTGTTTTTTGTTCAATTTACGTTTGGACAAAAAAATGATCTCAAACAATTGGTTGGAAAAGTGGTAGAACAATCTACTCCGATTGAAGGGGTTAATGTTATAAATAATACAACTCAAGCGACAACAGTTTCTGATTCTGAAGGTAATTTTTTACTGATGGCTAAAGAAGGTGATGTTTTGGTTTTTTCTGCAGTAAATCTAGAACCGCAAAAGCGTAGAATTACAGCAGAAGACTTATATCCGAATACATTAGTCGTAAAAATGGAAGTTAAAGAGGTTGAGCTGAAAGAGGTTGTTGTGAATGAAAATGCGAATATAACTGCCGAGAATTTAGGAATTATTCCATATGGACAAAAAAAATACACACCAGCAGAACGAAAGGTTTATACTGCAACTTCAACATCAGTAGATAAGCTTTTAAATGCAATTTCGGGACGAACTGCAATGCTGAAAAAAGAAGTGAATGTAGAGAAAAAAGAAATGCTTTTTAGAAAGCTTGAGTATCTTTTTGAAGAGAATTATTATACAGATCGATTGAAAATTCCTGTAGATTATATAAAAGGATTTCAATTATTTTGTGTAGATGATGCCGATTTTGCTGTATCTTTGAATACTAAAAACAAAACAATGAGTATGTTTTTAATCACAGAACTAGCAAGAAAATATCTAACAATTCTCGAAAATGAAAAATAAATTAGGAGTGCTCGTTGTCTGCTTATTTTGTCAATTTGTAGTAGGACAAAACGGTTTTAGGAAACCATTGCATGGTCAGGTTATCAATGATTTTTTAGCCATAGAAAGTGGTTATGTAATGAATATTAATGCTAATACTAGGACATTTATTGGTTCTGGTGGTTTGTTTGATATTGTTGCACAGCCAAAAGATACTTTGCTATTCTCTGGCTTGACATTTCAATCAAAAAAAGTCGTTTTAACAGAAAAAGATTGTGATGAGGTTCTTTTAAAAGTAAAGCTGGATTTGGTTAACAATCAGCTTAAAGAAGTTGTAGTTCACAAAGAATTAAAGGTAAAAGCGCTACAGGGCGGTTCTCAGAAGTATGTGGACATGCAGTTTGAAGACGACAATCAGTCTGTTGCAAAAAATAATGCCATGCTTTCTGATCAGACCATAAAATATGGAACCGATTTTGTTCGAATCTTTAAAGACGTCAAAAAGCTTTTAAGTAAAAAAGACGAAGTAAGAGAAGAAGAAATTACAGATATTGCTTTTGTTGAATATGCTAAAGATAATTTCACAAAAGATTTTTATTCTAAAACACTTAATCTTAAAGATGACGAAGTAGAACTTTTCTTGATGTATTGCTCAAACGATCCGCATTCTAAAGAAATGGTAGATCCAGATCAGAAGTTTCAGTTAATGGATTTTATGATTAATAAGAATAAAGAGTTTAAGAAAGCCGAGGCTAATCAAAAATGAAAAAAAAGTTAGTTTTCCCTTTGCTGGGAGTTTTATTTGTACTGTCTTCAGCATTTGCTTTTCATAAATTTTATGTTGGTGTTTTTCAGGTAAATTATGCGGCAGAAAAAAAAATGCTGCAAATTACATCCCGCATTTTTATTGATGATTTGAATAATGCAATGGAGAAAAAGTATCACAAAAAGACATTTGTTGGTACAAGCAAGGAAACTCCGGCAGATGTTGAATTATTGAAAAAATATCTTTCCGAACATTTTTTAATTAAAGTTAATGGGCAGTCAAAAGCGATAACTTTTTTATCTAAAGAAGTTGAAGCAGATGATGTTTTGGTTTGTTATTCCAGAATTAAGGATATCGATAAATTTAAAACGCTTGAGATTTCAAATACTATTTTAGTCGATTGGAATTCAGAGCAGCAAAACATTACACATATTTCAGCATTTGATACTAAAAGAAGTGTTCTTTTTACAGAATCTTCAAGGAAAGAATTGTTAAAATATTAATGTATTGATAAAATTAATGTTTTAATTACTATTTTCACAGCCTAAAGAAATTACCATTAAATTTTTATGAAAAAACTTTCATTATTATTACTTTTTCCTGCAATATTAGTAGCGCAGGATAAAGCAACAACCACACCTGCTAAACAACAGGGAAAGTACGATACGAACAAGTTTAGCCAGATGTACGATTTGTTGGCAACTCCAAATATGTTTCGTACGGCTTCTGGAGCACCTGGGCCAGCTTACTACCAACAGCAAGCAGATTACAAAATTGATGTTGAATTAGATGATAAAAATTCAAAATTAAGCGGGTCTGAAACCATTACCTACACTAATAATTCACCAGATAGTTTGGAGTATTTATGGGTTCAGTTAGATCAAAATCAAGCAAAAGCAAATACGCAGACTTCATTAGCAGAAAGTGACAAGATTAGTCAAGTTTTGCCACTTGATGGTTTTTCTTCTAAATATTTGAAAAAAGATTTAGAGCGTGGTTTTAATATTGAGCAAGTTAAAGATGCTAAAGGAAGCGCAATGTCTTATACGATCAACGAAACCATGATGCGCATTAATTTGACTTCACCTTTAAAACCAGGAGAAAAAATTTCATTCTCTATTAAATGGTGGTATAACATTAATAATTATAGAAAAGAAGGCGGTCGTTCAGGATACGAATTATTCGAAAAAGACGGCAATAAATTATATGTAATTGCACAATTCTATCCAAGAATGGCAGTTTATAATGATGTTGAAGGGTGGCAGAATATGCAGTTCTGGGGAAGCGGAGAGTTTGCTCTTCCTTTCGGAAACTTTGACGTAAATATTACAGTGCCTGCAGATCACGTAATTGATGCAACAGGTGAATTAATGAACAGAAGCGAAGTGTTTACTGCCGAACAAGTAAAAAGATACGAGCAAGCACAAAAATCATTTGACAAACCTGTTGTTATTGTAACACAGGCAGAAGCAGAAGCGGCTGAAAAAGGTTTTTCTGAAAAGAAAAAAACTTGGAAATTCAGTGCTAAAAATGTTCGTGATTTCGGAATTGCTTCTTCAAGAAAATTCATTTACGATGCAATGGCTGTGAAAATTGGAAACAGAACTGTAATGGCAGAATCTGTCTATCCAAAAGAAGCAAATCCGCTTTGGGGAGAAACTTCTACAATGGTTGTAGCTCATACTTTAAAAAGCTATTCTTCTCATACTTTTGATTATCCTTATCCAAAAGCAGTTTCTGTTTCTGCAGAAGATCAAGGTATGGAATATCCAATGATTTGTTGGAACTATGGTCGTCCTGATGAAAATGGTGTAACTAGCAGAGAAGTTAAAAACGGAATGATTGGTGTTATTATTCACGAAGTGGGGCACACTTTCTTCCCGATGATTGTTAATTCAGATGAGCGTCAATGGACTTGGATGGATGAAGGTTTGAACTCATTTTTAGAGTATTTGGCAGAACAGGAATTAGATTCAAATTTCCCTTCAAGAAGAGGGCCTGCAAAAAATATTGTTCCTTACATGAGTGGGGACCAAAAGTTTTTAGAGCCAATTATGTCGAATTCAGAAACAATTCACCAATTTGGAAATAATGCTTACGGAAAACCAGCTACAGGTCTTAATATTTTGAGAGAAGTAGTTATGGGAAGAGAATTATTCGATCACGCATTCAGAACGTATGCAAACAGATGGAAGTTTAAGCACCCAACCCCAGAAGATTTCTTTAGAACAATGGAAGATGCTTCTGCGGTAGATTTAGACTGGTTCTGGAGAGGTTGGTTCTACTCAACAGATTTTGTAGATATTGGAATTAAAGATGTAAAACAATATTATGTTTCTGATACTCCAACTGCAGATATTAAAGATGTAAAAGTTAGAAAAGGACGTTTTGGATTCGAAAAAGGGCCTTTTGTTTATTTAGTGTCTGGAGATAATGCAGAAGTAAGCGATTCTAAGAAAAAAGCTTTAAAAGTAGAAGATTTTAAACCTTTGGCTGATTACGTAGATCAGACTTTTACAGCTGAAGAAAAAGCTAGTATTAAATCTCCAAAATATTTCTACGAAGTAGAATTTAATAAACCAGGCGGAATGATTATGCCGATTTTAGTTGAGATTACTTACGAAGATGGCTCTAAAGACAATTACAAATACCCAGCTCAAATCTGGAGAAAAAGTAATGATACAGCGAGAAAAGTTTATGCTACAACAAAAGCAATTAAGAGTATTCAAATTGATCCTCAATTGATGACGGCAGATATTGATGTAACCAATAACTCTTGGCCAAAAGTAGAAACAAAGTCAAAATTTGACTAAGAAAATAAAAAATGAATAAAAAGTTCATCGGGTTTGTAAAAGCTTGATGAACTTTTTTCTTTTAATTAAATGCATTTTCAAGGACTTTTTAAGTTAATTTTAAAACTCTAAGCTGCAAAATTTAATATCTTTGCGACTACAAAATTAAAAGTTATGTTTGGTATAGGAGGAGGAGAATTAGTTTTTATATTGTTTATAGTGCTTATGCTTTTTGGTTCTGATAAAGTGCCAGAAATTGCACGTACAATGGGAAAAGCTATGGCTCAATTAAAAAATGCAACTAATGATATTAAAAGTGAAATTCAGAAAGGAGCAGAAGCAAATGGTCTTGATGCAAAATCTCTAACTGATATTACGGGTAATATCAATGCAGAAATTAATAACGCAAAATCGAATTTACTTGGAGATACAGGGAATCTTTTAGGAGATACCGCTACTGAAATCGAAAAAGTAAAAGAAGATATTGACACTCTTTCAGGACCTATTAAACGTCAAATGTAATGCTTGAAAAAATACAGGAATTAGATAAGGATCTTTTAATCTTTCTTAACGGATTAGGTTCTGAAACATACGATAGATTATGGCTTATTATTACCAATCAATTGTATTGGACGCCATTTTTCTTATTTCTATTCTATCTTATTTATAAAAAAATAGGAGGAAAACAAACTCTGTATTTATTGCTTTTTATTGCAATTCTTATTGCTTTTACAGATCAGACCTGTAATTTATTCAAACACACTTTTCAGCGTTTGCGCCCATGTAACGATCCAGAGATAAATTCAATAATTAGAGTGGTTCAGGTTAGAAAATCATATAGTTTTTTCTCAGGACATGCTGCTAATACTATGGCAGTTGCAACTTTCTTATTTCTTATTTTAAAGCGCTATTTCAAATATTTCGGGTTTATATTTCTATGGCCTTTAATCTTTGCTTACAGCCGAATTTATTTAGGATTGCATTTTCCGGGTGATATCCTTACAGGATATTTCTTTGGGGCACTTTTCGGATTTTTACTTTATTTAGTTTATAGAAAGCTAAAACCACAGTACTTTCCGGGATAGATTTTTTTAAGGTGCTAAGGTTCTGAGATACTAAGATACTAAGGTTTATATATTAATTGCCTCCAGCTTTAGCTGGAGGTTTTTTTTTTTTGGACAAATGAAAGGCTTTAGCCAAATTAAGATTACTTAATTTGGCTA
Source organism: Flavobacterium sp. PLA-DH12 (assembly GCF_059511845.1). Classification (NCBI taxonomy): domain Bacteria; kingdom Pseudomonadati; phylum Bacteroidota; class Flavobacteriia; order Flavobacteriales; family Flavobacteriaceae; genus Flavobacterium; species Flavobacterium sp. PLA-DH12. Next base: position 12,599 of record NZ_JCAMPD010000007.1, read on the forward strand.
AAGCCCTTTATTTTAGATTATGTTCCTCCAGCTAAAGCGGAGGCAACCCAATAGTATATTTTTAGTTTAAAAGCTTAGAATCTCAGAATCTTAGAAACTTAGCATCTTTAAAAAGAACTTAGAACCTTAGCTCCTCAGCATCTTAGAAGCTAAAGCTTACAATACTCTCGAAACCGTCAATCCATCGCGAATTGGTAATAAAACCGTCTCTACTCTCGGATCATCTTTTAAAAGCTGATTGTATTCTAAAAGTACTTTGGTGCTAACATCATTTGGATGAACAGGTTCCAGGATTTTTCCGCTCCATAGAACATTATCCGATAAAATGATTCCGCCCTTATTCATTTTAGGTACAATCATTTCCCAGTAATTCAAATAGTTTTCCTTATCAGCATCAATAAAAACCAAATCAAATTTTAAGTCTAAATCTGGAATAATGTTTACTGCTTCACCTAAATGCTGAAAAATTTGTGCTCCCCAAGGTGACGCATCAAAATATTTTCGCTGAAAATCGATCAATTCTTCTTTGATGTCAATAGTATGTAGTTGCCCGTTTTCTTGCATTCCTTCGCATAAGCATAAAGCTGCGTAACCTGTATACGTTCCAATTTCTAGAATATTAACTGGACGAATCAATTTTGAAAGCATGCTTAAAACACGGCCTTGAAAATGACCGCTGAGCATTCTTGGTAAAAGTATTTTTTGATACGTTTCTTTATTAAGTTTTGCTAACAATTCTGGTTCGTTTTCAGAATGCTGTTCGATGTAATCTTCTAGTTCTTGAGATATAAAATGCATGTTGAAGTATCTTGTAATTTGAAAACAAAAATACAAAAATATCTGCTTGGGATTGGGCATAAAAAAAAACCATTCGTTTTGCGAATGGTTTCTGTTAGGATTTAGATGAAGTTTATTTTTTCAAAGCCGCATCTACATCTTTTGCTGTTTTTACAGTTCCGTCTTTTGCAGCTTTTGCAGCATTTTCTACTTTTTCAGCTCCTTTTTTAGTAGCGTCTTTTACATCCGTTGCTGTTTTTTTTGCAGTGTTTTCAACATCATTAGCGGCTTTTTTGGTAGCGTCTTTTACATCATTTGCAGCATTTTCTGTAGCATCTTTAGCTTTTGTAGCGGCACTTTCTGCTTTGCTTACAGCGCTGTCTTTTACTTCTTTGATATCTGTTGTTAGAGAATCAACTTTGTTGCCTAGTGTTAATTCATCTTCTGCAGGTTTGTTTTCTTTTTTCTCACATGACTGAACAGCAAATGCTAATAAGGCAACAATAGCTAAACTTAAAATTTGTTTTTTCATAATTACATTTTTTTAGGTTGATAAAACTTAAAGGTTAAATGGCTGAAAATAAAATTACAAATTTTAAAATGATTGAGCTCTTTGTAAGATTATTTTTCTTTTAAGAGCTAGACAATTCTTGTGTCAAAATTTTGAAATTATGCTGTTGGGCATTAATTTTTTTTAGATGAAAAAAAAATTAGTTTTTATACAAACTGAAATTAATTACAATATCATCTTTTACTTTGATCAATCCGGCCATTTTTACTGGCGGTTCCATTTCAATATCAGAGAATTTTAAACTAAGTGTTCCTTGAATTTTGTCATCAGTATTGTATAATATGAAATCTTTGTATTTAAGAGTTTTATCGGTTATGAAAAAGTTTAGTCTGCATTTGTAATTTTTCCCCATTGGTTTTATGTCGCTGATAGAGACAGTACTATTTGGGAATTGTTTGACTTTTACCGTTCCTTGCAAATCTTTCGTCATTATCTTATTGCCACAATCAAAGTTTGACATTTTAATGTCGGTATTAAAAGTGTTTTTTTTAACGGAGTTTACATAAACAGTATCCTTTGTAGCAAAGGTATTAGAGCAATTATATTTGCCAACTGTAGATATTCCTGTGATTTCTATTTTAATTTTATTAATTACCACAGTGTTATCTTCTGCGAAAAAAGTGGGTTTAGCACTTCCTAGAAAAAAGAACATTGCTAAACCCATTATTAATATTTGAAATCTCGTTTTCATTTTTTTTATATTAGAACGCAATTGTTGCTTCGAATACTATACCTTCAAACTTACCACCATAAAAGTTGTTTAGATTTCCAGTAGCAGGATCTCCTGTAAATTGTGAGTAATCTTTATATTTTTGATTCACGTAGTTTAGTTTAGCTAAAATGTTTTTAGTCATAAACCAACCAGCACTAGCTTCAAATTTATCTACGGTCACCTTTTTAGCATCGGCATTAGATAATTTTCCAGATACTGTATTGTATTTCCCTCCGATATAGAATTGTTCAGTTCCTCCAAATCTGTAAATAAGTTCTGAAGCATATTGATTGGCAGTACGTTTATCGTCAGTACCAGCTTTATCTCCTCCTGAAGCTAATTCGATTGTTCCAAAGAATTCAAGTCCTTTATATTTTACAAAAGGGTTAATCATGTATGTAGTTGCCCAATTTTTGAAATTAGGATTGAACGTTGCCTCTGGAGTAGATGTTTTGCTGAAACTAGTAGGAACATCAGTAGTAGTTGTAGAAATAACAGTACCACTAGCATCGGTCTTAGTAATAGTATTTTTATAAGGATTATTATTCAATATGCCCCAATAACCAAATCCTGATCTATTTGCAGAATATATGTTTGCGTTACCAAGATTAGCATTATGGTAATAAGAACCTGTTAATCTTACTCTTAAATCTTCATTAAGCTGTTTATCATAACCAAGTTTCGCTAAGATTGAAGGGCTATGTGTTGTATTAGCATTAGGTCCAGTAGGGTAAAAAACTTCTTCATTACTTTGATTTAAGTTACCATTTGTAACACCTAACATGCTTACCAATCCATTTCTGTTGTAGTAAACTTCCATACCCATTTCTGTCGTGAAAGAATACATAATGTTGTTTCCAACAAATGCATTTCTGATTGTATTACCATTATCAGAACCTCTGAAGTGGGCATCACCAAAATTGTTCTCCATTTGTCCAATTTTAATGGTAGCATATTTCATTACATCAGCCAAGAAGTCTTTTTTAATGAAGTCTAACTTGTCAATTTGTAAGTATCCACCTTTTACATAAGAATCATTGTGATGTCTTGAAGCTAAATAAACATCTAAATTTACTCTTACTCCATCAAACAATTGAGCACCAATATACATATCAGCAGCAGGAAGAGTAAAATTGTTCTCAGTATTCATTAAACGATATCCTGAAATTGTTCTGGTGGTAGTTCCAGTAGCAGTAGTAGTTGTAGTCGTAATATTAGCAGGTTGGTTGTTGAATGAATTTGTTGCTTGAAAATCCATGTTGAAAGCACCACCAAGATCAATACTAAGGCCTTTAAATTCTCTAGTATCTTTTTGTACGTCGAAAACGTTGATACCGTCTTTTCCTCTAGAGATTTGATTTTGCATGTTTCCAAAACTGACTTGTGCCTGAACAGCAAATGTGCTGATTAATGTGACGAATAGAATATAAATTTTCTTCATGGCGTTTATAAATTAAAGTTTAAATTGAATTTTATAGTAAGGTCTTGACCTGTTTTTATTGTTCCAAGCATTGCTGTTGGAGACTTCATTCCGAAATCTGTAAAGGTGATTTTGTTGCTTCCCTGAAGATTTAATCCATCTTTTGTAACAGTTGTTTTTACAGAAGTTTTGTAAACTTTGCTAACTCCTGCGATGGTGTAAGTTCCAGTTAATTCCCAAGTTGTTTCATTTACTTTTTCAGCAGATTTAAGAACATATTTAATGTTTTTGTTTTTGTCTGTTTTTAAAGTTTCGTAAGCCACCTTATCCATGCTTTTTTTCTCACTTTTAACGCTTTCTGCTAAAAGAGTTACGTTCAAAGTTTCGATATCAGCTAATTTTCCGTTAGCAATGTTTAAAGTTGCCGTTCCAGTTCCAGAAGCCGATTTCATTTCCCAATCATGAAGGGTAGAAGTGCCAGCAACAGAAAAAGTTGATTTACTATCTAAAGTGTATGATTTTTGCGCTGTTGCTAATGAGGTGATTCCTAAAAATGCTGTTATAGCGACGAAAAGTTTTAATGTATTTGTTTTCATTTTGTCATGTTTATATTGTGAAAAAATAAGTTAATAGTCGGCCAGTTTCTATTTAGTACTAAGAATGTTGTTTTAACTTGTATCAAAGATCTTTCTATAAATCAGCTTTGGATATGATAAAAATCATTGTTAAAATTTTATTAAATAGGTATTTAATAACTACAACGTTTTCATTTTTAAGAGAATCGATTACTAAAGCAAAAAATGGGTTTTGATTTTATTAAATTGATATTTTTTAACATTTACTTTGAATTAGTAAAAAGTTAAAAAAGAAGCATTCTTTAACATTAGCAATAAGATTTAGCTCAGAATAATATTGAAGATTACAGTCAGATCTTTTCCTGCTTTTACAACTCCAAGAGCCGCTTTCGGAGGTGTCATTTCAAAATCGCCAAAAGTTATCTGATTAGAACCTTGCAGAATGAAACTTCCTTTACTCACGGTTACTTTTACCTGAGTTTTATATTCTTTGCTTACGCCGGCAATAGTATAAACTCCTGTTAGGTTCCAAGTTGTATCATCAATTTTTTCGGCAGATTTTAAAACATATTCAATGTTTTTGTGTGTTTCAGTATCCATGGCTTCGTAAGCAACTTTGTCCATGCTCGCTTTGTAGCTTTTTAAACTTTCTGCCAATAAGGAAACAGTTAGACTGTTTATGCCAGCAAGTTTAGAATCTTTAATTATTAAGCTGGCACTTCCTGTTCCTTCGGTAGATTTCATTACCCAATCGTGTACTGTAGATGTTCCTGCTACTTCAAAAGTGGAATTTGCATTTACATTATATATTCTTTGTGCATTTGAATGCAATGAAAATGTTGTAAAAATTACTGTCAGTAAAATGGATTGAATTGTTTTCATGTTGATAAAGTATAGGTTAATCATTTAAACAAGGAAGTCTTAAAAATTCAGTTAGTGGTTCATGAATAAAAAGCTATCCTTATTTCTTAGACCAAAATTATCGCGCGCGAGAAGAAGACGAAATGATAAAAATCATGGCAAAATCTTTATTAAAATGGTATAGTAAAGACTGGGAAGCCTTATTGTAGTTGGGATTATACGTTTTGTAAATAAAATAAAATCGTAAATGATTGTTTTTTAGTTTGTTGTGTTTTTATGTTGGAATTTCAGATTCGTTTTTCAGATTTATCTTTTTGAAAGAAATCAAGAAAAAAAGACAAGAAAAAAGAAGGAAAAGAATATAACTATTAGAAAATACTAGAAATAAAACTGGTTTTGAAACTGTTTTTTTGAGGTTTAACCAAGAATGAATGCAAAAACAAAAAAAAAATGACAAAAGTGATTAACTTTGCAGCATGCAAATGGAGAAAAAAGACATACGAGCCTTATCAAAAGAACAGCTTCGCGATTTTTTTGTTGGAAATGGAGATAAAGCTTTTCGTGGAAATCAGGTTTATGAATGGTTGTGGAGCAAAGGCGCACACAGTTTTGAAGACATGACAAATGTAGCCAAAGCTACAAGGTCTATGCTTGAGAACAATTTTGTAATCAATCATATTAAGGTTGATACGATGCAGAAAAGCAGTGATGGAACTGTAAAAAATGCTGTTAGACTTCATGATGGACTTGTCGTTGAATCTGTTTTAATCCCGACTGAAACTAGAACAACTGCCTGTGTATCTAGTCAGGTTGGCTGTAGTTTAGACTGTAATTTCTGCGCAACAGCAAGATTAAAAAGAATGCGTAATCTTGAACCTGGAGAAATTTATGATCAGGTTCTGGCTATAGATAAAGAAAGCCGTCTGTATTATAATCATCCGCTTTCAAATATCGTTTTCATGGGAATGGGAGAACCTTTAATGAACTACAACAATGTCATTAAAGCAATTGACATGATTACTTCAGAAGAGGGATTAGGAATGTCTCCAAAACGAATTATGGTTTCGACATCAGGAATTCCGAAAATGATCAAAAAAATGGCAGATGACGATGTGAAGTTTAAATTGGCAGTTTCTTTACACTCGGCGATAGATGAGACACGTGCACGCATTATGCCTTTCAGTAAAAACTTTCCTTTAAAAGATCTACGAGAAGCATTAGAATATTGGTACAGAAAAACAAAAAGTAAAATATCTTACGAGTATGTAGTTTGGAAAGGAATTAATGATGATAAAGCTTCGGTTGATGCTTTGGTTAAATTCTGTAAATACGTGCCATGTAAAGTCAATTTGATTGAATATAATCCGATTGATGATGGCGAATTCCAACAAGCTTCTGAAGAATCAATTATGGCTTATATAAAAGCTTTAGAAAACATAGGGGTAGTTGTAAAAGTGAGAAGAAGCCGAGGAAAAGACATCGACGCTGCTTGTGGACAATTAGCGAATAAAGAAGCAGAATAATATTTGCTAAAAAATATTCCGATAGGAATATCTCGTTGGTAGAAAAAAAATATTCATAATGATAATTATGTCCCATAGGGACATTTGATAGGTTTTATATGATAAAAAAAAGCATTAAAAACGAGAAATAATTCTTGTTTTTAATGCTTTTTTCTTGGGCAAAAAGGATACTTATTTTTTCAAATCAACTTCTTCAGTAACACCATCTTTTGTTACTTTGGCAAGAGTATCGCATTCTCCGTTTCCATAATCTATAGTTGCCGAAGCGCCATTTTTAGTAATAGAAGCAATTCCTTTTACAGCAAAAGATTTTCTGCAAGAAGCATTAAACTCTAAAGGAGTTGTGATTTCTGCCGAAAAAGTATCGCCGTTAGGGAAAGTGGTAGAGCCGCTTCCGGTAACAACAAATACATTATCATCCCAATCAAACCATGTATCATAGCCAGAAGTCATTTCTTTTATCAGAGTTCCTTTTCTAGCATAAACCTTTCCATCATCAAAAGTAATCGTTAAATCGATTGCCGCTGTTGATACTGGGTGAGGAGTCACCAATAAATTGGTTTCTTTAATTGTTCTAACAATACTTTTATTTCCCTGAATTTTTTTACCATTATGATAAAATCCTTCAAAAGTGTAACTGATCGTTTGTGTAGAAGAAGTAAAATCATTCGAAAAAGAAACGACCATTTTTCCTTTTACTGTATTACCGTTATTCAAAGTACATCCTTCAGCGCCAAAATCTACTGTTTTTGTCCAAGTATTATTGGTTAAAACAGTTGTAATTGTGGCACAACTCGGAAGATAATTTTTTATAGGTCCGCCTGGTTTTGAATTTACATTGAGCTGAGAGCTAAATTGATCTTCGGCAATATTAGTAACATCCTCTACAGAGGCATCGATTTTAGAATTAGCTATAATTTCGTCATTCGTAATCGTAGCTGATGATCCGTCATTTGTTTTTTCATCAGAATTACAGCTAATGAAAAAAGACAATGTAATTATACATGTTCCAATTAATAAAAATTTTGTTTTCATAAATAAATAGTTTTGGGTTTTCTTTTAAGTTAATGAATTCAAATCAGTATTAGTTAGAGCTATTTTTGGTGTTTTTTTTCAGGTTAAAACATAAATTATTTAAATCCTAACCTAAAATAAACAACGTATTTTTATTTAAAATAGTATATTTGGAGTCTAAATGAATATTACGTCTCAAATAAAGCAGCCTATTTTTAACGAGATGGAACTTTTCGAAAAAAAGTTCCATGAATCGATGACTTCAAAGGTTGCGTTGTTAAACAGAATCACTTATTATATCGTAAACCGTAAAGGAAAACAAATGCGTCCGATGTTTGTTTTTTTGACTGCAAAAATGGTTTCAGGCGGTACAGTAAACGAAAGAACGTATCGTGGAGCTTCTGTAATTGAGCTTATTCATACCGCAACTTTAGTACACGACGATGTTGTTGATGACAGTAATCGCCGTCGCGGATTTTTCTCAATCAATGCGCTTTGGAAAAATAAAATTGCTGTTTTGGTCGGAGATTATTTATTGTCTAAAGGCCTACTACTTTCTATCGATAATGGTGATTTTGATTTGTTAAGAATCATTTCTGTAGCCGTTCGTGAAATGAGCGAAGGAGAATTGCTTCAAATCGAAAAAGCACGTCGACTTGATATTACCGAAGATGTTTATTACGAAATCATCAGAAAGAAAACTGCAACGCTTATTGCCGCTTGTTGTGCGCTTGGCGCGAAAGCCGTAATAGAAGATGATATTCAGGTAGAAAACATGCGTAAATTCGGTGAACTGATAGGAATGGCATTTCAAATCAAAGATGATTTATTTGATTACAGCGAAGAGGCCATCGGAAAACCAACTGGAATAGATATTAAGGAGCAAAAAATGACTTTGCCTTTAATTCACGTTTTAAATACATGTACTCAACAAGAAAAAAAGTGGCTGATAAACTCCATCAAAAACCATAACAAAGACAAAAAACGCGTAAAAGAAGTGATTGCATTTGTGAAAAATAACAATGGTTTGGCTTACGCCGAAAACAAAATGGTGCAATTCCAGCAGGAAGCACTTGCATTACTTCAAAACTTTGAAGATTCTGAGTACAAAGACGCTCTGACTTTGATGGTGAATTATGTTATTGAGAGAAAGAAATAATTTTTTAATTAGAAAATTGACTTTAAGATATAAAAAAAACCTCTTTTAAAATTTTTAAAAGAGGTTTTTGCTTATAATGAAGTAAATTTTATTCTGCTGTTTCAATTTCTGTTTCGGCTTCCGGTTTTTTCTTAAATTCATTGATAACACCAAATAATGCCATCAAGCTAAATATTCCCCAGCCAATTGCCCAATATAAGCTACTATTAGAAGAGTTTTTTTCTTTTTCCTTAGCTAATTCTGATTTTGGATTTGCAAGGTTAAAATTCGGATCACTTTTAAGATAGTAAACAGTCAATTTATTTGATTTTGGAAGATCAACATCAAAAGTATGTTCTCCTTCATAAGTGTTTCCATCCAAATCAAAATGATACCTAAATTTATAAGTCTTCATTGGTATGCCAGCAATTTTAATCGTAGTTTCTTTATATTCATCATATAATTCCGCTTGGATTGTTGAATTGTCGAAAAGCATTTTTTCATAATTGGAGATTGCTTTGTTGTCTCCGCCTTTAATATATTCGGTTGAGCAGTTTTTACAGCAAAAAATGGCAACAAAAAGAACGAGAATTGAGGAGAACTTGTCTTTCATTTAATTAGGTTTAGGTTTGTTTTTGGTAAATTTTTCGGAGTAAATATAATAATTTTAATACGTAAATGAGTATTAATTAAAAAAACTTGTTTTAGTAACGTTTAAGGAAATTCTCAAGGTATTTAAGAATGCTTAGATATTGCAGCGTGTCTTATGCGAGAAGTTTGCTTAAGTTTACACTAATAAAATCAAAATCCTCCTGATTTTGGAATTTGGAATTTTGATTTTTTTTTGATTTTTTTTTTATCCTCATGCAACCATTTCAAATCGACAATCGTCTATGCTAATAGAAGTCTATTTCTAAAACCAAACCGAAAAGCTTATTAATGAAAATTATTTCGTTACATCCAGAAGAAACCAAAATCATAAAGTTGGCTGTCGAGAACAATCGTCAGGCACAACAGCAGATTTACGGTAAATATTCTTCAAAAATGTTAAGTGTATGTCGACAATATATAAAAGACATTCAGCTGGCAGAAGATGTAATGATCACGGCTTTCATGAAAGTGTTTACGAATCTAAAAAACTTTGAACGCAAAGGAAGTTTTGAAGGCTGGATCCGCCGAATTATGGTTAACGAATGCATTTCCTATTTAAGAGTTCAGAAAAAAGTAAAATTTGCCGAAGATGAATTTTTTGTAGAAGAAAGCTTTAACGAAATAGACAGTCAATTTACTGTAGAACAGATTCAGTATTTAATTGATGCTTTGCCAGACGGCTACAAAATGGTTTTCAATTTATATGCGATTGAAGGCTATAAACACAATGAAATTGCGAAGATGTTGGGAATAAATGAAGGAACATCAAAATCGCAATTATCGCACGCTAGAAAAATGCTGCAAACACAAATTACTATTTTAAAAAAACAAGATAATGGAACCGAATAATTTTGAAAAGGATTTCCGTGAAAAGCTAAATCAACGAGAAATTGAGCCAAGCAACAAAGCTTGGGATCGATTGGATGCGATGTTGAGTGTGGCCGAAGAAAAGAAGCCAAAGAGAAATAGAAAATGGTTGTATATCGCTGCCAGTTTCATCGGATTTTTATTGATTGGGACTTTGTTTTTCAATCAAAATAATAAATCAGTTGCAACGCCAGAAACGGTAATTGTTGAAAAAGAAACGAAAACCCCAAAAGACTCGGTTACAGCACCTGTTTTAGATAGTGCTAATTCCCTAAAAACAGAAACTGTAATCGCAGAAAAAACTGAAGAAGAAAGAATTAGGAAAAACGAAAGAATCAATAATCAAATCTCAAATAAAACCATTAAAAATGTATCAAATCAAGTAGCGGAGTCTTCAATCATCATCAAAAACAATCAAGAAAAAGAATCAGTACATAATCAAACTCAAATTGCTGAAACTTCAAAAAAAGAAAATGTAGATCAGTTATTAGAGACAGCTGAAAATAAAGTTTTGGCTCAAAGTCAGACAAAAAAAGCAAAAGTGAAAATCAATGCTACCGATTTGCTTAATCAAGTAGATGGCGAACTAGAGCTTTCTTTTAGAGAAAAAGTAATTACAAAAGTCAATAAGAATCTTCAAGAAGTTAAAGTTGCGATATCCAATAGAAATCAGCAGGAATAGAATTTACAATTCACATTTTATAATTAATAATTAAAAGAATCATCATCAATCAAATATTCAATCATTTTAAAACAATCAATCATGAGAAATTTTACCATTTATCTTATACTTTTCTTCTTTTTAGTAATAAGTAAAGTAGTAGGCCAAGAAACTTTTGAGTCTGAAGCAAAAAGAATTGCTAATAAAATCGAGAAAATTACCAAAGAAGAAAAAGAAACTTTAAAGGAAGAAGTTGAAGCTGTAAATGTTCAGTTGTCTGAAGGGAAAATTACACAAGAACAGGCAGACAAACGTAAAAAGGAATTAGCAGAAGCGAGAGCTGTAATTATTGAAGAAAAAGTAACTCTCGCTCAAAATGAATTAAATGATCTTGTTCAGAAAAAAGTAGACGGAAAAATAAAAGAAGATTCTGCAAAAGTGTATATGATTCGTTGGAAGTCATATAGTCACCATAAAGATTCTATTCGTAGTGAAAAAAGAACAACATCCCAATTTGTATTTGCAATGGGATTAAATAATATGATGGTCGACGGAAAACTTCAGGATTCAAATTATAAATTTATGGGATCGCATTTTTACGAATGGGGATTTACATATAATTCAAGACTGATGAAAAACGATAATCTGCTTCATGCCAAATACGGACTTTCATTAATGTACAATAATATACGTCCAACAAATAACAGAAGTTTTGTAGTAGATGGCGAACAGACAAATCTAGTTGAAAATCCAGTTCATTTAACCGAATCTCGTTTTAGAAATGTGTATTTGGTAGCACCTGTACATTTAGAATTTGATTTTACAAGACCAATAGAGCGCGATGGGAAAACGTATTTTAAAACTCATAAAAGTTTCCGTTTTGGTGTTGGAGGTTATGCAGGAATCAACGTAAAATCAAAGCAGATTTTAAAGTTTGAAGAAGAAGATTTAAAATATAAAACCACTATAAAAGGCGATTACAACGTAAATAATTTTATTTATGGTCTGAGTTCGTACATCGGTTATAGAGAATTGAGTTTGTATTTTAAGTATGATTTAAATCCATTATTTCAGAATAATCTAGTAAAAGAGAATAACATATCGTTAGGACTTCGCGTAGATTTAAACTAAAATTACTGGTCGTTTAGTTAGTAAAAGGGCATCTTGAGAGAGATGCTTTTTTTGATTTAAAATGATAAAAATTCCAGCAAGAATTGCGTATTTTTGCTAGCTCTCAACTTTTAAAAATTTAATATACTTTGATTTCACAAACCACCATTGACGCTGTTTTTGAAACTGCTCGAGTAGAGGAGGTTATTGGCGATTTTGTCAATTTAAAACGCGCAGGAAGTAATTTTAAAGGTTTGAGTCCATTCTCAGATGAGCGTTCGCCTTCGTTCATGGTTTCACCGGCAAAAGGGATCTGGAAAGATTTTAGTACAGGAAAAGGAGGAAACTCGGTTAAATTTTTAATGGAGCATTCGCAGTTTACCTATCCGGAAGCCATTCGATATTTGGCTAAAAAATACAATATCGAAATCGAAGAAACCGAACAGACTGAAGCAGAAAAAGCAAATACAGATATTAGAGAAAGTATGTATCTCGTTTCTGAATTTGCAGCCAAATATTTTCAAGATGTTTTGGTTAATTCTGAAGAAGGAAAAGCAATTGGTTTATCTTATTTTAAAGAAAGAGGATTTACCAATGAAACCATTAAAAAATTCAACCTAGGATATTCTCCAGAAACTTGGGATGCTTTGACTAAAGAAGCCTTAGGAAAAGGATACAAATTAGAATTTTTAGAAAGTACAGGTTTAACAATTCCAAGAGAAGATCGCCCCTTTGACCGATTTAAAGGACGCGTAATGTTTCCAATTCAAAGTATGTCGGGGCGTGTTTTAGGTTTTGGAGGACGTATTTTAACCAATGATAAAAAAGCTGCAAAATACCTGAATTCACCAGAAAGTGATATTTACCATAAAAGTAAAGTTCTTTACGGAATTTATCACGCAAAACAATCTATAGCCAAACAAAATAACTGTTATTTGGTTGAAGGTTATACGGATGTGATTCAGTTCAGTCAAGCCGGAATAGAAAATGTTGTGGCTTCGTCTGGAACAGCTTTAACGCCAGATCAGATTCGTTTGATCAATCGTCTAACGCGAAATATCACCGTTCTTTTTGATGGAGATGCTGCAGGTTTGCGTGCTTCTATTCGAGGAATCGATTTAATTCTTGAAGAAGGAATGAATGTCAGAGTTTGTTCGTTTCCTGATGGGGAAGATCCCGATAGTTTTGCCCGTAAAAATTCGCATGATGATTTAGTTGCTTATTTAGAAAATAACAGTAAAGATTTTATACAGTTTAAAGCTTCGATCTTAATGGGCGAAGCTAAAAACGACCCGATAAAAAAAGCCGATCTGATTCGTGATATGGTAGCGAGTATCTCTAAAATACCAGATCGTATTCAGCGAGAAGTATATATTCAGGAATGTGCTCGAATTATGGATATTTCTGAGCAGGTTCTGACAAGTACTTTAGCGCAACTTATCCAGAAAGATATTGCCGAAGCGAATAAAAAGCAAAAGCAGGAACAAAAGCCTTTTGAAGTAGTTAGAAACCAGCCTCCACAAGCAGGTACGTTTTCAGGAGGAGATCCAGAAGATCCAAGAACAGGGCCGCCAGAAGGTTACGATTATCCTGGAGATCCCGGATATTATCCGCCACAACAAACTCAAAAAGTAGATATTTTATATGGTTTTGAAAGGAAAGTCATTGAGGTTTTGCTTTTGTATGGAAGCGTAGTAGAAGATTTTGAAGATGTTTTCTTGAAAGCAGATGAAGAAGGAAATGTAAAAGAGGTTTCTGAAAAAAGACAATATAAAGTATTCGAAAAAATATATCTAAGTCTGCAGGAAGATGAGATAGAGCTATCGAATGTTTTATTTAAAAATATTTATACTAATATTATTGATTTTTATAATCAGAATGAAACTTTTAGTTTAGATAAATATTTGATGCATTTAGAGCCTGAATTTGCTCAAGAAGTTACCAATATTTTAATGGAAGACGAAAGGTTAACCATTCATAATTGGGAAGGGCAGAATATTTTTCCAAAACAAAAAAGTGAAACGATTGAGCAGAATGTTTCTGAGACCATATTTGCTATGCGATGGTATTTGGTGTCTGCAATCATTGCAGAATTAAAGAATTCTCTTCTAACGAATCCGCAAGAAGACAATTCAGAAGTTTTAAGTATGGTAATAGATTATTCTAAACTGCTGAATAATTTTTCGAAGAAACTTGGACGTGTAGTCGTACCTTATCACTAAAAAGAGAAAAACTCTATCTAATTTGATAAATCAAAAAAGATAGAGTTTTTATAAATTTTCGATTACTTAAATATTTAAGTTAGTCGATTTGAATTAAATAATTTCTAAAGTCTTCGCTTTGTTTACTAAGTCAACTAAATTAGTAACATTCAATTTAGTTAATAATCTCAGTTTGTAGGTACTGATCGTTTTTTCGTTCAGATTTAAGATTTTAGAGATTTCATTGTTTTTCTTACCATCACTTAAGTAGCGTAAAACCTCGATTTCGCGGTTAGAAAGTTTTCTGTACAAACGCTCACTTTTGCTTTGTTTAGCAATAAGTGCCATGTTTTTACGTACTGTTTCGTTGATGATGATTTTTCCTTCGTGTACTTTAATAATAGAATGACCTAATGTTTCAAGTTTTTCTGTTTTGTGTACATACCCAGAAACTCCTGCTTTAATTGCGTTTGGAGCGTACATTTGCTCAGCAAGATCACTGAAAATAACAATTTTTGTTTTTGGGAAATTTTTCAGGATTGATTTGATTTCGAAGATACTAGAAAGACCTTCTAACTCTAAGTCTAAGATTAGAATATCGATTTCCTTAGTTTGAAGGATATCTCTAACCATTGAAAAATTGCCTACGTTGGCAACAATTGAAATTTGATCGTGGTCTTTAAAATAAGACTTAACGCCAAAGTGCGTCACAGGATGATTGTCTGCTAGACATACTTTAATCATAATTTTTACCTTTTTTAGAATTGTTCATGTTTTTGGAACGGTAAAATTAATAAATAAATTCTGTAATAACTCGCAGAGAATGTTAAAATGTATTATTTTAACGTTTTTGGTATTAAACAAACCGGAATTGCATCCATTTTGTGCTTGTTGCTGGTGTTTAATCGTTTATAAATTTCAAAGACAGATTTTTCTCTCCCCTCAAAGTCAGATGCCGTCTTTCCTGACTCCGCGGCCAACATCGCCCATTCTAACTCGTCATAACTAGCGCCTAATTGATCCTCATCTGTACGATTGTCTCCAAATAATCCATCAGTAGGAGCGGCTGTTAAAATGGATTGCGGAATTTGCAAAAATTCTCCTAAAGCGTATACGTCAGATTTCATTAAATCAGCAATCGGACTTAAATCTACACCGCCATCTCCATATTTAGTATAAAAGCCTACACCAAAATCTTCAACCTTGTTTCCAGTTCCTGCAACAAGCAAACCATGAATTCCTGCTAAATAATATAAAGAAGTCATTCTAATACGTGCACGTGTGTTTGCTAAAGCTAAATTTACTTTTGCTGTATCCTCAGTTGAAGGAACAGCACTTTTAAACGATTCAAAAGTTTCTGTCAAATCAGTCTTAACATCAGAAACATTTGGGAAACGTTTTTTTAACTGATCAATATGCTCTCTTCCTCTTGTCACTTGGCTTTCTGCCTGATGAATTGGCATTTCTACACATAAAACGTTCAGTCCGGTCTGTGCGCATAAAGTTGAAGTTACTGCAGAATCTACACCACCAGAGATTCCAATTACAAAACCATTTACTTTTGCATTAGTAGCGTAATTTTTTAACCACTCTACAATGTGCGTATTTACTTTTTCCGTCTGAATTGTGCTTTTTTTAGCCATAATAGTTTAAGTTTTAAGATACAGGGATGTATATTTGCAGAATTATTTTGAGTATGCAACTGCTTAAAATTCTGATAACACAAATCTAATTAAAATAAAATGAAAATATATCGCTTTGCAGTGGTTCTATGCCTGTTTTTTTTGTCTTGCAATCAAAAAAGTAAGGTTGAAAAAGAAGTAGAAGAAATTCCTGTTGATATTAAAGTGGAAAGATTTGATAAGGTGTTTTTTGAGACTAAACCGCAAGATCTTCCGAAAATAAAAAAACAATACCCGTTTTTCTTTCCTGGCAACGATGATAATGTCTGGATTCAGAAAATGAATGATCCGATCTGGAGAGAAGTTTACGAGGAAGTTCAGAAAAAATACAGCAATTTTGAACCCGTTCGCAAAGAGTTTAATGAGCTATTTCAGCACGTAAAATATTATTTTCCTAAAACTAAAATTCCTAAAGTAATTACGGTTATTGGAGAAATGGATTATAATGCAAAATCAATTTATGCAGATAGTCTAGTGGTTGTAGCTTTAGAATTGTATTTAGGTAAAAATCATAAGTTTTATGAGTTTCCAAATTACTTAAAAGAGAACTTTGAAGAAAGACAAATTATGCCAGACGTAGTTTCTAGTTTTTCGTATCGAAATATTCCAAATTCTATAGATAAGAGTTTGGTTGCACAAATGGTTTTTGAAGGGAAACAGCTTTATGCAAAAGATTTGCTGATTCCTGAATATACAGATGCAGAAAAAATGGGATATACTCCAGAGCAGATAAAATGGTGTGAAGAAAACGAGGCCTATATGTGGCGTTATTTCATAGAAAATGAAATGCTTTATAGTGAAGATCCAAAGTTGAGAGCGCGATTTATAGCTCCAGCACCTTTTTCTAAAT
Organism: Flavobacterium sp. PLA-DH12; assembly: GCF_059511845.1. Taxonomy (NCBI): domain Bacteria; kingdom Pseudomonadati; phylum Bacteroidota; class Flavobacteriia; order Flavobacteriales; family Flavobacteriaceae; genus Flavobacterium; species Flavobacterium sp. PLA-DH12. The sequence goes on from NZ_JCAMPD010000007.1 coordinate 29,212, forward strand.
TCTTTTTAGAAATAGATAACGATTCTCCAGGGCGAGTGGGGGCTTGGATTGGCTGGCAGATGGTACGTTCTTACATGAAAAATAATAGTGATGTTTCTTTGGCTGATTTATTTAAAATTGAGCCAAAAGAAATCTTCGAAAAATCAAAATATAAACCTAAGAAATAATGGCAAATATAAACTCAGAGATTAAATTTAATATAGAATTGGATGAAAACCGTGTTCCTGAAAAACTAACATGGAGTGCGCAAGACGGTGGAGTTCAAGCAGAAGAAGCAAAAGCAATTATGTTGTCTATTTGGGACAGCAAAGCAAAAGAAACCATGCGTATTGATTTATGGACAAAAGACATGCCAGTAGACGAAATGAAAATTTTCTTCCACCAGACTTTAGTAGCTATGTCGGACACATTTAAACGTGCAACAGATGACGAAAAAATGTCAGACACAATGAAAGATTTCTGTGACTACTTTGCGGAAAAACTTGAGCTGACAAAATAGTTAAATTCCAAATAAGTAAAATTCCAAATTCAATCTTAGAGATTGGGTTTGGGATTTTTTGTTTTTTTATTGTAAATTGTCTAGATAAATCAAATTATATGCTGTTTGCTTTTCTTGTAAGTCTTATCGGTTTGTTTTTTTTGCTAGCTAATGCGATACGCTTTTATATGACCTGCAAAAACAGAGATATATTGTATCGTATTATAACAGCTTATTTGGTTTTATTGTTTTGTGTAGAATTGCTTTGTAATATAATCGGGTTTCTTTATCCTAATTCTAATTTCTTCCTTTCGCATTATTATTTTATTTTCCAGTTTATCACGCTTAACCTCTTTTTTTATAAAAGTTTTTCAAGTAGAGTATTAAAGCAGATTATGGTAATTGTCTTTTGGGCCGTGCTTCTTTTTTTAGGATGGCAATATTATAATAAACCTTCGCTTTATTGGGAGTTTAATCTAATAGAAATAACAATAACATCTATTCCATTGCTGTTTTATGCGATCTATTTTATTGTCTCCAATTTAAAAAAGCATAAGCATAATTATTTCTATTTCTGTAACGGACTCATTATTTATGTAACAAGTAGTGCGGGGATTTTTCTCTCAGGAAATACCGATTCTGTATTTTTTACAGAACCATTTGTGCTCGATTTCTGGTTTTTCAATTCTTTATTTTATATTCTGTATCAGTTTTTGATTTATAAAGAATGGAAGTCTTTAAATTTCAGAAGAAAAACGAAGCAAAAACTAAACTAATAAATATAAAAAATCCCAAATTCCAAGTGTAAGATTGGAGTTTGGAATTTTTATTATTGTATATTTTTAAAAATTTGGAATTTAATTTTAAAATTCCGAGTTGTTTTTAAAAACTTCTTGATTTACTTGATCGATATAAGACAAAAGTTCTTCTTTTCCGATAGATTCTGTAGATGAGGTTACAAAATACTGAGGCATTTCGGCCCAGTTATTGGCAAACATCTGTTTTTTGTAAGCTGCGATATGCGAATCTATTTTAGTTTTACCAATTTTATCCGCTTTAGTAAAAATAATACAAAACGGAATCTCGCTTTCGCCCATATAAGACATAAATTCGATGTCGATATTTTGCGCTTCGTGGCGAATGTCAATCAAAACAAAAGCGCAAACAAGCTGCTCTCTAGTTTCGAAATAATCGGTGATGAACTTCTGAAAAGTTGACTTTGTTTTCTTTGAAACTTTAGCGTAACCGTAACCAGGTAAATCGACCAAAAACCAATTGTTGTTGATTTTAAAGTGGTTTATTAATTGTGTTTTTCCTGGTTTTCCAGATGTTTTTGCTAAATTTTTATTGTTGGTAAGCATATTAATCAAAGACGACTTACCTACGTTTGATCTTCCTATAAAGGCATATTCTGGTAAAAAGTCCTTTGGACATTTTGATGCGTCAGAATTGCTGACAATAAATTCGGCGGTGTTAATTTTCATATTCCTTCGTTTTAAAACCTCCTAAAAAATAAATTTTAACGGCTATAAATTCTTTTCAGTAAGCCATTTTTCAAGAACTTCGTTAAATTCTTGAGGGTGTTCCATCATTGCTGCGTGTCCACATTTGTCTATCCAGTACAAATCAGAATTTGGTAGTAATTTATGGAATTCTTCTGCTACATTTGGAGGTGTTACAGAGTCATTTTTACCCCAAATAATGCAAGTTTCAACAGTCATTTTAGGCAAATCTTTAGCCATATTGTGACGTATCGCGCTCTTTGCAATAGTTAAGGTTTTGATTAATTTGATTCGGTCATTAGCCGTAGCGTATACTTCATCAATCAATTCGGGAGTTGCTATTTTCGGGTCGTAAAATACATCTTCGGCTTTCTTTTTAATGTATTCGTAATCGCCTCTTCTTGGGTAACTGTCTCCCATTGCGCTTTCGTAAAGTCCAGAGCTTCCTGTGATTACAAGTCCAGCAACTTTTTCAGGATAAAGTTTTGTATGGTACAAAGCGATATGTCCTCCAAGAGAATTTCCTAAAAGAATTACTTTGTCAAAACCTTTAAAAGTGATAAAGTCTTTTACGTATTTCGCAAAACTTTTTACGTTCGTTTTTAAAATGCTTTGGGTGTATATTGGCAAATCTGGGATAACAACTTTATATCCTTTGTTTGGGAAATATTGTGCTACACCATCAAAGTTACTTAGACCTCCCATTAATCCATGCAGAATAACGATCGGAGTTCCTTCTCCAGCTTCAAAATAGCTGTATTTGCCTTCTTTTTTATAGTGTTTGTCCATCTAATCTAATGCCAATTTCAATTTCGACAAATATAGGGTTAATTCAACAAAAATGAATTTTTGATGTCATTTTTTAACTAGATAATTTGAGTAGAATTTATAAATGATTAAAAATCAGTGATTAAACCACTATTTGTTAAAATATGCAAATGTTAAGAAATGTGCATTATAATCAATTTTTTAAGAAAATTAGCGCATTATTTTTTTGAATGAATAACGTATTTAAGAATCTGTTAATTAATAGTTAAAGTATTGATTGATTGTAGATTATGGAGTGTGGGAGTAAAGTGGTTAAACTTATTAACAAAGTGGTATAAAGTGGTAAAATGTGGTAATTTTTTTTATATTTTTGCTGTATAACATGTTAACTAGTTTTTTTGAACACAATTGTTGGAACATATGAATGTAAAGTCGATGCTAAAGGAAGGCTAATGATGCCTGCACCTTTAAAAAAGCAGTTGACGGCTTCTCTTCAAGACGGATTTGTTTTGAAGCGTTCTGTTTTTCAGCCGTGTTTAGAGTTGTATCCTATGGTAGAATGGGATGCGATGATGAAAAAAATCAACAAGCTTAATCGCTTTGTAAAAAAGAACAACGATTTCATTAGAAGGTTTACTGCTGGTGTTAAAGTGGTTGAGGTTGATGCATTAGGGCGATTGCTTGTTCCAAAAGATTTGGTAATGTTTGCAAGTATTTCTAAAGATGTCGTTTTTTCATCTGCGGTTAATATTGTTGAGATTTGGGACAAAGATTTATACGAGAAATCAATTAGCGGCGAAGATATGGATTTTGCAGATTTAGCCGAAGAAGTAATGGGAAATATTAATGACGACGAAGATGGAATATCATAATCCGGTTTTGCTTCATCCAACAGTAGATGGTTTAAATATTAAGCCTGATGGTGTGTATGTAGATGTTACGTTTGGAGGCGGTGGTCATTCAAAAGAGATTTTAAAAAGATTAGGGCCAAACGGAAGGCTGTTTGCATTTGATCAAGATGAAGATGCGCTTGCTAATGCATTGCCAGACGAAAGGTTTACTCTGATAAATGAGAATTTTAGGTTCATAAAAAGATTTTTACGCTTTCATGGAGTAAAGTCGGTTGATGGAATCCTGGCAGATTTAGGAGTTTCATCACATCAGTTTGATGTTCCTGAAAGAGGTTTCTCAACAAGATTTGATGCCGAGTTAGATATGCGGATGAGTCAAAGAAATGATTTAAATGCTTATCGAGTGGTTAACGAATATGAAGAACAGGATTTACGTCGTGTTTTTTTTGATTATGGGGAGTTGAAAAACGCACCCGTTTTGGCAAGAACAATTGTTGAGGCTAGAAAAGATTACCCAATCAAAACGAGTGAAGAATTGAAAGAAGTTTTGAAAAAGTTTTTGCCAGAGAAAGTTCGAAACAAAGTCTTGGCTCAGATTTATCAGGCAATCAGAATCGAGGTGAATCAGGAAATGGATGTTTTAAAAGAATTTATTGAGCAGTCATTGGAGATTTTAAAACCAGGAGGAAGATTTTCTGTAATCTCATACCATTCTTTAGAAGATCGTTTGGTGAAAAGATTCATTAAAAACGGAATGTTTGAAGGTGAGCCAGAAAGAGATTTTTACGGAAATTTTTCAGTTCCATACAAAACAATAGGGAAATTGATTGTTCCAGATGATGAGGAGATCAAGATTAATAATAGAGCAAGAAGTGCCAAATTAAGAGTTGCAGAAAAGCTATAATATATATTAAGGTAGGAAATAATGAAAAGTGGCGTATTTAGCATATTAAAAGCAAGATTCCTGATTCATGAAGATGCTGTAAAAAATTGGCGATTTATTGTTTTTATAATTCTGCTGGCCATTTTGATGATTGCCAATACACAGCGATACGAACAAAAGGTTTTTGAAATCGCGAAATTAAATAATGAAGTAAAAGAATTGAGATCTGAATTTGTGGATCGACGTTCAGAATTGATGAAATTAAAAATGGAGTCAACTATTTCGGATAAAATGTTAGAAAAACAAATTTTTCCGTCGACAGTTCCTCCAGTTAAAATAGAAGTTACAAAAGAAGAAGAAAAAAGTTTCTTTAAAAGAATATGGCAGTAGACGATAAACATATATCCTACAGAATTTACCTCGTAGCAGTTTTCATCTTTTTGATGGCAATTGCTATTGTCGTTAAATTAACCAATATTCAGTGGGTTGAAGGAGATTATTATAGAAAACTGGCTAAACAGCGTACTGTGAGAAACTTTGTGATTCCGGCAAACAAAGGGAATATTTATTCTGCTGACGGAAGTTTATTGGCAACATCGATCCCAAATTATGAAATTCGTTTTGATGCTAAAGCGCCAAAAACAGAAACTTTCGAAAAATATGTGAAACCATTATCAGATTCATTGGCAACAGTTTTAGATAAACCAAGTAGTTATTTTCAGAAAGAATTGCGAAAAGCACGTGAAAATAAAAACCGTTATTACTTGATTGCTCGCAATTTGAGTTACACTGAGTATGTGAAAATTAAAGGTTTTCCGTTGTTCAGTCTAGGAGCTTTCAAAGGCGGAATCATCGTGGAACAAGAAACGGTTAGAAAACATCCGATCGGAAAAATTGCAGAAAGAACAATTGGTTATGACCGCATTGATCCTGCAACTGGAATAGAGGTAGGAAAAGGAATTGAATGGGCTTTTAAAAATTATCTGAACGGAAAAGATGGTAAAATTTTAAAGCAAAAAATTGCAAAAGGGCAATGGAAACCAATTCGAGATGTAAACGAGGTGGATCCAATTGATGGTTACGATGTGATTTCGACTATAGATGTTTTTATACAAGATATTGCGCACCACGCTTTGTTGAAACAATTGGAAGATTACGAAGCAGATCACGGTTGTGTGGTTGTTATGGAAACGGAAACAGGATACATAAAAGCGATTTCAAATTTAGGAAGAGCAGAAGATGGTTCTTATTACGAAACAACAAATTATGCGGTTGCTGAATCTCACGAGCCAGGATCGACTTTTAAATTGGTTGATCTAATGGCGATTTTAGAAGATAAAGTAGCTGACACAAGTACGGTTTACGATAGCCATGGTGGGGAAATCAGATATTATGGAAGAGCCGTTCGTGATTCGCATAGAGGTGGTTACGGAAAAGTTACTTTAGCACGCGGATTTGAACTTTCGTCTAATACAGTAATGGTTCAGGCAGTTTATGACAATTACAAAAGTAACCCGTCTAAGTTTGTAAATCATATTAATGAATTAGGTTTAAATAAACCATTAGGATTGCATTTTAAAGGAGAAGGAAGACCTTATATTCCGCAACCTGGTGATAAACATTGGTCTGGAACTACGCTTCCGTGGATGGCTTTTGGATATAACGTTTCGGTTACGCCAATGCAGACTTTAACTTTATATAATGCGGTTGCGAATAATGGGGTAATGGTAAAACCGCAATTTGTATCAGAAATTAAAGAGTGGAACAAAACCATTAAAAAGTTTGATACAGAAGTAATGAATCCAAAGGTTTGTTCGCCTGAAACGCTAAAAAAAGTAAAAGCAGTTTTGGCGAATGTGGTAAAAAAAGGAACGGGTTCTAAGTTGTATTCAAAAGATTTCTCAATGGCAGGAAAAACAGGAACAGCTATGGTGAATTATGGTAATGCAGGAAGAGAAGGAATGTATTATGCATCTTCTTTCGCAGGTTATTTCCCAGCCGATCATCCTAAATATTCTTGTATTGTAGTGGTTCATAAGCCAAATACATCTAGAAATAACTATTACGGAGCAGATGTTGCTGGGCCAGTTTTTAAAAGAATTGCCCAAAAGATTTTTACAGATGCGCCTTCAACAAATAAGATTAAAAAATTAGATTCTAGAATTCCAAAACAGGATGCTAGTTATGATAGATATACGGCTGAAGCTAATAAAAAGCTGAACGAGATTCCGAATTTAAAAGGAATGCCAGGAATGGATGCGATTGCTTTATTGGAAAATTTAGGTTTGAAAGTAAAAGTAAATGGAATGGGGAAAGTGAAGAATCAATCAATTCAAGCGGGAACCAGTATTAGCAAAAACACAACAATTGTATTAGAATTATCGTGAAAGTATTAAAAGACATATTATATAAAGTGGCTATTGAATCTGTAAAAGGTTCAACAGATATTGCTATTCATAAAATTGAATTTGATTCGCGCAAAGTAGAAGCAAATGACATTTTTGTGGCAATTCGCGGTTCACTTTCAGATGGGCATGATTACATAGAGAAAGCAATTGAACTTGGAGCAAAAGCAATTATTTGCGATACACTTCCTGCAACTGTTGTAAACGATGTTACCTATATTCAAGTAAAAGATACCAATACCGCTTTAGCTTTTATGGCAGCTAATTATTTTGAAGATCCATCTGCAAAATTAAAATTAGTTGGAGTAACAGGAACAAATGGAAAAACGACAATTGCGTCATTATTGTTTCAGTTGTTTGAAAAAGCTGGTTTTAAAGTGGGATTACTGTCAACTGTAAAAATCGTAGTAGACAAAACGGAATATCCTGCAACGCATACAACGCCAGATTCTTTGACTATAAATCATTATTTGAATGAAATGGTTGAGGCTGGAGTTACGCATTGTTTTATGGAAGTAAGCTCGCATGGAATTCATCAAAAACGTACGGAAGCTCTACATTTTGTAGGCGGAATTTTTACGAACCTTTCTCACGATCATTTAGATTATCATCCAACATTTGCTGAATATAGAGATGTTAAAAAATCATTTTTTGACTCACTTCCAAAATCAGCTTTTGTTTTATCTAATATTGATGATAAAAATGGTTCTGTAATGTTGCAGAATACTGTTGCTAAAAAACTAACCTACGCTTTAAAGTCATATGCTGATTATAGAGCGCAGATTTTAGAAAGCCAATTATCAGGATTATTGTTGAAAGTTAACGACAATGAAGTTTGGGTAAAACTGATTGGTACATTCAACGCATACAACGTTTTAGCAATTTATGGAACTGCAGTAGAGCTAGGAATTGATAGTCTTGAAGCGTTGCGTTTACTGTCTGATTTAGAAAGTGTTTCGGGTCGTTTTCAATATATCGTATCAGATGGAGGTATTACAGCTGTTGTAGATTATGCACATACGCCAGATGCATTGGAAAATGTTTTGAAAACAATAAATGATATCCGTACTAAAAATGAGCAGTTGATTACTGTTGTTGGATGTGGAGGAAATCGAGACAAAACAAAACGCCCGATTATGGCAAAGATTGCTTCAGATTTAAGCGATAAAGCGATTTTGACTTCGGATAATCCGAGAAATGAAGATCCAGAAGTTATTTTGGATGAAATGGAGCAAGGAGTTGAGCCACACAATTATAAAAAAATGCTTCGAATTACAGATAGAAAACAAGCAATTAAAACAGCTTGTCAATTTGCTCAGCCTAAAGATATCATTCTAATCGCAGGAAAAGGGCACGAAACGTATCAAGAAATAAATGGTGTTCGCCATCATTTTGATGATATGGAAACGGTAAGAGAAATTTTAGAACAACTGAATAAATAAAAAAAATTAAGTTCAAATACCATCACACAATTGGAATTTGGGATTTCACAATTGGAATTTAAAAAATAAAAAAATATGCTGTACTATTTATTTGAATATTTTGATAAAACGTTGGATCTTCCAGGAACAGGAGTTTTCCAGTACATCACATTTAGGTCAGCTTTGGCATTTATGCTTTCGTTGCTTCTATCGACTATTTATGGTAAAAGAGTGATTAACTTTTTGCGTCGTCAGCAAGTAGGAGAAACTGTGCGAGAACTTGGTCTTGCAGGTCAGAATGAAAAAGCTGGTACACCTACAATGGGTGGATTAATTATCATTTTTGCCACTCTTATTCCTGTTCTATTGTTTGCAAGATTGCATAACATTTATATTGTTTTGCTAATTGTAACTACATTATGGATGGGAACAATTGGTTTTGTTGATGATTATATCAAAATATTCAAAAAAGATAAACAAGGTTTAAAAGGTATTTTTAAAGTAATTGGTCAAGTTGGTCTTGGAATCATCGTTGGTGCAGTTCTTTATTTTAATGCTGCAGTTACAGTAAGAACAGACACAGGGCGTGCAGATATTTTTAAGACAGCAGCAAATTCGACTGTTATTGTACCAGCAGGAGTTGAAGAAAAATCTACAGCTACTACAATTCCTTTTGTAAAAAACAACGAATTTGACTATGCTGAAGTATTGTCTTTTATGGGAGATGGATATGAGAAATGGGCTTGGCTTGTATTTATTCCAGTAGTAATTTTTATTATAACAGCAGTTTCAAATGGTGCTAATTTAACGGATGGAATTGACGGACTCGCAGCAGGAACTTCCGCAATATCTGTCCTCGCGCTCGGGATTTTTACATTCGTTTCAGGTAATATTATTTTTTCGAATTATCTAAACATTATGTATATCCCCAATTCGGGAGAAATGACGGTTTTTATTTCTGCCTTTGTGGGTGCACTTATCGGATTTCTTTGGTATAACTCATTTCCGGCATCGGTGTTTATGGGAGATACGGGAAGTTTGACAATTGGTGGAATCATCGCGGTTTTAGCAATTGCAGTTCGTAAAGAAATATTGATTGTTTTGTTCTGCGGAATTTTCTTAGCAGAAAGTGCTTCAGTAATTATTCAGGTAAGTTATTTTAAATATACGAAAAAGCGTTTCGGAGAAGGACGAAGAATTTTCTTGATGTCACCGCTTCATCATCATTATCAGAAAAAGGGATATCACGAAAGTAAAATTGTAACCCGTTTCTGGATTGTAGCTGTGATGCTGGCCATTTTATCAATCATTACCCTAAAATTAAGATAAATGAGATTAGTAGTTTTAGGTGGAGGAGAAAGCGGAGTAGGAACCGCGATCCTCGGTAAGAAACAGGGTTACGATGTTTTTGTATCGGACTTTGGAAAAATAAAGGAAAGCTATAAAGAAGTTCTTATCATTAATAAAATTGCTTGGGAAGAAGAGCGGCATACGGAAGATTTAATTCTAAATGCTGATGTGGTGATGAAAAGCCCTGGAATTCCTGATAAATCCCCGATAGTTAAAAAACTCATCGCAGCAGGAGTAAAGGTGATTTCGGAAATTGAATTTGCGATTCCTTACACAGATGCAATGACCATTGGGATTACCGGAAGCAATGGTAAAACTACTACCACAATGTTGACACATCACTTGTTGAAATATGCAGGATTAAATGTTGGATTGGGTGGAAATATTGGAAAAAGCTTCGCCTGGCAGGTGGCGGAAAATAAATTTGATGCCTACGTTCTTGAATTAAGCAGTTTTCAGTTAGATGGAATAATAAATTACAGACCAGATATTGCCATAATAACCAATATAAGTCCGGACCATTTAGATCGATACGAATATAAATATGAAAATTATATCAATTCGAAGTTCCGAATAACGATGAACCAGACTGAGAACGATTATCTCATTTACGATGCAGACGATGAGGCAAGTACAGAATGGTTAAAGAAGAACAAAACAAAAGCAAAACTAATTCCTTTTTCATTGACGAAAAAATTTGATGAAGGGGCTTCTATAAATAACAACAAAATGGAAATAAAGATCAACCAAGAAGAGTTTACAATGGATACAGAACACATTGCGTTAGAAGGAAAACATAATATGAAAAACGCCATGGCAGCAAGCTCTGTAGCTAAATTGATGCAAATTAGAAATGCAACGATTCGTGAAAGTCTATCTAATTTCCAAGGTGTTGAGCACCGTTTAGAAAAAGTACTAAAAATACAAAACGTTCAATATATCAACGATTCAAAAGCAACAAATGTAAATGCTACTTTCTTTGCTTTGGATAGTATGAATGCTCCAACAGTATGGATTGTTGGAGGTGTTGACAAAGGAAACGATTACAACGAATTAATGTCGTTGGTACGCGAAAAAGTGAAAGCAATTATCTGTCTTGGAATCGATAACCGTAAAATTATCGATGCTTTTGGAAACGTTGTTGATATTATGGTTGAAGTAAATAATATGAATGATGCAGTAAAAACTGCTCAAAGATTAACAGAAAAAGGCGATGTGGTTTTATTGTCTCCAGCCTGCGCAAGTTTCGATTTATTCGAAAACTACGAAGACCGTGGAAAACAATTTAAACAAGCTGTGCACAACTTGTAGAAAATAGTTTCAAGTTTCAGGTTTCAAGTTAGACACCTGAAACTTGAAACATGAAAAAAAAGAAAACCTGAAACAAAAAGATTATGAAGGAGCTGGTAAACAAACTAAAAGGAGATAGGGTAATATGGTCATTCGTGGCCTTATTGGCGTTGTTTTCGTTTATGCCTGTTTTTAGCGCTAGTAGTAATTTGGCCTATATTGGGCATGGAACAGGAAATACATTAGGATATTTGGTAAAACATCTGGCGCATATCTGTATTGGTTTTTTAATCATTTACTGGGTGCATAGAGTTCCATATCATTATTTTAGAGCGATATCAAAAATTGCGCTTCCAGTCGTTTGGATTTTATTGATCTATACGCTTTTAAAAGGAACTGTAATTGCAGGAGCAAATGCAAGTCGTTGGATTCAGGTTCCTTTTATCGGAATCACATTTCAGACTTCAACATTAGCAGCAATCGTTTTGTTTATTTATGTGGCACGTTATTTATCTAAAACCAAAGAAGAAAATGAGCCTTTTCAGACCTCATTGATTCAGCTTTGGATTCCAGTGTTCATTACGTTAATATTGATTTTACCAGCGAACTTTTCAACTACAGCGTTAATCTTTTCAATGGTTTTAATGTTGACATTTATTGGAAAGTATCCATTAAAATATATTGCTTTTATCATTGGTTCAGGAGTTGCAATGTTGGCATTCTTCTTATTAGTTGCAAAAGCTTTTCCAGATTCAAGGTTCTTTAGCAGGGTTTCAACTTGGGAAAGCCGTATTACGAATTTTACAACAGACAAACCTGATGAAGATGATTATCAGATTGAGAAAGCAAAAATTGCAATTGCATCTGGGAAATTAGGAGGATTAGGTCCTGGAAAAAGTGTTCAGAAAAACTTTTTGCCACAATCTTCTTCCGATTTTATCTACGCTATTATTGTAGAGGAATACGGTTTAGTTGGTGGAGTTTCGATAGTAATTTTATACTTATTGTTATTGTTCCGTTTTGTAATAGCTTCCCATAAAGCACCAACTATATTTGGAAAATTAGTCGTCGTTGGTGTCGGTTTTCCTATGATATTTCAGGCTATGATCAATATGGCGGTTGCTGTTGAGTTATTGCCAGTTACAGGACAAACGCTTCCGTTGATAAGTAGTGGGGGAAGTTCGATTTGGATGACTTGTCTTGGACTCGGAATTATCATTAGTGTGACAAGAAAAGAAGAAGAAATTGCTGAGGATAAGCTTGAGAGAGAAAAACGAAAAGAAGCCTTACAGCGATTAATAGATAAAGAAATGGCAGAAGAGGATTTGCCTGCAGATGAAATATACGAAGAAGAGCCAATGTATTCCATCGAAGATAGTTCAAGAAACCCTATGAATGCGGTTTTAAACAAATAGGATTAGAATATAAAAATTTTTTAAAAAGTTGTAATTTTTAGAACGATGACAAAGTATAAATTCATACTTAGCGGAGGAGGAACAGGAGGGCATATCTATCCTGCAATTGCAATTGCAAACGAATTAAAATTACAATTTCCTGATGCAGAATTTCTTTTTGTAGGTGCCAAAGATAAAATGGAAATGCAGAAAGTGCCTCAGGCAGGTTACGAAATAAAAGGTCTTTGGATTGCTGGTCTGCAGCGAAAATTGACATTACAAAATTTCATGTTTCCACTTAAACTAGCAAGCAGTTTATTGGAATCAAAAAGAATAATTAAAAAGTTCAAGCCAAATGTGGTAATTGGAACAGGCGGTTTTGCTAGCGGACCCTTATTGCAAGCGGCAGGTTCGGCTGGAATTCCAACAGTGGTTCAAGAGCAGAATTCTTATCCAGGAATAACAAACAAATTGTTAAGTAAAAAAGCAAATGCAATTTGTGTGGCGTATCAAAATTTAGAACGTTTTTTTCCAAAAGAGAAAATTGTTTTAACTGGAAATCCAGTTCGTCAGGATTTAATCGATATTGAAAGCAAACGTGATGAAGCAATTGCTTTTTATGATTTAGATCCGAACAAGAAAACGTTGCTGGTTTTAGGAGGAAGTTTAGGAGCAAGAAGAATCAATCAGTTAATTGAAAAAGAATTGCAAAATTTTCTTTCTCAAGATGTACAGGTAATCTGGCAATGCGGAAAATTATATTTTGAAGAATATAAAAAATACAATCAGCAAAATGTAAAAGTGGTTGATTTTATTGAAAGAATGGATTTTGTCTACGCGGCATCAGATGTCATAATTTCACGTGCTGGAGCTTCGTCGGTGTCAGAATTGTGTATTGTGGGAAAACCAGTCATTTTTATTCCATCGCCGAATGTAGCTGAGGATCACCAAACTAAAAATGCGCAAGCAATTGTAGACGAAAAAGGTGCGATTTTGTTGAAAGAATCTGAGCTTGACAGTCAGTTTAGCATTGTTTTTGAAGCGCTGCTGAAAGATTCAGGAAAACAGAAACAACTAAGTGATAATATTAAAAAACTGGCAAAACCAAAAGCTACTCAAGATATTGTAGCAGAGATTGTGAAGCTTATTAAGCTATAAGCTTTAGGCTATAGGCAGTAAGCTTTATGCTGATTAAAAGAATATAAGAGAATCAAATAATGTATAGACAAAAGTCGGAAGCTTAAAGCTTAAGGCTTAATGCTTAAAGCAAAAAAAGAAATGAATTTAAATCAAATACAAAACGTTTATTTTATTGGTATCGGAGGCATCGGAATGAGTGCCCTGGCTCGTTATTTCAAGTTTATTGGAAAACAAGTTTCAGGTTACGACAAAACTCCTTCCATGCTAACTAATGAGTTGATTGAAAGTGGTATAGATATTCATTTTGAAGACAATATAAATTTGATTCCAACAGATTATTATGTTGAAAATACGCTAGTAATTTATACGCCAGCGGTTCCAAAAACACATTCAGAATGGAATTATTTTGTTGAAAGACATTTTGAGGTTAAAAAACGTGCCGAAGTTCTTGGAATTATAAGTAGAGATACTTTTTGTTTTGCAGTTGCAGGAACACACGGAAAAACTACTACGTCTAGTATTTTGGGGCATATTTTGTTTCAAAGCGGTGCCGATGTAACGGCTTTTATTGGAGGAATTGTTGAGAATTATAATTCTAATTTAATAGGAAGCGGAAAAACAGTAACAGTTGTAGAAGCAGACGAATTTGACAGATCATTTTTGCATTTGCGTCCAGATATTGCTTGTGTAACTTCTATGGATGCAGATCATTTGGATATTTATGGTACAAGTGATGCAATTGAGGCTTCTTTTAGAGAATTTGCTTCAAAAGTTGAAGATAAAAACAATCTTTTTATAACCAAAGAATTGCCTTTAGACGGCGTTCAATGTGCTATAAATGAAGATGCTGTATATAAGGCTTATAATGTTCGAATAGAAGATGGAGCTTACGTTTTTGATGTGCAGACGCCTTCAGAAATTATGAAAGATTTACGTTTCGGATTGCCTGGAAAACATAATTTAATGAATGGATTAATGGCTATTGCGATGGCTAAGACTTTCGGCACCCCGACCGATTCTATTGCAAAAGCCATTGCTTCATTCAACGGGATAAGAAGACGTTTTTCGTACCAGATTAAGAGTGAAAATTTAGTTTATATCGATGATTATGCACATCATCCAACAGAAATAAATGCTGTTCATCAAGCAGTTAGAGAATTGTATCCAGGGCGTAAAGTGCTGGCAATTTTCCAACCACATTTATTTAGTAGAACAAGAGATTTCGTTGACGGATTTGCAGCAAGCTTATCGCAGTTTGATGAAGTGTTTTTGATGGATATTTACCCTGCAAGAGAGCTTCCGATGGAAGGAGTGACTTCTGAGTGGCTTTTGGGTAAAATGACAAATTCGAACAAAAAAATTGTTGCAAAAGAAGATTTATTAGGTGAAATCAAAGCCAGTGATGCACCTATTATTGTAACAATTGGAGCTGGTGATCTGGGAGAAATGGTTCCGTCAATTAAAAAGGTTTTAAATGAAAATATTTAATTGGGCAAATATTAGATTAGTACTTATTTTCGGACTAGTTCTTTTTCTATATTCTTTCGCACAGCATCGAAATGGCGATCGAAAATTGAAAAAATCTATGGTTGTTTTTGTAGGAGAAAATACGCTTTTTGTGAAGCCAGAAACGGTTAATAAATTGTTGATAGAAAATAAAAGAGACGCTTCCAGTATTAGAAAAGATGAACTAGATTTGAATAAGATAGAGAAAACCCTCGATACGCAAGAGATGATTGAGAAGTCAAACGTTTTTGTAAGTATCGATGGAGTTCTAAAAGCAGTAGTAAAACAGAAGACGCCCATAGCAAGAGTTTATGATGGCGCTGCTTCTTTTTATATTGACTATGAGGGAAATAAAATGCCCTTATCAGACAATTTCACTGCGCGAGTTCCTCTTGTTTCAGGGGCAATAAATGAAAAAAATAACGAAGATTTAGCAGCTTTATTTCGCACAATTTATGACGATGCGTTTTTGAAAAAAAACATCATTGCTATAGAGATTATGCCGAATGGAAGCTTAAAAATGTTTAATCGCAACTATGATTACTTCATAGATTTTGGCAGAACGATGAATGTTGATAAGAAATTTAGAAACTATAAAGCGTTTTTTCAAAAAGCGGTTTTAGATAGTTCGTTATACAAATACAAAAAAATTGACCTTAGGTTTACGGAACAAGTAGTTTGCACTAAATAATAGAAAATGGAAAAAGATAACATTGCAGTAGGTCTAGATATTGGAACAACCAAAATCGTTGCCATGATTGGCAAAAAAAATGAATATGGTAAGTTGGAGATTTTGGGCATTGGTAAATCCAAAAGTTTGGGTGTTGCCAGAGGAGTAGTAAACAACATTACGCAGACGATACAATCGATACAACAAGCGATACTCGAAGCAGAAAATAATTCAGGTTATAAAATTAAAGATGTAGTTGTGGGTATTGCCGGACAGCACATCAGAAGTATTCAGCATACAGATTATATCAGCAGAAATAATCCAGAAGAAGTAATTGGCGAAAAAGATATTCAACTTCTAATCGATCAGGTAAACAAACTGGCGATGTTACCGGGAGAGGAAATTATTCACGTTTTACCACAAGAATTTAAAATCGACGGGCAATCTGAAATTAAAGAGCCAATCGGAATGTACGGCGGAAGATTAGAATCTAGTTTTCACGTTGTAGTTGGACAGGCATCTTCAATCAGAAACGTTGGAAGATGTATTCAGAGTTCAGGAATAGAATTATCTGGTTTAACATTAGAACCATTAGCTTCGGCAGATGCTGTTTTAAGTCAGGAAGAAAAAGAAGCTGGTGTTGCGCTTATCGATATTGGAGGCGGAACAACAGATTTGGCTATTTTCAAAGATGGTATCATTCGTCATACAGCTGTAATTCCTTTTGGAGGAAATGTCATTACAGATGATATCAAAGAAGGATGTTCTATTATTGAAAAACAAGCTGAACTTTTAAAAATTAAATTCGGATCTGCTTGGCCAGGAGAAAACAAAGACAACGAGATTGTTTCAATTCCAGGTTTAAGAGGAAGAGAGCCAAAAGAGATTTCGCTTAAAAACCTATCAAAAATTATCCATGCGAGAGTTGTGGAAATTGTAGAGCAGGTTTTTGCAGAAATTAAAGCTTATGGGCACGAAGATCCTCGTAAAAAGTTAATCGCTGGAATTGTTTTAACAGGTGGAGGTGCACAATTAAAGCACATTAAGCAACTGGTAGAATACATTACAGGAATGGATACTAGAATTGGTTATCCGAACGAGCATTTGGCTGGAAACTCTAGTGAAGAAATCTCTAGCCCGCTATATGCAACCGCAGTAGGATTAGTAATGAATAGTATCGAAAACAGTTCGCAAAGCGCTGTTAGATTGGAAATGGTTCAAGAACAGCCAAAAGTTGTTTACAGAACTGCTCCGCCAGTGCAGCGATACGAAGTTGAAGAAAACTACGTTGAGAAAGTAGAAACCATTGAAGAATCTAGAGAAACCGTAAGTCAAAGGATTCCTAAAAATGAATCTACTGAGACCAAAATAAGAAGATCATTTTTTGATCGATATGTCGACAAAATCAAAGAATTTTTAGACAACGCAGAATAATAAAAAGAGAAGGATTATTTCTTGCCCCAAGTCAAGAAGTAAAAAATGTACTTAATAAGAATTTCAAAAAACCAAAAAGATGATGAGCAACTCAGAATTTGGAAGTATTTCATTTGATTTACCAAAAAATCAATCAAATGTAATCAAAGTAATAGGTGTAGGTGGAGGCGGAAGTAACGCAATTAACCACATGTTCAAACAAGGTATTAAAGGCGTAGATTTTATCGTTTGTAATACCGATTCGCAAGCGCTTCAAAATAGTTCAGTACCCAATAAGATTCAGTTAGGAGTTAATTTAACTGAAGGATTAGGAGCAGGAGCAAATCCAGACGTTGGACAGCAGTCGGCAATCGAAAGTATTTCGGATATTGAGAAAATGCTTGATAAAAATACTAAGATGGTATTTATTACTGCTGGTATGGGTGGAGGAACAGGAACTGGTGCAGCTCCAGTAATTGCTCAATTAGCAAAAGAAAGAGAAATATTAACTGTTGGTATCGTGACAATTCCGTTTCAATTTGAAGGGAAAGTACGTCAAGAGCAGGCGATTATTGGAATCGAGAAATTGCGTAAGCAGGTCGATTCTTTAATTGTAATCAACAACAATAAATTAAGAGAAGTATATGGAAATCTTGGATTTAAAGCAGGATTTTCTAAAGCGGATGAAGTTTTGGCAACAGCCTCTAGAGGTATTGCCGAAGTAATTACGCACCACTATACTCAGAATATCGATTTACGTGACGCGAAAACTGTTTTGGCTAACAGTGGAACTGCGATCATGGGATCTTCTGTGGCTGAAGGCGACAACAGAGCTAAAGATGCTATTGTTTCTGCTTTGGATTCTCCATTGTTGAACGATAATAAAATTACAGGTGCCAAAAACGTATTGTTGCTTATCGTTTCTGGAACTAATGAGATTACTCTTGACGAAATTGGAGAAATCAACGATCACATTCAAGATGAAGCTGGTTACAATGCAAATATCATTATGGGGGTTGGTGAAGACGAAACTCTTGGTGAAGCTATTGCAGTAACTATTATTGCTACAGGTTTTGATGTGGAACAACAAAATGAAATTGTAAATACAGAACCAAAGAAAATCATTCATACGTTAGAAGATGAGCAAAGAAGCGTTCATAATCTAACCAATAAACCGCTTGCTTCTTTTGACCTAACTGTTGATACACCGACAGCAAAAGCAGAAGATAAAGTTGTTTTTGATTTAGTTGACGATGATGAAACATTTACTCCAACTGCACAAGCTGTTGCTCCAGCAATTAATCAGGAAGAGTTAGTGGTGATGTCTGAGTTTATCAAAAATCTAGATGTAACTTTCGAAATTGTTTCGCCAATTACAGATATCGATTTTACAATTTCATCTCCTGAGGTGCCAGCTGTTCAGCAAGTACAGCAACAACAGCCGATTCAACCAGTGCAGCAACAAAGAGTTTTTGAAAAAGAAGAACAAACTGCTTTTTCTTTTGATCTTCCTTTGTTTAAGCAAGAGCCTGTAAGAAGAGAGCCAGTTATTGAGGATAACAGAGTTCTGTTTGAATTGACAAATGAAACTCGTGAAATTAAAGTAAACGATCCAGTGCAATTTGTTCCTGTAACTGAAGTTTCAGACAACGGAATTATTAAATATTCTCTAGAAGAATATATGGAAGTTGAAAACGATTTATTGGCTTCTAAACCAGTTGAAAAAGTAGTTGAGCCTACAATTCCAGAGGAATTAAATATTACATTGAAACCAAGAGTTGATTTTGCAAGTCAGCCTGATATTTCAACAACTTCTGAAGTTTCTCCTTTAGAATTAACTATTGAAGAAACATTGCGTTTAAGAGCAGAAGAAAGAAGAAAGAAACTAAAAGAGTTTAACTATAAATTCCATAACAATGTTTCTAGAATCGATGAGTTGGAGAAAGAACCAGCTTACAAAAGATTAGGAATAGATTTGTCTAACTCTCAGTCTAATAATACAAATTCTAGAATATCTGTTGGAACAGACAGTAATAATGATTTACAATTACGTTCAAACAATTCATTTTTGCACGATAATGTAGATTAATTTTTAGAATCATAATATTGGGTAACCCGAAAATTGGATTTAATTTTCGGGTTATTTTTTTTATCTTCGCACAGAATTTCAAAATTTGACTTCCTAAATAGGTTTTTAAAGTGAATCTTATTATCACCCTGAGCGAAGTCGAAGGGCCAAATTAATATATCAATTAATAAGCACTAGCTTATTCAAATAAAATATAAACATGAGTTTACAAACACAAATCATGGACGAAATCAAAACGGCCATGAAAGCAAAAGACACAGTAGCTTTAGAAGCTTTAAGAGCTGTAAAATCTGAATTGTTATTAGCTTCAACAGCTTCAGGATCTAAAGAAGATTTATCTGAAGACGAAGAAATTAAATTGCTTCAGAGATTGGTAAAAACTCGTAAAGAAAGCGCAAGAATTTTTACAGAGCAAAACCGTCCAGATTTAGCAGAACCAGAATTGGCTCAAGTAGCAGTGATCGAGAAGTTTTTGCCTGCTCAATTGAGCGAAGAAGAAGTAGAAGCTGTAGTAGCAAAAATCATTGCTGAAACAGGAGCTTCTGGAATTGCTTCAATGGGTAAAGTAATGGGATTAGCATCTGCTCAATTAGGAGGAACTGCTGAAGGAAAAACCATTTCTACAATTGTGAAAAAATTACTTTCGTAAATAATAATTTTAGACTGTAGATTTTAGATTATAGATTGAATCTGAATTCTAAAATCTATAATCTAAAATCATAAATAAAACTGACCTCGTAGTTCAACTGGATAGAATATCAGATTTCGGCTCTGAGGGTTGGGGGTTCGAACCCCTCCGGGGTCACTAAAAAATCAAAGCCTACAAAGTGTATATTTTGTAGGCTTTTTTTATGGTTTGGAATCCTTTTTATATTTTGTGTTTTTACAGATTCTCACTTTTTGCAAGTAATTTTGGTTCGAATCCCTTCAGGCTTTTTCACATCAGTTTTATGGTTGATATCATTCTTAAATCAGTCCCATTCTTTGGATCTAAATCATTCAATACAAAGTCATCATTCTTTAAGCTGTTGCATGAATTCGTTGTAGTAGCTGTTGAAGATAGTGTTTTTTCTATTCCTTGTTCCAACCAAATATAGACATCAAAAGAAAAAATATACCAAACGCAAAAAACCATCCAAAATTCCAAGATTTATTTTCGGATTTATTCAAATTATTATCGGATAAACTTAGATAATCAGAATTTACAGATCTCACACTTTCTACGCTAATATTTTCATTAAAAAAATACTTGTCGCCAAATGTCAAAGAATCAACTTTAATTAACTTTTGTCTGTAGTCTGATTTATTTATTCCCACAAAAATTGAATCTCCTATTTTTATTTCTTCTATTAATTTTTTGACATAAGTTGCTTTCATAGCATCATTTCCACTTATTCTAAAAATTAAATCAGGATACATTTCTAATTTTATTTCAATAGATTTATGCTTACCCCTAGTTAATTTTATTCTCTCTGATGTTCTATCTTTTAAGACAAAAATATCATTACTTTTTATATCTTCAACGTGCAATGCATTGTAAGCCCAATAAAACAATAAAAGGGAAAGAATAAAAAAAGCAATTGCTAGTTTTTTATTTATTCTTTTTTCAATTAACTCCTCTTTTTGCGTATCTCTATTTTTGATTAGCGCAATTTTGTGTTTTATTTCAAAATAATTTTCAAAATAGTCGCTTGATATTTTTATTTTTTCTCCATTCTTAAAATATACTATTATTTCTTCCCAATTTTCAAATTTTCCTTTATACTGTTTTTCTGTCCATCCATCAATTTCATCCAGATTATATACTTTATTTTTCATGAAGGATGATGATTCAATTATTTCATTTTTTGTAAGGCAATAATTTTTAATTGAAAATAGATTGAGTAAAATTAAAACTATGACTATGAGAGACAATATGAACAAAATCAAACAAAGGTTTTTTGCATTGTTTTTAGGAGTATAATTAACAAAAGTTAGGATTGCAATTAATATAAATAATAGCAAACCAAAAAAATGGTCTTTCCAATAGTATTTTTTCTTTTTAGTGATAAGATAATTTTCAGTCAATTTCAGTTTCTTTTAAGATTGTCTTTAACCTGTATATAGTCTGACGTTGTCAGATGTACAAATAAGATAAAATAGGATTGTGCTATGTACAATATTATTCTTTTGTTATCAAAAATAGGATTTTTATTGTATAAGCAATCAAATCCGCAATTACATGTCATTTAAAATCTTCAAATCTTGCATTAGCTGGTTCGAATTATGTACCGTCAAGGTCACCATAAAATTTGAAAGCCTAAGAATGTATATTCTCAGGCTTTTTTTATGGTTCAAAAATACATTCTTAACTTTGGTTTCAATATTATTTTACAAATCAAGGAATCTTTAGTTGAAACAATATCATAGATCCAAAAGCATGACAAAAGAAGAGTCTATTAAAGAGTATTATTTTAGAATTAATAAGAGTATAGATTATATTAAAGAAAACCTTCATGAAGAACTTTCTTTAGAGAAATTGGCTGTCCTTTCAAATTTTTCAAAATTTCATTTTCATAGAATTTTCAAATCAGTTACAGGAACAACAATTAATGATTTTATTAAAAATGCAAAAATTGAAAGAGCCTTATTCTTCTTAATGAACAATCCTTCCAAAACGATTAGTGAAATAGCTATGGAATGTGGTTTTTTAAGTATTTCGTCTTTCTCAAGAGCTTTTCGTGAAGTTAAAGAGCAAACACCTTCTGAATGGCGAAAGTTATATAGAAATAGCAATATTGGTATAATAGATAGCAATATTGGAAAAATGCAGTCCGAAATCGAAAACTACCTTGCACTCAAATTAAATAATTTAAAAAATAATGAAATGAGTGAAACTATAAAACTTGATTTTGAAGTCAAAAAGCTGGAGGCATTTAATGTTATTTATGTTCGAAATCTGAATATTCACAAACATGATAGTGAAACATTTGAAGATATGTTTAAACAGCTTTTTAGCTGGGCTTTTCCAAGAAATTTGGTAAATTTTCCTGAAACAAAAGCATTAACCGTCTATAGAAGTAATGCCAACTTATCAGGAATGCTTCAGGCAGATGTTTGTTTGTCTGTTCCTGAAAAAATAGTAGGAGAAGGAATAATTGGCAATACTACTATAAGTGGCGGATTGTATGCTATTTTCCATAAAGAAGCGCCAATGTCTGAATGCTTTAAAACATGGAATTACATTTACGAGGTATGGTTTGAAGAAAATGGCTATCAGCCAGATAATAGAAATTTCTTTTTAAGTCATTTAAATGATCCTAAATTGCATCCTGAAAATCATCACATTATTGATATCTACGTACCAATAAAATTATTGTGATGATTATGAAATTGTCATTTAATGTCTCATTTTCCGTTACAGGGATTGCTCTGCGATTTAATTTTAGAATAAATATTTAAACTAAGGTATTATATTGAAATATGATATAGAGATTAGATTAAACATTATTTAGAATCCTAAGATCTTCTAATATACTGTTTACATTGTGCTGCCAAAGTCACTTAGGATAAATTAGAAATTTTCTGATTTGTCCTTTTTTGTTTTCCAAAAATTAGTAAAATATCTCAATCTACTAAATTTAAAGTTTAAGTAATGACAAGAGGTGAATAGTCGATCTATATTAAAAAACTTTCTTTAGAATGATTAAATTTTTCAAATATGAATAATATCAGTTCTTTCGATTGTGGTTTTGTTTTCATTCAAAAAGAAAAATAGATTTTTGAAAGATCAAATGCAGAGACAAAAAAAGACTATATGCAAGATGTTTTTTTGCAAAGCAATTATGAGTTTTATTTTTAATTGTATAAAGTGTAAGCATAAAATTTAAAAATAAATTAGCTATTGAATTCTTCTCTAAAAAACTATTAAAAAGTTCGTTTTTATGCTATAAAGTAGATTTTTAAAAAAAGTCTTATTGTGTTATAAATTAGGCTTTAGCTGACTTTAGGGGGTGTTTTTTTCCTATAAGTTTGAAAAAAATATTGCAATTGAGAATAAGGGACATTCATTTTAGAAATATGAAGAGGTATTGTTTGAAATACAAGAAAGAATGTTG
Source organism: Flavobacterium sp. PLA-DH12 (assembly GCF_059511845.1). NCBI lineage: Bacteria > Pseudomonadati > Bacteroidota > Flavobacteriia > Flavobacteriales > Flavobacteriaceae > Flavobacterium > Flavobacterium sp. PLA-DH12. The sequence continues at coordinate 52,469 of NZ_JCAMPD010000007.1, forward strand.
ACAAATTTGGAAATAAACATTACTCAAAGATATTATTGCTTTTCAACCCCATTCAGTTAAAAAAATATTGTTTTTTGTTTATGAAATGGATGGTTTAAACGTGTTAAAAAAACAAACTTCAGTAGTTATCTAGACTCTATTGCTTGCTTATTAGTATTGTTATATAATAAAGTAGAATAGCATGTCTTTCTCAATATTTTTTGCTTGCTTTTTTCGCAATGCCAATAGGTTTGAAAAGTAATGTCTATTATGACAGATCTTTTTAAGACTTATGGATAATACTTTACCTGTTAAGCAAGATTTATAGTATAAAATATTTTTCAACTTTAGTTGTATTGCGAATTTTTTCAGGAACAACAATTTTGAGTGGTGGATAACTAAATGTGTGCTTCTTCAATAATTGCCCTCAATGTCAATTTAGTGCAATTATTGATAGAAGTTAGAAAAGATAAAAGATAATTGTTTTAAACAAGATTAGTGACTATAAACAGCAGTACTCAGCAAATAATTTGAGTAGCTCTTTCCGGTACCAAATCTTAAAGCTGATAATTTATAAAATATATGAAGTTGAAAAAATATCAAGTAGATCCTTGTAAAATTACTTTCTATCCTTATGGCGTATTTAAGGTAGTGGCTATTGTTATGATGGCAATTTTTCTAGTTTTTGACATGGTTTTACTATTGTCATTTGCGGTTAATGAAACAGGCAGTGTTTCTATTGTAAGTCAAGTTGTTTATGTTTTAGTTGTGTGTATATTCTGCCTGCCTTTTTATCTGTTTGGGGAGATAGAAATCGTTTTTGACAAAGAAAGCAAAAGTGTAATTCGTGACGGTCTTTTTATAAAAAAATGTTTAATGCCTTTTTCATCTATTTCTTCCATAAATTATGTAACAGGTACTGGTAGAGCTTTTAGACTGTATTCTGATGCAAATAAATTTGGAAAAGGTATTTTACTTATGGGCGTTACCACTTCCCAATATCAAACTTTTAATCAGGAAATTTTACCGCTTCTTTATGAAATGACAGGTTTAAATGAGAAAAAAGCCATCATTGCAAAACAGGCATCAGAAACTATCCCCAAAGTATTATCTACTTATCAATTTTATAGCAAACAAGGAAATGAGTTTCATTTAAAGCAAAACAACATACCTTTCTCAATACTCCTTATGTTAGTTGGTTTGTATACAGCGTCTATAGGTGTGCAAAGCAATGCCAATCGTTATTTCCTTTTTTTAGGTTTTATACCAATTACTATAGCTGTTGGGCAAATAATCCAAAAGAAAATCTTTGATGTAAAAAAAGGGACATACATTTTTTCTTATGGAGGTCTTTTCAAGCAGCAGTACCAATTAAAAGATTTTTATCAATTTTCAATTGTTAGAAAAACATACAATGGTATGTATAACGGCACAGACATCCGAATCAAATTTTTAATTAATGAAAATTTTAAAGATTTATACCTATGTAGTGTCAAAAAAACAACCAAAATAGACCAATTATTGGATGAAACTAAAAACATCATTCATTTATATAATAACAATCAAAATATAGGTTCATCTCAGTATCAATAACAGGGGTTTAATTAAAACAAAAGAAGATTTTACTGTAATACGAATAACGCAACTACTTTTCGGATAACTGTCTCCGAAAAGCATTTCTTCTAATTCAATCAAAGAAATCAGGGGTGGAGGCATTGGTCGTTTTTATAACCTTTCTAAACAAAAAATATCAAGGGTGGTAATTTAATATGGCAAAAGAAATTAAGGTAATTCAGTGCCCAAAATGCGGAAGTACTCAAAAAACAGAAATGCGAACAGATTTCTATCGATGCGATAGTTGTCAGACGGAATATTTTCTTGATAATGATGACATTAATGTCAATATTAATCAACGTTCTTTTCCGCAACAGCCTCGGCAGGATTATGCAAAGATGAAAAGGAAGACCTTAATTTTCTTTGGAGTAGTGTTTGGTTTTGTTATTATAAGCAATATCATCAGTTCTTTAATAGGGCATGCAACTACGAATGCTTACACTGTTGGCGAAGTAGATAAATCTATTTCTAAACAAGATGAAGACATCAGATGGAGTAATGAGCAAATAACCTGCTGTGTTACGCAAAAGGAATCTCCTATCATAATAAAAGTTGGGAAAAAGGAGTGGGGATTTGCAAGTGAAGATGCGCGAAACGGCATTTATATTCTGTTTTACAATCCTGAAACGAAAGAGGAAATCAAAGCGGAGAAAATCTTAAATAGTGAAGGCTCAACCTCTTCTGTAGGTATACAACTGCGTAAATTTTCTGACGGAAAAGTTTATTGCACAGTAAATCAAACCAAAATTTTTCAGATTGATCCTAATTCGCAGGAAATAAAAGATGTGTCAGTAGATTTATTCAAGGGACAGTCGGCATTATCGTCAGGAGTTGCTACAATGGAGTTTGTTTATGATAATTATGGAGATGGGTTAAACATAATGGCAAATGATGGAACGAATTATTACTATTATCCGGTGATACATAAGTTATATACAAAAGAAAATTTTGAACATGCAGTAGGAGGGAACATGACCTTATTGTCTGGGGCTAAAGAGCGTTACACTTATATATTTACATCAAAAAAAGACGATCAGCCCAATAAGAAAATACAGCTTTTAAAAATCCTCTTTAAGGATAATATTGGTGGACCTAAAAATATGGTTACGTCCTATTCTTGGTCGTTTGGTGAAGGGTCAGGAGATTATTGGGAGAAACGTTTTTTTGATAAGCAATTAAAAGATGCCCGTATTGTCTCTTTCAGAGATCTTACATTCCAACGTTCTTATTTTAAACCGAGTGTATTGTATCATGATGATACTGGGGCCTTACTGGTTGAAATTAATCCCAATGCAGCTCCTAATGCTTTGCCAAGCATTCAAAGCCTTAACAGTACTACGGGAGCCATCAACTGGACTTATCCGCTTAAAGAAAATATTTCTTTTGATAATGTATGTGCTTATAAAAAAGGTTTTTTGTTGGTGCAAAGTGATGATGTATTGCTGCTCGATAAATCGGGAAAGGAAATATTCTCTTATAAAATGTAGTAATGACAGTTTCAAAAATATATGCAAAGTAGTATAACTAAATTTTTAAATAAATATCGAATGAAAGAGTTGTTTTTGGGTGTCTTATCTGCGACACTTCTATTAATGTCCGCCTCTTGTGAAAATAAAAAAAATGAAGAGAATAAATACAAAAAGATGGCATCTGAATTTAGCCAAAATTATTTGTGGGATGGAAAACAAATTGATATGGAGGGCTATTTGTTACCGGGTTCGTTTAATATGATTGGTGACTATGTGACGGTAGATTTATGTGCTACAGCTGATTATTCTTTTAGCAGGGATAAAATGGTAGATAATGTGCAGCTTCTTTTTGGCAAGTCTGCGAATAGTATGTTTTTTCCAGACAAATTCAAAATGGAAAACGTAGAGCTCTATGACAAAAATGGAAAAAAATTGAGTTGTCTGGATAAAGTCAAAATTTCGGGTACACTTGTTTATACAGCAAAAGGGCCAATTAAAGTAACAATAAATGAGAGGATGCCCGAAATAATGAAAGAAAGGCAAAGAAAAGCGGCTAAAGAAGCTGAAGGCAAAAACGATTATTCTTATTTAATAAAAGATGTTGTTATCACTAAATTATAATTATGTGGGAGATTTATTATTTGAAATAAGATGTAATAAATGGCGGGCAGTAATGAACGCTATTATAGGCATTGTCGTGGGAGTTGCTTTCGGGTTTTATTGTATAAGTTGTTGGAATACACTGGTAACTTGGTTGGCTGTAACATTGGTTATTATAACACTGCTTTGCGTATGGTATTCGTTTGATAGAATTTCTGCTGCAAAAAACAATAAACTTTCTTTTTATGAAAAAGGGTTGATTATAAAAGATGGAGGTACAACAACCAAGCTTTTGCTAGCCGAAATTAAATCGTATAATACTGTAACCAAAGCAAGAAGCATCTCTGGTGATTTTATTATCACATTTATAACAAATGATGATAGATACATAAAATTGTATTCTGATGACTATGCTAATCTTGCCGACTCTCTGACTGAATATGGTAAAAAAGTAAAATTTGAAATAAGAACATCCTTTTAATCTGCATTTGAATATGGAGAATACAAACATTTTAATCCTAATAGGAATTGTGTCTATAGTTGTCCCTTTGGCATATTATTTTTTGCACACTCAAAAAGTAACAGAATTTTTAAAGCAACATCCAAATAAAGCAATGATTTCGTATTCAGGCGGGGAAGGGGCTGCCGGCGTTCATGTACATCAGGTGCTAAGTCAAAGTATGACTAATGAATTTTCCCGAAAATATCCTCATGCAGGTACTTTCTCTGTAAATGCAGGCAATGTAGAAATGGAGTTAGAACACATTACGATGAGTTATAACCCTTTGTTAAAGAGAACGACCTTCACTTTTGAGGGCAAAGTGTGTAAGGTGTTTGTGACAGAACCTGGTAAGAAATATAAAGTCGTATACGATAAAAAAAAGGATGATTTTTATTTAAAGGGTTAACCTAAATCGAATATATAAAAAGTGCTTTGACTGAGCAAACAGTAAAACAATTGTTCCTTTTGAAACTTTAAAATTATGTCTGTTTACAGAATGTCAGAAATAAATAACGGGACAAAAGAGTAATGAAACTATAACAATAAATTTAACTATTATGAATAATCTAAAATTGGCTTCGGCTTTCTTCCTTTTACTTTTAATGAGTTCTTGCGGTAACATCGCTCTGGAAAAAGGAACTCCTATTTCATCAACGGCGGCGGCTGTAGATTCAATCATGGCCAATAAAGATAATATTGGCAAAAGATACTCAATAACCGGTTATTTGTACTATTCTCCGCCTCCTACCATTTACACTAATCGTCCACAAACAGTATATGTGTATGCAGATCCCAATGATCATTCAACTGAAATTGCTACCCTAGACATGCCTTGGGGAGAGAATTATGCAAATAATGTATTTATTAAAACAGGCGGCAAAGTAATATTTTATGATAATGAAAAACATCCTATTGGCATAAATGATAAAGTAGTTATTTCTTTCGAAACGTCAGAAGCGGTGTATTTGCAAGAAATAAGAATAGATAAAATAGGAGATGGTAAACCAACAGCACCAAAAAAATAATGTACGATAAGGCAAGGCATTTGATCTTTTTGAACTTCTTATAGGGAATGGTTATTTATCCGTTATTTTCAAAGTTCAATAATTAAAAAACTACAGGTAACCTGATTGCCTCTATGATAATGGATGTTATAATCTTTTTTGCAAGGGCAATATGGAATTATAATCCGAAACCCAAAAAAGAAAAGAATCAGAAAAAAAACAAAAACCAAATTAAAGACCATTGTTTGGTTATCTAAAAAGATGTTGTTACAAAATTATTATAATGAATTTTTTTAGATGACTACATAACTATCCTTAATTCTAAACAGTGAACAATTCAATTAATTTACTATGAACAGCACAGATAATCCATTAATAAAAAGCTTATTGTGGGGAAAAATTGATGAGGCAAGAACTTTTTTACAGAACGGAGAATCATTCCCTTCGGACTTAGATGAGTATGATAGGGACAATATTATTCATAATGTATTGCAGGGTAAAGCATTTGATCTTTTTGAATTACTGATTAATCATGGTTATGTCCAAATGGATGTCTATGAATGTGATGATCTTAATGGTTCAACATTCAGGCTCATTGCATCCGGTTTAAAAGATGATGAGGAATCAGCAGTGTTTTTCGCAAATTTTGTAAAACGTGTCTCCAATATTAATGATGAGGTTGATGACCAAACCCTGTTGGGGCTATTTTTAAATAGAGAAGCTGGACTTGTCCATATTAAATGTCTAGTGGATGCAGGATGTAATATACATTATAAAAACAATGCGGAGCAGGGGTATCTTCATCAGCTAATTAGACATCCATTTTTTTATAGTAAAAACGGGAAAGAGTATTTGCAGTATTTCATCAATGAAGGGGTTGATATTCATATAGCAGATCTCTATGATCAGAGACCCTTGGATATAGCCGTGCAGTATCGCTATTACAATTATATAACAATTTTGATGGAGAATGGGGCTAATCCCAATGAACAGTATAAGAATGGGGAAAATGCTTTTTTTGTCGCGTTGACAGACAAGCATTTATTTGCATTGTTCATCAGTTATGTGCAGCCCGATTTCTCACTACTTACCCAATTTGATGAAAATTTGCTGTGCTACTTTATGAGAGTGTATACAGATTTGGCAAATGATGATATATTAAACGTATTGGAGATGCTTCTCCAGACTGGAGCAGATCCTTATCAGCCATTCCCTCATTATGACAAGCAAAAATCAGCTTTGGATTGGGCTGCCGAAAAATCAGAACTTATCCTTAAAACCTTTTTAGAAGTTGGAAATATTGATGTAGGCCAGCAGGATGATGAAGGGAACACAGTATTGCATAAAGTATGTGCATATAATATTAATTCGGAAAAGGAAAGAGCAAAAGAAACATATAAAAAAGCAAAACTCCTGATTGAAAAAGGTGCAGATGTAAATGGGCTGAATGATAAAAATGAAACTCCTTTGATGCTTGCAGTAGAAGACAAGCTGAAAATTAAAACAGTAGAGTTATTAATGCAAAATGGAGCAAAAGCAAATTAATTGCATTTAATAAAAACACGTAACTAATACCCGAAATATGGGCAAAATGGAATGTCCAATTATTTGAAAAAAATATGAATATAATGTATTACAAACCATCTGGGAAAGCACCAATATTCGGAATAATTATAGCATTAATAGGAGGTGTTGTCGGGGCTATATTATTAAGCATTGTGTATATCGCATTGCAATGGCTCTTACCTTTTATTTATATCAATGTAATTTTTGCAATATTATTCAGCGTTGGTTTAGTGGCTTTTGGGGCAATGATGCTAAAAAAAGGAAATATACGAAACACAACTGTTGCCTTAGTCATTGGAATAATAATAAGCGTTGTGGCACTTTATTCGCAATGGGCGCTTTTTATATCGTTAACGCAGGAATCTTCGGGCACTGCATCAATAGGAGATATAGGTGTCGTTAAAACATCATTTAATCTTAGAACTTTTGTAAATGTATTCTTCGAGCCAAAGTATGTGTATGAGGCTGTAAAAATGCTTAATGAAATAGGTACATTTTCAGTTAAAAGATCGGTTGTATCGGGTACCCCTCTATGGTGTATATGGATATTTGAAGCTGTCATTATTCTTGCAAGCGGTTTTTTTGTGAGGCTGTATGTTAAAAACAAACCCTATTCAGAAGCCTGCAATACCTGGTTGAAAGAAACAAGAAGCAAGCACGTTCTGGTAGCCGATCCAATTGCGCTAAAAAACGCATTGGAAGTTGGAAAATACGCTGGAACACTTCAGGCTCTTAAAGAAAACCCGCCATTGCCCGATGCTTATTCAGAAGTAATTATTTATTCCCATCCTGAAGATAGTAAAGCTTATATAAGTGTATTGAATGTTACTGTAACTCAAAAAGGCAAGGGTACGAAAACTCATACAGATGAGTTTATAAAACTATTGCGCATTCCGTATTCAGAGGTAGCTTCCTTTTAATATTTAATGAATTTCGACAGTAAAATATAATTTGACAGAAAAATGAAGAAAGAAATAAAAGCAATTCAGTATCCATCACTCATCTAAACTACTTATTTGTTAGAATATTGAATTAATTTAATTAAAAATGGCTATAAATAAATACATAATAACACTGATTACAATAGGTATTACTTTTTTATCATTCAGTCAGGTTCGAACATTTCCCTTAGGAAATTATACAATTGGTCAATCAACTTTTACTGATTTGAAAAAGAGTTTGACCAAACAAAAAGTTTCACTGAAAATGATTTCAGATGATAAAGAAATCGTAAGTAATTCTAAGCTAGCAAAAGCATTTTTGTTTTCAACAAGAAAAGAAAATATTGAGTACAGAATAGCTCCTTTTGGTCCGCCATATTCTTCTAGAGTAAAATGTGTTGTTTTAATAAATTATACAGTAAAAAATGTCGTTTTCGACAAGATTGAAATGTATTTTTTTGATGATATACTTAGCTCGGTTAAAGGTGAAAAAACAGGATACTTTTCCGAAACTTTTCTAGATCTCGATAAAACAATGGATGAAACTAATAAAGTTGACAAGCCCCGAAAGGAGATTTGTAGCAACCAGTCTATTGAATTGAAAAACACTATTATTCGCTTTTCCAATCAGTATGAAGAAGGAGATTATTACTTATATGAAACAATTAATAATGATTGCCGGGCTGTAAGTATTTGCCATTTTAAAATTGAAAATAGTAGCAGGAGCAAACGAATTTCAACACTCGAAATAGATGGAATAAATTCCAGGAAAACAGAAACAAAGGGGGCTTTTTAAAAAAAATACCGCTCACGCACGAAATGAAATTCGACGAAGCCAGTCCTTTGTGCGACAACATTCAAGTCAAAGCCTATTTTTTTTATAAAAACTTAATGTATTAAAAATGAATAGAAATTGTAAACATGATAGGCAAGGAGATTTAGTAAAACGTATCGCACTAAAGGATTTGTGTGTGAGCGGGGACTGCTTAATTAATAAAAGTTATTTTTTTCAAACAACATATTTTATGAAACAACATATTGTGAAATTTATTTTGGCTACGATTATTTTCATTGCATCAACAGCCTCTTACGGACAAACCGTATTAAAAAGTAATGAAATGAATGATGATTGGAATATGCTAGATCAGATAATGTACGGCAAACTGCAACATTTAAGCTATAAAGACGGCATAAACCTAAAAGGTGGCGAATACATTTTAGAGACAGAAAAAAGAGGAGGAGGTAAAGGGTCTTATTTTTTTCATGTAAATACTATGGGGCAGGTAGATGGCATGATGATTATTGAGCCCGAAAAACCGTATTATGATTTTAATATCACTTATAGAAATGACACGCTCATAAAATTTGAGAAAAAACATAGCGGACAAATGGTAGAAACAGCCTATCGCGAAGGGACGGTTTTTTACAACAAAACCTACAATGATGGAAAGTTTGAAAGTGAACACAGATATGAAAATAACGAATTAATCTATTCTAAACAGATGAACCTCTCAGGATGGGATGTGCAGGATAATATCAAAGGTACAAGGGAGTCTTATTACGGAGAATCAAATATCATTGAAGAAAGGATTACAACCCAAAACTTAGACAAAGGGATCGATGAGATTAAAGAAACCTTTGATGAAAAAGGAAAGTTGGACAGTAAAAAAATAAAATTTAAAGATGGCCGAGAAAAGACAATTAACAAGGACGGGAGTTATACCATAACAGCGCCATCGGAAGGAGGGGAATACATATATGAATACTCAAATAAAGGTAAGCTGTTGTATAAAACAAAAGCAATTTATCCAACAATAAGCAATTAGAATAAAGTATTTATCCGGTGCTCACCCACAAAATGGAATTTGGTGCAGTCAAATTTTTCGTACGGGAGCAGGGAATTATCTAAAAATATATCCTTATAAAAAATGGCCAAAGAAATAAAAGCAATTCAGTGTCCCAAATGCGGAAGCACAGAAAAAACAGAAATACGACCAGATTTTTATCGATGCAATAGCTGTCAAACAGAATATTTTCTAGATAACAATGATATTAATGTAAATGTCACTCAAACCGCAGCATATTCACAAACTTCTATAGATACCACAAAAGTAAAAAGGGGATTTATGATTTTTGTAGGAATATTGTTCGGTATGATTGTTTTCACAGGTATACTTAATTTGTTTATAGGTAATAACAATTCATCCTTTCAAAGTTCTTCAAATAACGATGATGATGGCATGTGGGAAGGCAGTGATGCATATTGTTTCGCAGAGTCTTCAATGGCAAGGCCATGTTTGTTTCAAATTGGAAGAAAAGGGTTTCATAGCTCAAATAATGCTAAAAATGGGACCTACATTACTTTTTATGATGCAGTAAAAAAAGAAGAGATAAAAACGGAAAAAATCAACGATAAAACTGATGGATTTGCAGAAGTTAAAATGCGCAGGTTTGCTGATGGATTTGTATATGCCACGGTAGATAAAAACAAAGTGCTTAAAATAGATATCCATACACTTACCGTAACAGATGTTTCAACCGATTTATTTAAAGGCTTCGCTCAATTATCTGTAGGTGTTGCTACAATGGAACTTGTGTATGATAATTACGGTGACGGATTGAACATCATGACCAATGATGGGAAGAATTATTATTACTATCCTGTTGTTGGAAAATTATATACTAAAGAACAATTTGGTAAGCAAAGCGAAGGTATGAGCACTTTGCTTCCCGGAGCCAGAGAACGTTATGCCTATTTATTTACATCAGTAAGCAATGACTATCCAGATGAGAAGATACAGCTTTTAAAAGTCCTTTTTAAGGATAATGTAGGAGGCCCAAAAGAGATGATAACAGCTTCATCATGGAGGAAAGTTGACGTAACAGAATATCCAGAAGGAGCAGGTATTTACTATGGTATAAAAACTAAGTATGAAAAAAAACTAACCCATAATGGAGGCGATCGTGTTCTGTCTCTCCATGATGTAACTCCTGGACGATCTTATTTTAATCCAAATATTTTGTATTCTGATGATTCGGGAGAGGTTATTATCAAGGTTTTTCCAAATGCCAATCCCGATGGATTACCAAATATTCAAAGTATAAATACAACTACCGGAGCTATCAATTGGACATATTTGGTAAAAAAGGCAGATTTGTTAAACAGTAAAATAAGTATATGCAAATGTAAAGAGGGTTATTTGCTTTCATCTCAAAAAGTGATTATGCTAGATAAGTCTGGAAAAGAAATGAGTTCTTATGAATTGCCATAGTAATATTTCCGATTCGTAAACAATAATAGCAACAACTAAAAAACAAAAATATGGGACTAGGTAATTTTTTCAAAAGACAATTAAGTACTGTCATAGAATGGACAAATCAGGACACGAATGTTCTGGTGTATAAAATTGAAACTCCGACAGATGAAATAAAAAATGCGAGTAAACTTATCGTGTCACCGGGGCAGGGATGCATTTTGGTATATGAGGGAAAGGTGCGAGAAGTCATCGTCGAGCAAGGTACTCATGAATTGAAGACAGATAATCATCCGTTTATCACCACGCTGATGAAACTTCGTCAAGGATTGGAAAGTGAACACAAAATGGGAATTTACTTTTTTCGTACAGCAGAATTGCTAAATCAGCGCTGGGGAACAGCTGCACCCGTAAAATATATGGATAACACGTACAATTTTCCTGTAGAGCTGGGGGCAAATGGTTCTTATTCTTATTTTATTTCGCAACCACAGTTTCTTTTTGAAAATATTATCGGTAGCAAATCGGTTTTCATGACGGGCGATATGCAGCAAGTTCTCAATTCGCGTATTGCTCCTGCTTTGACCACACACTTGGCCAATGCCGGATATTCCTATCGCGATATAGACAAGCATCTTTTTGATATGTCGAAAGCATTGCAAAATCAATTGAATGAAACATTTGAAAAACTTGGGCTTACGGTTACAGATTTCCAAATTCAGGCTACCATATTTGATGATGCGACAAAAAAACGTATTTCGACTATTGCAGACATGACTACCGAATCGTTATCAGCCAGTGAAGTTGGGATGAGCTTTGTGGATTTGGAAAAATTAAGAGCATTAAGAGATGCAGCAAAAAACGAAGGCGGACTTGCAGGTGCAGGCTTGCAATTGGGTGCTGGTATGGAGTTGGGCAAAGCATTCAACATTGGTAAAGAGGAAACTGTTCGTATTAATGAGGAAGATTATTCTGTTCAGCTAAAAAAAATGAAACTGCTGTTGGATGAGCAGATCATTACGCAGGAAGAATTTGATGCCAAGAAAAAAGAAATATTGAGTAAAATTTAAAATCATTGAAAAAAATGAACAAATCCTACCCCAAAAAAAATGTTTAAGAATTTCTTGTTGTTTGTTTTTTGTATTGCGATGAACTCTTGTATGTAAAAACTATTGACGTTGATCCTGTGTTTCTTAAAAAGGGCTGCGGATTAGTAAACAATTAAACAAATTTATTTTATTAAAAATATAATAAGCACATGAAACAATACCTTATGTCCCTGACAGTTTTGTTTTTTTTTAACGTTTCTCATTCTCAGGAAACTGGATTATACAGGCTTTTTGATAAAGAGTTAAACAAAACTCTTATAGCGATTAAAGTAGAGAATAAAAAAGGTTTGAAAATATCAGGTGTTAATGAAGAAACTAATGAAATAAAAGAATTTGCAGAGCCTTTGCAAAGCACTACAAAAGAAAATATTTATTTTTTTATTAAATCTGATGGAGGAAAAGACAATGGCGTAACAGTATTGCAATTTATTGAAGACAATAAAGCATTATGTATGTATGTCGATACAGTTTTCGTTAATAAAGAACAGGTAGAAAAGTTTATTTCCCAACCCGTTAATTTAGAAAAAGCATTGTGTTTTTATCTGACAAGAAATATTTCGTTAGAACAGGTAAAGAAAATGCCATCCATTAAAAAGATATCAGCAGAAAATTTGAAAATGTTAAAAGACAAGATTAACAATAGATTAAAAAGAAAAAAAGAATTATTTCCCGAAAATTTAGACATATTGATGGAATTTAAATTGTATATGAAATACGAAATGTGGCTTAATATGCAATGTTTACTCTTGGGTTATCAATTTCCGATGACCAACGAAGAGTATAAATGGCTGATGGAAAGATTTGAAGATTAAAATGAAAGTTAGAACAGAAGGAATTGAAACAAATTTTCAGATTTGAGAACAGCGAAATCTATTCACCAAAATATCTCACAACTACTAAGAATACGAAGGGCAGAAAGATTATATAGCAAAAACAAGTGCAAATACAATTTCCTGAAAATAAAAAGGATGAATACAAACCTATAAACAAAAAATATAACTATTAAAATATAGTAAAAAAGAATATTGAGCCAGATAGGCTGAAGTATAAAATTTAAGGGTAGTTTTTCAAATGAAATTTAGTAATAATATAGGCTTTTGAAATTCGATTTATTTCATCTTAAAGTATCCATTAATAGTAATTTCACAACAAACCGTGTAAAACAAACAAAGATTTTTGAATAAAATGATGAAAACCATTGGTGAATTGAAATTTTTGAAAGTAATCAAAAAAAGTAATTTTTATACTAATCACATTTTTCTGTCTAAATGCCAACGCTCAAATAAATAGAGATTGCTCAACTTGCTCAACAAAAATTTTCTAAAAACGAACAAAATAAATGAAAAAGTTATTATTAATAGTACTATCGACAACAATATTTCTTTTGCAATCATGCGAAAACAAAACAGAAAAATCAATCAAATCATCAAATAAAATAATTGAAAAACAAAAAGTAAAATTGACTCCAATCACGAAGAAAATCACAAAAACCCCGATACCAACTGATGAAATTGTAGATGAGTTTTATCAGGCAATCTTTGATAAAGACGACAAAAAGGTTATACAAATGCTGGAAACAAAATTTCCTGCAAACTATGAACCTACAAATAAGATAACACCCTTAGAAGCATTGATTAGGTCATCGGATAATTCATATTTAGCAAAACTATTTGTAGAAGGCGGAGCAAAAATTAATAACCCAAAAGAGCCGTTGATTGTTGATGCTTCTGAACATGGCAGATTAGAAATTTTGAAATATTTGATTGAAAATGGTTGTGATATTAAAAATAATGAAGCCTTCAATAAAGCAGGATTTAATCAGTTCTACGATGCGACAAAATTGTTATTGCTTAATGGGGCAAATCAGGAAAAAGGAGATGTAAGAGGAAAACTTTGGTTTTTTGAACAAGCAGTGATTAAATCTGATTACGAAGCACTTAATAAATTAAATCTAACGAAAGATGAATTGAATAACAATAATTGTGATGGAGAAACAGCATTGATTATTGCCATTAAAAAAAATAATTTGGAGATGGTAAAATATTTAACAAACAAAAATGCAGATAAAAACAAACCCGAAACTTTTGATTGTGGAGATGATATTTCTTATGGAAAAACACCAATTCAAATCGCACGGAAAAATAATTTTAGAGAAATTATCTCCTTACTTGAATGAGTATACTAATTGCAATTCAATCGAATTGTTGCATTAAAGATCTTATACATAATTGAACCATAATACGTTATGTGTATTTTAAAAAAAAACACTTTTATCTAATTTATGAAACCACTAATTATAATTTTAATACTTTGTTTACCATTAAAATTCGTTGCTCAAAACGATTTAGAACAAAATTTATCTTCAGGACAAAAAAAGACCGTAATTGAAACAGCAAGCCTTTGGTTTACGGAAATATACAAAGGAGAAACGGATAAACTAATGGAAATTTCAGATTTTCCATTCTATATGGAAAGAAAAAAGCTTATAGTCAGTCATGACAATCTTAAACAAATCTATCAGCATATAATTGAAGATAAAGGCAAAAGAAAAGTTCCCAAGTTTCAAACGATTATAATAGAAAATGAATTACATCCGACAGATAATTTCACACCAAAAAATTCAATTACGGTAGGAATAAAAATTAGGGGTACAGATTTAGAAGAGATGCTAATATTATACGTTAGTCTAGTAAAAAATAAATCTAAAGTTGTTGGCTTTAGAGATTAAGCTGCCCCAAAATTGATCTTTCTGAGCAAAGTTTCTCGATTTTTTATTCGTTCCGATATTATGTTAAATTAATTCCCGACCTCCCGACCTCCCGACCTAAGGTGAAGCACCAAGCTTTGGGAGAATAACGTTCTGCATGAAAGGTGTCTCGTGCTGAAATAATGATAGATAAAAAAAATCGCTATTTCAGTATGTATAATTTTAAAATAGTAAGAAAAATTACATGATTATTGCCGTTTATTTGAAAATGTTGTACTACAAGTGATTTGTAATTTTAATTGTAAAATTACCAGTTTAGTTAATTAAGCATGGGTAACTATTTGAATTCCATATAAAAAATAATCAAAATAAAAATGAGTAAATTACCATCATTACAAAATGTTTTAAATGCAACAAAAAAAACAATTCTTAGGTTTCCATTAGAAATTTTAATTTCGATTACGGGAACTACATTGGCTATTATCCTAATTGAATTAAGCCATGATCTTCAAGAAAGAGATCTCTATGTAAAAGGAATAATGTCTTGTTGTTTATGTTTGGCATTATTCCTTTCTGTCAGTCTGTTTTTTTTAGCTTCAAGAAAAGGCAATTTACTGCATTTCTTAGCAAGTGTTGTCCTTGGAGGTTTGATTGTGTTATTTGTTTTTAATTTTCATGAAGACATTACAAGTGTAGAAATTCAACAATTTTTTGTACTTGGTATTGCTTTACATTTATTGGTTTCGTTTTCCGGATTTTTGCTGAGAACTTACGATCAAGATGAGTTTTGGGAGTTTAATAAGCGCCTTTTCATCAGAATTTTGACCTCTGTTTTGTACAGTTTTGTTTTGTATTCAGGATTGGCTTTGGCAATTTTGGCAGTAGATCAATTGTTCAATGTTGAATTTAACGATAAAATTTATTTTCATGTCTTTTTAGTTATTGCTGGAATCTTTAATACGGTTTTTTTCTTGAGTGGAGTTCCAGAAATCAACTACAACAAAGAATCTTTAGTTCTTGATTATCCAAAAGGACTCAAAAACTTTACTCAATATGTTTTATTGCCTTTAATAAGTCTGTATCTGACAATTTTAATATGTTACGAAGCTAAAATATTGATTCTGTTTTCTTTGCCTGTTGGTTGGGTTTCATATCTCGTTTTGGTGTTTGCTATTGTAGGAATTCTGTCCTTTTTACTGGTTCTTCCTATTGCTACCAAAACAGGAAATCTGTGGATGAGAACATTTAATCGTTGGTTTTATTTTCTGCTCATTCCTTTACTGGGATTGCTTTTTTGGGCAATTTTATACCGAATCAATTTTTACGGTATTACACATGAACGCTATTATGTTCTTTTATTGTCAATTTGGCTTTCAATTGTGGTATTGTATTTTTTAATTAAAAAAAATCCTAAAATCAAATTCATACCAATAAGTATGTGTTTGGTAGGTTTACTTTCTATTGTGGGACCACAAAGTGCTAATTCTGTTTCGATGAATAGTCAGCTTTCCAGATTTGCAACTTACATGAAAATGTCTTCTTCTAATAAATTGAATTTTGAACAGGAAAAAGATTTAAGCAGTATAGTCACTTTTTTAGGAGAAAATTACGGAGTGGAAATTATGATGCCGTATGCCAAAACAAAACTTGAAGCACTTCTTAAAAAAAATAAATCACCTAGTGATTCTGATATAATGAAGGCTTTGGGGTATAAATACAGATGGAGTTATGAAACCGAAAAAGATGTGCGTGCTGAAACTTATTATTTCTATTATATTGATGATAACGACGGTATAATAGAAAATATTCATGGTTATGATATGTCTTTCTCTGTTGCTTCAAATAATGCTGATTTTGAATGCAAGGATTGTATTAAAATCGATGGAGAAAGTTATTCTATTGAATCAAAGAAAAAGTATTACGGAATCGAATTAAAAATTAATAAAGATGTTTTTCCTTTAAAAATTATTGATTTTATAAATAAAAATAATGATATCAGATCGAATGCAAGAGGCAATAATAAAATCACTCAATCGATAGATAGTAATAAATATCATATTTTAATCACTTATTTAACTGTAAATAGCAGAAATGAAAAAGGCAAAAGAGAGGTTGATAGCTATAGAGTAAAAGTTATGATTGGTGTCAAATAAAAAATGGAGAGGATGTTTTTGGTCATGGAAAAGGTCTGTAAATAAAGAAAAATGAAATTGTATTGCGGCAGCTTAAAGTTCGAAAGTTTTAAATAGTAACGAATTAGTGTTATAGAAAATTTTGAATACTCTCGGGCTGAAAATTTTGAAATTATTGGTTACAATATTTTTATTTTTAGAAAATAAATTGAAAGAATATTCGTTCATTATTAATTAAAAATATCAATTGAAATATTCTATTGTTTGGAGCTTCAAATAACATATTAGATTTCTTAGGAAGAGGTTTTCGATTTGAAGATGATTTAAAAAAATCAATACCAACTTTAACAAATATTTACTGCTACCAGATGGCGAACATATTTTTATTAATTAAACAAAGGAAAATGAAAAGAGGGGATGTATTTAAAGATTGCAATTTATCATTTGCCTCATTCCATATTTGCATGAATGTCTTAGACATTTATCACAGAAAAACATCAATTCAAAAGTCATGAAAGCGATTGCCACAGAAGTTTTAATATTAAAATGGAAAGAATCTGAAAAATATGATAAAAAATCATTCCGTGCGATTTTATTGGAATTAATCGATAGGCTGTTCTATTCTTCAGTTGTTAAGCCAGCTAAAAACATGACATGGTCTCAATAGCAATACATCGTAGAACTTCGCTTACCGGTTTGTTGATCCAGATTGGAATAAATCTTGTTTTTATTTTAATCGCAATAGTGACATTGTATTTTATTAGTGGCAGTACTGTGTTCAATCGACAGATCTTATTTAGATCAATTTGGATAGGACATTTCAGTTTCATGCTTACAATTATTATTCAGCATTATTGGAATATGACTACTTTCAAAAAAGGATTGAAGCTTTTAAAAAATAATCAATACGAGTCAGCAATAGAATTATTTGAAAAGGCTTATCAGCATTTTGAGAAATACCCCTCACTTGATCGTTATCGATATGTCTTTTTGATAACAACTTCAAAAATCAACGTCAGAAAAATGTGTCTAATAAACATTGCCGCATGTTACGTTTTACTTAAAAATAAAGAAAGAGCAATTTTTTATGTTAATACGCTGATAACGTTAAACAATGGTAAAGAAGTCCATTTGTCTTGGTATGACGATTTTATAAATAAATATGAACGAGGAAATGTTTAATTTTTTTACTGCGAGGTTCAAACGGTTATTTGTACTTGAGCACATGCCCCAAGGTGTAAACACAAAATGGAGTATAATGATAATCTTGGTTTTTCTGTTGGCGGGAGCAAACGGCTATTCCCAAACTATTCACGAAAGGGAATTCAAAAATGTTATTGAAGTGTCGGACAAAAATGTGACGACAAATGGCATTGATTATCTTTTTGACGTGACTATTCCAAAATCGATGAAAATACCTGTGATTTTTGTTCAGACAGAGATACCTCTAAATCTTTTGCAACATATTTATCCCGATTTTTCAAAGATAATCGTTATAGTTCCCAATTGGCCATATTACAAGGAAATGTCTCGTCAAAAATTCCCTAGAGGTGTTTACTGTGCAGAACCGATAGCTAGCTCCATTGTTTACTCTTTTTCCCGGGAGAACGTAGGAACCAAAAAGGATAGTTTGGTCATAATGGGAGGCAGTGGTTTTCCAAAAATGCAATTTGCATCTTATGACAATGTCATTGCCAATAAGAATAAGATCTTTTTTAGTGAAAGTTATGGTTCTGTTTGCTGTCCGCCAGATTCTCAGTGGAAAAATACACCAACTCGAGAGGAATTTATTGCTAGTTTCGAAAAAGCCAATAAAGTTAAAGTAGAAGATACTTATGTAATAAGTCGGGGCAAAGAAGGAGAGGCCGAATATCACTACACTTTAAAAGGTCTTTCAAATGCGTTGAAACTTCGGTTCATGGTAGAGCGGAGGTATAGCCAGATTATAAACAAACATCTCAAAGAGATCAGTCACATGCCAATGATTTTTACCCCGACGATATTGGAACTTAATGACAATTTGAAACAACGAAACAGGAAATTATAATACAGCCTATTTTTTAATGAATAAACAGGGCTTATTAAGTTTTTGGCACTTATAAAAAACTTTATGGGGAATATTGCCAAAAGACATTCAATGCAAAATTCTATTTCTACTATACTAAAACATTAACAAACATGATTGTATCTCAAAACACCTTTTTTCTCATTTTAGGAATCATTGCATTTGTAATACTTCTTAAGCCATTGTACGTGCATTTTATAAAAAAGCAAAAGCAATCTGGTAGCGTATTTGATGCCATACGGATTGTGTTACTGATAGCACTACTGCCAGTCAATTGGTACACGCCAAAAATAGTAACTGTTTTGAACTGTAATGATTACAAGGAGGAAGTTGTATTGTTTCCAACTAATAAAAACGGTGTTGAAATCAGCTACGGAAAAAAAACATACATTTTTAACAACTCCGCTAAAAACTTAGTATTTGAATACCATTATTACGGGAATAATTCACCGGAGGAAGGAGAAAAAAATGAGATTATTAAACCAAATCAATCAGTAAAGGTAAACACGATTTACATTGATTATTTTTTTGAAGCACCAGAAGAAAGTGTGTCTTCAAAATCGGGAGGAGCAACAAAAACATCTTTGCGTTGTGAATAGTGACAAATTCGTTTTTTAAAATTTATTGGGCACAAGTATACAGTCAACAAAAAAACATTTCCTGACAAGGAACATAAGAATTTTTAAGGATAAAATTTAATTCTTTTAGAGTCTCGATGTCACCCAAAGATTTGATTCTAAAAATTTAAAATAAATAAGCAAACATGACAACAATCGAAAATTTATTTCAAACACCAAGAATTATACCCAGCAATTGGCAAAAAAAGATTACTCCTGAGACAACTTTGTATAAAATAGTTTTATGGTGTGCAATATTAGGAGTGATATCAGGAATTTTTACATTGATACTTTTGGCTTTTGGATCGCCTCTAATGTATTTTATGGTAATGGCTGGTTTTGCAGTATCTGCAATTCTTTCTCTGCAAATAATAAAAAAAACAGAAAGGCAGAAAACAATTGAAATACTTAGCAAAGCTCCTTTATCATATATAGGATTTTGTACTTATTGGAGTCGTCTTTTGGAAAAAGACGGGTATGGACTAGCCGTTTTTGTGTATGCTGCCAATCCATCACTTGCGCAGAATGCTGAGTACATAAATGCTGTAAGATATAATGTGATACGATTGTTGTATGATGAACGCCCCCTCAGAACGACTTGGAAAAAGATATTTATCATAAAGTGAGAGACAGTAAGACAGGTCATTATGCTGTAGGGCTGCAATGCCCTGTACCCTTGTCATTAGGAAGTCAAGGTGATACATTTTTGGCAAGTACAAACTTTTCCAATGATAGTTTGCCTCCAAATTTTAATATGGAAAATTATTTATGGGCTGTATTTATCCATGATAAAAAACCAATGAATATACTTACCAATGAACTGCTAAGTTTATAATACTTTTTCAGATTATTTATAACTAAAAAAATCATATTATGGATAGAGAAAAAATACTATCGAAAATTGAAAAAATTAAAGCTGTGACTATCTGCTTAATAGGCAGTATGTTTGTTGGTTTTGGAATTACCTACTTCAGACCTCAGTCAGAATATTATATTCCCCGTATTTTGGCTCTTTTGTACACTTTAGCAGGTAATATAGGTCTTGCAATTGGAATTATTATTTTAGGAAGTGGCTTGGTTTGTTATGCTTATTATATTTGGAAAAAAGCAATTGGTCAAGGCAAAACGTTTGTGAAGATTGCCATTTGCTTACTGGTGGTTTCCACAATTCTTGCATTTTTTACACAAAAGCCCACAGATAGAGATACGTTTCTTGAAAAAATAAAAGAAGCTGAAAAAAGACAGAAATTAAAACCAGTAACAGCGGGAACATCTTCGGATTTAAGTCATCGGGAATTAGATGTCCAATTTATAAAATTCAAAATGCTCTATAATCAATGTAAGGCAAATTCAATTCATGCTAATACTGCAATTGGACAAAAATATCAAAAGGAATTTTCGGAGTGGCATGAGGAAACAAGACAGTTTATAGACAAAATAACTGATTCTAAAGATAAAGAGAAAGCAACAAATCAGATGAATGAGTGTTTGGAAAAATGGAATAAGCTATTGGGACATTAAATAAATTTGATTATTCAATTTTTTTATGATTCAGTCGGATTTTGTGAAAAGTAATATACAAACTAAAAGCGCATTCTTTTAATTATTAAAGAAATGCGCTTTTAAAATTATAAATCTGTGCGGATGTCTCGCAAGATATTTACTTTGGCTGTTTTTTGGAATTTTTAATGATATAATAAACCGAAAATACAAAGACAATGCTATAAATAACTGCCATTGCTGGATTCTCAAATTTTAGATTCTGAAAGTCAAATTGCTTGTATAAAGTGATGCCTAAAATGATGGCTACTATCCAAAAGACAAATGTAATAGGTTGGTTTTTATTTTCCATAATTAGATTGTTGGTTGTTAAAGATGTTTCAGATTTCGCTTTATAGATTGAATTTTAAACTATTTAGAAATGCTTTTTTAAATGAAAAGGACAAAAAAGATAAAATTCTCTTCCTTGTCCTTATATTTTTTAAGAATTTAAAGAATATTATAAAGTGGGTTTAAATTTGCTTATTCCGCTAAATTCTTTATACTCTGAATATATGTGAATACCAAGAAGTATCCATTTTCTAGTTCCTCCTGCCTGATATTCAAAGGTGTTTTTCTGTTCTGTTTTATTTATAGTAATGTACTCTGTAGACCATTCTGTACCAAAAGAGTATCCAGTTCTTGGAATCAATGCTGAACGAGCATTTTCGCCATCGCAGATAACGTACAATTCGATTTTTGAAAAGAGATCATCTTCAAGAGTAGTTTTTGAAAGGTAGGTATTGCGATTTGAAGATTGTTTTTCGGTTTCGCTATTTTCAAATTCAAATTTTTTATCTTTTTGTTCATTGCTTGGTCTTGTAATAAAAGATAAAGCAAAAAAAGAAAAGAGAATGGCAACGGATAAGCCAACTTTTTTACGAATCTCTGCTGCTTTTTTTGCACTAAAAATAATAAGCATTAAAACAAGTGCAATGTTTAGTATTCCCCAGATTAACTCTATCATAATTTTATTTTAGATATATCAAAAGTACATTTTTATTTCAAAAAATAGGATAATCCTTATTTTTAATTATTGGTCGCAGGGTGACATTATTTCGAAACGATTTATTTTCTAGAAAATAAATTCTCAACAACCCAAGCCGGACCAATCAATAAAAACTGAAGATCTTTTAAGAAAGAAGGTTTTTTGCCTTCAATATTATGCCCGTAAAACTGTCCGATCCAAGCAATAACAAAAACGCCGATTGAGAATGCCCACAACGGTACAACTTGTCCGATATAATAATTGATAACTAAGCAGATTCCCGAGAACAAAGCAATTTTAATCGCCATTGCAACCGATAATCTAATGTAGAAAACCAATACAAAAAGCAGAACCACAAAAGCCCAGTTTTCGATAATAGGTAAATTTAGGTTTAAAGTATTGGTAATAATTCCGCTTGGAATACTCATTAACAAGCCAACGATAGAAAAGAAAATTGCGGGAACGCAAATGTAATGAATCGTTTTATTGGTTGGATTCTGATGACTTACGGCATATTCTGCAAACCATTGGTCTAATGTTCTCATTGTTTGTGGTTTTAGGGTTAGATGCGTAAATCTAATAAAATTTCTTTTAGCTTTTACCGTGCTGAATTTTCATTATTTCATCTACAATCGAAATGGCTTTTTCTAAAGTAATTCCGTTTTCCTGATCTAAGGTTAAAGGATGATTTTCTTCAATCATTTTTATTTCTGGAATTAATCCTAAACCTTGTTCAATGGCGATTGATTTTAGGGATATAGTTTTGCCATAAGTAGGAACATCAGTCTGCATCCAGCCAAAGTAAGGCTGTTGGTGAATTCTGTTTGGATCTTCCCATAAATCCATTCGAAGACAGAAATTATCTTCGCTTATCGTTGTCCATACATTAAAAACTAAATCTTCATGATAGTCGATTATCGGAATTGTTAGTCTTCCACGATGAAAAAAATGTTCTTCATCTACATAACACCAATTTCCTCCAAATTCAATTCGTTTTTCTCTTTCTTCTGGCGGAATAGCAAAATAATAAGCAGGAAATTCGTTTCCAAAACACAAAGGCATTTCGTCAAAAACTTCGCCACAGCAAGAACATTTGTAAGTATACATTTTTAGTATTTTAGAGCATTTGCATTTTGGTTGTATTGAAAAACATTGTCCCACAACTCATCAATAGCGATAAGCGCTTCATTTAACGGAATCACGTCCCATTTTCCGTTAGTTTCTGTTCCTAATCCTATACTTTTTAGTTTCAATAAAGCATCGTTTACGTCAAAATCTAAATCGGTGTTTAGTTTGGTTTTAAACCAAGATTCAATTTGATTGTCTAGTTCTTCAGCTGTTAAAGATTCTTCACTTTCGTGTAAAAATGTATAAGCAAGAATAGTTTCTTTCAAGGCTTCTTCTTCTGAAGAATTTAGTAAAGAATAAAACGCACCGCTATTGTTGCCGACGTTCTTAAAATACAAACTGTCAGAAAGCGTTTTAGAGTATCTGATTTTCTTGTTTACGAAGTTGTTGTATTGACGGAAACAATAAGCACCTAAAATTCCTAACGCAATTAAACCTTGATTTAAGGAAGTTTTACTGTTTAATAAATCGATGGTTTCGCCAGTCTGATAAGCTTCATACATATTAATCAATGCTGGAATTACTTTGGCGCTTAATAAAGAAAGTCCGCCAAAAAGACCTGGAACCCAAAGCAGTAATTTATCTTTAAGAGACATTTTCGGAATGGCATTCGGGAAAATAGTTTCAAGATCGTTTTTAGGAACGCGCTTAAAAATTTTCAGAGCAATAGAACCCGGATCAATTGGCATTTTACCTAACTTGACTTTCTTTGCTTTCAGATAATCTGCTTCGCTGTAATTGAGGTAAATTAAGACGCGATCATAATATTCAATTTCGACTTCTTTGGTCCAGAAAAAGTATTTTTTGACTTTTTCTTTCGCTTTATGATGTCCGCGTGCATAAAGTTCGAAATCTTTAAAAGCATTAAAATCGATAGAAAGATGCAATCCAATCAAATCAGATTCGTTAAAAGCATCGTTTAAAGCTTGTTGATTAATTCTGTAATAATTACCACGCTCGAGAACTTTCAGCAATGTTTCTTTAAAAACGGGAAAATCGCTTTTATTGATAAACTGTTCACGTTCTTTTTCGCTTAAATCGGGATCATAAAGCGCGTAATGCTGTTTTAGATTTCGATTAAGATTAAAAGATTCGTAATGATAATAATGTTCGATAATTTCGAATAGCTTTTTAAAATCATCAGCCTTTTGTGCATTTTCGGCAAACGCAGCAATTTGCTGTTCGAGTAAGAATTCTTTGTTAAACGGAATATAATGTTCTCTAGTCATGCGGACTTAATTTCTTGGCTTTTACAGAACGCAAAAATACTGCCTGAAATTTGATTTTAGGCTTTATGCGTGATGTTTTTTTAACGCAAAGCGCGCTAAGAATTTTTAATGGAGAGACTTAATAAAACCGCAAAGCTCGCAAAGCTAGACAGAAATGCACTTTGTGCACTTTGTGTTTTAAAAAAGATTTTAATTGTTGTCTAAAATTCAAATATAGCCCGCGGTTTCAACCTCGGGAATGCTCAGAGATGTGTTGTGATATGGATTGTGTCCCGTGGTTGAAACCACGGGCTATGTTGAAATAAAATTTGCAAAGCTTTGTGTAGATAAAGCTTTGCGTGATCAAAAACTTCTCAAAAAAAACTTTGTGAACTTTGCGTTATCCTTAGCACTCTTTGCGGTAAAAAATGATTAAGTAGGTAAACAAAAAAAAGTGAAATTTCCAATCGGTACCAGCGATTTGAAATTCCAC
This sequence comes from Flavobacterium sp. PLA-DH12, assembly GCF_059511845.1. NCBI lineage: Bacteria > Pseudomonadati > Bacteroidota > Flavobacteriia > Flavobacteriales > Flavobacteriaceae > Flavobacterium > Flavobacterium sp. PLA-DH12. The sequence goes on from NZ_JCAMPD010000007.1 coordinate 77,384, forward strand.
TTTCTGTTCCAAAAAAAAAGTGACAAAAAATTAAAAAGCTCTCTATTAGAAAACCTTGCCTAAACTAAAAATTATTCACTACAATATTAGCACAAAACAAAATGATGGCTACGAGTATTTATACCTGTTTTTGTAAATGATCAAAGATTTTGAATAGTTAGAAAGCAAAGGTTATTGCAATACCGATTTCTTTAATTCGATTACACCTTGAATATATTTTATTAATTCTTCTTTAGTAACTGCAAAAGGAGCTTTTTCGGCTTCGAAGTTTAAATAGAGATTAGCAATACTTTCGGCATCAAGATTTTGAGCGAGGTAATGATGCTCTGCATATTCTATAAGATGATCTACAAAATGTTCGCGCTGTTTTCCTTTTTCGACTGTTTCTAGATCGCCTTCTTTTATTTTTTCGATTACAGATTCTGGTAAATCAATTGTGAGATACATGCAGTCGACAGCAACTTTAGAGAGTAGTTCTTTGGGCACTCTTCCTGTTGCATCGCAGTATGCGCAAGGCGCTGGAACCCATTTTAATTGACGGTTTAAACGGCGGATATCATCCCAATCAACAAATCTTTTTCCAAGACATCTCGGACATTTTGTATCTGATCTTCTAAAAAAATTAAAAATGCTCATTGGTTTGTAAGTAGCTTAATGGTTTGGTTGGCGCGAATTTAAATAATTAAGTAAGAAAAGTTTCTTGGTTTACGATTTTTTTTAAGAAAATAATTCACAAAATCCCAATTTTATACAATTGGCATTGATTTAAAACAAATAAAAATAATGATTGCTAAAATCTGAAATCCCTGTAATTACTAGGCATACGAAGTTTTGGTCTTGTATTAGATTTAGTACAAAAAGGAAATGTGCATTGCTTTTTTAGTTGTGAGAAAAACGATACTTTTGTTTGATAAAAAGGTGTTTTTATTGAAATAAAAAACTTTAAAGAATTTTAAATATCTTTGAATTATGAGCACAGCAACAAAACCAAAACATATTGGCAGAAATATCAGCCGAATTAGAGAGCTTAGAGGTATGAAACAGGAAGCGCTTGCTATTTCTATCGGAGTAAGCCAGCAATCTGTTTCTAATATTGAGGGAAGTGAAACCATCGATGACGAAAGACTAAATAAAATTGCCGAAGTTTTAGGCGTTTCTGCAGAGACTATCAAGAATTTTAGTGATGAAGCCGTTTTTAATATTATTGGTAATACAGTTACTAATCACGATAATTCTGCTTTATTTCAATTTCACCCAACATTCAATCCAATCGAAAAGCTGATTGAATCTTATGATGAAAATAAGAAACTTTATGAACGTTTATTAGAATCGGAAAAAGAGAAAATTTCTTATTTGGAAAAGTTGCTTAAAGAGAAATAGGATTTTATAAAATATTATAAAAACAAAAAAAAAGAGACTTTTAAAGTCTCTTTTTTTATTTTTAGGTGTTCTCGTAGAAGTATATAAACTTTTTTAAAAGAAAAATGTTATTAATCAGTTTTGTTATTTTCTAATTTTATCAGAAGATTTGGGATTAAAGTTTCACTGAAACCAGCTAAAACACCAAAAACTATAAACCCATAAAGAGGCTTGTCAAGTTCGTTAACTAAGCCAAATATTAAATTTGACTTTATACTGAAAAATATAATAATTGAACCTAATATGGAAATGAAGATTCTTTCTATCCCATATATTATATAAATACTTCGATGTACATCTTTCTCAAAAATCATTGTATTTAATCTTCTTGAAACAGATATAAAGCCCTCAAGGCAACCTGCCGATATTAAATAAATTAGTTCAATTATTATTGGTGTGTTTTTAAAATAATTATAACCATAAGTTAAAACTGATAATGATATACTAATTAAAGTTAATATCATAATTGTTACAATATAGCTTAAGCGATGAGTGAATTGGTCCTTATAATTTGTATTTATCTCATTTATAAGATTGTCAAATTCGCTATTGCATGAAGTGGCATCTGAAGCTAATCCTTGTGATAAAATATGAGCAATTCTAGTTTTTATTGAGTTATCATTAACTTTATATAGCAACCCTTTAACTTGATTATACTTTAGACGAATTTTGTCAAATCTTTTACTTAAAGTTTCATCTTCTTCAATAATTGAGTCAATTTGTATCTTGATACTGTCAGAAATATGAGGGGTTTTTATTTCGTAAATTACATATTCATCTGATTGAGAGAAAATTTTTTTTATAAGATCTCCAGAGACATCTTTAGAGCCAATAACAAAAGATTTCATTCTCTTTATTTGTTCTTCTTTATACTTAACTTCTTGTTCTGTCATTAATTGTTTTTAATTGATTTAAATTAGTTTGTTGTCTTGTTCTATCTTCTTTTTAGTAAAGTGGAATCAGAGTTTAGTCCTCCTATAAAATAAAAATTTCGATTTGTGTATTCAGCTATAGTTTGTAAGGAATCAAGATATTGATAGATCGAATTACCAAATTCATATTCTGGAGTATTATGTTTCACAATTTTATTTCCTAATATTTTTTCTGCTTCAGATTTATCAATTACAAAACTATGATCTTTATATTTATAAACAAGTTCATTTGCAATTAGACTAGCTTCCTTAGGTAAATTTTCTTTATGTGTATTTAACAGATTTTCGGCATATTGTGTGGCGGATTCTGCTACTCTTTCATAATAACCTATTTGAATTGGTTCTATAGACATATTTAAATATTGAGCAAACATTTCAGAGGCTTCTGGGTTTTCAGCAACTAATTGTGCAATATGTTCGATAGAATTTTTTAATCCTAGCGTTGGTAAATTGTTTATTTGAGGATCAATTGGGCCAAGTTCACTAAGACTTCCCATATGAATTTCATTAGCGGCACAACACAGTAAAGTAGCTGCTGATTTTGCATGCCTTGGTACAACAGTGATAAAATTTCCATTTGAATATTCACGACATAATTTTCCAATTAAGTAAGCCGAACCAGGAACACCACCTCCTGATAGCAATACCATCAAGACAGGTTTAGATTTGTCAAAACTAGTAACTGCATCATAAATTTTATCTGCGTCACTTTTTAACATTGTTGTGTTATCAAATAAAAAGACAAAATTATACTTTTTTGCTATAGATGATTTTTTTACAATTTGATTTAGATAGCCTTTGAAATTTTTCTGATATATTTTTATTAATGAATTAGTTGCCTCATCTTCATAAGCCTCAATTAAAGATTTTATAACATCAAATTCTTTTAATTCTTTCTCTTCTTGATTCTCTTTTTCTTCATTATTAGGAGCAGTATTGTTAAGAGAATTAGTTTCTGTCAATCCTTTTTCTACTTCTTTGTCTTCCTTTTTTGTTTCTAGTTTAGCCATAATTTTTGCTTTTTTTGTAATGTTTCTAAATGAAATTAGTCTTATTTATGTTAACTTGTTAACCAATAAACAAACTATTGTAAGTGCATATTGTTGCCAAACAATTATACCAATAAATAAAAATTCCTCAGCAAGTACTTCTACGCATTTTGCAAACCCGTAAAAAACAAAAGCCCAACTTTAAAAAAGTTGAGCTTTTCAAAAATTATCTAATTATCCAAATTGACAAATTATCTCATTAAAAAAGATTATCTCATTGACAAGTTGTTCAGCAGAATCTGATATTTCCTTCCCACAGGAATAATATCGCCATTTGACATTGTGAGATTCTTAGCAGTAACAGCAGAAATTTTAGTCGTATTTACAATATAAGATCGGTGAACTTGAAGGAAATGCGCACAATCAATTTCGGCACTTATACTCGCAAGCGAGCCGTAAATAACAATTGGAGATTTTAATTTACAGTTGTACAATTTCATGTAATTTCCCAGACTTTCGATGTACAAAATATCAGAAAGAGGTGTTTCAATTACTTGTCCGTTCGAGCGGTAAGAAAGCACTTTTTCGTCGTCGCTGTTTTCTTTTTTAAGATTATTTCCGGAATGATACGTTTTGGCTTTTTCTATTGCCTTTGAGAATTTATCGAACGAAATAGGTTTCATTAAATAATCAATAGCATCGTTTTGGTAGGCCGAAAGCGCAAAGTCAGAATAAGCCGTTGTCACAATCGTAATGGGGCGTTTGGGCTGAAGTTCCATTAATTCTACACCCGAAATTATGGGCATATTAATATCTAGAAAAATAATATCGTATTGGTTTTCGTTGAGCAGTTTTATGGCTTCCATACCATTAAAAGCACTTCCAGAATGTTCCAGTTCGTCAAATTTAGAAATATGCGAAATCAAGGCTTTGTGTGCCGGCGATTCGTCATCAATTATTAGACAGCGGTAGGTAAGTGCCATATATTCAATTTTACGATAAACATATCTTTCTCTTTTTTACAGCTCAAAGTGTGTTTTAGGCGGTATACTTCCAGACGTCTTTTTAGATTTTCAATTCCGATTCCCGTGCTCGAAAGTCGCGATCCCGAATCGAGATAATTGTTTTTTAAGGTAAAAGTAACGCTTCGGCAATTTACCTTCAAATCAAGATTGATAAAAGGTTCGGCAGTTTCGGCAGAAAACTTCACTGCATTTTCTACCAAAGGGAGAAAGAACAAAGGCGGAATTTCGATTTGATCGTGAACGCCTTCAATTTTTTGCGTTACAGCTAGTCTTTCGTTTCTAAAGGTGTAATATTCAATGTATTTTTTTATAAACGCAATTTCTTCCTGCATTAAAACATAATCTTTCTTAGAAGCTTCAATCTGATAACGCAACATGTCTGAAAGATTCAATATTCGATCTGGAACTTTTTCTGGTTCTGCTAGAGCTTCTCCGTAAAGATTATTCATTGCATTTAATAAAAAATGCGGATTCAGCTGCTGTTTTAAAAACGAAAGTTCCGATTTGAAATTCATAATATCTTTATCGGCTTGGCTCATTTTTTTGCTAATAACAATATGCAGGAAATAAAAAAAACAGCCGTTTATAATAAGCGATACAATCTGAAGGGCTTTTAAATTTCCTAGCTCCACAAGCGGGAGGAACCAATTCATGAAGAAATAAAAACAAGTCCAATATACTGCTAGAAGCGTGAAAAAGATTTTGAACCTTTTATGAAATAAAAAAGGCTTAATGATGCAGATGTTAAAAATCGTAATCCAGACAATACACGGAAAATAGCCCATGGCAATTTTGCTGAGAATAAAAGTCCAGCTATGCCCGTCGAGTTTTACTTCATCATAAATACAGGCGAAAATAACTAAATAAACAAGTGTGTTTACGATTAGGTTTCGTAGAAAAAAATTCTGGTAGATTTTTGCAATTGTCATAGTGGCAAAAATAATACAATCGTATAGTTTGTAAGTATTTATAAAGAAAAATTTATACCAACGCCATTCGTATAAATCGTACGCCATTGGTATAAAATTGCTGTTAAAATAGAGGTTTCTCCTTTATTTTTGAATTCGAATTTCTATACTCTTTTAAAAAAAATAAAAATGTACCAGTTTAAAGAATTAAAAGATGCCGATATGATCGTGGAGATTTTTAAAACAAATGTTCAGAATGAATCTGATCGAGATCATGTCATCGCAATGATGCAAAAGCATTTTCCAGAATATAAAATTAATTTTGATTTGGAAGACTGCGATAAAATTTTAAGAATTGAAGGTTTTGATTTGCAGTATGATAACGTCGTAAATCATGTTTCGCATTTAGGCTATACTTGCATAAGATTAGAATAAATTTAAAATAACTTCAAAAGTAAATTAGGTAAAAGTACGCAGCTGTATTTGCTTTTTTTGTAAGTATTTTGCATAATATTTTAATTTAAAATTAAATACAGAAATGATCGGTTTTATACTTTCGATTTTCCTTTTTCTTTTAGAACAGCTAACTTAATCAAGCTGTTTAAATTCTTCTATCATTACTGCTTTTTCATTACGAAAAGGTTTGTGCTTTTTTGCATATTATTTTTCTAATTTTGTGCCCATGAAAAAAGCATTCCAACTCTTCGATTTTAGCCAGAAAGTTAACTATAAAAACGAAATTTTAGCAGGTTTAACTGTTGCAATGACTATGATTCCAGAATCGCTGTCGTTTGCTATTTTGGCTGGATTTCCACCATTGGTTGGTTTATATGCCGCTTTTATTGCAGGATTGGTTACGGCTATTTTTGGCGGAAGACCTGGAATGATTTCGGGCGGAGCAGGAGCAACGGTCATTGTTTTGATCGCCTTAATGAAATCGCATGGAATTGAATATGTCTTTGCTGCAGTAGCTCTTGGCGGTGTCGTTCAGATTTGTATCGGACTTTTTAAACTTGGGAAATTTATTCGGTTAGTTCCGCAGCCCGTTATGTTTGGTTTTGTAAACGGTTTAGCAGTTGTGATTTTTATGTCGCAGTTGGAGCAGTTTAAAACAGTTGTAAACGGACAGGTTTCTTGGCTTCAAGGAACTCCGCTATATATTATGTTGGGTTTGGTCGCTTTGACTATTGCGATTGTTTTAATTTTTCCGAAGATTACAAAAGCGGTTCCAGCATCTTTAGTAGCCATTATGGTTGTTTTTGCTTTGGTAATTGTTTTTAATATTGAAACCAAAACAGTAGAAGATATCGCTTCGGTTCAAGGCGGATTTCCTCCGTTTCACATTCCGAATATTCCACTTTCTTTTGAAACTTTAAAAGTGATATTTCCGTATTCGGTCATTGTTGCGGCTGTTGGTTTAACGGAAGGTTTGCTTACGCTGAATCTAGTTGACGAAATTACTGGAACAAGAGGAAATAGCAACAGAGAATGTATCGCACAAGGAAGCTCAAACATCTTAAACGGCTTTTTTTACGGAATGGGAGGCTGCCCAATGATTGCACAGACTTTAGTAAATCTTGGTGCAGGATCAAGAGCCAGACTTTCGGGAATTATTGCAGCACTCACTATTTTATTGATTATTCTTTTCGGGGCTCCAGTAATCGGGAAACTGCCAATGGCGGCTTTAGTTGGTGTAATGATGATGGTGGCCATTACAACTTTTGAATGGGCAAGTTTCAGGATTATTAATAAAATGCCACGACACGATATTTTTGTTGGAATTCTAGTGGCTGTAATCACCATTGTGTTGCATAATCTGGCTTTGGCGGTTTTAATTGGCGTAATTATTTCGGCTTTGGTTTTTGCTTGGGAAAGTGCTAAGCGAATTCGTGCAAGACATTATATTGATGAAAACGGAATAAAACACTACGAAATTTATGGGCCGTTATTCTTTGGATCTACAGCAGCTTTTTTAGAAAAGTTTGATATTCAAAACGATCCCAATCATATTGTAATAGATTTTAAAGAAAGCCGTGTTTCAGATATGTCGGCAATAGAAGTTTTAAATAATCTGACTAAGAAATACAATCAGCTCAATAAAACAGTAGAATTACAGCATTTAAGTGCCGATTGCAGGCAATTGCTGAAAAATGCTGATGCGGTTATAAATGTTAATGTTATTGAAGATCCAACTTATAAAGTGGTTAGTTAATTAGACAATGTGCCAATTTGATAATTAGAGAATTAGAAAATGTGAGAATTAGAGAATTGTCTTGTCGTTGTGTATAAGCCATATTACTGGCGCTTCTACAATTATAAAACATCACTAAAATTATCTAATTGTCACATTTTCAAATTGCCACATTAAAAAACTCCTCCAACCGAAATTTTTCTAACTTCTGAAATCAGTTGTCCGTCATTAGTAAAACCTTCAATTAAAACCTGTATTTCTTTTTGCTGATTCTTTGGAATTTTAATTTGATAATCGGAACGATCATTTAACTCAATGTTTGGTATCCAGCCCAATGTGCCGAAATAATTAAATTCATCTTGATTTTCAAATGGAGCTGTTTTATAATTAAAATCTTTTGCGAAGCCTTTTGTTACAATAAATGTTGTGAATTTTGGTTTGAAATAATTGTTTTTTTGTCCTGTTTTCATGAAAATTTTAATTGTACCATGTCCTATGGTAGAAGTGTCAGAACTTCCAGTCTGATCAATATAAATTTCATCTATTTCATCTAATGTAAGGTTGAAGAGTTGATTGAAATCGAATACTAAAAAATTGTCAATATATACATTTGGAGATTTTCCAGATTCGCCAAGATAAGAACTTCTTCTTTCTTTTATATATACGCTAAAGTCAGTTGGATTAATGCCAGTTTCATAACCATTTGAAGATAGAAAACTCAATACAGTTCTGAATTCCGTGCCATCAAATTTAAAAGCTTTGGCCATAGGGCTCATGTCGTCTTTATGAGTAAAAACCTCTTTTTTGAAAGTGTTTTTTACTGCAACTTCTTTTAGTTCGCTAGCTTTTGTTTTAGGTGGCGGAAAATTAAAAACATTTTCAGAAGTTTTTAAAATGGGACAAAATGTTTTTTCGAATGATGTCCCCAAAACAAATCGAGGTTCATTTCGAGCTATTCGTGCTTCTATTTTTGTGGTTAAAGCAACGTTTTTCTCATTGGTCATTTGTAATGCCAAAACAGTCGAATCCTGGGCGAAAAAATGTTCAAATTTGAAATCATTGTTCTGATCTATATTGGTTTGATCAAATTGACTGTTTTTTAATGCAACGAGAGAAATTTTGTTCTTAGAATTCGGTTTTAGTTCTTTCTCTACTTTTCCGCTTATGGCGAACCCTTTTTCAAATTCAAAACTAATTTTTGGTGGACCTGATTTAATGTTTTCCCATAAATATTTTCCTCTGCTCTGATTTAACAGCAATAACTCTATGTCTTGTCTTCGAGTTTTATTTTCTGGATTAAAATAAAAATAAGCATCAGTTTCAGGTTTCTCTAAATAGGCATTTAGGTAAAAAGTGCTTAAAATTGTCTTTTTTTGATTGAAGCATACGCTCTTTTCGGGAAGAACGCTAATGCTTAAATCTGCTTTATTAACATCGGTTTTTCCAGATAATAGAATGCTGTCATTAGATGTTATTTTTGCTTCTAATGTTGTAGAAGGAACCTTGTTTTCTTCAATATAGGTTAGCTTTTCTGTGATTTCATTTAAATCTTCATCCAATACTCTGATTACATTTACTCCATTTGGCAAATATTTTTTATCGAAATAAAAAGGTTGCTCTGTTTTATTGTTTTTGAAGGTGACTTCTTGTTGCATTGAATTTCCATTTTGTTGAATCAGAACGGTGAATTTTTTATTTTGATACAATTGAAGTCCTTTTTCATTTGTCTTTAGAACAACAAGCAAATTGTTTCGAGCGGGATTATTAGGAGCACTTAAAATAACTCCAGTTTCTGCAATTTTGCCTAGAGGCTGCGTTATTTTTACTTTATCAGTATTTATTTTAAGGGTATATTTTTCGTTTAAATCGGCTCTTAGGTAAAAAGCTCCATTTCCCGTGTGATTGGTGCGAAAGTGCGTAATTTCATTTGATTTAGAATCCAAAATAACTCCATCTGCTACTTCTATTCCTATTTTATTGCAGTCTGTAATCTTAATTCCAATAGTATTAATAATATCATTTAAGATAATTCCTCCTTCTGGAAACAAGTTTACCTCTGCTGTTTTCCAATTAGGTTCAGTGGTTTGAAATGCATACGGAACGTTTTTATCAATAATTTCGATTGTCTCATTAAAGGAATCGTCTTCCTTAAAATTATTCATCCAGTTTGTGTAGAAATGAAAATGATATTTGCCAGATTTAAATTTTTCGTTTAAATGAATTCCGCCAGAAAAAACACCATATTGCGCAAAAAGTAATTGTTTCTGAACGATTTGGTCTTCGCCATTATAAACGATTAGTTGAACATTTGTAGTATTGCTGTTCGGGATGTTATAGTTTTTACTAAGAATATATCCTTTGAAGGCAATATCTTCATTATTTGTAAAAAGATTTTTATTGAATTGTACATGAATAACCTCGCGATCCTGAGAAAAATAATCATTAAGGTATTTGGTAATTTTGTCTTGATTGGATATAGCCTGTGCAAAAGATTGAAGGCAGAATAGAAAACTAAAAAACCTGATGATTAATTTCATAAATAGAAAATATTTGGCAATTATGATACTTATAATGTAGCTATAAAATTAATTGGATTAGTGTCCTAAAATGGTTAAAAGATTCATAATATTTTTAAAGTTTTAACAAAACAATTTAAGGAATGTGAAGCTTGTCAATTAAGTACTTATAATGACTTAATATTTATATATGTTATCAAAAAATAAACCCGACAGGTTTAAAAAACCTATCGGGTCTAAACTTTGTTTGTCTTTATGTTTTTGTCAGGCTGAGCGGAGTCGAAGCCTACGCGCCGATTGAAGCGCGCTTCGATTTCGCTCAGGTTGATAATCATTGTCAAATTATCAAATTATCAAATTGACACATTATCTAATTTAGCGCAACATTGATTCTACATCACTCAATTTTCCATCAATTTCACCCGTTTGTAGACCAAGAATATGAGCAATTAAGGGATAAACGGAAACATTTTGAAACGTTTTTACTTTCTTATTGACTTTAAAAGCAGGGCCTTTTGCGTAAAAAATAGCATGCATATCTTTTTCATTATTATCATAACCGTGAGTTCCACCTTTTATATGTGTACTTTCTTTGCTTACTAAACTCCAACCTTTATCGGCCTCAATAACAAAATCATGAACACGCGGATTCGTTCCGTAATGTAGTCTTTCAGGAACTTCGGTCGATTTCCAGAATTTAATATGAGGCACTTTTTTCAAAGCAGTAGCAATAGAATCTTGATAGCCAGGTTTTGCCTGTAAACTCATAATCGGATTGATTACGTCTTTATAACCCAACCATTCTGGTTTTAAGTAATCTAAAACGGCTACTTTTTTATCATTGCTAATATCGGCCATTCCATGATCTGAAACGATGATTAAATTGATTTGTTTTCCGATAGGCAATTGATCCAATCTTCGAGATATTTCACCCATTATAGAATCCATCTTGATGACCATTTTTTTATTTTCAGACGAAAGTGGACCGAAATTATGACCCGTATGATCTGGCTCGTCAAAATACAAAGTCACCAAATGCGGGCGCTGTTTTTCTGGAAGTTGTAGCCACTTCATAACGGTATCGATTCTTGCGCCATACGGAATTTTACCGTCGTAGTTTTTGAAATAACTCGGATTTCTTTTGTCAATATCAGAACCCGGCCAAAAAAAGGAGGCTGTTTTTACACCTTGCTGCTCAGCTAGATTCCAAATCGGATTTCCGCCATAAAATCTCGAATCATTTTTTGCATTGCTTGATAATGAAAAAGATTGATTTAAAGAAGCATCATAAAAAACATTATTAATAATTCCGTGATGATCTGGATAAAGTCCTGTTACAATCGAATAATGATTTGGGAAAGTCTTACTAGGATATGAAGGTTTCATTGATTTTGCATGAACGCCTTCTTTTTCAATTTGCTTCAAATTCGGAAGATTGAATTGTTTGCCGTAATCCCAGCGAAAGCCATCCATAGAAACTAAAACTACATAGTTTTCTTTGCTATTTTGGGCTTGTAAAAAAGTAGTAAGAAGTAAAAATGTAAAAGATAAAAAGTGAGTTGTGAATTTTCTCATTGTGCAATTTTAAATAGAATTGCAAAGGTAGAGATAACATATTTTTTAAAGAAAAAGAGAATGTTAAATAAAAAGATAGCCACGACTTGACAGAGGAGAATAGCCACGAATTCACGAATTATTTTTTTTATAATCTGTATTTGTTTTATTAGCCACAGATTACACAGATTACACAGATTAAAATAAAATCTGCGAAATCTGTGAGAGTAAATTTTCACGCAGATTAAAAAAAGATTTAAGCAGATTTTTTAAATTTTAATCTGCATAGATCTGCCAAAATCAGTAAAATCTGCGTGGAAAAAATTATAGATAAAGCTTGGAAAATCCATTAAATCAGTGAAATCTGTGGCAAAAAATAAACACACAGATTTGAAAAAATAATTCGTGAATTCGTGGCGAACAAAACAAAAAAAAAGCGCTAGAAGTAAATCCAGCGCTTTTAATTTTTAAGAAGAGAATGAATTACATCATTCCTGGCATTCCGCCACCCATTGGCATTCCGCCTCCGGCATTTTCTTCTTTAATATCAATTAATGCACATTCTGTAGTTAAGATCATTCCAGAAACAGATGCAGCGTTTTCAAGGGCTACACGAGTTACTTTTTTAGGATCGATAATTCCAGCAGTAAGCATATCTACATATTCGTCAGTTTTTGCATTGTATCCAAAATCACCTGAACCTTCAGAAACTTTAGCTACAACAACAGAACCTTCAAGACCAGCGTTTTCAACGATAGTTCTTAATGGAGCTTCAACAGCACGAGAAACGATTTGAATTCCTGTAGCTTCATCAGCGTTGTCAGCTTTTAAATCAGCTAAAGCAAGTTTAGCTCTTAATAAAGCTACACCACCACCAGCAACGATTCCTTCTTCTACAGCAGCACGAGTTGCATGTAAAGCATCATCAACTCTGTCTTTTTTCTCTTTCATTTCAACTTCAGAAGCAGCACCAACGTAAAGAACAGCAACACCACCAGCTAGTTTAGCTAGACGCTCTTGTAATTTTTCTTTATCGTAATCAGATGTAGTAGTTTCCATCTGACCTTTAATTTGATTTACTCTGTTTTTGATAATATCAGCTTCACCAGCACCGCTTACGATAGTTGTATTGTCTTTATCGATAGAAACTCTTTTTGCGTTTCCTAACATTTCGATAGTTGTATTTTCAAGAGTATAACCTCTTTCTTCAGAAATTACAGTTCCACCAGTTAAGATTGCGATATCTTCTAACATTGCTTTTCTTCTGTCTCCAAAACCTGGAGCTTTTACAGCAGCAATTTTAAGAGCACCTCTTAATTTGTTTACTACTAATGTAGAAAGAGCTTCTCCGTCTACATCTTCAGCAATAATCAATAATGGTTTTCCTGATTGAGCAACTGGCTCTAAAACCGGAAGTAATTCTTTTAAAGAAGATACTTTTTTGTCGTATAATAAAATGTAAGGAGAATCTAATTCAACTTCCATTTTCTCTGGGTTTGTTACAAAGTAAGGAGAAAGGTATCCTCTGTCAAACTGCATTCCTTCAACAACATCAACGAAAGTATCAGTTCCTTTAGCTTCTTCTACAGTGATAACACCTTCTTTTCCAACTTTAGCGAAAGCTGTAGCGATTAATTCACCAATAACTTCGTCATTGTTAGCAGAGATAGAAGCAATTTGTTTGATTTTGTCAGAATCACTTCCAACCACTTTAGCTTGTTTTGCTAAGTCAGCTACGATAGTTTCAACCGCTTTGTCGATACCGCGTTTCAGATCCATTGGATTTGCACCTGCAGCAACATTTTTAAGTCCTTCTTTTACGATAGCTTGAGCTAAAACTGTAGCAGTTGTAGTTCCGTCTCCAGCTAAATCATTAGTTTTAGAAGCAACTTCTTTTACCATTTGCGCACCCATATTTTCTAGTGCGTCTTTTAATTCGATTTCTTTTGCAACAGAAACACCATCTTTAGTAACAGTTGGTCCACCAAATGATTTTCCGATAATTACGTTACGACCTTTTGGTCCAAGAGTTACTTTTACAGCATTTGCTAATGCATCAACACCACGTTTTAAACCGTCACGTGCTTCAATATCAAATTTTATATCTTTTGCCATTTTTATTATTTGCTTTAGGCAGTAGGCTTTAAGCTTTAGGCTTTTTCTACTGCTGTTAATAATTTTTTTTATGCTTTACACAGTAGGCTTTAAGCTTTAGGCTTTTCTACTGTGGGTTTCAGTTACAGCATAGTGCTTATTGCCTATGGCTTACAGCTTATTGCTGAACTAATACTTGTTTTAATTTGTAAATTTTGCTTTTTATACTGTTGATTTTTTCTATTTGATTTTCTGCAATTTCATTATTTAGATATTGTAAATCTTTAGCTAAAATCAAAAGATATTCGGTTTCATTTGCAGAACCTAAAGCAATGTTGAGAAATTGATTGAACTCTTTGTCGCTATTTCTTCCGCATCCTTCACTAATATTAGTCGGGATTGAGGAAGATGCCCTTCTAATCTGACTTGTTAATCCATATAATTCTTCTTTTGGGAAAAGAGAAGTTATTTTATAGATTTCTAAAGTGAAAGAATGACTCAGCTGCCAAATGTCATATTTTTTAAAATCTCTCATTTTTTTATTAGCTTTAAGCTTTAAACAGTAGGCTATAGGCATTTTGTGAAAGCTTATAGCTTAAAGCTTACGGCTTACAGCAATCTTTAGATAATCGCTAAAATGTCATCCTCGCGCATGATTAGATAATCAGTACCTTCTAATTTTAATTCAGTACCTGCATATTTACCGTAAAGAACAGTATCTCCAACTTTTACAGTCATAGTGTGATCTTTAGTTCCGTTTCCAACTGCAACTACAGTTCCTTTTTGAGGTTTCTCTTTGGCAGTATCAGGAATAAAAATACCTGAGGCAGTTTTAGTTTCAGCTGCAACAGGCTCAATAAGTACGCGGTCTGAAAGCGGTTTAATGTTTAAAGCCATGATTTTATATTATTATAAGTTATACGTTTTTTTCTGTTCTATAAACTTTCAGAAACTGTGCCATGCTAGAAAAACTGACATTATTTCTTAAAAAAAATGCCAGCTTTGACAGGCTGGCATTAGATTGTATATCGAGCTACTTTTTATTTTGCTGGTGCAGGTGTTGCAGGCGCAGGAGTAGTTCCTTGTGCTGGAGCTGCAGGTGCATTTACAGGAGCTTCAGTTTTATCAATAATTTTAGATTCAGTATCGCTTAAAGATCCAGAGAAGCTTAAGCTTGAAAGTAAAATTAGCACAATTAAAACAGTAGCCAAAGTCCAAGTACTTTTGTCTAAAAAGTCAGTTGTTTTTTGTACTCCACCTAACATCTGCGTTCCGCTGATTGTAGAAGACAATCCGCCTCCTTTAGGGTTTTGTACCATGATAACTACGATCAATAGAAAACAAACTATTGTGATTAAAACTAAAAAAATTGAAAATGTGCTCATTACTTAATTATTGTTATTGTTATTTTGTTGTAAAATCTTTATATCCGATATGCGGTCTGCAAAGAAAGTAATTTTTTCTGGATATTTCAAAATTAATATTTCATAAGCTTGAATTGCTTTTGTATATTTCTTTTGTTCCAGATATACTCTGGCCAAAGTCTCGGTCATTAAATACGAATTGTCCTCTATAGTGGCCTCAATTTGAACTACTGGAGCACTTGTTCCAGGTTTAATTGGAGATATTTTCGGATTGGTTTCGATAAATTTATCGATAATTTCAGCTTTCTTTTGCCTTTCTTCTTCTTTAGCAGCTTCAATTTTAGCTTGTTCTTCTGGAGAAAGTTCGTTTGAGCGGTCAATTGGTTCTGTTCGAGATAATTGAAGCCATTCTTGGAACGAATGTTTTTCGCTAAGAGAAAAATCCAAAGGTTTTCCAATTTCTAAATGTTCTGCAGCTGTTTTTGCAGGTTCATTAGGCTCTTCTTCTTCGATTATTTCTTCGATCGGCTCCTCATTTTCTTCTCTAATCTCTTCTTCTTTATCTTCTTCGCTATCCTCAGCTTTGATAACCTCGTGAGCTGCTTCTTTTGGTTCTTCAGGTTTTTTTGTTTCAGCTTCTTTAATCGAAGAAAGAATAGATCGCTCAACAGAATTCATTTTAAATTCTGGAATAATCATTTCTTCGATAACGCTATCATCTTCGTCTTCTTCAACCGAATTTAAAATAGGCTCTTCTATAATAGGTTCAGCTTTTATTTCCTCAGCTTTTGCAGATTGTTCAGCAGTTGCGGCTTCTGATTCTTTAATCGAACTTAAAATAGAATTTTCAATACGATCAAATTTATGCTCTTCGACTGTAATTATAGATTCAGGTTCAGTTATGGAAGGAGTTTCAGAAACTTTAATAGAGCTTAAAATAGAGTTTTCAATACGGTCTATTTTAGGCTCCTCTGTTTTTATTGGTTCTTCTTCTGATAAAATTTCATTTTCTTCCTCAATATTTGAGACTGAATCGACAGCATTAATTTTATTTTCTGTTTCGATTACTGGTTTTTCAAAACTAACTGAATGCGCTTCTTTAATAGCTAGAAAAATAGACGGATCTATTTCTGGAAGTTTTTTAGGCTCTTCTATTATAATTGGTTTTTCAAAAGTAACAGAATGTGCTTCTTTTATAGCCAGAAAAATAGAAGGGTCAATTTCAGGAACTTTTTTAGGTTCTTCAACAATGACAGGTTCTTCCGCTTTTACTGGTTCCTGCATTTTAATTGGCTCTTCGATTTTTATAAATGAAGGAGTTTCTATAGTAGAAATTGGTGTTTCTTTTGTTATTTCAGAAACAGCTTGTTCTTCAACGTCTGTTTTTATTTCAATAGCTTTCTGAATTTGTTCAGGCGAAATGATTTCGCTGTCAAAAACTGTAATTTCAAGAAGATCTCTCAATTTTTGTTCATAGAAATCATTCTGAATAGAAGTGAAAGCTTCAGAAGTAATAAAATCAAATAGAACAGAACGATCAGCAGTATGCGCTGCTGTTACCTTTAAAGCATAATTATACTTAAAACTGTTTTGATTGTAAAGTCCTTTTAATCGCAATGCGCGTGCACTTTGAAAATACGGAAATTCATTCAAAACACTGCCTAATGCATCCGCCTGCTTTTCAGTAATAGCATCGGGTTTGTTCATTAAGTAGGTATAATCGCTAACGTTCATTCTTTATTTTTGGTTTAATCGGTTAATTGTTTAATCGTTTATTTGTTTTTGGCTGTTTTATCGACTAAACGGTTTTACGATTTAACGATTAAACAAACAAGCAAAACTACCATTTTGCTAATGACTCATTAAAGATATCTTGTGTAATTCTTTCAAAAATAACTCTAATTGCTTCACTTAAAACAGATCCTGTTGGTAAGTCTCTTCCTGGGAAGTCGTAATAGAATTCAAAAGATTTCTCAAAATCATCTGTTTCTTTCTTTTTATTCATAAAACGAACATTGACACGAATCGATAAACGGTTTTGAGCAGCCTGCTGATCAGCAGTTGCTGTCATTGGAGTAATTCTGTAATCTGTAATTTCTCCTTCATAAACCAAATCACCTCCATTACTGACTAAGTTTAAATTGGTTTGATTCATAATCAAATCCTGCAAAGCCAAGGTAAAAGTTCTATCGATTCCAGGTTCAATTAAATCGGCATTATTCTGAAAGAAGTTAACTTGAAATGTTTTAGCATCGATTTTTCCAGTTCCTGTAAAGTTATAAACAGAACAGCCACTCAACATAAAAAGGCTTAAAAGTGCAAAAAGAGAATATATTTTTTTCATAATATTTAAGAGGAAATCCCAATTTTTAAATTTCAAATTCCAATTGCTCCAAATATAGATAATTGGAATTTGGAATTTCGAAATTGTAATTTAATTATTTTTATAGATCGAATTGCTTGATTTTACGATACAAAGTTCTTTCAGAAATACCTAGTTCATCTGCCGCAGCTTTACGTTTTCCTTTGTTTTTTTCTAATGATTTTTTGATCATTTCGATTTCCTTTTGCTCTAAACGTAAAACTTCTTCTTCCTCGATAGTTTCAGCAAACAAGTAATTGTCATCTTGCATCTGATAATTGTCTTCTCGAACAGTAGGCGCTGTCATAACAGCAGTTCTTGGTTCTTCTTCAAAATCAATTTCGCTGTCGTTTTGCTGATTTCCGTATATTTTCTGAATTAGATTCGGATTAATATCTTGTACTTTAGATGTACCATTTTTCATCAACTCTAAAGTCAGTTTTTTCAAGTCGTTCAAATCGCTTCTCATATCAAAAAGCACTTTGTACAAAATGTCTCTTTCTGTGCTAAAGTCACTTTCTTTTTTACTGTCGTTGATAACAGAAGGCAAATTGCTTCCTTCAGCTGGCAAGTAAGATTGTAAAGTAGCAAGACTAATGTCGCGATTGGTTTCTAAAACAGAAATCTGCTCAGCTACATTTCGAAGCTGACGAATATTTCCGCTCCATCTGAATTTTTGTAAAAGCTGAACGGCATCATCGTCCAGTCTTAAAGGCGGCATTTTGTATTTGTGAGCAAAATCGGCCACAAATTTTCTGAACAATAAATGAATATCGTCATTTCTTTCGCGTAAAGGTGGTAATGTAATTTCAACCGTACTTAAACGATAGTATAAATCCTCACGGAATTTACCTTTTTCAATAGCATTAAATAAATTCACGTTGGTTGCCGCAACTATTCTCACATTCGTTTTTTGAACCTGAGAGGAACCTACTTTTATAAATTCACCATTTTCAAGTACACGAAGTAATCTTACTTGAGTAGTCAGTGGCAATTCACCAACTTCATCGAGAAAAATTGTTCCGCCATCGGCCACTTCAAAATAACCTTCACGAGTACTTGTCGCGCCTGTAAACGCACCTTTTTCGTGACCAAAAAGTTCACTGTCAATTGTTCCTTCCGGAATTGCACCGCAGTTTACGGCAATATATTTACCATGCTTTCTATGCGAAAGCGAATGTATAATTCTAGGAATATTTTCTTTACCAACACCACTTTCCCCAGTTACCATAACCGAAATATCAGTTGGAGCAACCTGAATGGCTTTTTCAATGGCGCGATTTAATTTCGGATCATTTCCGATAATTTCAAATCGCTGTTTTATTGCTTGAACTGTTTCCATATTAGATTTTATCTTTTGCCACGAATTTCTCGAATTTCACAAATTCTTGAAAGTGGTCAATGAATAACTCTTTTGTGTTGTAATGTCTTTTTGTTAAAATTAACGATTCCTAAATCACTATCAGCTAATTTTAAATAATTTATTGTTTGGGCGATATATTCATCAGCTATTTCTTTTGATGCTTTTACTTCTAAAATGATTTCGTCATAAACTACAAAATCGGCATAAAATTTATGTGCTAAAACAATTTCTTTGTATTGAATATCGTATTCTTTTTCACGTTCATAGGGGATATTATGTTTTTTAAACTCATATTCTAATGCATCTTTGTAAACAATTTCCAATAGACCACCACCTAATATTCTATGAACTTCCATGCAAATTCCAACAATTTTATAGTATTCTTCTTTTCTATATAATTCCATCTTTGTTTTTTAAAACAAATCTATAGAAGTTTTTGAAAGAAAATTCGTGTAAATTGGTGAAATTCGTGGCGAAAAAATTAATTCATGCTACTTAGTCCAACGGCTTCACCTTTTAAAGTTCCGCTAGTGCAGCTTGTGATTTTTACGTTTACGAAATCTCCAATTTTATAATTCTCTTTTGGAAAAACAACTGTTATACTCTGAGAATTTCTTCCGGAGAATTCGTCTTTAGATTTCTTAGAAACTTTCTCGACTAAAACTTCAACTGTTTTTCCAACGAATTCTTCACTTCTAAACCAAGCATGCTTTTGCTGTAAATCGACAATTTCTTGTAATCTTCTTGCTTTAGTTTCTTCCTCGACATCATCTTTCATTTTTCTTCCAGCCAAAGTTCCAGGACGTTCAGAATACGAATACATATAACCGAAATTATATTTTACGTATTCCATTAAACTTAAAGTGTCTTGGTGATCTTGCTCTGTTTCTGTTGGGAAACCAGCAATCATATCTTGAGAGATCGAAGCATCTGGAACAATTGCTCTAATTTTGTCAATCAAAGCCATGTATTCTTCACGAGAGTGCAAACGATTCATTTCTTTTAAAATTCTATTACTTCCAGACTGAACCGGTAAGTGAATATGTTTGCAGATATTTGGATATTTTGCAATAACATGCAGAATGCTCTCATGCATATCCTGCGGATTTGAAGTCGAAAATCGAATACGCATTTTTGGAAAACCAACAGCAACCATCTCTAGCAACTGATCAAAATCAACGGCAGTTGCTTTTTGCATTTCAGAAGCGTTTACAAAATCTTTTTTCAATCCGCCTCCGTACCAAAGGTAACTGTCAACGTTTTGTCCTAAAAGTGTAATTTCTTTAAAGCCTTTTTCCCAAAGATCTTTAATTTCATTCATGATGCTTTGAGGCTCACGACTACGCTCACGTCCGCGTGTAAACGGTACAACGCAGAATGTACACATATTATCGCATCCACGAGTGATCGAAACCAAAGCTGTGATTCCGTTGCTCATTAAACGGACAGGCGAAATGTCTCCGTATGTTTCTTCTTTTGATAAAATTACATTAATGGCGTCACGGCCTTCTTCAACTTCTGCCAATAAATTCGGAAGATCTTTATAAGCATCGGGTCCAACCACAAGATCAACTATTTTTTCTTCTTCTAAAAACTGACTTTTCAAACGTTCTGCCATACAGCCCAAAACGCCCACTTTCATTTTCGGATTCGTACGTTTTACAGCGTTGTATTTTTCTAGACGTTTGCGAATAGTTTGCTCTGCTTTATCTCTAATAGAACAAGTGTTTACCAAAACCAAATCGGCTTCTTCTAAAACAGAAGTGGTATTATAACCTCCGTCAGACAAAATGGAAGCTACGACTTCACTGTCCGAAAAATTCATCGCACAGCCGTAACTTTCTATAAATAGTTTTTTAGTATTCTCAGGTTTATTTTCCAAAACAAGACTTTCACCCTGTTTGCTTTCTTCAATAATCTTTTCCATTGTAAAAATTCAAAGTGCAAAGATAGGGTAATTGAATCTAATATGACAAGATGTCAGATAAAGAATTAACAATGTTTTAAAAATTTTAGATTGCAGATTTTAGATTGTAGATTATGCGTTGTTTTATCAATTGATATGTACTGGACGAAAGTTTAAACTCAATGGCAAAAAATATAAAATCTAAAATCTGCAATCTAAAATAAAGGGATTTCTTGGTTAAAAATCACTAAAAGTTATACCTATATATATTATCGAGATTATTACAGATAAATCTGCAATTTTAAGTTTCATAATATCAAAATACCTCAAAAATGCATTCGTAAGGTTAATATTTAAAAAAAATAAATACTTTTGTTGCAGAAAAATAGAGCAATGGCAAAGAATTTAGTAATAGTGGAGTCACCTGCAAAGGCGAAAACGATCGAGAAATTTCTTGGGAGTGATTTTCAGGTGGAGTCAAGTTATGGACACATAGCAGACTTACCATCAAAGGAAATAGGAGTAGATGTAGAAAATGGTTTTAAACCTAAATATGAAGTTTCTCCGGATAAAAAAGCCTTGGTAACGAAGCTGAAGTCACTTTCTAAAAATGCCGAAACGGTTTGGTTAGCATCCGATGAGGACCGCGAGGGAGAGGCTATTTCATGGCACTTGGCGGAAGAATTAAAACTGGATACTAAAAAAACTAAACGTATTGTTTTTCATGAGATTACAAAATCTGCGATTCTCAAAGCAATCGATAATCCAAGAGAAATTGACTATAATTTAGTAAACGCACAACAGGCACGTCGTGTTTTAGATCGTTTAGTAGGTTATGAATTATCTCCGGTTTTATGGAGAAAAATTAAAGGAGGACTTTCAGCGGGTCGTGTACAGTCAGTTTCTGTGCGTTTGATTGTTGAAAGAGAACGCGAAATACAAAGTTTCAATGCAGTTGCAACTTATTCTATTGTTGCAGAATTTGTAAACGAAGCAGGAAAAGCTTTCAAAGCAAAACTTCCAAAAAACTTCAATACTAAAAAAGAAGCCGAGGATTTCTTAAATCAAAACATCGGTTCTAAATATAAGGTAGCCGATTTAGAAACTAAACCTACCAAAAAATCTCCAACAGCACCTTTTACAACTTCTACGTTACAGCAGGAAGCAGCAAGAAAATTATACTTGCCAGTTGGAATTACCATGCAGTTAGCACAGCGTTTATATGAAGCCGGGCTTATTACTTATATGAGAACCGACTCCGTAAACCTTTCTAAAGAAGCAATGGATGCTGCACAAGCAGAAATCATAAAATCGTACGGGAAAGAATTTTCTAAACCGAGAACTTTTGCTAACAAAAGTAAAGGAGCACAAGAAGCGCACGAAGCAATTCGTCCGACAGATATGTCTCGTCATACGGTAAATATTGACCGTGACCAAGCTCGTTTATACGATTTGATCTGGAAAAGAACTTTGGCTTCGCAAATGAGCGATGCACAGCTTGAAAGAACAAACGTAAAAATTGAGGCTGATAATCATAGCGAGATCTTTACAGCTTCTGGAGAAGTATTGCTTTTTGAAGGTTTCTTAAAAGTATATTTAGAAGGTCATGATGACGATGAAGAGGAGCAAGAAGGAATGCTTCCAGCTTTAAAAGTAAATGAGAAACTAGCAAATAACTATATTACAGCTACAGAACGATATTCAAGACCGCCTGCACGTTACACTGAGGCATCTCTAGTTAAAAAATTAGAGGAGCTTGGAATCGGACGTCCGTCAACTTATGCACCAACAATTTCTACAATTATCAATAGAAATTATGTTGAAAAAGGAACTCTTGAAGGTGTAGAGCGTAATTATACACAGCTTACTTTGCAAAACAGTAAAGTAGGAGAAAAAGTTCTAAAAGAAAATACAGGTTCAGATAAAGGAAAATTGGTTCCTACAGATATCGGAACTATTGTTACTGATTTCTTGGTAAAGAATTTCGGAAACATTCTAGATTATAATTTTACTGCAAAAGTTGAGCAAGACTTTGATGAAATTGCCGAAGGAAATATTGACTGGGCAAAAATGATGCAGGATTTCTACAATAAATTTCACCCAAATGTAAAAGAAGTTGAGGCAAATGCTGAACGTGAAAGTGGTGAAAGAATTTTAGGAAAAGATGCAGATGGAAGACAAGTTTCTGTTCGTCTAGGGAAATTTGGTCCAATGGCTCAAATTGGAGAAGCAGACGATGAAGATAAGAAGTTTGCAAGCTTGATGGCAGACCAGAATATTGGAAATATTACACTTGAAGAAGCTCTGAATTTGTTCTTGCTTCCAAAAAGTTTAGGAGAATATAAAGGTGAAGAAGTTGAAGTAAACAATGGCCGTTATGGACCTTATGTTCGTCACGGAAGTGTTTTTATATCATTACCAAGAGGAGAAGATCCGCTTAATGTTTCTAAAGAAAGAGCTCAGGAATTAATTGACGAAAAAGCACTTGCTGATGCGCCAATTGCAGTTTACAAAGGAGAAGCTGTTCAAAAAGGAGTGGGGCGTTTTGGACCATTCATTAAATGGAACGGACTTTTTGTTAATGTGAGCAAGAAATACAATTTTGATAATCTTTCTCAAGCTGATGTTGAAGAATTGATTGAAGATAAACTTCAGAAAAACATTGATAAAGTTATTCATAACTGGGAAGAAGAAGGAATTGTAGTGGAGAAGGCCCGATGGGGACGTTCTGTGATTCTTAAAGGTAAAATCAAAATTGAATTAAGTAAAGATGTTGATGCAACAAAATTGACTCTGGCTCAAGTTCAAGAAATGATTGCTGCTAAGGCACCTGCGAAAAAAGCGCCTGCAAAGAAAACTGCAGCTAAAACAACAACAGCTAAAAAAGCTCCAGCTAAAAAAACAGCTGCTAAAAAGAAATAAATATAGATGGAATTTGATTTTCTAGAACCAGTTAATGATGCAATTGTAAGATTCGTCGGAGGACTGTCTTCACAAGAGCTTGGGAGTAAAATAGTTTTTCATACTCAAGATCAGTTTCCTGATATTGCGCAAATAAATATTGCTATAATTGGTGTTTTAGAAGACCGTACAAACATCAATATGATTAACGAAGTTAATCTTTCTGCTGTACGTAAAAAGCTTTATAGTATGTTTCCAGGTAACTGGGATGCTTCGATAGCAGACCTTGGAGATATACTTGCAGGCGATTCTGTAGAGGATACTTATTTTGCATTAAAGAAAGTTACAGCTGCATTAATCAAGAATAAAGTCATACCTATAGTCCTAGGAGGTTCTCAGGATTTGACCTATGCTTTGTATCGTGCTTACGATGATTTAGAGCAGATGGTTAATTTGGTTGCAGTAGATAATAAATTTGATTTTGGTAAAGAAAATGAGTCGGTTTCTGCTAACTCTTACCTTACAAAAATTATTATTGATGAGCCTAACAATCTTTTTAATTACTGTAATATAGGATATCAAACTTATTATAATTCACAAGAAGAAATTGACTTGATTGAAAAGTTGTTTTTTGATGCTTATAGATTGGGTGAAATTTCTAATAAAATAACTTTGGCAGAGCCAGTTTTTAGAGATGCAGACTTGGTTAGCATAGATTTGAATTCTGTAAAATCTTCTGCTTCAGCTAATATGGTTACATTTGAGCCAAACGGATTTAATGGAAAAGAGATTTGTGCTTTGGCTAGATATGCTGGTATCAGTGATAAAGTTTCTTCTTTTGGAGTATTCAATCATAACAGTACATTGGCCGAATCGGCTATTATTTCTCAGATTGTATGGTATTTTATTGAGGGGTATCATTACCGCTCGAAAGAATATCCATTTGGAAGCAGGGCCAATTATTTAAAATATATAGTTCCATTGGAAGATGAAGAACTGATATTCTATAAAAGCGATAAAACTGACCGTTGGTGGATCGAAATTCCATATGAATCAAATGGCAACAATAAATTGAAAAGAAATACGTTATTACCTTGTTCTTACGAAGAATATTTGTCGGCTTGCAATCAAGAATTGCCAGAAAGATGGTGGAAAGCGCAACGAAAAAACGCATTATAGAACGAAAATTTAAGTGAAATCTTAAAATTTTGAAACCTGTTTAAAAAGGTTAAATTTAATTAGTAGGAAAATTTTTCTAATATATAAAAATTAACGTTTTACATCGATTTTTTAGAACAGTTTATCGATAAAATATTTTTTTTTTATTTTATTTAACATTATTTTTGAACGGTAAAATAAATTCGCAAGTAGTATTGTTTTTTAGATAAATAATAAATACGTTTACGGACTTTTAATAATGAATAGATAATCCCAAATTTATATGAAGAAGTTTATTGCATTTGCAGCAATGTTAACACTAGTAATCGGCTGTGGTAAGTCTGGTGACAAAGGTGAATTAGTCGGTGTTACAGGAGGGAAATGGCATCCCGAGAAGCCTTATGGAATGACATTAGTTCCGGGTGGATCTTTTATTATGGGTAAATCAGATGCTGATTTAGCTAACGTGGAAGATGCTCCAACTAAAACTGTAACTGTTCGTTCATTCTATATGGATGAAACTGAGATTACAAATAGTGAGTATCGTCAATTTGTGGAGTGGGTAAAAGACTCTACAATGAGAGTTCGTTTAGCGATCTTAGCCGACGAAACTGGACAGAAAGCTACTGATGGAAAAGGTAAAAAAGGCGGAAGTATTGCTGATTATGCTTTTAACGACTCTGATCCAGAAAAAATGACAGCTTATGATAAATACATGTATGATAACTACTATAGTGTTGGTACAAAGGATGATCCATATGCTGGAAGAAAATTAAACAGAAAAGTAAAATTAATTAAAGATACTAAAGCTTATCCAGACGAGTATTACGCTGAAGTAATGGATTCTATGTATTTACCAATTGAAGAATCATACAATGGTTTAAGAACAATTGACGTAAATAAATTGAAATTCCGTTATTCTTGGATGGATATTCAAGCTGCTGCAAAAGCTAAAGTTGGAAAAAGAAGTGACTTCGTAAAAACTGAACAGGTAAATGTTTATCCTGATACTGCAGTTTGGATTAAAGATTTTGCTTACTCATATAATGAGCCAATGCATAATGATTATTTCTGGCACAAAGCTTATGGAGATTATCCAGTAGTGGGTGTGACTTGGAAACAAGCTAAAGCATTCTGTGCTTGGAGAACTTTAAACAAAAACAGCTACATTAAATCTAAGAAAAAAGGACGTGACTTAGTAAACTCTTTCAGATTACCAACTGAGGCAGAATGGGAGTATGCTGCTAGAGGAGGTCTGGAGTCTGCTACTTACCCATGGGGAGGTCCTTATACTAAGAGTGATAGAGGTTGTTTCTTAGCAAACTTCAAACCTAGTAGAGGAGACTACGCTGCTGACGAAGCACTTTATACAGTTGAAGCTAAATCATACGATGTAAACGGTTATGGATTATACAATATGGCAGGAAATGTTTCTGAGTGGACAGATTCGGCTTATAATCCAAACGCTTACGAATATGTATCAACAATGAATCCAAACGTAATTGATGGTAAAAACCAAAGAAAAGTAGTTCGAGGTGGTTCTTGGAAAGACGTTGCTTATTTCCTACAGGTAAGTACACGTGACCACGAATATGCTGATTCTGCAAGAAGTTATATCGGATTCAGAACTGTACAAGATTACATGGGTACTCAAGTTACAGGAAACAGAAAAAAGTAATTTTATAATTTTATCAATATCCAACAAATCTATTTTAAACCTAAAAAAAAAGTATTATGGCATTATTAAGTAAAAAAGCAATGAATTTCGCTTATGGTATGGGAGCGGCAGTGGTAATCGTTGGAGCGTTATTCAAAATTACTCACTTTGAGATTGGACCATTAACAGGTACAGTTATGCTTTCAGTAGGATTAGTTACTGAGGCTTTAATTTTCGCGCTTTCTGCTTTCGAACCAGTTGAAGAAGAACTAGATTGGACACTAGTTTACCCAGAATTAGCTAACGGACAAGCTAGAGAGAAAAAAGCTAAAGCTGAAACTCCAACTGACGCTCAAGGATTATTATCTCAAAAATTAGATACATTATTAAAAGAAGCTAAAATTGACGGTGAATTAATGTCAAGTTTAGGAAACAGCATCAAAAACTTCGAATCTGCTGCTAAAGGAATTGCTCCAACTGTAGATTCAATCGCTGGACAAAAGAAATATTCTGAAGAATTATCTGTTGCAGCAGCTCAAATGGAATCATTAAACAGCTTATATAAAGTTCAATTAGAAAGCGCTTCTAGAAATGCTGAGGCTAACAAAGAAATCGCTGAAAACGCTTCTAAATTAAAAGAACAAATGGCGTCTATGACTGCAAACATTGCTTCTTTAAACAGTGTTTACGGTGGTATGCTTTCTGCAATGAGTAACAAAGGATAATTAGTTTTTAACTAATATTAAATTTATTAATAAAGAACTAATTAGAAAAAAATGGCAGGAGGAAAATTAACCCCTAGACAGAAGATGATTAACCTGATGTATCTGGTTTTCATCGCGATGTTAGCAATGAACGTATCAAAAGAAGTTATTTCTGCTTTTGGTTTGATGAATGAGAAGTTTGAAGGTGCAAACACTACTTCAACAGAAACAAATGCAGGTTTATTAACATCTTTAGATCAAAAAGCTGCTGAAGCAAAAGGAGAATTCGCTATTGCTGCAGTAACAGCTCACAAAGTTGAAACAATTACAAAAGAATTTTATGATTATATAGGTACTCTTAAAGCTCAGGCTGTTAAAGGTTTTGAAGTTGATAAAGCAACTGGAAAAATGCCTTACGAATCTATGGATAGAGGAGATAATATCGACGACTGGTTTACAGGAGACGGTTACACTAAAAAAGGTAACGAAATTATTTCTAAAATCGAAAAATATAAAGCTGACATTAAAGCTGCTTTAGGAACAGACAAAAAATACGCTGCAATTATTGCGGAAGTTGAAAAGAAATTTGATGTTTCTGATGTTAAAAACAAAGAGGGAATTAAAGAAAAATACTTAGCGTACCACTTTAAAGGATTCCCTGCTATCGCATCTGCTGCTAAACTTTCAGCTTGGCAAAATGATGTTAAAAAAGTTGAAACTGACGTTTACAACAGTGCTTTAGGTAAAGCTGCGGTTGCTGCTGCTTCTTACAGCAACTATCAAGCAATTGTTGTTTTAGATAAAAACGCTTATTTCCAAGGTGAAAAAGTTACTGGTAAAGTTGTTTTAGGTCGTTATGACGAAAACACTACACCAACTTCTTTCCAAGGTCCTGGACAAATTGTAAACGGACAAGCTGTTATCTCTTTAACTGCTGGTGGAGTTGGAGAACAAGATATCAACGGACAATTTACTTTCTTAGAGGATGGGAAAAATATTCCTTTAAAATTCTCTGGAAAATATGTTGTAGTTCCAAGACCAAACGCAGCTACAATTTCTGCAGACAAAATGAACGTAGTATATAGAGGAGTTGTTAACCCAATCTCTGTATCTTTCGCTGGTGTTGATGCAAACAAAATTGTTGCAAGTGCTCCAGGATTAGCTTCAGCTGGAAAACCAGGAAAATATAATATGAGCCCAGGTCAAGGTACTGAAACTACAATTTCTGTAACAGGTACTTTACCAAACGGTGACAAAGTTACTGATAAGAAAACATTTAGAATTAAAGGTATTCCTGGTCCAACAGGAACAATTAGAGGTGAGATGGGAGTTGTTAAAGGTCCTAAATCTAACTTAGAGATTGCTACTATTGGGGCGAAACTTCTTGATTTTGATTTTGAAGTTGGTTTGGATGTTGTTGGATTCAATATGAAGATTGCTGGACAGCCTACAGTTGTTGTTACAGGAAACAAAATGAATGCACAATGTAAACAAGTACTTTCAAGAGCAGGTAAAGGAGACCAAGTTACTATTTCTGAAATTAAAACTAAACTTGTTGGAGCTGGTAGTTATTTATTGCCAAGAACTGCTCCAGTAATTTACGAAATACAATAATAAAGTAGTGCAAACTACATTCAATATCTTATAACGATACGACGATGAAAGTAAGAAATTTTTTAATAGCTATTGTTTCTATCGCTGGAGGTTTTGCTTCTCACGCGCAATCTAATTTGCTTAATGCTAAAACACCTGCACAGATTGGACTTAAAACACCTGCTCAATTAATCTCTGATAATGATAAGCCATTAGCTTATGGTTATGTAGATGATAGAGATATCTTGATGGGAAAAACTACATGGGAGATTATTGATTTAAATGAAAAAATCAACTTTCCAATGTATTTTCCGGTAGATACAGCTAATATTGGTCCTAACAGACGTTCTCTTTACGACGTTTTAACTAAAGCTATTAAAGGTGGGAAAATTACTGAAGTATATACTGATAGTTATTTCAACACTAAAAAATCTATGAAAGACATCGAAGGATCATTATCTCGTATTGATACAACAGATGCAGGTAGAGAGTTGATCAACCAATATCCTGATGACTATAAATCACGTGTTGTGAAGAAAAAAGTAGTTTCTGGTAAAGGTAAAAACAAATCAGTTTCTTATGTAGAAGAAACAGTTGGACCAACAAGAACAGTTCCTGCTGAATATATTTTGAAACAAGATCTTACGGCTGCAGATGTTACTCAGTATAAAATTAAAGGATATTGGTATTTTGATAAACGTCAAAGTGAATTAAAATATCGTTTGCTAGGAATTTGTCCAGTAACTCCAGACGTTTATACAATGAATAGTGATGAAAAGGATTATATTGAATTGTTTTGGGTATTCTTCCCAAATGCCAGAGAAGCACTGCATGAAGCAAAAGCGTTCAATGACAACAATTCAGCTCTTCCAATTTCATTCGATCAGATTTTAAATTCAAGACGCTTTAACGCTGTCGTTTACAAAGAAGAAAATCTTTATGGAGACAGAGCAATTAGTGATTACATGAAAGACAATGCACAAAATCAGTTGTTAGAATCTGAAAGAGTGAAAGAGAAAATTCGCAATTTTGAACAAGATATGTGGAATTACTAAGTTACACATAATCAAATATTTAAAAACTCTTACTACATTTGTAGTAAGAGTTTTTTTTATGTTAAAAAGTTTCAAAAGCAATTTGATTTAAATTAGTATTTGATTCTCTTTTAGTTGTGTAGGAAAAATAACAATATTTATAATAAAATTTCGTTTAATGTTCTGTAAAATTTATCATGATGAAAGTAAGAAATTTATTAATTGCTATTGTTGCTGTTCTCGGGAGTATGACTTCTAATGCTCAGTCTAATTTACTTAATGCCAAAACTGCCGATCAGATAGGGTATAAAACACCTGCTCAAATGATATCTGATAATGATAAACCTCTAGCATATGGTTATGTTGATGATCGAGATGTTTTGATGGGTAAAATGGTTTGGGAAATTATTGATTTAAACGAAAAAATCAATTTTCCATTATACTTCCCTGTTGATACTGCGAATATTGGTTCGGATAGACGTTCGCTTTATGATATTTTAACCAAAGCAATCAGAAACGGTAAGATTACAGAAGTTTATACAGATAGTTATTTCAATACTAAAAAGACTTTAAAAGACATTCAGGGAGCTTTATCTCGAGTTGATACAACTGATGCTGGCCGAGAACTAATTAATCAATATCCTGACGATTATAGAACGCGTGTTGTTAAGAAAAAAGTGGTTACTGGTACGGGGAAAAACAAGAAAGTCAATTATGTTGATCAAACTGTAGGGCCAACTAGAACAGTTCCTGCCGAATATATTTTAAAACAAGATCTTACGGCTGCAGATGTTACTCAGTATAAAATTAAAGGTTTTTGGTATTTTGATAAAAGGCAAAGTGATTTAAAGTACCGTCTGCTAGGAATTTGTCCAGTAACTCCTGATGTTTATACCATGAATAGCGATGAAAAAGATTATATAGAGCTATTCTGGGTTTTCTTTCCCAATGCTCGAGAAGTACTTCATGAAGGAAAAGCTTTTAATGATCAAAATTCGGCACTTCCGATTTCATTCGATCAAATCTTAAACTCAAGACGTTTTAATGCTGTAATATACAAAGAAGAAAATGTTTATGGCGATCGTGAGATTAAAGATTATATTAAAGATAATGCACAGAGCCAATTATTAGAATCTGAAAGAGTAAAAGAGAAGATTCGTAATTTTGAAGAAGATATGTGGAATTACTAAGTTTGTAAACTAAATTATAAGAAAAACTCTTGCTACCTTTGTAGTAAGAGTTTTTTTTATTTTATACACTTCACAATGCTTGATTATTTAATCGTCGGATCTGGATTGGCTGGAATTTCTTTTGCCGAAATCGCCCTAAAAAACAATAAATCTATTTTAGTTGTTGATGACAAATCTCAGAATTCTTCGAGAATTGCTGGCGGTTTGTACAATCCAGTGATTTTGAAACGTTTCAGCGAGGTGTGGAATGCCAAAGAACATTTGGTTCTAATGAATGAATTTTATGAACAGGTTGAAGACAAGCTGCAAGAGAAATTCAATTTTAAAATGCCAATTCTTCGAAAATTTTTTTCAATAGAAGAACAGAATAATTGGTTTGCAGCTTCTGATAAAATAAACTTAGCCCCTTTTTTATCAACGAAACTAATTACTAAGAAATATCAAGGAATCGATTCCCCTTACGATTACGGAGAAGTTTTACATACGGGCTACGTTAAAACTGGACAGCTATTGGAAAGTTATAAAGCCTACTTAAAGGAAAATAATTTGCTTCTTGAGGAATCTTTCCATAGTTCTTTCTTAGAGATTCTTGATTCGGGAATTCAATATAAAAATATTAAAGCTCGCAATATCATATTTGCAGAAGGTTTTGGGTTGCACAAAAATCCTTATTTTAATTATCTGCCTCTGGATGGAACAAAAGGTGAACTGTTTTTAATAAAAGCGCCAGATTTGAAATTGGATTTAATTGTTAACACCAGCGTTTTTATTCTGCCAGTAGGAGGTAATTTATTTAAAGTTGGTGCTACTTACAATTGGCACGATAAAACAGATCTTCCTACCGAAGAAGGAAAACAAGAACTTTTAGATCGTATTAGAGAAATTATTACCTGTGATTTTGAAATTGTAAAGCATTTTGCTGGAGTTAGACCAACGGTTGCTGATAGAAGACCTTTGGTGGGTACTCATGAAGCTTATCAATCCATTCATCTGCTTAATGGATTAGGGACACGTGGTGTAATGCTTGGACCGGCTTTAGCCAAAATGTTATATGACAATATCGAAAACGGAACCCCGATAGATCGTGAAGCTGATATAAAACGCTTCCATAAAAGATATTTAAAATCTCTTACTCCTGACCGGCCTTAGGATCGTACGATACGAACATATTGATGTATAAGTTTCTTGAAAGACGCAGTACAAAAGGAAACAATACAACTAATGTTAATATGATTGTAATAAAAGATTGCTCGATTGTGGCTCCAAAAAAGACAAAAGAAACAATAAAAGAAGCAATTCCGACTGCAACATTTAATCCGTAGCTTACATACATGGCGCCATAAAAAAACGAAGGTTCAATTTGGTATTTAAATCCACAGTGGCTGCAATGTTCATTCATTTTGAGAACTTTGCTTAAATGAAGCGGATTTTTATCTTCATACATGCTTTCTTTTTGGCATTTCGGACAACTTCCTGTTATTATGCTATTTAGTTTGGAACCTCTTTTAAACATTTAAGTAAGTTTTATAGTCTTTAATTCACCTCGATTGTATTTGGATACCAGTGTGAACGGGAAAAATTATTTAGAGCAAATATAGGGTATTTTCAGGCTTTAAGCTACTAAATTAGGATAAAAACTTACCGCTTATATTGGTTTGGTTTTGGGGATCTTTCTAACTTATACAATGTTTCTTTTTTTTCTAAAATTCATATAAAGGCATATTCCCAATGCAATTTTTTTTGGCTTAACTAAAGAAGTAAAATTACGAATTAGATAAAGTTTTTAGTTTTTGAATTTTGCAAAAGCTATTGTTTTTCAGTGCCAAAACTTCAATTAAAAGTTATACTTTTGCACTTTCAAAATTGTAACGGGATAATTCGCTTGTTTACAGTTTATTTATTTAATGATAAAAAAGGTTTTTTAGCCTTTATATTTACAGCAATACATTATGCTTAATATACACAATCTTTCTGTTTCTTTTGGAGGAACCTATTTATTTGAAGAAGTTACTTTTCGTTTGGGGGCTGGTGACCGTGTAGGTCTTGTTGGTAAAAACGGAGCTGGTAAATCTACAATGCTAAAAATGCTTGCAGGAGATTTTAAACCAGATTCTGGAGTTATTTCTCAGGAGAAAGATATTAGAATGGGTTTCTTACGTCAGGATATTGATTTTGAACAAGGAAGAACCGTTTTAGAAGAAGCGTATGAGGCTTTTACAGAGATTAAAGTTGTAGAGAAAAAACTAGAAGAAATCAATCATCAATTGGTTACTAGAACCGATTATGAAAGTGAAGAATATGGGCAAATCATTGAAGATTTATCTGATTACACACATCGTTTTGAGCTTCTTGGAGGTTACAATTATGTGGGAGACACAGAGAAAATTCTTTTAGGTCTTGGTTTTAAAAGAGAAGTTTTCAATAACCAAACAGAAACATTTTCTGGTGGATGGAGAATGCGTATCGAATTGGCTAAACTGTTATTGCAATCCAATGATGTATTGCTTCTGGATGAGCCTACTAACCACTTAGATATCGAAAGTATCATTTGGTTGGAGAATTTCCTTCGTAATTATCCTGGAGTTGTGGTAATTGTTTCGCACGATAAAATGTTCTTGGATAATGTAACGAATAGAACAATCGAAATCTCTTTAGGAAAAGCGTATGATTTCAATAAGCCATATTCTCAATATTTAGAGTTGCGCCACGAAATTCGCGAAAAGCAATTGGCAACTCAAAAGAACCAGCAGAAAAAGATTGAAGAAACAGAAAAATTAATCGAGAAATTCCGTGCAAAAGCTTCTAAAGCTTCTATGGCGCAATCGTTGATTAAAAAATTAGATAA
This sequence comes from Flavobacterium sp. PLA-DH12, assembly GCF_059511845.1. Classification (NCBI taxonomy): domain Bacteria; kingdom Pseudomonadati; phylum Bacteroidota; class Flavobacteriia; order Flavobacteriales; family Flavobacteriaceae; genus Flavobacterium; species Flavobacterium sp. PLA-DH12. Next base: position 111,089 of record NZ_JCAMPD010000007.1, read on the forward strand.
AGTAGAAAGAATCGAAGTAGATGAAGATGATAATTCGGTAATGAATATTTCATTTCCAGTTTCAAAAGAACCAGGAAAAGTAGTTATTGAAGCTGAACATGTAACAAAAGCTTACGGAGATAAAACGATTCTTAAAGATATTAGTTTATTGGTAGAAAGAGGAAGTAAAATTGCCTTTGTTGGTCAGAACGGACAAGGAAAATCGACTTTTATTAAAGCTCTAGTAAACGAGTTTGAATACCAAGGAAATATCAAATTGGGACATAATGTACAATTAGGATATTTTGCTCAAAATCAAGCTGAATATTTGGACGGAGAAATCACTTTACTGCAAACAATGGAAGATGCAGCGACTGATACAAACCGAATGAAAGTTCGCGATATGTTAGGTTCGTTCTTGTTTCGTGGAGATGATGTGGAGAAAAAAGTTAAAGTACTTTCTGGAGGAGAGCGTAACCGTTTGGCACTTTGTAAACTGTTATTGCAGCCAATCAACGTGTTGCTTATGGATGAGCCAACGAACCACTTGGATATTAAATCTAAAAACGTTTTAAAAGCCGCGCTTCAAAAATTCGGCGGAACTTTATTGTTGGTTTCTCACGACAGGGATTTTCTTCAAGGAATGTCAAATATTGTTTACGAATTTAAAGATCAAAAGATTAAAGAATATTTAGGAGACATCAACTTTTTCTTAGAACAGCGTAACCTAGAAAACATGCGCGAAGTAGAGAAAAAAGATGTGGTAAAAAATGCACCTGCTCCGAAAGAAAAAGAGACTAGTAAATTGTCTTACGAAGATCAGAAGAAAGGAAAAGCACTTCAAAACAAGTTAAGCAAGATCGAAAGTCAGATTCAGCAATTAGAAAAACAAATCCAGCACGACGATAAGATGTTAGAAACCAATTACGACAAACATATCGAAGATGCATCATTTTTTACAGCTTACAATAAAAAGAAACAAGATTTAGAGCAATTGTTAATCGACTGGGAAGTTGTTTCAGAAGAAATTGAAGGGATGAATGCTTAATTTTTTTGTTTCAAGTTTCAAGTTTCAAGTTGTAATCTTAAGAGGTAAATTTAACCGCAAGGCACGTTAAGTTTTTTGTAGTTTGCATGCAATGTAAAAAGTTCGCAAAGCTTTATCGATAGATAGCTTTGCGAACTTTGCGTTTTATAAAAGCTTATAAAAACTTAACGTGCCTTGCGGTTAAATATTTATTCAGTTCAAAACTTGAAACTTGAAACTTGAAACTTGAAACTTGAAACAAACTACTTAATAATCCCAATCGATCTAGAATGTTCAATCGCTTTGCTGCTGTCTCTAAAATAGCAAACAGAAACATTCAGGCTTTCTAAATTTTGCAGAATCTTTTGAACTTCTTTTTTGGGAGATTTACCAGTTTGTCTAATATAAACCGCAACAACGGTAACGGGAAATATTTTGCAAATTCTTTCGTAAAGTATTGGATCATGCTGTGAATCATCGCCCATTAAAACATATTTTAAAGTTGGGTAAAACTCTACAACATGTTTAATTTTTTCGTATTTATGATCATGATTTCCTCTTCCGCTCATAAAAAAATCAGTAATTCCTCTTTTGATATCTTTTAGTAGAAAAACCGCTTTTGGCAGTTTGTTGATTCGTGTGAATTTGGCAATAAATCGGTATAAATTCCATTCACTGCTAGAAATATAGAAAAATGCATTTACTTCTTCGGTATTATTTCTTCCAGCAGAACTTAATGCTTGGTAATGTGCTACAACATCATTAAAAACTTTACGATCGTTAACGTTTTTGAACAATAAAATATAAATTTTTCTAAAGATGTTATTGGTGTGCGAAATCAAAAAAGTATCATCAATATCTGATATAATTCCTAGTTTCCCTTTATGAGGTCGTATAAAGCTGCCTTTGCAGGTTGTGGTTTCATTTTGGTATTTTAAGCTTACTTCGTAAGGCATCCATCCAAAATGTGTTTCTTTTTCTAGTGGAATACAAAAGTTAAAGTACCCGTCGTCTAGTGTTTTGGTATGAATTATTTCGTTGTTGTAATGAAGATATACGTCAAAATTTTTGATGGTTTTTATTCTGAACAATTTAAGGATCGAAGTGGCATTTTTTAATTTCCTGTTCTCAAAATTGTATTTGTGTTCCCTTTTAAAAACATGCCCCATTACAATTAACTCTTGTTCATTTGCATAACCGCGATATAATTGTAGAATTGGTTTCATTAATTACGTATATTTATGTAACTGTAAATTACTTAATTTAATTGGTTTTAAAAATAAAATTTTGAAAAAGAATATTCTGTTTGTGGTAAATCCTATTTCTGGAGACTTAGATAAATCTGATTTGATAGATGCTGTAGAAGAGTTTGCTGTAACTAATCATTTCGATTTGAAAGTGTATGAGACTACAGGGAAAAATGATTTAAAAGCAATACAATCTTTATATAACGAATCGGAACCAGAACGAATTATTGTTGCGGGAGGCGATGGAACCATAAAAATGGTGGCTGAAGCTATGGAAAATCAAGATGTCATAATTGGAATTTTACCAGCTGGCTCTGCAAACGGACTTTCAGTCGACTTAAATCTTCCGACAGGAATAGAGGAGAACCTTAAAGTAGCCTTTTTGCACCATTATATCGAAATGGATATGATTTGCATTAACGGTAAAAAAAGCATCCATTTAAGCGATCTTGGATTAAATGCCAATCTGGTTAAAAATTACGAGCAAAGCGATGTTCGTGGTTTTTGGGGCTATGCATTGCAGGCTTTTACGACGCTCAAAGAATCTGAAGAACCTTTCGTTGCAACTATTTCAGCAAATAACAAAACGGTCGAGCATGTGGCAAGAATGATTGTAATTGCCAATTCACAGAAATATGGAACAGGTGTAATTATCAATCCGAATGGCGCTATGAATGATGGGAAGTTTGAGCTGGTGATTTTAAAGAGCCTTGATCTGCTTCTGATTGGAAAAATAATTACGGGAAATATGCCAATTGATTCTGATGATATTGTAATTATCTCGACCGATAGAGCTGAAATTAAAACAGATTATCCCGTTAATTTTCAAATTGATGGTGAATATTGCGGTGCGCAGACTTCGTTAGAAATTCATATTCTGCATAAACAGATGAAAATTGCTGTTCCGTGATTTTATTGAAGAAATATTAGTGTTGAATTATGTCGCTCCGCTGGAGCTTTTAAGCCTTCTGAATTATACATTTTCTAAAATTATTATGCTCCTAACGGAGCTTTTTTTTAGCTCTGGAAGAGCGAAATATGTATAGAAAAATAAGCTGTAAGACAAAAAAGCTCCATCGGAGCGACACATTTTTTATTTAAACGGATTTCTCTCCTGCCATTCTATTTTTGGTTCCAAATAATTGAAAAATCTAGAAATGTTATGATTAATCAAAGCGTTGCTGTGCGTAATTAAACCGTACATTTTTACAGGTTTTGCTCCAACAGAACTTTTGATTTCTAGAGCGGTTCTGGCAAAAACAATTTCGTGGAAACCTTTTTTGATAGAATACGCAATCATATCGTAAAGCATATTTAAATACAGCATTTTTTCACGCTGCACACCTTCGTCATAGCCTAAAAAATAGGTGTCCATTACATCTCCATTTTTTATTAAAGTATTGAAACCGATTAGTTTTTCATCCAAGAAATAACCGTACAGAAGAAAGTTTTCTCCCATTATTTCTTTAAAAAAACTAAAATGATTGCGAGCTAGAAAAAAAGTGTTGAAAGGCGCATTTTTGGCAACATGAAAATAAAGATCGTAAATAACATCTTCATATTGTTTAATATCAGAAAGTGACATTTGCTGTTTTACAATTCCTTCCGATTTTTTTCGTGCGCGTTTGTATTGATCTCGATATTTTTTGGACAATGCATCAATATAATCTTGTTCTGATTTCCAATTTTCATTGATTTTAAAAATCATATTGGGTTGAGTAGAAAAAGTATAATTGTTTTTGAATTCAGCTTGAAGCGGTTCGATTTCTTTCGCAGTAAAATCTTTTATGCTTGTAATGTGAACTTTTCTTCCGCTTTCTTTTAAATCTTTTTTTAGCTGGTTAATCGCTTTATGAAGTGTTTTAATTGCTTTGGATTCTTTGATTGTTTTATCAAAAATAAAAGCATTTTGTCCTGTAAGCATATTATTTCCGACGAATAAAACATGCGAAGCAAAATTCTTTAAAGCAAAATTACGCACCGAAGTTTTTAAACATTTATCGCGTTCTCCAAATGACTCGAGTTTTTCTGCAAATAAGAACTGTGTTAACGCAATTCCGATTAACTTTTTCTCTTCAAAAAGACCGATAAAATGGCAAGTCATATTTACCGGACAAGAGTTTTCCAGCACTTCGAGATATTCGCGTGTCAAAAAAATGTTATTTGCTGCAAGCGAGTTCCATTCTACAGGCAGTAATGATGCGCTTTTGTAAATCTGGAAAGAATATGTTGTATTCAAAAGAGTGAGCTAATTTCTTCAAAATTAGAGAATATTTATAATAACTAAAGGGGTTTAAGTTATTATTAAGAAAACCCGTTTGAGATTATTCTTCAAACGGGTTTTTTATAAATGATATTAAGCAAATCCGCAAATGATTCCCCCCATAAGAGTTAGAGTAAGAATCCAGTATCCGCTATGGATGAAAATATATTTCCAAGATTTTCTTTCAAACAAACCATTGATTCCAATTAACGGAAAAGCAAAAAATAGTCCCGACATAAAGCCGTGAAGCGCCCCATGCTTAAAAGTTCTGTAAGCCATTCCGTAATCTGCCATAAAAGCTGCAAAAGAAGGTTTTGCGCTATCCATTAAAGGAGGTCCGCCAACCATTCCGATAGCTCCAGACTGATGAATAGTAAGAGACATTAAAGTCATTGTAATCATTAAAGAAAAAATATACGTAAGTCCAAAGATTTTAAGCATATTCCCTTTTCTTAACTCTTCTTGAGTAAGATTATTTTCTTTCATCCAGATGGTTCCGAATACTTTTGGGCTGTACCAGATAAAACCAGTTACGAGTGTGACAATGGCTGCAATGAATAAAGCAACGAAGTTAATTTGCATAATGTGAGGTTTTTAGAATTAGTTGATCAAATGTAGTCAAAAAAAATGCAGGTTTTTAAAAATATTAAAAAGTAGTATAAATCTTACAGGTAAAATTTTTATTAACAGTTTGCCGATATTTAGTGTATTTTACCTACGAATTGTATATTTTTACCCTTATAACAAATCCCCAAATCTGTTATGAAAATTGTATTTACTCTTTCTCTATTATTTGCTTTTTCGCTAAATGTTTTGGCAGATGCTGTTTCGGATAAAGAAAAAGAAGCGCTTATAAAATTGTATCATGCAACAAATGGTTTGCAATGGAAAAATAAATGGGACTTAAGTCTATCTGTTTCTACCTGGTACGGTGTAAAAGCTGAAAACGGAAAAGTTGTTGCATTAAATTTGGCAGACAATAATCTACAAGGAGAATTGCCCGAGGCTTTTTACGATCTTATAAATTTGGAATCGCTCAATTTGGAAAAGAATAAAATTGAAGGAGGTTTGTCTTCTTCCATTTTTAATCTAAAAGAATTGGAAACGCTTAATATTGCCGATAATAAATTGTCAGGAACAATTCCGTCTTCGATTTGCCAATTGACAAAATTGAAAGATTTGGAGCTTTTTATGAATAAGATTTCAGGAGAGCTTCCGTCGGAAATTGGAAAGCTGAATCAGTTAGAGATTTTAGCTGTTTGCCATAATGAGATAAACGGAAAACTGCCTGTTTCGATTTATAAAATCGCTGGTCTAAAAGTATTGCTTCTGAATAATAATAAGCTGTCGGGAAATTTGACAAATGAAATTATTAATTGGAGTGCGTTGGAGAATTTTAGTTTATTTGACAATGAATTTTCGGGCGCGATTCCGCAAGAAATTGAAAAGCTTGGCAGTTTGGGAGAATTAAATCTTTCGTACAATAAATTTACAGGCGAAGTTTCAAAAAAGACAGCATTGTTAGATGCTTTAAATATGACCATGATGGACGAAAACGGAAATCCGTTTTTATTAGAAATAAACCAAGAAAATAAATTACAATAGTTACCCAAAATTAATCGATGCTTATGAATGAATTTTACACTCGTTAAACAAGTTGATTAAATATATTTAGTTAATTGCCAAAACCGTAACTATGTTACGGTTTTATGGTTTCTAGAGGTTTTGTCTTTAAAAAAAATAACATTTAATTTAGAATTGAATTCTTTATGTTTGTCTAAAATTTTATAACTTTAATAAAAGTATCCGGAGAACCAAAAACCGATTAATCAGCGGTATTACTAATTACTTAATAAGAAGAAATCATGACACTACAATATCAAGGTGAGCAGTACGGAAAACCAACAACTTTTACAATTAGAATTATTGGAAATAACTTGTCAAAAAGCAGTTCAAACTACCAGATTGATCTTTTGGTGGGCGACAAAAAACTGCCAACTTTTACAAGCGAGATTCATCAAAGTCTTTCTAATTGCCTGAAAGAAATTTACTTGTTTAGAAAGCACAACGGAATCACATTCAATGAATCAACAGAGAAAATAGTTTCGCTTTATGTTCCTTATGATGTAGTTTTGTTTAACTACAATAAATATGCTTTGTTTAGAGCATAAATTTTTCTCAAAAGAGGATAAAAAAGACCATTTGAAAAAATGGTCTTTTTTTATTTCAAAAAGCAAGAAGCTCTTATCGAATTATCTTTAAATAGGCGCTATAAGCGTCATCTTTAATAGAAGTACGCATGTAGTATACGTTTTCGTCTTTTTCTTTTAAATCAAACTGAATTAAGCCTGCATCACAATAATAGTAAAGCAGGTTGTCGTCGGCAGGAAATTCAATATTAGAAATAGGCAGTGTAGTTAATTTTTCTTCAAAAGCGATTTCTCCATTAGATAAGTCCAATTCAAAAAGTTTCTTTTTGCGCGTATATCCCCAAAGATTATCAACTTCTTTTACTATGTATTCTACATTATCGCCTTTAAAATCTGTTTTCCAAAGCTGTGTTCCTGTTTTAGAATCTACAGCGTAAATAGATGAAACTTCAGGACCTTGTGCCGCAAAATATAATTTTTTGTCGTGGCATACTATGCGTTCTTTAACGTTGTTTTGGTTTTCGTCTATTTTAAATTGCCATAAAACATCTAAGCTGTTTGGTTTTAAAGCATAAAGCCAATTTTTGTCACCCGCTATAAAAACGCTTTCGCCATCTGTAACTGGTTTTCCAGTCATGGTTTCGTCAAAGCTTTTTTGGTAAAGCAGTTTTCCTGTATTAGCTTCAAAACAATACACATTGTTTGCGCTTTGGGTAAAGATCTTATTGTCGAAAAATAGTGGCTCAATATCGTTATTTGGAGTGTCTAATTTGTAGTTCCAAGCCAAGCTTCCATCTTTTAAGTCCAAAGCATATAAATTACTGCTCTGATTCTGATTTTGGGCAGTGATAAAAAGTTTTCCGTTAGCTATAATCGGAGTCTGATCTTTTAAAACAATTTGGTCTGTAATGTTTCCTATTCTAGATTTCCAGAAGATAGTACCCGTTCCGTTATCTACGGCATAAATTTCCCCATTAATAAACGGAATATATACAACACCATCGTGTATGGTTATTTTGTTGGCACACATCTCTGTGTGGGCGTCTGAAGCTTTTACGGTCCAAACAATGCTTTCTACTTCTAAATCCCATGAAAAAAGCGAACCGTCGTAATCGTAAATTAAAATTGAGGAATCATCTAGAGAAATCTTTTTAAGCGGTTTTAGAGACTTGTTAGTAACAGCTTCTTCTGTAGGTAATTTACTGTTTGTGTAATTGGTTTTGCTGGCGGGCGCTTGTCCAGACATATTTGCAAAGGCGAATACAAATAAAAGGGCTATTAATTTGTGTTTCATTTTAAGATTTGGGTTGATTTTTTGATTGTCTTTTTTAAAACATTTAACGGAGTAAATATAAACAAAAAAAGCTCCAGATTTCTCTGAAGCTTTTGTCTTAGTAAGTAGTCCGTGGGGGAATCGAACCCCCCTTACCAGGATGAAAACCTGGCGTCCTAACCGATAGACGAACGGACCTGCTTTGCTATTGCGGGTGCAAAAATGCAACTATTTTTGAGATGTACAAAGGATTTTGAGAAAAATTTTTAATTTTTTTTGATTGGAAATTGTTTTAGCTGATTATTTTTCCAGTTTTAATTAAGTTAATGTGTGTGTATTTGTTTGATTAATAATTTGTTGTTTTATGTGTATGAAAAGAAAAGGTTTGTTTTTTAATGGCAAAATATTTTTTACAAATATTAAGCAATTTTTATTTTGAAAGAATAATCTTGTGGTTTTTGCTAAGGAAATGAAAGGTCAAATTAGGATAATAATTGTTTCTGCTATTCTAACAGACGAATTTGACTGGATAAATATCGTTCCTTATTTTTTATTTGTGTCCTTATACATTTGCCTGATAATAAAAAAGTATGATTATGAAATTATTACAAAAAGGTTTTGTTATGTAAACTATAAAGGCAGTTCATTTTTTATACTATTATTTGGTTTGATTTTAAGATCAAGTTTGTAGTGAGAATTTTTTAAGTACTTCGTTTGTAGTTGATTTGCTTTGTTTTTTTAAGTCTTATTGTGTTGTTTTTTAGTCTTTAATAGGGGTTTTGTTGTTTTTCGTAATCTGAAATTTGCACCATAAATAATGGATTTAAAAACAAAGCTTTTGTATTACAACATAAGCAATATGAGGTAAAAATGAAAAAAACATTGCAAAAAGGATTATTGATAGCATTTATCTTTATTATAAATGCTTGTTCTGCTGATTCATCTGAAGGGATGGAAACAAATTATAAAGATGAAATTATGGCGGATTATACTTATAATTCGGTTGAATTGGAAACGATGAAATTATTAAATGATTATAGGATATCAAAAGGATTGGATTCTATACAAGTAAAAGATTATCTTTCTTTCAAAGCTGAAGAACATGATAATAATATGATCGAAAGCAATTTGGTAAGCCATAATGATTTTGTAAGTCGATCTGAAGATATAAGAAGAGTATTGGGAGCAAAAAATGTAAGCGAAAATGTCGGATACAATTATCAGTCCCCAGAAGGTGTTTTAAATGGATGGTTAAATAGTCCAGAACATAAAAAAAATATTGAGGGAGATTTTAATTATTTTGGCATTTCTATGAGGGTAAGTCCTGACGGTAAAAAATATTACACTAATATTTTTGCAAAAATTTAGAAGCTTCATGCTTTCCAATGCATTCAACTGAAAAGTTGCAAAAACGACTTTGCGTTTTTTTTAATTTTAAATATAGAATTTCTCTCACTAATTTTAACGTTCCATTCGTGGGTGTACGAGTGTGAAAGTCTTGTTTTTGTTTTTATCTGGTTTGTTATGAAGAAGTTATATCTTTGAGATAAATGTTGTAAAAATGACAAAAGCAAAAGAAGAAGTAATATGGATAACAGGTGCTTCATCTGGCATTGGAAAATCAATGGCTCTTGAATGTGCAAGATTAGGGTATAAAGTGGTTCTTTCTTCAAGGCGAAAAGAACTGCTGGATGAAGTTGCTGATTCGATTAGAGATTCAGGTGGAGAAGCGCTAGTGATTCCGTGTGACATAATGGAAGAAACTTCTATTGAAAATGCAGTCCAACAAATCATTAAAGAGTGGGGACGTTTGGATGTGGTTGTAGCCAATGCTGGTTTTGGCATTTTTGGAAGTATTGAAAACCTAACAGCCAAGGATTGGAACAGGCAATTGCAAGGTAATGTTACAGGATTAGCTTTAACTGTAAAATATGCACTGCCACATTTAAAGAAAAATAAAGGGAGAATTGGTTTGGTTGGAAGCGTCGGCGCTTATCTTCCTAATCCTAATGTAGGTGCATACGGTGCTTCAAAAGCGGCTGTAAACTCTATTGGTCAAACTTTGCAGGTTGAATTAATGGGAACGGGCGTGAGCTGCACTACAGTGCATCCTGGATTTGTGGTTTCGGAAATTGCAAGAATAGATAATGACGGAATTTGGCATCCTGAACAGTCAGATCCGCGACCGTCAAATTTAATGTGGCCTACAGATAAAGCTGCAAAAGTAATGGTAAAGGCGATTTTAAAACGAAAAAGAAATTACATCTTCACAGGACACGGCAAACTAGCCGTATGGTTACAAAGATGGTCTCCTGGCGTAATGAGATCTATTATTTCAAAAGGCCCAAAATCAGATTTGTAAGTAAAAAGTTTAGAATTAAATCTATGTTAAAAGAGCTGCTTTATTTCAATATTAATGTGAAATTTGTGAAATGTCTAATTAATAACGAGATAATATGGAAGGACAAATTATAGAATTGGAAAAAAAATACTGGCACGGAGTTGAAAATAATAACTATGAAACGGTAAGAAATCTGACACTGTTTCCTTGCATAGTTGCCGGAAAAAACGGTATTCAAAGTATCAGCGAAGCTGATTTCAAAAATATGTTCGATTCTGGGCAAACCAATAAAATAAAAGTGCTGAACATCTATGATGTAAAAGAAAAGTTAATTGCCGAAAATACTGCTGTAATAGGATATCGCCTCGATTTTGAGATAGTAGATCAAAATCCAAAAATGCCTATAAAGTGTGTTTGTACATCTACTTGGATTAAAGAAAATAATAAGTGGGGGTGTGTAATGCATACCGAAACAGAACTGGAAAAAAAATAGTAGTCTAATATATTTCAAATTTAGAAAACAATTTAATCCAAACTTTAAAAACTATAAATGGGCGCACAAGAAACGTTTGATGAATGGCATAGAAGAGAATATCCAAGTCAATATATTTGGGAGAATTATACCTATCCAAACTTCGGAATTAGCGATGACCAATTAGTGTGCAGATTGCCAATTAGAATTTTTAATTGTGATGATTGTCAATTAATAATTGATAATGAAGAGATTTCAGAAACTCATAAATCAACAATCGATTCTATTCTTAAAAATCAAGAATCATTTATTAAAGACATCCGAAAAGGTATTTTTGATTATTACACATTTCTATGGAACGATTATTTGAATGAATTTGAAGACGACATAAAATATCCTAATCCAATAAATAATGATGCTCAAATTATTGATTCAATGATAAAGCCGAAAGCAATTTATATGGCAGGAAAAATAGATGAAGGTTATTTTGGAATCTGTTTCAATTCTACATTTGAAGGAGATCACGGACTTGGGATAGAAATGAGGAATTATAAAGTGAAAAAGGTAGGGGCTGAATCTGTCGGATTCAATTTGCACTCTGTAGAATAATTTGACACAACGAATATAAAAAGTTTTAGAGAAATTCTAGAAAACAAAAAAGCTTCAGAGAGATCTGAAGCTTTTTTGTTTTCTAGTAGCGGGAACAGGACTCGAACCTGTGACCTTCGGGTTATGAGCCCGACGAGCTGCCTACTGCTCTATCCCGCGATGTTTCGGGTGCAAAGATACACACTAAATACGGTTATGCAAATAATTTTAGTACTTTATTTTTTATAATTTTTATAAAAGACGACTTTTCTTAGATTTTATAATCCAATAATTCTTGGTAAACGTTTCCTTTTAAGCCTAATAGCGCGCCAAATGCAGGTTCGGTTTTTATACCGCTTTCTTTTAGTTTTATGATGGCTAATCTAAAGTTTTCGTCTCTAGAACGAAGAATCTGGTCTTCAATAAGCATATGTCTGTAGCCATTTTGAAGTTCGGTCGGAGTATTTTGTCCGAAGATTTCTATTTCGAAGGCCTCAATAAAGAAGTTTGCAACAACCGATTCCTTATTGTCAATCACAATTTCTCGAATCGAAAAACGGTTTTCTTTTTCGAATAAATGTTTAATTCTTTCAATAAAAGCAGATTTGTTTTGCCAATAACAGACAATATCCAAATCACTGTCTTCAATATCAATATCTATCGGAATCGTGCCAACCAAAATAGGATCAAACTCAGCAAGCTTTTCCAAAACGCCATGTTTGGTTAAAACATGAAATGCAGCTCGCTGTTTTGAATTTCCAGTTTCTAAATAAGATATATCTTTGAAATTAATCATTTATAATTTCGCTTTTTTCTTCGTTAATTTCTTGTTCTAATCTCTTATTGATATCGATTTTAGCTTTTGTGAAAACAAAAATTGTAGTTCCGTATTCTCTGGCGTATTGATTTGTTATTTGACCGCCAATAACAGCCGTTTCAAAATACGGACTTGTTTCTTTAAGCTCTTCATTGTTTTCGTCATATTCCTTAACACGAATCAGGTTTTTGTACTGAATGTTAAGATCAAACCAATTAAGGTAATCAGCGTTGAAAGAAACTGCTTTTATATCTTTTTTAGAATAATAATTAATGGCGCCCGCTTGTCCGTAATTATCGCAAAGCACAATAGTTTCTTTTTGGTTAGGCATTAATGCGTAAAGCGAATCTGTTTTTCTCGCCAATTCTTTCCAACCTAGCATATCTGCAAAATCCTGTGGCAAATGATGGTCTTTTCCGTCTTCCCAGCGCAGCATTCCCATTTTTTTGTATTTCTCGGGATGCGCCACTATATATTCAGGACTTTTGTTTGGAAAAGCAATGTTGTACATCGGAATAAAAAATAATAGTGGAAGTAAGATAAAAACGGGTTTTAGAAAACGTTTCCATCCATTGTTTAGAATTTCAGATAAAAATACAGTTCCAAAAGCAATATAAATGGGATATAATCCGATAGCGTAATAGGCCTTTGCTTTGAAATAAATAAAAATCAAAAGTGTGAAAATAAACGCCGCAAAAAACAATTGGTACTTTTTGAAAGGCTGGTAAAATAAAACGGCATAAAGTCCAGCTAAAATCACCAATAATCCTCCTATAAAAAAGAGAATCTGTTCTTTAAGAAAATTGGCTCGATCCACATTGACTAATTGTGTTTCGGCCAATTCTTTCATGTGGTGTACAATCGGAAAATGATTGCTGTACTGCCAGTAAAGATTTGGAAGAATTAGTATTAATCCTAAAACAAGAGCAAAATAAAATTCTTTTTTTGCCAGTATTTTTCGCTGTTTAGAAAGTAAAATAGCAGGAACTAATCCGAGGAATAAAAACAAAATATTGTACTTGTTCAAGAAACCAAAGGCGAAAGTTATTCCAGCGAAATAAATCCATTTTGTGTTTTCTGAAGTAATGTATTGTATGAGAAAATAATAAAATGCAGTCCAGCATAAAACATCGAAAGAATTGGGCTGATATAATGTGTTGAGACGAAGCAAACACGAAAACAAAACGCATAAAGCACCAAGGATTAAAGCATAAAGATTTCCTTTTAAAAGTTCTATGCTTTTCCAGACAATTAAAAGCGTCAATGCGCCAAATAGGGCAGGGAAGAACTTGATCCAGAAAACCGAATTCCCGAGGAGATAAATAATATACGAAAACCAAGAAGTAACAGGCGGAACAGATAAATAGCCCCAAGCCAAATGATGCGCCTGATCGAGATGCAGATATTCGTCACGCTGTAAATCGTATTCTGGACTAATTAAAATATATTGGAGGATGAATTTTAAAACTATAAATCCGAATAAAATTAGGTTTCTTTTGGTCATATAGATTTTGGTTTCTTAGGTTTCTTGGGCTTTTGTGTTGTAAGTGGTTTCAAATCAACACGTAATTCTGTAGCTAAGATAGAACTTATTTTGATTTTAGAATATTCGGGATGTTTCTGAGCAAAATGCTGTAAAGTGCAGGTATTTAGATATTTATAGTTTTAAGATGTCAGTTGAATTAACATTTTTATTACCTTTAGTATCAAGCAAATAACTTTAAAAGAAAATACCATGAAAAAGAAATTATTGATTTTAGTTGTCTTTTTAGGGACAATTTCATTTACAAATGCACAAAGTATAGGAGACGTTACAAAAGCGGCGAGTAAGGCGTCGACGGCAGCGGTACCAGGTTTTGATGTTGCTAGTTTAGCGAATCAGGTTATGGGGGTTTTATCTCCAAAATTAAAATTAACAGATGCTCAAAAACCGGTGGTAAATTCATTGGTAAATGAAACTCTAAACAAAAAGAAGAATATTTTGCCTACAATGGCTACTGATAAGGCAGGTTATACTTCTAAAATGACTACCACTAGAGAGTCGTTTATTTCAAAAATGAAAAAAAATATTAGTCCAACACAATTTGATGCACTTACGGCTTTATTGCCAAAATCGGCTTCGGCGGTAACACCATTGGCAAAAATGCTCTATTAAAATAGCATGAAATAAAAAAAGCAAAATAGAAATCTATTTTGCTTTTTTTATTTTTAGTCTTTTAGAAAAGTCTTGAATTTTAAAGTCTTATTCCTCGACAGTTTCAAATTCCATGTGATCAATTATTTCTGCTTCTGGCTTTTCTGGTTTAGAAGCTTTTAAGGTATTGAATCTTTCCAACATTTCTGTTTCGCCTTCTTCACCACTGAAATAAGGGAAAACATCCATAATTGGTGTTTCTGTAATAGCAGGAATAGAATATTCGCCCATTGTATTTTTCATTATGTGAAGTGTGTTGTCATAAGCTTCACGAACGTCATTTGCCTGAACTAGCATATACATGCTCGTTTTTCTTTCCTTACCGCTTTCTTCATCATAGGCGATTAAAGTGATTTTAGATTTAAACCATCTGTCTGCATTTTCAAAAGGATGAATTTCGGCATAATTTGCCACTTTAATAGCCGTGATTTTAAATTCTTCACTCGTATACGCGGCCATTTCTTCGGTCATTCTTTTTTCAGCTTCTGTATAAGACAAAGCATCAACCAAATAAGGCTCGGTTAAAACTTTTTGTCCTCCAGTTTCATCTGTCTTTCTATATTTTACTTTGCATTCGTACCAAATTGCGCTCATCTCTTTTTAAATTTTAAGGATGCCAAAGATAAATCTTACTGCAAAATAATTAGTTAAATCTTCAAATAGATATTCACAATTTTAAATGATTTTTGCTAATGTTTTGAGATTCTGAAAGTTGTGTTTTTTAATGGTAAAAATGATTTGTAATCACATTCATTCTTTTCTGTTTTGCTTCAAAATTAAAAATATTTTCTTCCTGTTTTTAATTTAAATATTTGTAATTCAATTGTTTATTTTCTTGTTTTAAAAATTAGCAAAAAAATAGGAAAATTTCTAAATCCAAAAAATCAATTTGTTCGTAAGTACCAATAACAATGGCTGGGGATGAGGTTGAATTCAAATGGTATTGGTTTTTGGAGCATATTGAATTCTTGCATTTCCAGCAATTGTTTTTATAAATATTAAAAATAAAGGTTTGGGAAAATTAAACGTTCAAAAGTTAAAAGAGACTTTAAAATATCTGGAAAGCAAACAGCGTGAATTAAAAAGACAAAATCAAGATGACACGCGAAGCCTGGAATCGATGATTAAATATTTAAAAAAAGATATGATGGAGCAGCACGATTTGTCTGATCATCATCAATTGATAAAACAAGAAATCAAAGACACTGAAGCTTTTATAGAAAATGTCAAAAACATCATCAAAATCAATTCTTAAAACCGTTTAATATTGTAGAATTTTACTTTTATTCCAATTTAAATTTTTCGTTTTTGCAATCCAGAATCAGTTTGTGGTTCAGAAATAGTTTGTTGCCAATCATTCCCTGCATTCCCGAACGTTTCATTAAAAATTTTTGCAGATCTGAAGTGCCTTCAACGTAAGTAACTTCAGAAAGGTTTATGATTGTTTTTTGAAATTGTATTTTTTTTTTCGCGGAAGCGGAATAAACAATTAAAGTATTGCCCCACGAATTTCCTTTTTCTGTTTTTACAGCGCTATTTTTATTGCTGTATTCCCGCCAGATTTCTTTTGTAGTAATCAATTCATAACCACTGGTTCCAGAATCGTAAAGCAGTTTTAATTTTTTATTTTCGATGGTAGACGGAATAAGAATCTTACGTTTTTTAAATTCAAAATCCACAAAATCATCTTCTTGAATTTTTTCGATAAAAGAGCATTGATTATTTTTAAAATCTAAAATAGTAATTCGTTTTTCTAATAAATCGGTTCCAATTGTACCAATTATATTTACGGCTTTTAAATCGTCAAAATTTATTTCTTCGCCATAATTCAAAATTTCAAATGTATCTGAAATTACATTCATATTTTCGATTGTGAAAGCAGTAGAAATCGACATGTTTTCATTATCAATTTTCGGCTGATTTTGAAATTTTTCAGCAATAGATTCTAATGATTTTTTGTAGAAAACAGTAATAGGCGAACCCGAATCAAACTGCATGTAAAATGTCCAACTAATTCCTTTTATTTTAACAGGTAAAAGCAAAGCAGAATGCGAGTTGTCGTTGCTTGAAATCCATTTTATTGGAATTTTTTCTGCAATTCCCGAAACCTTCAAATAGTTTTCTGGGGGAGTGAATTTCTTTTGGAAATAAAAATATCCTCCCAACAAGAATAAAACGATAACAATTAAAAATACGAATGCAATTTTCTTAAATAATTTCATGGTCTGTTTTTTCTGCAAGATTCGGATTTCGATTCTGATTTTCGTGAAAAAACAGTACGACAGTTTTACGTCATTTTTATGACTTGCTTTATAAGAAGTTGTTTTTCAGTTTGATGGCCAGTTCTTGTTTTTGGTTTAAACAGATTCCATTTATAATGACAATCAATAGTTTTAAGCTAAGAATAGTAATTAATGGAATTATAAAAAGCGGAAATTTTAAAGTAAATGAATTTTGAATAAACGGACTTGCAATCATTAAAACCGAAAGAATAAGACTTAAAACAATTTGGAGACTTAGAATTTGTTTGCCTATTTCTTTGTTTGTTGAATCTTGGGTTTTATACGTTAAAATTAAAGGAAAAATAACGCTTCCAAACGGAATAATAAGTCCGGATAAAACAGAAAGATTAATTAGTTTGGCTCTTTCGATTTGGATGTTTTCTTTTTTAAAAGTAAGATTTTCTGGATTGGTTTCTAGAGCTTCGGCAAGTGTTTTTAAAGTAAAACCTTTGAGCATATTTCCAGCTTCAATTCTCTGTATAGTTCGTAGTGAAAGACCCGATTTTTCGGCAAGTTCATTTTGAGTCATGTTTTTTTCTTCTCTCAAAAATTTAACTTTATTCTTCATTGCTTTAAGTTGCTGGTATAAAAACGAAATTAAGAAAAAACTTTTGAGAAAATTGGTTAAAGAGAACTTAGGATTATAGACCAATTCGAAGTTTTAATAAAAAATTAAGTTTTTTACTTTAACAAAAATCACTAACTTGTTGTGTAATAAAATATTCCTTTAATGTTGCAGTCTTAAAATTTCCCAGTTATGCGAGTATCCGTTGTCCGAAAAAATGTAAAGTTTTTGCCCGATTCAAGAAGAGTTGTTGCCCGATATTTTATGAACGGGCAGGAAAGGACCCAGCAAATGATACTTCGGATAATGATGCTGGATGAGAAACAGGTGCTGCAGACTTTGGAGCAGACGCTTCGCGAATTTGCGAGAAGACATCGAAATATTTCGGCTGTATTCTTTAGACACTGCGAAAGAATAAGACCAATTATAGAAGGAATGCAGATTGATTATGAAGCCATGTCTCTAGACCGAAAAATGCTCATTGGGTCTTACTGCACGATGGAATATGCCATAGAATCGGCTGCGATTTTTAATCCTTCTGTTGTAGAAGATTTTGATCAGACAGGGTTGGAAATGGGAGAAAAACGGGTTATAATTTCTTTTCGTGCAACGGGAGAAGGCCATATCTCATCGATTGTTTTTAGAAGAGCCATTTTAGATCGCGACAATAATCTGCATATCATGAAAATAGGAAATCATATTGATCAGGCAGAAATTGAGCATAAAACATTATTTAATAAAGAGCGATTTTTGACCAAGCTGTATGAAATGCATACAACCGATAAATATATTGCTCAGATTATGCAGGATCTTCCTGATGAATTTGAATTTGCTGTTCTTAAAAACATGCTGATTGAGGCTTTAAAAGATCCTTTGATTCGCGAAGAAAGAAAGGTGGCGCTGGAAGAAATTTTGTGGCTGGCAAATTCTTTTTACGATTTGCAGTTCAAACATGACTCGGATATAACGGAACGCGTCATTTTTCCGATTTCTGATTCTGAAAGTCGCGGAATAGAAGATGCTCGTTTTGTACGTTTTGTTGATGATAACGGTTCAGATCGTGTTATGGCAACTTATACAGCTTATAACGGACACACAATCCTGCCTAAATTAATTTCTACTGAAGATTTTTATAGTTTTAGAGTTATGCCACTTCATGGCGAAGGGGCACAGAATAAAAATCTGGCGTTGTTTCCGAGAAAAATAAAAGGCAAATATGCCATGCTGGCCAGAATTGACGGCGTGAACAATTATATTATGTATTCTGATCGTGTCACGCAGTGGAACACGCCAATCCTTTTGCAAAAGCCTAAATTTACTTGGGAATTGACTCAGATAGGAAATTGCGGTTCTCCATTATGGACAGAAGAAGGTTGGCTTGTTATTACGCATGGAGTTGGTACAATGAGACGTTATTGTATTGGTGCTTCATTATTTGATCTTGATGATCCTTCAAAAGAAATAGGGAGGCTTACAGAACCGTTGCTATCTCCTTTGGAAGATGAGCGAGAAGGATATGTGCCAAATGTAGTGTATTCCTGTGGAGCGATTATTCATAACAATAGTTTAATTCTGCCTTATGCTGTATCAGATTATTGTTCAACTTATGCTGTGGTAGATATGGTAGAATTATTAGAGGCGCTTAAGAAAAGTAAGTGAGATTTGTGTTTTAGTTAGCATTTATTGAAGGTTATATGTGTTTTTAGCAAGTTTATAATCTTTAAAAATTAAGCCAATCTTAAGATGAAAACAGGTATAAATACGGGTTGATAAATTCCCGAAACTTTATACATTCGCCGAAATTGAAAAACTGATTAACCCCCTTAATATTGGTTTTTTTTAGAAGTATTAGCAGAGATTACGAACAAACGGCTAAAACAATGAAATTTGTAAAAGGACAAGAGGTAACCTACACAGCAATAAGTGGGAGATCTTACAAGGGAACCATTATCGAAAGAAAAATGGATTTAAAGAAAGGGTTTATCATAAAATCGACTTCAAAAGAAAGAGATTTTCATTATCTCATTGAAATACAAAAAAACGGTGCAGCAGAGAAAATTCTATGTGCCGAAAATCATCTTAAATTATTGGAAAAGAAAAAACGAGCCAACAGCTTAGTCTAATGTGCTGATTAACATATTGCAGTTTCGTTTTGAACTACTTTTTCTTTTTTAGCTTTCGAAATGTTAAGATAAACAATCGATCCCAACATTATTGCAATTCCAACAATTTGTAGAAAAGTAACTTTTTCGCCTAAAATAATATGCGCACAAAAAACCGCAGCAGGCAATTCCAGCGTTAATAAAACCGAACTCAAACCAGCACCAATTTTAGGCATTCCGACGGTAAAACATATTGGCGGAATCACGGTACCAAATATGGCTAAAAATGTTCCCCATTGCAATAATCCAAAATCTAGATGCGTGCTTTTAGTAATGGCCTCGCAATTAATTAAAAATATAATCATTGCTGAACCACTGGTCATTAAAGCACTTTTTTCGAACATTGGTGTTTCTTTTCCTATTTTACTGGTAAAAACAATGTAAAGTGTATAAAGTAATGCTGATAATAAACTCAATGCCACCCCTGTAAAAGAAATGTTGGCATTGCTTAAGTCTAGAAGATTTCCTGCCAAAACAGTTCCTAAAATGATGAAAAGTGCTGATCCTACCTCAACCGTATTTGGCCTTTTCTTAAAAAATATCCAATCAACCAAAATGCTGAGCCACGTAATCTGCATTAATAAAACAATTGCCAAAGAAGCAGGAATATAGGCTACAGATAAATAATAGGTATAGGCAGAAGATCCCATTGTGGTTCCTGCTAAAAGTAAATTCCAGTTTAACGCTAGTTTATGTCCGTTTTTGAGCTTTCTAAAAATTACGATTGACCATAAAATTATAGTTCCAGCAAGTGCTTGCGTTAAAGTAATTTCAGCAGGCGAATAACCTTCTCCATAAGCGATTTTAGCAAAAGAAGAAAGCATTCCGAAACTCAATGCGCCTAGAGCAACAATGATAATATATTTGTTCATTTTGTTGTTTTGAAATATGTTTTGTACGGTCAAAAGTATTAATTGATGAATAATTATCGATATATTTAAATTAAATATGTATTTATTCCTTTTATGTTTGCTTTTTTCTGACTTTTGTCCTGAATTAAATTATTTTTTATACTTTAACTGGAAAAAATCCGATGCAAGAATTAAGCAAGCAAGAAATAGAGTTACTTCGAATCCTTCAGGAGAATGCAAGATTTGATATTACAGATTTGACCGAACGACTGAACATGTCGAGAACTTCGGTTTATGACCGAATTAAAAAACTCGAAAACGAAGGTTATATTAAAGATTACGTTGCGATAATAGATCCGAAAAGGGTAGGGTTAAATTTTACGGTCATTATAAACGTTTCGCTAAACAGTCAGCGTTTAGAACTTGTAGAAGAGTTTTCGCGACAAGTTGCCGCACTCGATGAGGTTGTTGAAGGGTATGTAACGGGAGGAATTTTCGATTATGTTCTGAAAGTTGTGGTGAAAGACCCAGAATCGTTTAACGATTTTATTAGAAAACTTTCAGATATTCCGAATATTAGTAAAGTGCAGAGTTCATTTGTAATGAGCTACATTAAGCAATCTACTAAATTACATTTTTAACTTAGAAATAAATAACTACGTAAAGCGATTATCTGGCTTTACATAGTTTTCTATTCGATTTGCAGAAGAATTAAAAGTTATCTTTTAGCCCAATTCTTTTTAAACTGTAGATGATTTTAAAAACAATTTCATCAGAAAACATAAAACAGGAAATCGTTTCTTTTATTTCTGTCGCAGTTTGCGGCTGTAGTTCTAGAAGGTTATTTAGATATATTTTTGCTTTTGCGTCTTCACTAAGCAGCGATAATGAAACGGCTTTTAGTAAAGGATCCCAAATAGTCTCTTCAAAGTCCATTTTTTCTGCCCAGTATAAAGACTTTTGATATTCTTTTTTATGGATGTAATAGTACCAATATCCAACATTAATCCACCACGGATGCGCAGGGTTTGCATGTACAGCATTTTCTAATAAATTAAATCCCTTTTCAAAGTAGCCTGCAAAAATCAATACACAGCCAATTCCTGCTGTTACACCAGAAGAATTAGGATTTATTTTCAGGCATTGTTCTGCGGTAGAAAGACAGTCGTCCTGATCTTTTTTAAAGCAGTTTATAATAGTCAGCGCATACCAAGCCTGTTGGCAATTGGGATCAATATTTAAGGCTTTTGTAATGCAGTGGTTGCTTTTCTCAATTGTTTTTTTGCAATTGTCTAATCCTAGGGCAATAGAAGCCAAATGCATTTCGCCCAGCATGGCCCAAGCAATTGCATGGTTTGGATCCAACTCTACAGCTTCGGTTAAATTGGATAGAGCATTAGCAAAATTTTCAATAGAATAAGAACGCTGATATTCATGATAACTGCAAATTGCCCTTAAAATACCAGAATTGTTTGATATTTTAGATGGCGCTGTTTTTACCATTTCATTAAAAATAACACCATAGTAACCGCCCATGGTAGAAACAATATCTTTTACTATTTCATTTTGAATTCTAATGCCATCATCTAGGGTGGCAGGAGTAAACAATTTGGTCATAATAAACTTGCCAGAAGAAGGGTTTATCAGATTAATTCTTATTTGCAGTTTGTTGCTAATAATTTGAATATGCCCTGTAATAATAAAATCGGCTCCAATCAAGTTGGCGGCTTCTAGAATATTTTCATTAATTTTTGAAATGATATCAGACGGGAAATGACCTATTACGGAGATATCCTGAAAACGGGAAAGTTCGGCACTGATTTCTTCGGAAAGAATTTGGGAAAAGGCCTCTAAATCTGGGCGCTGATCAATTGTTTTAAAAGGGAATACGGTAATAACAGGATTGCTTTTATTGGTAACAATTGGAAGATCAAGAGGTCTCAGTTTATTATTATGAATAAATTCAGGAACATAACCGCCCTTTGGAACATGAATAATAAGGGGATTGTCTTTTCCGTCAGAAGAATAATATTCAGTAAGTAATTTTCTTAATCGTCCTGCATGAATGCGAACCATGGCATCATCATGGGGATTAAAATGGGAAGGCCTACTTAACGCATTTACCGCTATAGAATATTCTTTAATAAATTGCTGCCTTTGATCTATAGTTTCTGTGACAATATAGCGCAGAAAATTGCTTAAAAGCGTTGAGTTCTTAAAAGAATAGAATTTTAATACATTTTCCAGCTCATTATAAATTTTATCCGAGGGGATTTTTTTTGTAGACTCCATAATAAATTATTTGAAAATTATTAATGTCAAAAAAAAGTCACTGGGGCGTATAAAATGTTAAAGACCAAATGTTTATGATGTTATAAATTTATGAAAATATTTAACATGTTAGTATTATTTATCTGATATTTTAACGGTTAAATGTAACGGTTAATAACTCTAATGATGCAATTGTATTAATTATATTTGTTTGATAATCAGGTAAAAACTGGGTTTTGTTTCTTTTTTTAACCAAAAAAGACTGTAATGTATAGGTGTTGAAATTTTTGCATTCCCATACTAAAAGCTTTTAGGATCAGATGAAAGCTTTTAAGGTGAATAAAAATTCGTACTGAGAAATATCAATTTTTTAAAATAAAATGACTTTTATTTTAAGCCAGGACTGCAAAAATCAGATTAAAAGTTGTATCCCATAATAAACAAACTATAATCATTATGAAAAAAAGGTTTTTGCAAATGACAGCTATGAGGCATTGTGTCCTCATAATTTGTTTTCTCATTTCTGTTTTTGTTCAGGCTCAAGATGAAGGGAATAAAAGCATGGAAATATACGGATTTATTATGACCGATATTGGTTATAATTTTAATCAGATACAATCAGATTGGTATGATGTGGTAAGACCGACAAAACTTCCTGCTTATAAAGACCAATACGGACCAGACGGCAGTTACTACGCTTCTGTGCGCCAAACCAGATTAGGATTTAAAAATTACTTTGATACAGGAATTGGCGAATTAAAAACTCATTTTGAATTCGAGTTGTTCGGTACAGGTGTCGATGCCGGACAAACTACCTTTCGTTTGCGTCATGCTTATGCTGAGTTAGGAAAATTTGGTGCTGGACAAACTTGGAGCCCTTTTATGGATATTGGCGTATTCCCAAATTCACTCGAATATTGGGGACCAACCGGAATGGTGTTTTTTAGAAATATTCAGATACGTTATATGCCAATTCAAGGCGATACTCGATTAACGATTGCATTAGAAAGACCAGGAGCAAGTGCCGATCAGGGAGATTATGCAAATCGTGTGGAATTGCAAGGAGTAAAGGCAAGATTTCCGCTGCCAGATCTTTCGGCAGAATACCATTATGGCACAAGATGGGGTTATATTGAATTAGCAGGTATTTTGAGAAAAATCGAATGGAAAGATATGAATAACGATCAGTACAATTTGTCTGGTGATGCTGTAGGCTGGGGACTTAATTTAAGCACCAATATCAATTTTAGCGAAAATGATGTTTTTAGAGGGCAGGTTGTATACGGAGAAGGTATACAAAACTACATGAATGATGCTCCTGTTGACATTGGTATCAAAAACAATTTTGGTAACCCTGTAACTCCCGTAAAAGGTGTTGCGCTTCCTCTAGTTGGTGTTGTCGCTTTTTTAGATCATACTTGGAGTGACAAGTTTAGCACTGCAATAGGATATTCTATGATTGATATTGACAACTCAGACGGACAAACAGATGATGCCTTTAAAAAGGGACAGTACGTTTTGGGAAACCTTTTGTTTACTCCTGTAAAGAATTGCATGGTCGGAGTTGAATTTCAGTGGGGTAACCGCGAAAATTTTAATGACGGATGGAGTACTTCAATAAATAAAATACAGTTTTCTTTTAAATATAATTTTTCACAATCATTTTATAAAAGAATTCAGTAAAAGCCTTTTGTTTTTTAATTAATAAAAAAAAAGAAAATATGTGTAAAACTGTACAATACCTGCTATTGTTCGGATTGTCTTTAGGCATTCTTAATGCTCAAACCCGAACTGAAAAAGATCTTTTAGGAGAAAAACAAATCCCAGCAAATGCTTATTACGGTGTGCAGACAGCACGTGCGTTAGAAAATTTTCAGATAAGTAGCTTGACTACGCAATCTTATCCTGATTATGTAAAAGCTTTTGCAATGGTTAAATTAGCAGCGGCACGCGCCAATGCTGATGTCGGCCGACTTAAAAAAGATAGACTTGCTGCTATAGAAAAAGCTTGCCAAGCTGTAATTGACGGCAAATATCATGATCAATTTTTGGTCGATTTGTATCAAGGTGGTGCTGGTACTTCTGCCAATATGAACGTAAACGAAGTTTTGGCCAATATTGCATTGGAACTGAGCGGTCATAAAAAAGGAGAATATCAATACATCGAACCTCACGATGATCTTAATATGGGACAATCGACAAATGATGTGTACCCAACAGCGATAAAAGTGGCGCTGCTGCTTCATAATGACAAACTGCTTAAAGAGGCAGATCTTTTGGCTAAAGCTTTCCATAAAAAAGGTGACGAATTTAAAGACATCCTAAAAATGGGAAGAACCGAAGGGCAAGATGCTGTACCAATGACGGTTGGCCAGGAATTTCATGCCTTCGGGAATCAGCTTGACGCAGAAATTAGTGCTTTAAAAAAGGCAGAAGTTTATTTATGCGAACAAAATATGGGAGCTACTGCAATCGGGACAGGAATTACAGCTTCTCCAGGTTATGCTGAAAAAGTAGCTGCGCATTTGGCAAAAATTACAGGAAAACCAATCGTAATGAGCAAAGATCTTATTGCAGCCACAACCAGCCAACAAGGGTTTGTAATGTATTCTTCTACACTTAAGAGCATGGCAGTTGCTTTGGCAAAAATAAGCAGCGATTTGATCATTTTGGCTTCTGGTCCTCGTACCGGTTTTTTCGAAATCAATTTGCCTGCACTTCAGCCGGGATCTTCAATTATGCCGGGAAAAGTAAATCCGGTTATGCCAGAACTGATGAATCAATTATGTTTTAAAGTAATGGGGAATGACTTGACTGTAACAGTTGCCGCTCAATCTGGTTTATTGCAGTTAAATGCTTTTGAACCTGTTCAGGCTATTGCTATGATGGAATCTCAAGGATTATTTTTTAAAGCGATGCCATTGTTTAGAAAAAACTGTATTGATGGCATTACAGTAAACAAAGACGTTTTGGCGCATTATATGGATAGAAGTGTTGGTGTTGTAACAGCTCTAAATCCTATTCTAGGTTATGAAAAAACAACTGAATTGGCCAAAGAAGCACTAGCAACTAATAAAGGAATCTTAGAACTTATACGCGAAAAGAAATTGCTGACAGAAGATCAAATTAAAAAACTGCTTGATCCAGCAACTTTAACAGGTCAAAAATAATCTTCAACCTAAAAAGACAAAATGATGAAATTAAATATCAACTTTTACAAAAAAATACTTTTACTGCTGATATTGTCACTAAATGTCAGCATGTTCGGACAGGCTAAACCTAAAGTGCTAATATTGGCAACAGGCGGAACAATTGCAGGTTCGGCTAAAACTGGAGTGCAGTCCGGATATACTTCGGGCCAGGTTACTATTGATGCAATGGTAAATGCAATTCCGGATGCTTTAAAAGTGGCAGATATAAAAGGCGAACAAATAGCGAATGTTGGATCACAGGATATGTCATTTGAAATTATGCTGAAAGTAGCTAATCGAATTAATGAATTAGCCAACAGCAACGATGTAGACGGTTTTGTAATTACGCACGGAACTGATACGATGGAAGAAACGGCCTTTTTTTTAAATTTAACCACAAAAACAGATAAACCAGTAGTGCTTGTAGGATCAATGCGTCCGTCAACAGCGATTAGTGCAGACGGACCTTTAAATCTTTATAATGCGATTGCTGTAGCTGGCGATCCTAAAGCAAAAGGACGCGGCGTGCTTTTGGTGATGAATGATTGGATTCATTCGGCACAATCTTTAACAAAAGTGAGTACAACGGCTGTTCAGACTTTTATGTCTCCGCTTCGTGGACTTATCGGTATAACTTCTTACGGAACAAACGATTTCTTTAATTACCCTAGTCAAAAATTTGGAAAAAACTCAGAATTTGATGTAAAAGGCGTTAGCTCTTTTCCTCGTGTAGATATTATTTATGCCGATGCCGATATGAAGCCAGATTTAATTGATGCTTCGATAGAACGTGGCGCTAAAGGAATTGTAATTGCTGGGGTTGGAAACGGAAATATGAACAAAGCTTCGCTAGATGCTTGTGCAAGAGCCAGTAAAAAAGGAATTATCGTAGTTCGAAGCACGCGCGTTGCAACTGGACTTGTAAGCCGTAATGTAGAATGCAATGATGATGAACTTGGACTTATCGCTTCATACGCTTTGAATCCGCAGAAATCTAGAATCTTATTGTCGGTAGCATTATTGAAACAAAGAAGTTTAACAGAACTCCAAAAGATATTTGAAGAGTATTAAAAAGACCTGTGTTTACAAACAAATTTTAGAACCTGTTTGTAAAAGGAAATAATCTTATATCAACTTGAAAATTAAATGTATATGAAAAATAAAATAATTACAAGAGGGGTTCTTGCAGGATTCTGTGTTTTATTGATTTCCTGCAATACAAAAAAGGACGAAAATACTGTAATTGACTTAAAAGAAGTTAAGAAGCAAATTCAGGCGAAAGAAAATGAATATGCTGCAACATACAATGCTGGCCAGCTGAAAGAGATTGGGTATTATGCAGACGATGCAATAACTTTTTATCAGAACAGGCCACCGATTATTGGTAAAGAGGCGAGATATGAATTTTTAAAATCAGATTTAACTAATAACACCAATACAATATCATTTGAAACCAAAGAAGTTTTTGTTTCTAAAGACGGTAATATGGTTGTAGAAATAGGATATTATAAAGTAACAGATTCTACCAAAACGCCAATTAATACTGGAAACTACATGAGCTTTTTCGAAAAAAGAGATGGCAAATATGTGTGCGTAAGAGACATGAGCGCTTCTGATGGAATGATAGAGTAACTAGCCTTTTTGCACAATAAACCTATAAAATAAAAATATGAAAAAAATACTATTTGTACTGTCATTGGCTTTTGGATTAAATGCCGTAGCACAGACTTCTGTTGACGAAATTAATTTAATCCAAGACCTTTATGGAAAATCGAAAGCCGATGTAGTCGAAGAATACTTAAACTTATCTGATGCGCAAGCTGCAGCATTTAAACCTATTTATGATAAATACGAAACAGAACGTAAAACCTTAAGCAAGCAAAAGATTTTGATTTTAGAAGATTACGGAAAGAATTATGCCACTTTGAGTGACGCGAAAGCAACAGAATTAACTTCAAAGAATTTGAAATACAATCAAGAATCTGAAAAACTCCTTGCTAAAACACATTCTAAATTGGTAAAAGTTATTGGTGGAATCAATGCAGCAAAATTTGTACAGCTTGAGCAGTATTTACAAGTAACTATACGAGCAGAGATTCAAGATGTTATTCCTTTTATTGGAGAATTGGATAAAGCCAAAAAACATTAGCCGATTTCTGGGTACAGAGTAGAAAGTATAGAAAGAATCATTTTCTACTCCTCTTATTAATATTTTATACTCTTACTATGATAAAGATATTTACAAAATATTTGACAGTCGCATTAATCATGTCTGCCCAGTTGATTTTTTGTCAAGCTGAAAATGATGGTCCAGAACTTGGGCTTCCTGGCGACAATCTTGATTTATATGCTGTGATGTCCTTGTTTCAGAAATCAAAAACTATTGAGGAATTTGAAAAAAATCTGAATCTGGAGAAAACAGGAATCAATAATCTGGATTTGAATCTGGATAAAAAAGTAGACTTTATAAAAGTAGTCACAAAGAAAAACGGTAATTCGTTTACGTTTATTCTTCAAGTTGCCGTAAACAAGAACGAAAACCAAGACGTTGCTGTTATTTTGGTCGATAAAGACAAAAACGGAAAGGTAAAAATGCAGATTGTGGGCGATGAGCTGCTGTACGGAAAAGATTATGTCATTGAGCCAGTTGCTAAATCATCTCCAGCAAAAACAGCAAATCCTGCCTATACAGGAGATGAACCCGTACAAAGCTCGCCAGCTGTAACTGCAGTTGTGGTAGAAACGGTGCCAATTGTGCAATATGTATATTCACCAGCTTACGTTCCGTACTATCCACCATATTATTACGGATTTTATCCGCCTTATTTCGCTGCTTTCACTGTAATGGCAGTAGGAATTTATCGTCACAACCATTATTACCATCATCATGGTTATCATGGCGGGCACTATCATGGTGGACATAACAATGTATATATTAATAACAGAAACAGTTTTAATAATTACAACAACAATAGGTCGAGATCTACTACAGTGCGAGACAATTCGACCAATAATAGATACAATAGTAATCGGGGCAATTCGCGTCCTTCTGCGAGCACACGACCATCAGCAGGAAATTCCAATCGTGCAGGAAATACAAGTGCATCTGGAAGAACGAGACAAAGTGCATCACCAAGTGCAGGGACTTCAAATCTTAATAGAGGAAGTTCTTCAGGATCCAATTTTAATAGAGGCGGAGGTGCTTCGTCAAGACCAAGCGCTGGCCAAATGGGAGGAGGCTCTCGTAGTATGGGAGGCGGTGGCTTTGGCGGCGGAGGCGGCGGAAGAAGAAGATAAACGGCGTTTTTTATAATGTTTCATCAGAAAAAATGCGTAAGTCCTTTTTGGGTTTGCGCATTTTTGGTTTTTAGTATTTGATGAGGTTATATTTAAAAATATGTACAAGATTTTTGAAGCAACTCATTCCGTAGGAATGTTTCATCGGTAGAAACGAGATTTGAATCAGGAATATACGTTCCGCAGGAACGTCTCATCGGTAGAAACAAGATTTGAATCAAGAATATACGTTCCGTAGGAATGTCTCATCGGTAGAAACGAGATTTGAATCAAGAATATACGTTCCGTAGGAACGTCTCATCGGTAGAAACGAAATTTAAATCACGATTACACGTTCCGTAGGAACGTTTGATTGGTAAAATTTTCGCAAATCAGGTGTCCCTACAGGACACATTGCAAAACAATATCATTTTTTTCTACCGACGAGACGTTCCTATGGAACGTATATTTCTGATTCAAATCTCATTCTGTAGTAAGGTCGTTTTGAGTAGAATTTTTATCTAAAAAGTGTATTTATTTTGCTGGTTATCATATAAGATAACCGATTAGTGAAAATATATTATGACATTTGAATTATTGAAAATGATATAAAATTCAAAGAATGAAAGCGACAGAAATAGAGTACCTAAAAAAACAATCAGCTCAATATTTAAATATTTTAAAAACGGCTGATAAAGGTTATTATGCAGAACTCAATGTTTTAAATTACTCCGAATTAGGTTGTGTGATAACAAATATGCTTAAACTGTGTATTTTGGCATTAGAAAATGATAATTATAAAAAACCTTCAATAGATGTTAGATTGGTTTTGGAACAAGCGCTTCAATTATTTCCAACAGATGAAATGGAATTGTTGGATATCATTAATGAAATGCAGATTAAAGAATCTTATGCTGAGGTTAAATAAAAAAGCTCCAAAGAAACCTGGAGCAATTCATTCCGTAGGAATGTCTCATCGGTAGAAACGAAATTTAAATCACGATTACACGTTCCGTAGGAACGTCTCGTTGGTAAAAATTAGCATGAACCATGATTATACGTTCCGTAGGAACGTTTGATCGGTAATTGTTTCGCAAATCAGGTGTCCCTACAGAACACAATGTAAAAACATATTTTTTTTCTACCGATGAGATATTCCTAACGGAATATAAAATGTCGCTATTGATGCTAGCTGGCAGAAATTTTAATTTAAATTTTCTGCCACAAAGTTTTTGCAATACTCTTTTATCAGCTCTCTAACGCTTCTAAATTGTTCCATAATTTCATCGTCTGTTCCTGTTGCTTTTGCTGGATCTGGAAAATTATAATGAAACTTGACTGCCTTTGTTGGGAAAAACGGGCATCGCTCTTTAGCATTATCACAGACTGTAATCACAAAATCAAAATCGATATTTGCATATTCATCAATATTATTTGATGTGTGATTTGAAATGTCTATTCCGTCCTCTTTCATTATCGAAATAGCTTTTGGATTAACGCCATGAGTTTCTACACCAGCGCTATAAACCTCAGCATTATTTCCAGCAAAAAACTTCATGTAACCTTCGGCAATCTGACTTCTACAGCTGTTTCCTGTACAAAGTATTAGTATTTTCTTTTTCATATTAAACAAATAGCCAAATGATATTTATAATGCAGAATTTTGGTTCAAAACCAAAAATAAGCTGTAGTAAAATAACAGATGAGGTTATTACAATTGGTTTTTTGTATTTAAAGATTTGCCACCTCATTTTTAGCAGCATCCTGAATTTGGAGTACAGCAAGAAGCAGTGTCGCTGGTTAATTGGGTAAGATTGATCTTTTGTTTTTCTGCTGGAATTCCGCAAGCATCTTGTGCTAAACAAGCCGTTGTTTTATTTTTTAGAATAAACGTTTTTCCGTTAAATTCTAAATCATATTTGCCAATTGTATTGCTTTGGTATTCTACTTCAATTTCTAAGTCTTCGATATTTAATTTATCTTCAGACAGCTGAATAATGTTCAATAGTTTATTAGGTTTTAAACGATGTTCAAAATCGTTAGCATCCCAAAGCTGAAAGTTTACTGCTTTTTCATTTCTGATTACGCCACCGCAATCAATAAAATTTTTAGTAACTACTCCGACTTCTGTTACATGAAAATGTTCTGGTACAAAAGTTCCATTTTCTAATTGAAATTCCACATTATCTAATGTTGGTAAAATCTGTTTTACTTCTGATAATTTCATTTTGTTTTATTTATTTGTTAATTGCAATATTGCGATATAATGGGGCAAAAAAATGTTTTAGCAACATTTTGATTTTGAAATAGTTTGTGTAATGTTTAAAAAATAGGAGTTTAAAATATCGATTGTTTTTTCGTCAATACAATAGCAAATAGCATTTCCTGAGATATTTCCTTTTATAATGCCAGCGTTTTTTAGCTCTTTTAAATGCTGAGAAACTGTAGGTTGGGCAAGAGGCAATTCGTTTACAATATCGCCGCAAATACATTCATTCACTTTTAGTAAATATTCGATTATAGCAATTCTTGCAGGATGCCCTAATGCTTTAGCAATTGTAGCAATTTGATTTTGTGCGTCTGTAAAATGTTTCGTCTTAGTTGCTCCCATATTAGATTATATTAATATTGCAATATTACGATATAGTTTTTAGATGATGAAATTTTTAACAGATTAATTTAAATAAAAAAGCTCCAGATTTCTCTGAAGCCTTAATTTTATTGGCAATACTATTTATTTAACTTCAACCGCTTCAGGAAATTTCCATGAGCCATTAAGTATTTCTTTGTGCGGACGATAAAGTCTAACCCAATAATTCCAGCCTGCAGTAACCGGAATACAATTTGGTGTTTTTCCGTCACAACCTCCAAACTGAATAGTGATCGATCCGTCAGCATCTTTTTTTGCTGTAATATTATTTAAGGTATACATATTGAGATCGTTTTTTTCAAAATAACCTTCTTTATTGTATACGCTTATAGACCAAAATCCATCTACAGGAACATTTTTTACTTTAAGTTTATAGACCGTTTTTCCGTCATTTTTTTTAGGATAAACAGAAAGATAAAGTGCATCTTTTTCTGGATTTCCGCCCCATCCTGTTGCGCTTCCTAATAAATGGCGTGTTTCATCGACTTTACCTTTTACTCCAAACATTCCTTTTGTATCAGATAATTTTTTAGAAACGTCAATTAAAGAATCTCTAACTTTCTTTTGACTCACTAGATCCCAATTTGGAACCGAAAAAGTTCCTTTATCTTTTTGGCTAATTTTAATTGCATCTTGCAATGCTGTAACTTTCGGTAAATCATTCGGATCGTTAGGATCAATAAAAGTTCTTATTCCTAACATCAGATAGCGTGTCCCGATTTTTTCCTTTGTAAAAGTAAAAGTTCCGGGAGCGTAATACGTTTCAGAATAGTGATCTTCGTCGATAGTCTGCATAGACATAAAACGTTTTCCTGGATTTGGCAGTGTAACGGTTATTGGTCCAGCATCGAGATCATAAACTCCAGAAGAATACAAGACATCTCGGTTAGCACGAATTACAGCTTGTTTGTCAATTGGCATTAAAGTTCTATAATGATGTACATTACCAATACCACCAGCATCTTTAACCGAAGTTGTAAAGTAGAGATCTGTTTCTGCGCGGTTAAAATTTGCAGCAGTAACTGGAACACTATTTTTTTGTGCGACTGAATCAGAAGT
Source organism: Flavobacterium sp. PLA-DH12 (assembly GCF_059511845.1). Taxonomy (NCBI): domain Bacteria; kingdom Pseudomonadati; phylum Bacteroidota; class Flavobacteriia; order Flavobacteriales; family Flavobacteriaceae; genus Flavobacterium; species Flavobacterium sp. PLA-DH12. Next base: position 143,747 of record NZ_JCAMPD010000007.1, read on the forward strand.
CACAGCAGTAGAATCTTTTAATGCAGAAGAATCCGTTTCTGATTTATTATTCTGTTTGCAGGATGAAGTCAGTAGCGATATAGCAATTAAAAATAGGCCTGATAAGAATTTGTAATTTTTCATATTATTTGAAATTAAAATTAGAAAAATGGTTATGATTTTATTTCTGTACTAATGGTTCTCATTTTACAATTTCTGGAAGAGGCATTTTCCAAATGTTATTAATAACATCTGGTTGTGGACCATAGATTCTCATCACAAATATGAATTTTTCATCTTTAGGTGTCGGAAGCCAGTTGCTTTCTTTGTCTTTTCCAGGAGAAGTGCTTTGCAGATAAATAACTAAATCTCCGTTTGACTCATATTTTAAGCCTTTTGTTTTATTGCCGATAGAATATCTGTTAATTGAATTTGGTACAAGAAAACGTTTAGGAAGATTGTACATCGTGATGCTCCAAAAGTATTTGGCTTCAGGTAACTGATCTTTAGTAAATTTTAATACATATTTATTGTTTCCTAAAAGTTGCTGATTGTTTTTATCAACGTTACTTCCAGTATAAACAGCTTCCTCTTTAGTGTTTCCATAAATTCCGGCAGCTGCAGCAATTGCACGGTTTAGAAAGTTATTTTTAAGTTCTGCACGTGTGCCAAAAAGACTTCCGGCATCTTTGACATTGTCTATTTTAGAATTCAGTTCTTGTTTGGCTTCGGCAATTCCTTTTTCAATTGCTTTTATCGTTTCTGGCGAGTATTTTGAACTGTCAAAAGGTTGTCCTGGCACAATTCCAATTTTGGCAAAACGCTTTCTCAGTTCTTTTTCGCTGCTGTCTTCGTTTGCATATTGTAATAAAGCATTTAATGCACTGATAAATTGAAGCGAATCATAATCGCTTTCTTTCCAGACTGGCAAAGGTAGATTGTATTTTTTTACAGGAGGAGCAGGCTGTTTTGTGTATTCATGCAACGGAATTAATTTATACTGCGCCTGTATTTTTTTAAGATTTGATACATCGGCTGGATCGTGTAATTGAGTACGGCCTACAAGATATATTAAATTGGTTTCAGAATGTAAAACCTTATCAATGCCTTTAGGAGTTTCTCCTTTCCAATCTGGTCCTGCAATGAGATATTTACCTGCATTATTGCCAGTTGCTCGCGATCCTACATATTCAAAATTGAAGGTGTAGAGATCTACTAACTGCATTACATAATATCGGTCGTTTTCTATTTTCGGCACTTCAAGAATAACAGGTTCGTCTGAAACATTAATCGGCGCCATTGAGTACGGAGTATCGTTATTTATGGTTATGATTAAAGTATCTGCGGGAGTTGCGCTTGCAGCTACGCTTTTGAATTTGTTAAATCCGGAATATTCTTTAGCTTCTTTGTTGATTGCACTGGAGTAAATAGCTTTGTAATTATAAAATATTGGATAGCCGTATATCCAGGCTTCTTTTGCAATAGCAGTTATGGAGTCAGTAGACAGTGTATTGGCTGTTTCTTGATTATCTTTTGATGGTTCTTTTTTGCAGGCAGTTACTGCTAAAAGAGTTACCATAAAAAAAGCGGTTAAATTTTTCATAATCGGGAGGTTTTATTTCATATATGATTTTTTCCTGATTTTAAAATTAGGGTTTAAAAGAAAAATTATACTTTTTTGAATGGCAAACATGGTTTCAAATTATAAGTTGCAACCATTTTCAAATTAAAGAGCTTTAAAACGGAGAGTTGTCCTGAAAAAAGTTAACAGGTTTAAAATTTTTAAGAAGCTCATCATTCCGTAGGAATGTTTGGTTAGTAGATTTTTTTAATTGGATTCATACATGTATATTCCGTAAGAACGCTTGATTATGTTCACAAAATTCATTTCGCAAATTAGTTGTCCGTACAGGACACAATCCAAAATGATATTTTTTTTATCGATGAGATATTCCTGTTGGAAGATAAAATATTGCTATAATATCAAATAATAAAGCTCCAGATTGCTCTGAAGCTTTATATATTATAAAATAATGTATTTAAGTTTAATTATTCATTTAGCCATTTCCATCTTTTGCTCCAATCTAGCAAAATCTCTTCTTTCCATTTTGAGACGGTTATTCCTCCTTGAATTTTTCCAAAATAGAGATTTTTGTCCTGTTTGTCGGTAAACCAATTGGTTCCTAACTTATAATCGGTTTGACTTTTTTTGCCTGGCCATAAGTTGGTTGCCACAATTGCGCCTTCTTTACCATTAATTTCTGGAAGGTCTGAAGTTAATTTATAATGTAAAACCTCAGCTTTTTTCGGAATATATCTAATGGCATAAACGTCATTTCCGATATAATATCCAGGCCATTTCTGAACGGTTTTTCCGTAAGGCACTTCCATCCAAAAACAGATTGATTCTTTTTTGGCGTTGGTCTTTGGCACAGTAAAACGAAGTTCCATAATAGAACAATAAGCCACAGTATCTTTAATAGTTGTTGTACGATCAAATACAGTTCTCGAACTATAATTAAACTTTTCAAAACTACCTCCCCAGCTTTCGCGTGTTGGGTCATTCGGGTCGCCGTCCATCATATATAAAAGAGAAGGGGTATCTCCCATTTTTACTTCGCCTTTATAATAGTTGATAAAATCTTTTCCCAAAGCACTTTTGTCTTGAATATGTTTACTATAATAATTTGAAATAACCACACTATCAGGTTCTTCACTAGGAGAAAACAAACCGTAATAAGAAGAGTTATTTTCTATAAACCATAGATTCGGAAAATTGGCAACTATATAAGCATAACTGTTTGCGCTCCATTTTTTGTTAGGGCCGCCAATCCAATATACTTTAATTTTAGTTTGAATATCAGGAGCATCATGCAAAGCCTGAGCAAGATCTTCTAAACCTCCCCAAACCAATATCCATAAAGGTTGAGAACTTTTTTTTCTGGCACATTTTACAATCCAGTCAGATCCTTCAGTAGCTTTAGAATAGCCAATAAAAGACACATTTCCGTGATAACCTTGTTTCGATATCGAACGCAGATATTCTGGCGTAGCAAAACCTGTTTGATGTTTTTGAAGTTTCGGAAGATCTTTTTCGTAAAGATCAATCATTCGAATTATTTCCTGCTTGCTTCCATTTCCATAAGAAGGCGAGGAAACCAATCCTTCAATTTGAAATTTTTCATTGTACATTAATAAATGCGCCATAGATTGATTGTCATCGGGATCTGTTCCTCCAATATCTGTACTAATTAGTATTCGAGGTTTCTCAGGTGTTGGTTTTTGAGAGTAAGCAGCCATAAAAAAGCTGAAAAAGAAAGATAGATAGAAAGAAATTCTCATAGCAAAAATGATTTGTCGGTTTAATGTAATCGATTGCAATATTGCTAAGATATCAAAATTTTGATTCGATTTGATTTGAACTGAAAATAAAAAAGCCCCAGATTTCTCTGAGGCTCTATAATATTGAAAAATACTTTTTTAGAAATTAGTATTTATTTTTTTCGAACGATCTGCAATGTAAGAGATTAACCAGATTACCTGTCCTTCTTTTACAAAGTAGATTTTCTTTGTAGCATAATCTGGAATACTTTCAAGACAAGTTACAAGAATGTTGTTAGCAGAAATTAAGTATTTTTGATCGTAAGTGCTTAAAACTCTTGCGGCCTCTTTGTTTGTTTTTGCAAGGTTTGTAAACTTACCGAAGTTGTTTTTAAGAACAGCATCATAATCGATAACATCTTGAAGGGTTAAAGAAACATAATGATCTTTATTCACATTTTCATCATAGAAAAGAGTTGAAAACGCCCAAACAGCACCACCAGATAAATATAGCTTATCTTTTTTTGCTAAAGGAGGATTGGCATCAAATAACTCTTTAGTCTTTTTGCGTAGAATTACATTATAATCAAAAGATTTTTCTTGATAAGTCGACATATCGTTTACTTGACTTTTGTTTACCACTGTCTTTTCTACGGCATCAGTAAGCGTCATTGTTCCAAAACTAAGTTCTAATGGAACAAATTCTAATTTACCGTCTTTAAGTTCGTCAATATAACCTCCTTTTGTAGTTTGAGCACCAATATCAAGAAGGAAAGCATTAGCAAAATCAACGGGCGGTATAGCACCTTTTACAAGTGTTTTTGCTTCCTCGTTAACGTCTAATATTTCTAGCTGTTTGCTAGTTAAAAGAGCGATTTTGTTTTTTAATACATCGATGTTACGGGCAGATGCAAAAACAGGAGCAGCCACAACAAAAATGTTTTCTTCAAGAATTTTGTTTTCCGCTTTAATCTTTTGCAATTGGTTGGTAACGATAACACTAGTTTTAGTGATATCTTCTGCAGTAAGTTCTCCATTAGCAGTAATATGGTCAGCAAACGGAATTCTTTCAGTCCAAAAAGAAAGAATTTTATAATCGGCTTTTCTGATGTTATTTACATCAATAACCGAAACTTTTATGGCTCTACGACCAATTTCGATTCCAGCATAAATACTTTTTTGTGAAAATGCAGTAACAGAAAAAAATAAAGTTAGAAGGGTAAAAAATAAAAATTTGGGGTTGTGTTTTTTAAGCATTGTGTTGAATTGTAGTTATAATATATTTGTTTTTAAGAGATTACAAAGTTTCTTTTTTGTGGTATTGATATGAAAATCACAATTTTAGAATGAAAACAAATGATTTCATTACGGAATTGCGAATTTAAGAAAACATTTAATAATATAAAATCAGTTATCGAGAAAACCTGATATTAAATTATTGTAAAGAAATAACGGGATTTATTTCGATAAAGTATATTAATAAAAAAAAGCTTCAGAGAAATCTGAAGCTTTTTTTTTAATCTATACCCATTGGTTATGATAATCTTCTTTTTTGAAGGAGTTCCAAGTATAAAAGCGAGAGTATTAAATTTTAGAAAAAGAAGTAGCCAACAGATACTTGAAATACTCCATTTCTATTATCAGTATCAACCTTAGTTATTCCCAAGTTATATCTGGCACTAAAATTAAGTCCATTTTCTAGTTTATAGCCGATGCCAAAATTAGCGCCAAAATCAAAAGTCGTGTATGAATTTGTTACTTTCACTCCTTCATTTTTTGCAGAAAGTAAAAAACCTATTTGCGGTCCAGCTTCAAGACTCAATCCTTTTGTTACGTAATATTTTCCCATTAATGGAATGTTCAAATAATTCATAGCAACTATATCATTATTGAAGGTATATCCTTGGCGAGAATACATTATTTCTGGCTGGAAGGAAAATTTATCAGATATTGGAATTTCCGATACAACGCCAACATGATAAGATGTTACATAATCAATGTTATTGGTTTTACTTCCATTAACAGTTGAAAAGTTTAAACCTGCTTTAGCTCCAAATTTAATTTCTTGGGCATTAACATTCGCAAATCCTAAAACTGTAAAAACAGCTAGCAATAAAATTTTTTTCATAAAAATTGATTTGAATTATTTGAAGCCAAAATTGATGTAAAAAAAAGTATAAAAGGTTTCAAAACCTTAAAAGTGGATAAATTGGTACTTATTTACTGATGTTTTTATATCCATTAATGTAATTAAGAAAGTTGTCTCCAGCTAATTTGGTTCTAATTTGTAAAATATAGCCCGCGTATATTTCTAGCTATTCCTTAACTTTTTCTTAGCAACGCGAAACATTGAAATAGAGCTGATTTATTATAGTTTTTAAGCAATAATCAAATAATAACTTGTAATTCAGATCTTATTAATTGTCATTTTGTTTAGTTTTAATTGTAATTCCTTTAACAGTAAATAAAATCAATTAAGTATAGTTTCGTCATGGAAAATTATAGGTAATTACCTAAAAAAAACAGAAACAGCATCGTAACTAAATACCACTATATAGATTGATCTTTACTATTTTTTTTAACACGGCAATTTTTCAAGGAATAGTTCTTGGAGCAATTATTTTAAAATCACCACTATTTAAGAGTAAGGCCAATAGATATCTGGCTTATGCAATATTCACTCTTTCAGTGCTTATTGCCAATCTCATTTTCGAAATAATTGATCTTTACAGCAGCATGCCTTTTCTGCGTTTTCTGGATGATGTCGAATGGGCATTTCTTTTTCCGGTTCTGATTTTTATGTTTGTTATACATCAGGTAAACCACCCTATTAGAAATTCCAAAAAAAATCTATGGCTGTATGCTCCGTTTCTATATTCAGCTGTTACAAATGTTTTTTATGACTTTGATGCTGTTGCGCATATTTTTACAATTCCGCACTTTTTTAAAAGCATTTTAGAAACTATAGGGAGTTTTGATTTTTATCTTGTTTTGGTATTTATGCCTTTTATGGCTGTTTATACTTTCAGGTTTATTAAATTTTCAAAAGATAAACAGGAAAAGAAATGGATCACTTTTTTATGGTTTTTGGTTTATATATTAATGATTTCCTGGATGGTGGCTATTCTGATGGGATTGCTTTTTGAATATGATCTCTCGTACATTATGCAGATTCTGGCGTTGTTTGCCACATTTTTAATTCATTGTACAGCTTATTATGGTGTTTTTAGATATAGGCTAGCCGACAATAAAATAGGAATAGAAGAACGGTTAAATAAAAAAATTGTATTAGATGATGAAATGCTTATCGAAGAAGTAACTCTTAAAAAAGGGAATGATGCAAATGGTTTAGAAATCTTTACAAAAGAAAATCCTTATTTTAAGCGACTGGAAATACTTTGCGAAGAGCATCAGATTTATAAAGACAGCAATCTAAACAGAGAGAAAGTAGCAGAGCAGTTAGGAATAAGTGCGGGATATGTCTCACAGCTCATTAATGTGATTACGGGAGATAACTTTGCTAATTATATAAATAACTATCGGGTTGAAGCCGTGAAAGAAATGATTCTCGATTCTGACTATGAAAACTACAGCTTGCTTGCAATAGGATTAGAATCTGGATTCACTTCGAAGACAACATTTCATAACGCCTTCAAAAAATCTACAGGTATGACACCAAATAGTTTTCGGAATACTAATAAATAAGTTCGGATTTCTCTAGTCTTAAGATATTTGGACTTTGTCGGTTTTTATTTCATTTAGGTTTGCTGTGATAATCAACTTAATCATTGCAATTTATATGAAATTAAATCGACTCTTAATTACTACTGCAGTTTTGTCTGCGGTAGCGGTTCAATCGCAAACGACCGAAAAAAAGAACCAGCTGGAATTCTCTGTTGGAAATAATTTTGGCTTCTTAAAAAATCTAGAATTTGCTCCAGTAGCAATGTATGAATATGAAGGGCTGGTGTATAAATTAAACTACACACGAACTAGCAAAAATGATAATCTATTTGAAGTTAAGCTAGATTATCTTTCAGCTGGACTAAAAACGGATAGGCTTTCTAATCTCAATACAGATTATTCAAAAGTCGGTTTAGGTTTTTCTTATCTGAAAGATATTTATAGCAAAGATAAGTTTACCATATATGTAGGACTCCAATCGCAGACTAATACTTCTATTTACAGTAATCCGAATACTTCGACTTTTAATAATGATGATTATTATACTTTGCATCAGGAATTTGGAATAGCGGGTAAATTCAGATACCAAATTAATGAAAAACAATATTTATCGTCAAAATTAACCCTTCCTGTAGTTTTGCTTAGAGTTACCAACGCTGAAGGAAAGTTTTATACAATAAACAACTATCAAAGTGTTTTATGGGATTTGGATTATGGCTATAAGCTTTCGAATCATTTTGAGATAAAAGCAACGTATAACTTTAATTACGCCAGACTTCAGGTGCCAAGTGCATATAGAGAACTGCAGCATCAATTAAACCTAGGTATTAACTACAAATTTTAATCATGAAACCAATCAAATCTTTAGGTTACTTTTTTGCAATCCTATTTACGCTTCTATTTACTTCATGTGTAGATACTTTAATGGGTGACGAAGGAAAATATGATGAGAATATTTATTTAAATTACAAGACAAAAACAGTATTAGAACTGCCTTTTGAAGACGACTGGTATATAGTTGCGGGGGGAAAATCTCTAGAATTAAATCATCATTTTACTCCTAACCGCCACCAGAGATATGCGCTAGATATTGTTCACGTCATAGACAGAAAAGGAAATAAGGGAGACGGAACCAAAAATGAAGATTATTATTGTTTTGGGAAACGTTTAAATGCTCCTGGAAATGGAAAAATAATAGCTGTAGAGAACAATATTGAGGATAATATTCCAGGAATTAAAAATAGCAAACAATCGTTAGGAAATTATATTATTATAGACCATTTGAATGGAGAATTTTCTTTTATGCTTCATTTAAAAAAGAATTCTATTATAGTAGCCGTAGGCGATAATGTAGAAAGAGGCCAGAAGGTAGGTTTAGCCGGAAACAGCGGTTATTCTACAGGTCCGCATTTGCATTACCATCTTCAGACAACTTCGTCACTTGTAACGGGTGTCGGTCTTCCTATGCAGTTTCAGAACTACTATGCCGATGATATTTTTACAGAAAAAGGAGAACCTATTACGGGTCAAATTGTGAGGAAGAAGTGAAAAAGAATATTTTTTGAATGTCAATCAATTATAAATTGAATTATTGAGTTGCAAAAAAAATGAGGGAAATTTGAAGCTTGACTTAGTAGCGAGATGCATTCATATAAGTGGCAAAAAGCATCGATAAAATTTAAAGTGCTTTTGAAGGTTAGTAGTGCAAAAGTTATACATTTGAAAAAAATAAGCTAGCTATAAACTCAAACAAAAATTAAATATTGCTATGGATAATAACAGTTTTCATGAATGGTTGCATACTAAAAATTACTTTGAATATTCAAAACTGAAAATTGAGTTTACGGAAACAGGTATAAAAATTTCATTAGACTATAAAGAGACAAGCGGGAAATTTGCTTTCGAAAAATATTTATTTCATAAAATATCATTTAAGCTTGAACAAATTAGTAGAATTTATTCAGTTCAAAATAATTGGTGTGAACAAGAAAGTAGACACAAAATAACAAGAGAAGATATCTCCAATGAAGATTTTTCTTCAAAAATTAGTGGTTCAGATACTTTTGCAATCATACCAATTGAAAATAAATATGCTGTTAAAATCGAAAATTGGTGGCAGGATTTTAGTGCAATAATTGATTATAAAAATTTTACAATTATACTAGATGAAGTCGAAGTAAAAATACTAGAACCAAAGTTATCAGAGGATGTTTTTGATTTTAAGTATAAATCTAAGAATCTGCCGAATTCTACTTTTTGGATTGATAAATTAGCAGCAGAAGGAATAGAAGCATCTTATATTGACTATTTCTGTAATCCAGTAGATATTGATCAAGTTTGTTCAGACAATTATAGTGATTGGTCAATTCGTCCTGTTAAAGAGCAGGGCTCAGGTCTAGGCGCGAAAATTTGTATAATCAACAATTCTGATGAGTTTAAAACGGTTAGGTTTGACTTTATTGAGAAAAAACTAGTAGATTTTATGGATAAAATAAAACAAATCGTTTTAGTTTCAGAGGTTGAAAATGTAAAATGTGGCAATGTAGTTTTTAGTAAAGAGCAATGGGAAAAATATGTGTTCGAAAATGTGATGCCTGAAATATAATTTAATAAAACCTGTGGAAAAAATAAAATAAAAAAGCTTCAGAGAAATCTGAAGCTTTTGTTTTAATATCGGATGATGTGAATTAATATATTTTTGTAAATGATTTATTTTTCAAGTCTTATCATCATTTCATCTTTTTATTTGCCTATAGCGTAAGTAATTCCCCCCAACAAATGCTGTACAAAAAGAGGATCATTGTAACTTTCAGAGCTGTGGCCTAAAGCAGTGTAAAATACTCTTCCGCCATCATAGTCATGATACCATGCCAGGGGATGATTAGCGCCATGTTTGCCACCTTTGTATGAAGACTCATCAATTTTTATAAGCACATTTACGTTTGGATTTAGATATTTAAAATTGTACCATTCGTCTTTTCGTTCCCAAATTGCAGGAAGATGTTTTGTAGACAAATGTTCATGGTCTACAATTATAAGTTTAGCATTCTGTGGTTCAGGATGCCCTTCAAAAATTCCGCCAATCATTTGCGTGTACCAAGACCAATCTGGTTCGCAGTTGGTAGCCGAATGAATACCAACAAAACCATTTCCATTTTCTATGAATTTTTGCAAAGCCAATTTTTGATTTTTGTCTAAAACATTACCTGAGGCACTTAAAAATATAACGGCTTGGTATTGCTTTAAGTTTTTTGAATTAATTGCCAGAGAATCTTCGGTAGCGTCTACAATAAAATGATTTTCCTGTCCCAGTTTTTTTATCGCTGCAATTCCGGCAGGAACGCTTTCATGTCTGAAGCCATTGGTTTTAGAAAAAATCAGTACTTTTTTTGCTTTATAAGAAGTGGTCTGTTCTTTGTTTTTTATATGGAAAGAAACTAGAAAATAGCTTGTTAGTACAATGAAGCAGAATAAAAATGATTTTTTTATTGAAAACTGATGGCTCATTTTAGAAAATTTTATTTTGGGAAGATAGGAAAAAAATATTTCTGAAGGTTGTATTTACTCGCTGTCGCAAAATGCTATAAACAAAAAAACAAATGGTGTTTTTCTTAGTAGCGGGAAGAGGCTCCTCATTTAGTACCAAAAAGCATAAATTTAATTACAGTCCTTTTGGCAGTTTGTGGTGGGGAAATTATATATTTGAAAATAAATATTTTGTGAAAGTTATCGCACATATAATAAGTTATGTGCAAGCAGAAAAAAACAGAAACAAATGATGATCAATACAAATAAAAGCGATATAGAAAATTCTAAAAAAAGGAATATAATAGTTACAATTTTGCTTTCACTATTTCTAATAGCCGATTTCTATACTTTGAAAACAATTTTAGATTCAAATCCAGATAATGATTTAATTGATCTTGCCGAAAAAATAAATTACTGTTATGTTGTCTTCACGATTCTAGATTTGCTTTTTACATTTTTCCTTTTTAAATGGAAAAAATGGGCATTTTGGGGAACTCTAACAATTAGTGTTTTAACTTTTCTGCTTAATTTATATGTTGGAATAGGAATAATTGTGTCTTTTTTGGGATTATCAGGAGTAATACTTTTATTTATCGTACTTCAATTAAAATCTGGAAATGTTTCAGGTTGGAGAAATCTAGAATAATGAAACCATCTCCAAAAGCATAAAATCCACCTCATAAAAGCACCACAAAGGATTTAGATTTAATCTAATAAAGACTAAAAAAGAAAAGCTCCAGATTTCTCTGAAGCTTTTGTCTCTGTAGCCTAACGGGACAATTTTCGAACCATTTTAAAGATGATTTAAAAAACTTAAATCCAATTTAGATATTTTATTTTAATAAATTATTTCCAAAAAGATGATCGTACAATTTATTTTTATCTATAGGAGCGTTTTTCTTCAGAGGTGTCATGATGAAGATATATTGTTTATCTTCATTATGATAAAATACTATGTTAGCATTTATGTTTTTTAATCCATAATATTCTATTTTGCTATATATTACTTTTGAATCTTTATTGTTAAATTTGATGACATAGTTACTGAAATTTAGATTAAAGCTTTTTATAGTGTCATTATTTATTTGGTAATTTATCTCATTATCTGAAAAAAAATCTATGCGATTAATTTTATAGTCATCTTTAAATACTTCCGGACTCAAATTAACTTCGAATAAACCTTCATTAATTGTAGAAAAATAACCTGGTGTTGAATAATTAGTTGATTGATGATTATTGAATGTGAAATTCTGAGAAATATTTTTAAGTTTTATGACTATTAATGAGTACTTTGATTCAATTTCATATTGTGAGATAATTGAGTCATTTTTTAAGATATAAGAACCAATACAAACATCGTGGTTTTTAAAGGGTAATAAATTTTTTATTTTCATGCTTTTGGTTGGAACGAAATTCATTTCGTTCATTGCATTCATTTCTTTTTCTATTACATTTTTTTTGCAACCCAAAAATATGAGAAGCAATAATGTGATACAGATAATTTTCATGTTAATTTTGTTTAAAGCGAAGTTATTTAATTTTCTGTAATTAAAACCCGATCGCTCCAATATGTAGACGACGATAGTTGAGATTTGCAATCTGTGCTCGCGAAGAGAATGAGAAAGGTATATAAACAAAAAAAGCTCCAGATTTCTCTGAAGCTTTTACCTTGTAGCGGGAACAGGACTCAAACCTGTGTCCGCGGCGGCGGATATGAGCTCGCCGAGCTGTTAGGATTTAAAAATTTATAGTAAATGTAATACAATTTATTTGTGACACTCAAGCAAATGTCTAAGTAATCCTGAAAACAAAAATTACCTGCAATTAGGTATATAATCGGATTTTTTGTGCCTTTTATCGGATTTTTTTAATTGTAAGCTAAAATTAATACATATATTCGCAGAAATTTTTGCTAATGAAAGTAATATTACACTTAATAATTTTTAGTTTTTTTTTTAGTGCCCCAATCTACAGTCAAAACGAAACTAACATTACCTACGGATTAAAATTTGGTGTTCTGCACTCCACCTTCAGTAATCTTCCAGAGAGCATAAAAGGGAGAGATAATACTTTTGATAACAGTGTTATGGAAAGTAAGGGAAAATTTGGCTTAGAAGGCGGTTTCTTTTTAAATTTTAAACTTCATGATACACGAGTTGCCATTCAGCCGGAAATCTTATTTAGACAGTCAGGAGAAAAAGTGACTTACAAAGATGCCGTTGGAAAAGAATTCGAACTCGGATTAAATTATGCTTTTCTGCAAATCGGTGCTTTATATAAAGTTTATCCTTATGAAGGTTTAAATTTTGGTGCCGGTGCTTTTTATGGTATCAATTTATCTCCCAACGATATAACATATAATTCTAATGAAGCAGGTGGTATGTACGATGTTGCCACGAGACAGTTTTATAAAGATGGTCTTGATGGAGACGATGATTTTTCGTTGTGTTTTGCATTAGGCTATGAACTTCATAAAAGCATACACTTTGACTTTCGCTATTATCTAGGCGTAAAGGACATGATTAAGAGTAATGCATCATCTTTTCAGTTTATCGAAAATCAAAATAAAAGCAGTGTCTTTTGTTTTTCGTTAGGCTACAGTTTTCACGAATGGTAATTTATAAAAAAATGAAAAAAATTATTTTGCTTCTTTTATTAGTAAGCACAAAATCTTTATTGGCGCAGGGTGATCGAGAAATTACGTATGGTCTTTTTGGCGGCGGAATCTATTCTAAAATGTCCAATCTTCCAGATGTGATAGTGCCGAAAGGTATTTATGAAGGTTATACTTTAAAAGAAGAAGGCAAGTTTGGAGGAATGGGCGGTTTGTTTATTAATTGGAAATATCCTTATGCAAAAGTTGCTATTCAGACCGAAATCTCCTATTCAGGTCAGGGAACCGATTTGAATTACGAAGATGTAAAAGGACTCAAATATAAAATGACTTTTGGTTATAGTTATATCAATGTCGGAGCGCAGTTTAAATATTATCCTGTCGAAGGATTTTATATTGGCGTTGGGCCTTATGTAGGATTTAATATTGCGAGTGATAATATAAAATACTCTTCAAACGCACAGGAATTATTTGCAGATTCTGGTGTTTATTTTGAGCCAGATGCCAATGTTCAGAAAGTATTGAAAGAATCTTTGACGGGTAAAAATTATTTCTACGGAGTTTTATCTGCAGGATATGAATTTGGCAATAATCTTTCTATTGGAGCAAGATACTCTTTGGGGCTTACAGATGCTTTAATGACCGAAGAAAATGGACATCGTTACAACGAAAACAAAAATAAAATCAATAGTATTTCACTAATTATTGGTTATTCATTTGACTTTGATGATTTAGGAAATTTCTAAAAAAAACATCATCATAAAAATCACTTTAGAATATGAATAAAAGGATTTTTTTATTGGTAAACTTAACAGCATTTCTAATTGTGAATGCTGTCTTTTCGCAGGAAAAAATAGTTCCAGGAGCAGTTTCAGAACCTTTTTTTTGGATTAAATCCAGAAATACGGGAGAGAGTTACTATTGGGAAAGTCTCGTAAACAATAAAGAAGCAAAGGTGCCTGTAAAGAAATACAATGGCGCTGCTTTTAATTTTAATCCCAGTATTGTTATTGATACGGATCAGGATTCTTTAATTGTGCCTCTTGGCTCAGATAGTAAAAGGCGCCAGACACTTTTTATGGTATACAAAGTAAAGGACAGTCTGAAAGAACAATTTTTATGGACGATTAATGATCCTCAAAAAATAATTTCGGCTGCGACAAACAAACGTTTGGTTGACTTAAAAAAATATTCTTACCAGTCTTATCAGGAAAAGATAAAGCCTCATAAAGCCAATATTCATTTTTTTCAGCAGAATGTAACTGATAGCGTTGCAAAACTGTCTTCATTAACTATTGGCCAGAAATCAAAAATGGAGAAATTGCCGCCAGAAGATTTTAAAGGAAGCATAAGCGAAATCTTGATTTACAACCGCGTTTTATCTGGTTTAGAAACGCAGAAAGCGGCGAGTTATTTAGCCATTAAATACGGAATTTCACTTTCTCAGTTTGACAATAAAAACTATTTAAACAGTAAAGGAGAAAAGATCTGGGATGCAGAAAAACACAAAGGATTTACGTCGTCAATTACCGCAGTCGGACGTGACGACGCGAGCGGTTTGCTGCAAACCAAAAGCAGCAATATGATAGAAGAAGGAATGATGACGTTTGAAGTAAAAAGTAAATCGGACAAGATTCCTAATGATTATTTTGCTTTTTGGAGCGATAACGGAAAGAATCTCTTAGTTAAAAAGCAAGAGCAAGGAGAACCAATCGGAGTTTCTAGAGAATGGCAGCTGGATTATGCGAACCCAAGTGATCTTAGTTTAGACTGGACATTTAATCCTGCTTTTATAAAAGGAACACTGCCAAAAGACACTTATTACTGGCTTTTAGTTGATTATTCTGGAAAGGGAACTTATGATGAAAACGATTCAGAATACATTCGTTTAGGAAGTACTTCCAGCACAGAAAAATTGGTTTTAAAAGATTTTGACTGGAATAAACAGAAATCTGGGACAGCAAAATTTACCTTAAAAGTAGCCCCGCAAATGTTCAGCAGAGTTTGGATAACCGAAGCACTTTGTGGCGTTTCAGGATCTGGCGAATTAAATTATACCATTGAAGGTGGAGAAGCTCCTTTTACGGTTACAGTTAAAAAGGAAGGCAGTGAAGCAGTTGTAAAACAATGGAGTCAAGCTGCAAAAAGTCAGACCGGCGTGCAGCTTTCATCAGGAACTTATGATTATATCGTAAAAGATAAAAAAGGAAATCTGTATTCAGAAACCGTATTTGTGGCAGATAAGGAAGGAACTTTTCCTAATCTAAAATCAGATTATCTGCTGACAGATGGAAATGCGCTTCTTTTGGATGCCAGTGCAGCTCTGCCGTCTGGAAATTATCAATACCAATGGTTTTATGAAGGGAATTTTATAGATGACAATCCGAAGATATTAATCGATCAGCCTGGTAATTATGAGCTTCGATTAATAAACGGGCAGGAATGTAAAACGTCTAAAATGATTGCTGTAGCGACAGATGGAAAAGAAATTACAGATTCTAGTATCTTGATTTTATATCCGAATCCAACTCGAGACGGAAAGTTTGCAATTGCGATGCAGTTTCCTAAAAAGACCGACGCAACGATTCGTATTTATTCTTTGACGGGATCACTTTTAAAAGAGAAAAAATACAATCAGATTGAAACTTACCTGCATGAAGATAATATAAAAGAACCGTCAGGAATGTATTTGGTTAATGTGAGTTCAGATTTTGGAAATAAGACTTTTAAAGTAATTGTGAAATAATTAGACAAAGAAAGTATTTGTCAAATTCAATAATATAAACCGATTGCCTCAAATCGATTTAATCTACTTATGAAAAATAGAATTATAGTATTGGTATTTTTAATAGGAGCATTTTTGTTTGCCGCTAATATCAGCGAATATAAAATAGCTTCTCTGTTTTCTGAAAACACAGTGGAAGAAAAGGGAGTTTCAGTCTCTGATTCTACGGTTGTTCAAAAAAATGAAAATAAAACCACAAAGTTATTCGCAGCTGATATTAAAGAAGGTATAATTGGTGTTGATAATCCTGAGGATATTGATGATGCCTACGATAATGTTTTTCATTTAAAAGTAGATGAACTTCCCGCACAAAATGAAAACGCTTATTTAGAATACGAATTATTCGGTTACGATCAAGCAGCCTCAATTTCCAGAAGTTTAAATAACCAGCCCAGTATTGGCGGGCAATTTTTGTCTTATAACAAAGCATGGACTAGTCAGTCTGAATTATTATCTGAAAAATCATTGCGAAAAGGAGATAACGTGCTTTTGTTTACAGCGCCTGAAGGAACTGCGAATGGATACAAAATTAAAAATGTACGAATAGTATATAAAAACGGAAATCAGAATTCCAATTTTACGCTTTTAAAAGCAGCTGATAAATTATATATCAAAGGAACTAATTTTCCTTCTCAGTTAAAAAAAATGACTATTGCCGGAATTACGGTAGATGTCACTCAGCCGGAATTTGAATTGGTTTTGGATGCTGAAAAGATCGGAGAATCTTTCTCAGTTTTAAAGGAAACTGCTTCGGGAGTTATTCTAAATGAAGAAATAAAAGTAAAGCAATTTTCTAATGTAGAAAGTTTCAGACCAATTGAGAGTGCAAAAGAACGTGTTTCAAAAATCATCAATTTTGAAACAGCTAATGCTTTAGAATATAAAGATTTCTTGGCTGTTTTTCCTGCCGGAGCTTTAAAAAATAATGTAAAAGTATCGGTAAGCGGTTTACGTAAAATTGATATTGCGCCATTAAACTCGGCAATGGTAAATGTGACCGCTGTAAATGCAGGTTTTCGTTTACTGCCACACGGAACTATTTTTGAGAAAGCCGTAACACTTTCACTTCCTTACGATAAAAAAACAATTCCCGAAGGTTATACAGAAAAAGACATCAATGTATTTTATTTTGACGAGAACAAACGTCTTTGGCAGGAAGTAACCAAAGATTCTCTTGACATCAAACAAGGAATTATTAAGGCCAAAACAACCCATTTCACAGATTTTATTGCGGGAATTATCAAAATGCCCGAATCGCCTGAAACTTCGGGTTACACGCCAACAAGCATTAAAGATCTAAAAGCGGCCAGTCCCTTGGTAGGAATCCAATCTATTGCACCGCCTTCGGCAAACGGAAGAGGAACCATGAGTACAGGTTTTTCCATCGTTATTCCGAATGGGCGAGGAGGTATGCAACCGTCTTTTAACTTACAGTATGATAGTGATGGCGGACACAGCTGGGCAGGAATGGGCTGGGATATTTCGGCGCCGGCAGTAAGTATTGAAACACGCTGGGGTGCACCAAGATATGATGCAGTTAATGAAACAGAAAGTTATGCTGTTGCAGGAGAAGCTTTGATTCCGAACTCACATAGAGCAGAATGGATTGCCAGAACTGCTGATAAGCAGTTTTATCCAAGAAGAGAAGGTGCTTTTCAGCAGATTATCCGTAAAGGATCATCTCCTAAAAACTATTATTGGGTTGTAAAAGATAAGAGTGGTGTTGCGAGTTATTATGGCGGAACACCATCTGGATTATCTGCTAATGGTGTTTTACAGGACGCAAATGGAAATATCGGACATTGGGCACTTTGTCTTCAAGTCGATTTAAAAGGGAATACAGTGGAGTACGAATACGACAAACGCGATGGCGAATTGTATCTTAAAAAAGTATATTATACTGGTTCTGGATCGCAAAAAGGAAATTACAGTGTCACTTTCGTAAAAAACTCAGATCTTGGTGAAGCAAACCGAGCAGATGTTCAGGTTTCGGCCAGATTAGGTTTTAAACAGCTGAACAATCAATTATTACGAAAAATAGAAGTCCGTTACAAAAATGACTTGGTTCGCAGTTACGAATTGAAATTTAAAGAAGGTGCTTTCAAAAAGACTTTGCTAGAGTCCATTTCAGAATACGATTCAGAGTCTAAACTGTTTTATACGAATAAATTAGATTACTTTGATGATGTTCGTGACGCATCAGGAAAATACAGTCCGTTTGGAGCAGAACAAGTTTGGAATGTTCCAAATGATAATTTAAAAAATAGCTCGATTCCAGCTTTCAGCGATGTGCTTTTTTCAGGAAAACACTCTTTAGTCAGCAGTTCAGAAGGAGCTACAAATGGCGTAAGCTACCGTCTTGGAATTGGTTTGGCAACTAATGCAGGAAGTTTGAAAGGCTTTACGGTTGGAGGTCACGGAGGAAACAGTTGGGGATCATCTGATACAGCAGTAAGTCTAGAAGATTTAGATGGTGACGGATTACCAGACAAAGTTTTCAAGAATAAAAATGGGGTTTATTACCGAAAAAATTTGGCTGGTTCTGGACAATTAGGTTTTGGTGAACTACAAGAAATTAATATTAGTGAAGTTGGATTTTCAAAATCAACTTCATTCAATTGGGGTGTCGACTTAAATCTGAAATATGGAAATATTGGTTACGATCAGCAAAGATCTACCAATAAAACTAAAGCGTATTTTATGGATTTTAATGGAGACGGTTTGGTAGATTTTGTTAAAAACGGACAAGTATATTATAACCGATTGGAGAATGGAGTACCAACTTTTAGAAATAGCAGTACAGGAACACCTTCGCCCGTTTTTGGAGGAGGAGATATAACAATTCCAGGTTTTACTACGATTTCTGCAGAAGAAATCGAAAAACAGAATCCACTTCATGATGTGGTGCGTATGTGGGAAGCGCCTGTAAAAGGAATAGTGTCTGTTTCGCATCAATACCAATTAATTGAAGATACCACTCCTGATGGAATAAAAGCTCGTGCAGCATACGTAAATAATGCAGGAAATGATAAAGCAGACGGTGTTCATTTGTATTTTCAAAAAGGAAACCAATTGCTATGGAATGAGGCGATCGGTCCAAAAGATTATGCTATTAAAACGAAACAAAATACTGGAATTGCAGTAGAAAAAGGAGAACGACTATACTTTAGAGTAAGTTCGGTAAAGGATGGAAATTTTGATGCTGTAAATTGGAATCCTGTTGTCACTTATTCGCAAGTAAAACATTTTGACCGCGGTTTAAGTGGAAATGTGACGGAGACCGATTTTATAATTCCTGCCACTTTAAAAGATGTCAATGAGTATTCTTTGGCTTCATATAATGCAAATGCAGATTTTTTCAGCAGTTCTGTTGCAGGAAAAACAATTGCTACTGCTGGCAACGTTGTATTAAAAGGAATTTTAAACAAACCAGTAACATCAGATCATATTAAATTGGTTATTACGAAAAACTATTTGGATCAAACCAATCCAGCTGTAGTTGTTTTTGAAAAGACTTTTTTAGCAAATGAAGTAGCATCATTTAATTTAGCGTCAGTAAATCTTCCTGCATTTGAAGCCGAAACACAGATTAGTTTGGCTCTTCAAACCGAAACCAACATCAATTGGCAAACTATTTCTTTTGCTCCAACGGTTACAGTGCCAGCTTATGCAGGTGGTGTTGCAGAAGAAGTTCCTATGGAAGTTTCACATACTTTATACAATAAAAGAGAAGGAAATTATAATATTCCAGGAATAACTTCAACAGTAAACGGAAAAGTAAAACTGAGCATATTGCCACAGGATTTAGTGTTGGCGACACCTTTCCAATATCCTGGAAATATTAATAATTATAATGGAGATGTAATTATTTCGGCTAAACAAAATAATGTTTTATTGGCACGCAATCGTTACAGAATCACAGCAGGAACCATGGTTTTAGTGAATAATACCTTTGATAATGCGGTCAACTATCCTGATGCTGTTTTAGGAACTCCAATTCAATTGGAAATGACGGTTTCTAATGCGCAGTCTGTGACCATTATTAAAAACTATCCAAAAACCAATGCCTTAAATATTCAAGTTCAGATTACCGATTTAAAGGATATAGCCGATTTAACAGATGATGTAATTTCAAATACTGCAACAGATGATTTTGCCATTTATAGTCTTTTAAACGCTGATGAAAGAACTTTCGGTTTGTACCATCGTCAATGGGGCGGATTTGTGATTAACGGAAATTTAGCTTCCAATACTATTGATCAAACGCTTTTAAAACAGTCAGATGCTTACAATACAGAACCAGATTTAAACAATACAGATCCTGATAATTATGATGGAAAAGGTTATGAAATTGCTGATAGTTATTTTGTATCATTAAATCCGTCTTATAGTAAATACAAATGGGAAGGTCTAGAAGAAGGAATTTACATTAAAGGACAAACCATCGGGACATCGAGATTAGGAGAAGATGATATTGCTGATTATACCGATTTTACTCTTCCGAATTTGCAGGGAGGAAGCACTTCTGCTTTAGATATGATCAGCGAAAGTAAAAGTAAAAGTATTTCTGGGGGAGTTTCTGCAGGAGGTTCAGCAAGTTTTGGATACAGTAAATCGATTGACGGAGATTCGTATATGACCCAGACCATGAGCGATTTTAATGGTGACCGTTTTCCAGATTATATTCGTGGAGGAAATATACAATTGACAGCGCCTGTCGGAAAAGTTTCGGACCAAATCGTAAATATTGGAGATAATTTCAGTCATTCTAGAACAAGCTCTGAAGGACCTAATTTTGGTGGAAGCTACAGTCACGGTGCGCCATCCAATTCTATGAGTGTTACGGTGGCAAAATCGAAAGTAAAAGGAGATTCTGCAAAAGAAACGGCCTCAAAAGAAGCTGAAAAAGGAGGAAACAGCATTTCTGTGAGTGCTTCACAGGGTAAAGGTGAGGACCGTTCTGTACTGATTCATAGTGATATTAATGGCGATGGACTGCCAGATAAAATAACAGAATCTGGAGATGTGTTTTTAAATACAGGTTACGGCTTTTTGCCAGCAGAAAAATGGAACTTAGCGAGTATCAACAAAGGAAACTCTACAGATTGGAGTGCAGGTTTAGGATACAGCATTAAACAGGGATCAATTTCTGGTGGAGCCAATTATGCCAGATCACAGTCGGATAGTGATGAATCTTTTATGGATATTAATGGTGACGGACTTGCAGATAAGATTAGATATGTAGGCAGCACTATGTTGGTTTCTTTAAACTTAGGAAACTCGTTTGATGCGCCGGTTGTGTATCCTAGATTTCCAGAAATGAGTCAGAATAAAGGCGTGAGTTATGGATTAAATGCAAATGTATCATTGGATATAATTGCTTGGTTCTTACGTATTACACCAACAATAGGAGGAAGTAAAGGCTGGAGTACCAACCGTTCTGAAGGTACTTTTATGGATATCGACGGCGATGGAAATTTAGATTATGTAGTTTCTAAAGATGATGGTCATTTAACAGCACAATTGTCCAACATCAAAAGAACCAACAAACTAAAAAGCGTTACAAATGGCGCGGGAAACAGTTATACGGTAGATTACGAATTACTAAAACCAAGCTACGAAAACCCTTCAGCAAAATGGGTTTTACAAAGTGTTGATGTTTTTGACGGACATACTGGTGACGGAATTGATCATTCTATTGCCAAATTCAGATACGAAGACGGTTATCAGGATCGTCGTGAAAGAGAGTTTTACGGTTTCGGAAAAGTAATTCAAGAGCAGATTGATGCGGTAGACAATTCGGTTTTTATGACGACTGTTCAGGAATTTTACAATCAGGATTATTTCAGAAAAAATCTGTTGAAACACAGTTATACGTTAGACAAAAACGGAAAAATACGCCAAGAGTCTGAAAATGAATATAGTTTTATAGATGTGGCAACACAGGCGAGCGTTCCCGTTTCAGAATTGAATTTACCTTCTTGCGATGCCAAACGTATTTTTGTTGGATTAATTCATGCCAATCAGAAAGTCTATGAAGGCGGTAGCGATTATCTGGAAACGAATACTTTTAATACGTATGATGCTAACGGAAACATTATTCAATACGAAGATTTAGGCAACGGTGCCGCGGCTGATAAAGTAAGCGCAAAAATCAGTTATTACGAAAGTACAACGCCTTATTTTGGCGGTATTCCAAAACAATTAGAAGTATTTACAACCGATGGTCTGCGCCGAAAAAGAGCGACAACGATTAATACAACAACTGCCGAAGTGACGCAGATTAAAAATTACGCTTCAGCAGATAAAATTGCGATTACCGATATCGCATACGATGCATACGGAAACTTGCAGAAAATTACAGGTCCTTCAAATCACAAAGACCAGCGTATGACTTTAGAATATGTATACGATGCAGAAAATCATCAGTACATGACGGAGATTAAAGATGCTTTTGGTTATCAAAACAAAATGGAATACAATTACCGTTTTGGAGTACCAGTTAAAACAACAGACCGTAACGATCAAAGTACAGATTATACTTTGGATACAAAAGGCCGTATTGCAACGATTCGTGCGCCTTATGAAATTGCTTCGGGTAAACCGTATACGATTGCTTATGAGTACTTCCCAGAAGCCAAAGTGCCGTATGCCAAAACCAGAAATTACGATCCAGAATTGGATAAAGATATTGAGACTTATACTTATACAGACGGATTAGGAAGAGCTTTGCAGGTTAAAAAAACTGCCAGTTTATTTACCGCTGCAGGAAGCGCCGATCAAGAAGCGCATATTATTTCTGGAAAAGTAATTTATGATGGATTAGGAAGAGCTATAACCAGTTATTACCCGACCACAAGTACAACTTTAGACAATAATTTCAGTACGGCAGTTTCTACTGTTGCACCAACGAAAACAGACTATGATGAGGTAAACCGCCCCATAAAAGTAACCTTGCCAGACGGAAGTTCCAATACTACAGTTTTCGCTTTGGAAAGTTATGATGGTCTTCCAGTATTAAAAACTACACAAACCGACGCATTAAACAAAACCAATACAACGTATACCGATGCTACAGGACAGAATGTAGCCAGTATGCAAAACGATTTGACAACGAAATTTGATACTAATGCATTAGGCGAAATGATCAAAGTTACCGATGCCATGGATCATATCACCAAAAGTACGTACGATTGGCTCGGAAGACGCATCGAATTTACGCATCCAGATGCTGGAACAACGAAAATGGAATATGATTTAGCGGGTAATTTGACTACTCGTATTACACAAGACATTAAAAATACAGTTCCTAATGGTGGCGCTATACAATACGTGTACAATTACAACCGTTTAGAGAGTATTAAATATCCTAAAAACCCGCAGAACAACGTGCAGTACAATTATGGTAAAGCAGACGGCACACCATCTCGCCGAGGCAGATTGTGGTTTGTACAAGATGCCAGCGGTGGTCAGGAATTTTTCTATGGTAAACTAGGAGAGGTGGAAAAAGAAATTCGAACCCTCCGTATTACGCCTACAGATATACAGACTTATATTTCTCAATACGAATATGATACTTGGAACAGAATCCAGAAAATGATATATCCAGATGGCGAAGTGGTAGAATATACCTATAACCGCGCAGGAAACTTGCAAAGCATGCAGGGTAAAAAAGAAAGCCATACCTACGATTACATCAAACAATTGAGTTATGATGAATTTGAACAGCGCAAATATTTAAAATACGGAAACGACACCGAAACCAATTATACTTACGATCCTGTTATGCGCAGATTACAGCAGCTGCAGGTAAAAAGCGGTTCAAGACAGGTTATGAATAATGCCTACGGTTATGATTTGGTCGGAAATGTATTGAGTATAAAAAATACAGCGCCAATCGTTAATAATACTTTGGGAGGAACTGCTTCGCACGAATACCAGTACGATGATTTTTACCGTTTAAAATCTGCTAAAGCAGTTTATCAAGGCGAGTTTACCAAAGCGAGTTATGAGCTGAATATGAGCTATAACAAAATGCATAATATTATTAAGAAAGATTTGGTGCATATTGTAAATAATGAGCAAAAAGGATATGTATTAGATTATAATTACGACAACGAACTGCACCCTAACGCACCGAACAAAATTGCAGAAGCAGGAAAAGTACAGCCAAGAGAATATGTGTATGATGGAAACGGAAACCCGACAAGCTATACCGAAGAAAAGAATTTCAGAAAAATGACTTGGGACGAAGAAAACCGTTTAATGGGAATTAACGATAACGGAAGAATTCACCAATATACTTATGATGCAGGAGGAGAAAGAGTAATAAAAAGTTCAGGCGACTCGCAGAATGTAGCCATAAACGGTGAAACAGCCGCAACCATTGTTCATACAGATGATTACACAGGTTATGTTTCGCCATATTTTGTAATAAGCAAAGGGAAATTTACCAAGCACTATTTTGAAGGAGCAGGACGTATCGTGAGTAAACTGGGCAACGGAGCTTTTGCACAGCCTTTAAAAATAACAGCAGGAGGCGTTAATTACGGCAAGCTTACAGCAGAACAGCAAAAAGCATTAGATATCTATGTGAAAAGTTTAGGAGTGCCTCCTGGACCGCCAACCCAACAGGGTATCTATGCAACGCCAGAATTTACAGGCGACCCGTACCCAAGTGAAGTACTAAAACCTGTAGAAGAAAACCAAGAACCGCCTGCAGGTTGGCCAAGAAATCCAATTTTTAATGCACCAGGCGATGTGCCAGGACCGCCGGTACAATTTGGACCGCCAGTAGAACCTGAAACTGTAAAAGGAGGAGAAGGTTTTACCGGAACAGGAATGCCAGAAAATGATATTTTCTATTTCCATCCTGATCATTTGGGAAGTACTTCGTATATTACCAACAAAAATGGCTCTATTTCGCAGCACGTGGAATACATTGCTTATGGAGAGGTTTTGTTTGAGGAGCATAGTTCTTCGTTTAGTTCTCCTTATTTATTTAATGGTAAGGAGTTGGATAGGGAGACTAATTTGAGTTATTATGGAGCGAGGTATTATGACGCGAAGACTAGTTTATGGTTGAATATTGATCCTTTGGCGGAGAAAATGCCAGCTTATGGTACTTATGTATTCAATTTTAATAACCCAGTTCGTTTTACTGATCCAACAGGTTTAGAAGGAGAAGATAGTATTGATCCACCGAGTAAGAAAAAAGATTTTGATCTATCTAAACAGGATGGTTTTTATAGAAGACATGGGGATTACGTGAATTCTGATTCAAAAGGTTTTTCGGGTGTTACTATTGGCTATAATAAAGAAAAAAAGAATTTTTCCACTAAAAGTAATGTGAAATTATTTAATGTTGAAGGTAAAAATGTAAGCGGTCGATATTCTAAGTCACTTTCTGCAAAAGCTAGAGGGATTCACGGGGAAACGAAAAATAGATTAGGCACTGAAGACTTTAATATTTTCTATAATGCGGAAGGCTCTGTTTTATATGCTGAAGCAACTGCAGATAATGGTATATTAACAGGAGAGACGGGGAAATATGGATTTAATTTTGGAGGAGGTGCTGAAGCAGGAGCATTTAAAGGAGAAGTGAATTCTGGAGTAACTTATTTTGGTTTTAAAATGGCAACAACTAAAGGAGGGTGTATTGAATGTGTAGGTGCTGCAGCAAACGTTGGAATATATTTTGATGCTAAAAAAGGAAATTTGGTAATAAAGGGCACTGAAATGTTGGGTCTCGAAATTGGAGCAAAACTTGGAGTTTTGGTAGAGATACCGATCGTAAAAATCACAGAAAAAGTAGTTAAAACATTTAATAAATGATAAAGTTGTCTAAACAAGCTAATAAATTAGCTTTGTGTTGTATTTTGGGAGCATTTATTCTAATATTTATATTAGGCTCTTTGGATTTATGGGGAATAGATTTTAATAAGAAGATTGTTGATTTTTTTAAAACGGCGCTCCTTGTTTCGCTTCCTTTTTTAGGTTATTGGGCTGCAATCAAATTGGTTAATCCGAAAGGTATCAGTAACGTAAATTTGTTATCGAATACAAAAAAAATCAGAGTCAGTTGCTACACAACAAAAGGTTTTATAGAACGTAATAATCAGATATCTTTTGTGAGGTTTTTTTTTGACGATCAAGTTATCTATATGTATTTTAGTAATTTCATAGGTATATATGAAGGACCCTTTTATATTAAAAGAGAGATTGAAGCTGAATCCGGTATGTTTTATATAGATTCGATAAGTACTTATGCAAATGGTGAATTAACAATTGTAGTAAAACCTAAAAATTCATTAGATCCTTTTTATAAGTTAGTTTTAAAAAATGTTACTAAACCCGATTATGATTTGCTTATAGAGAATAGTAATAAAATTTTATAAAAATTAAATATTAACAATGAAAAGAATATTAATAATTACGACATTTTTTTTCTGTAAATTGACATATTCACAAGTGTCATCAGATGAAATTATCAAAAATTTTTTTGCTGAGTATTCAAAAAGTCCATCTAGGGCAGTGGAAAAAATTTACAATACAAATACTTGGACAATGAGGATGACCGATGGGATTGAAGAAATGAAAAATGAAGTTAATAAGCTTACTGTTGATTATGTAGGGAAATATTATGGAAACGAGTTAATAGTAAAAAAACAACTATCAGATAGCTTTATTTTGTACTCCTACATGCTTAAATATGATAGGCAACCAATTAGATTTATTTTTAAGCTGTACAAGCCAAATGATAAATGGATTTTATTTTCATTAAAAATTGATGATTCCTTAGATGATGAAATTGAACAAGCTGCGAAAATTTTTAATTTAAATTTAGATAAATAATTTATTTTTAAGTTAAAAGCATTTTAACGGAGTAAATAATTATACTTCGGGTAATGTTTCAGATTAGGTGTTTTTATAAAAAAGTACTGTAAATAGCTGATAAAGAATTAAACGTTAGTGAAATTTACATAAAATTGAGACGACCCGTTGGTCGTCTCTTTTGTTTTTTTGCTTTTAATGAGCCTTAAAATTACAGTACCCAAGCGAGGTCATTAAACCCGTAGAAGAAAACCAAGAACCTCCAGCAGGCTGGCCGAGAAATCCAGTTTTCAATGCACCCGGTGATGTTCCTGGACCGCCAGTACAATTTGGCCCACCTATAGAACCAGAAACCGTAAAATCTGGGGAAGGTTTTACCGGAACAGGAATGCCAGAAAATGATATTTTCTATTTCCATCCGGATCATTAAGGAAGTACTTCGTATATTACAACCAAAAACGGAAGCATTAGCCAGCATGTGGAGTATATTGCTTTTGGGGAGGTTTTGTTTGAGGAGCATTCGTCTAGTTTTTCTTCGCCTTATTTGTTTAATGGGAAGGAGCTGGATAGGGAAACGAATTTAAGTTATTATGGGGCTAGGTATTATGACGCGAAGACAAGTTTGTGGTTGAATGTTGATCCGCTGGCTTTATATAATCCTATATTTGAAGAAGAATTTTATTTTGATGGACAACATAATGGAGGGGTTTTTTATAGTGGAAATCTAAGCTCTTACATCTACTGCTATCAAAATCCAATCAAATACATTGACCCAAATGGGAAACAAACTGAAGTTACAAATAATGGAACTATTTTTAATGCTAACAAAAATACTAAGATAGATCCTTTGTTACGAGGAGTTGACAGAATAACAGAACAATCTCATATAAGAACGAATGCTTCAATATATAAAAATGCATTAAATCAAAAACAGGAGAAAAATACAACACATATTTATTCTCACGGATGGTATACTGATGGAGATAAAAACTCTAAAGGATTTTCTTATTTATCAATTTTTTACGAAAAAGAACAAAAACATTTTGCTATTCGGAATACTGAAGATTTAAAAAATTGGCTTGCAAGTAATAATGTTAAAAGTGATTTTTTATCTAAAAAAGATGAAATATTAATACTTCACGGATGCAGAAGTGCTTACGGAGAGAATTCAATAGCAGAAACACTTTCTAAGGAAAATAAAAATACAGGTTTAATTACCGTGGGGGCTACTGGAAATGTACTATATGATGAAAAAGGAGAATATATGGGTACAGCATCTAATGGTACTAAAAATAAAGGTTCTTGGAATGTCTATAAAAATGGTAAAGTAATTAAATCATTTCCATGGAATTGGAAGCCAAATAGTAAAGACGTAAAAAATATAATCGATAGTAAATAAATTAATATTCAAATGAAAATTTCTTCTATTCTAATAAGTTTAATCTTTCTTAGTTGTGTTAAAGATAAAAAACAAAACTCTTTTTATGACAAAGTAGAATATTATCATAGTGATCATTATAATATTCCTGGTCCACCAGATGGAACTAAAAAATTTGATATTTATTATTCTGATTTTGTGGAAAAAAAAGCTAAAACTACTTATGAAAACCTATCGCATTTTGGATTTGTAAAAATTGAAATTAGTAATAACTTCTCAGAAAAGATAGATGATTTTTTTACAAATCAAAATCCGGGAAAATATTATCCAGATTATAAATGTTTAAATTGTTACCAAGATATTTTAATCTTTTATAAAAAAAATAAAATGATTGGTGTTGCAAAGTTTGATTTTAGGTGTAATAAATATTGTTACTCTAATTTTAATTCTGATAAAATAATTTATCTAAAGAAGGATTGTTTAAAATATAGAAATTTATTTAAAGAATAAATTTAGAAAAAAAAACGATCACGCGGATATATCCGCCTTTCCCTCGCTCCCGCACGAATCCTTTCGTGAGGCGCAAAGATAATCGATAAAGAATAGCAAAAATAGAACCTCGCAAGTTGCGAGGTTTTTTGTGTTTTATAGTTAGACTTATTATTTTTCTGATCATTTAGGAAGTACTTCGTATATTACAACCAAAAACGGAAGCATTAGCCAGCATGTGGAGTATATTGCTTTTGGGGAGGTTTTGTTTGAGGAGCATTCGTCTAGTTTTTCTTCGCCTTATTTGTTTAATGGGAAGGAGCTGGATAGAGAGACTAATCTTTCTTACTATGGGGCTAGATATTTGGATATGAAGACTTCGCTTTGGTTAACTACAGATCCAAAAATGGAAAAATATCCGCATGAAAGCTCATATATATATTGTGGTAATAATCCTATTGCTTTTGTAGATCCTGATGGAATGGATAGAATTTATAGTGCCTCAGGCAGATTGATTAGAGATACAGGTGTAGGCACTAAAATTATGATACAAACAAAACACGGCTTAAGGTATTTATCAGGACTTGACTATACTAAAAAAGGCACTAGATATGCGGTATCTAGAATAATAGCTAAAGAAGCTTCTTTAAGATGTTACGGAGGGTATTATGGAGTTAGAAATATGGATGAGGAAAATACAGGTGCATATACTAACAGGGCAAATACCATTTGGACAAATACTAAGCAATTAAGGAAAGGAACATATGATGATTACAGAGATTTAGGAAGTATGCTTGATCATGAAGGTAATCCTGATTTTGGGCACAAGGGAGAAACAAACCGTAATAATTACACCTTTGTGAGACATGCAAATGTATATTTAGGGCAGTCACAAACAGACGATTTTAATAGCACAAGCGATGATAATAAATATACAGTAGCTACAGGTTTTGCAAACAGAATGTATAATGCCTATTTGAAAGAAGAGATAAGTTTTGAGGATTTTAAAACTCAAGTAGGTAAATTTAATAAACTTAATGCTAAAAATGGAGTTCAGCTTTTATCAAAATTTGATGGGAATGGTATCAGCGTTCAATTACCAGATGGGTCTCATCCTATTCATTTGAAGACTTTAACTTTTCCAGAAGAATAAATATAAATATACAGAAACATGAAAAAGGTAATTATTTTAAGCCTACTTATCTCGATTGGTTGTACAAATAAGCAAAAAGAATTAGAATATTTAATCTGTAAAGATTCTATCCAATATTGGAATTATGAATGGCCTAGAGATAGAGCTGAGTATTACGGATTTACTTTCAGTTTTGACAAACAGGGGAATGTTTTAAAATATTCTTTTAATAAAGAAAAAAATGAAAGACGATTGTTTACTGACATTCAAAATGATAATAAATGGAGTATAACAAAAGATTCGATTTTAAGTTTTATGGGAGGCAATAAAAAAATTGTAAAAATTACTCCGGATACTATTTATGCAATTAATTTGAAAACGAAAGAAAGAGTAAGTTTCATTAGAGTAAAAGGAAATTTGAATATTAAAAAATAAAACCCCTGCTCTCCGAAGAGTTCTAATGAAATGCAGTGCGAATGTCTCCTGACTTCGCACTGGCAATCTAAATCAAAAATTACTTATTTCTATTAAAGATCGTATTTAAACAAAAAAAAGCTCCAGATTTCTCTGAAGCTTTTTGTCTGTGTAGCGGGAACAGGACTCGAACCTGTGACCTTCGGGTTATGAGCCCGACGAGCTGCCTACTGCTCTATCCCGCGATGTTTCGGGTGCAAAGATACGCCGATTTTTGAGAAATCCAACGAAAACTTTAAAAAATGTTTTATTTTCTGTATTGAGTTGATATGACTACCTTTGCAAAATAAATAAAGCAAAAAATGTCACATAAAGCAGGTTTCGTAAATATTATCGGAAATCCAAATGTTGGAAAATCAACATTGATGAACGCTTTCGTTGGAGAACGATTGTCGATCATTACATCAAAAGCACAAACTACACGTCATAGAATTCTTGGAATTGTAAACGGAGAAGACTTTCAATTGGTTTTGTCTGATACTCCTGGAATCATCAAGCCAGCGTATGAAATGCAGGAATCGATGATGAACTTCGTAAAATCGGCTTTTGAAGATGCTGACATTTTAATCTACATGGTCGAAATAGGCGAGCAGGACCTGAAAGACGAAGACTTCTTCAAGAAAATCATTCATGCTAAGATTCCGGTTTTATTACTTTTAAATAAAATTGACAATTCAAACCAAGAACAATTAGAACAGCAAGTTACTTTCTGGAAAGAGAAAGTGCCAAATGCAGAAATTTTTCCAATTTCGGCATTGCAGAACTTCAACGTTCCTGAGGTCTTCGGAAGGATTATCGAATTATTGCCAGAATCACCACCTTATTATCCAAAAGACCAATTAACAGACAAGCCAGAGCGTTTCTTTGTGAACGAAACCATTCGTGAGAAAATCTTATTGAATTATGCAAAAGAGATTCCGTATGCAGTTGAAATCGTAACAGAAGAATTTCATGAAACCGATTCTATTATCCGAATCCGCTCAGTAATTATGGTTGAACGCGATACACAAAAAGGAATCATCATTGGACATAAAGGTGCAGCGTTGAAAAAAGTAGGAACCGATGCCCGTGCTGATTTAGAGAAATTCTTTGGAAAACAAATTCACATCGAACTTTACGTAAAAGTGAACAAAAACTGGAGAAGTAATGCTAATATGCTGAAACGTTTCGGATATAATCAATAGTTTATAATTGTTTCAAGTTTCAGGTTTCAAGTTAAACGACAGGTATAAAACTTGGCACTTGAAACCTGAAACTTGAAACAGAAAATAATAAAAACTTAGGTACTAAGAAACTTAGCGTCTCAGCAACTTTTTTTAACTACCTTTGCAAAAAATTTAAATAAGGCATTTTGGATTACAAGTGATTAGGTTTTTAAGAAGCTAAGAATCTGAGATCTAAAGTCTAAAATCTAAAATTCAATAAAATGAGTAATAACATTGTTGCGATAGTAGGAAGACCTAATGTGGGGAAATCTACCCTTTTTAATAGGCTGATACAAAGAAGAGAAGCTATTGTAGATTCAGTATCTGGGGTTACCCGTGATAGAAACTATGGTAAAAGCGAGTGGAACGGAAAAGAGTTTTCTGTCATTGATACCGGTGGATACGTACGCGGAAGCGATGACGTATTTGAAGGCGAAATCCGTAAACAAGTAGAACTTGCTATCGACGAAGCCGATGTTATTATTTTTGTGGTTGATGTTGAAGAAGGAATTACGCCAATGGATGAAACTGTTGCAAAATTGCTTCGTAAAGTAACAAAACCAGTTTTATTGGCTGTAAACAAAGTAGATAATGCAATGCGTGAAAAAGATGCAGTTGAGTTTTATAATCTTGGTTTAGGAGATTATTTCACATTTGCAAGTATTTCAGGAAGCGGAACAGGAGATTTATTAGATGCTTTAATCGAGGCTTTCCCAGAAAAACCAGAGGTTGAGGTTAAAGAAGATTTACCACGTTTTGCAGTTGTAGGACGTCCGAACGCAGGAAAATCTAGTTTTATCAACGCCTTAATTGGTAAAGACCGTTATATTGTAACCGATATTGCAGGAACAACTCGTGATGCTATTGATACAAAATTTGACCGTTTTGGTTTCGAATTTAATTTGGTTGACACTGCAGGAATTCGTCGTAAAGCAAAAGTAAAAGAAGATTTAGAGTTTTATTCTGTAATGCGTTCTGTACGTGCAATTGAACACGCTGATATCTGTATCTTAGTCATTGATGCAACACGTGGATTTGAAGGCCAGGATCAAAGTATTTTTTGGTTGGCAGAGAAAAACCGTAAAGGTGTTGTAATCTTGGTAAACAAATGGGACTTAGTAGAAAAAGACACCATGTCTACGCGTGATTACGAAGAGAAAATCAAAAAAGAATTGATGCCTTTTACAGATGTGCCAATTTTATTCGTTTCTGCTTTAACGAAACAACGTTTATTAAAAGCATTGGAAGCAACAGTTCAAGTTTACGAAAACAGAAAACAAAGAATTGCAACTTCAAAATTCAACGAGTATATGTTGAAAGTAATTGAAGCGTATCCGCCACCAGCAACAAAAGGAAAATATGTAAAGATTAAATATTGTATGCAATTGCCAACGCAAACACCTCAGTTTGTATTTTTTGCTAATATGCCTCAATATGTAAAAGAACCGTATAAAAGATATTTAGAAAATAAAATTCGAGAGAAATGGGATTTTGCAGGAGTTCCGATCGATATTTACATCAGAGAAAAATAAAAAAAGAATCCCCTCGAATAGGGGATTTTTTTATGTTTGGTGTCTAGATAATTAAAGGATCAATTTTTTATTGGCATTATATTTGAATAAATGTAAAAAATACAATTAAACCTTTTGCGTTTTTTTAAGTCTTATTGATCTAACTAACCTAATTTTATGACCAGAATTTATTCATTACTATTGTTTTTAGCCTTTGCATATTCGGCAAATGCCCAAAACAATATCGTTATTAAAGGAACTGTGGTTGATATCAACTCGCAGCTTCCGTTAGAACTCGCCACCGTTTATTTTACAGCAGTAAAAGATTCAACTATTATTGAATATGCTACAACAGATAAAAACGGAAATTTTATTATCAATACTAAAAAGTATGATAAGCCGGTTTTCTTAAAAGTAAATTATACGGGATACCAAGCTTATTTTGAAGAACAAAAAGGACTTACAGAAAGTAAAGACTTTGGTAAATTGTACATGCTTGAAAATGCCAATGTTTTAAATGAAGTGGTAATTAAAAGTGAAGCACCGCCAATTACCATTAAAAAAGACACTCTTGAATTTAATGCTGGTTCTTATAAAGTTCGCCCAGATGCAAATGTGGAGACTTTATTGAAGCAATTGCCCGGCTTTGATGTCGATAATACAGGAAAAATTACGGTAAATGGGCGAGAAGTCAATCAGGTTTTAGTCAACGGCAAAGCATTTTTTGACAAAGATGGAGCTATTGCCATTAAAAACCTTCCGGCTGATATTATTAAAAAAGTTCAAGTTTCTGATTTTAAAACCAAAAAAGAAGAGCTGGCTAAGCAAGAATCGACTTCAGATTATTCGAGCATAAATATCACAATTGACGAAAAGAAAAATAAAGGCTACTTCGGTAAAGTTCTAGGCGGATATGGTTCGGATGAACGCTATGAAAGCAGTTTAATGATGAACTTTTTCAAAAACAAACAGAAAATAAGTGTATTAGCTTCGGCCAATAATATTAACTCAACCGGATTTGCTATGGATGAGGTTTTTGATAATATGGGAGGCGGAAGAAATGCAAAAGGTGGCAGTCAAGGCGCTGGCAGTGGAGGAAAAGGAATTACGCAGTCTACTCTTGCGGGAATTAATTATTCTGATGACTGGACAAAAGATTTGGAGTTCATGAGCAGCTACAATTTTACAAACGCGGTGACTAAAAACGAAAGCAAATCGAATCAGCTTAGTTTTTTACCGACAGGAAATATTTTAACTGAAGCAGATTCTAAAACTAGAAATGAAAATACAGGGAACAAAGTTAATTTTGAGTTAGAATACAAAATCAATCCTACTATGCAGATTGTTTTTGCTCCTAAATTGAATTTATCAGAATCAAATAGCAATTCTTCGTCCTCGACTTCCTCTGAAAATGAAAATGGTGATGCATTGAACGAAAGTACGGCAACATCACATACTGAAAGTTCTAATACGAGTTTCGCTAACAGTATTAATTTCAACAAAACTTTTAAAAAGCAATCGCGAAATTTAAGTGTAGTTTTTAATAACAATAACACTAAAAATGATTCAAACGGAATCAATATTTCGGAGACTATTTTTTATCAGGACAATAAACCAAACGACGAAAGAAATCAGAATGCAAAAAATACATCAAAAAGTGATGCTTATTCGCTTGACTTAGAATATACAGAGCCTGTAACAGATTCGCTAAGATTACGTTTTGGAACCGATTTTGATTGGCAAAGTTCGATGAACGATCAAAAGACATTTAATTTTGATGATGCTTCGCAGGAATATTCAGATTTAAACTTATCGTTGACGAATTATACCACATCGAAGCAAAATTCGATTACGCCAAAAGTGGGTATTACTTG
Organism: Flavobacterium sp. PLA-DH12; assembly: GCF_059511845.1. Lineage (NCBI taxonomy): Bacteria > Pseudomonadati > Bacteroidota > Flavobacteriia > Flavobacteriales > Flavobacteriaceae > Flavobacterium > Flavobacterium sp. PLA-DH12. The sequence continues at coordinate 178,554 of NZ_JCAMPD010000007.1, forward strand.
GCAGAAAAGTAAATTTACGCTGAATGTGAATTCGAGAACATCAATTGTGGAGTTTGATAATCATTCTTTTTATTTAAATCAAGCTACAGATTTGAATAAAAGATATATGCTGCCTTACGGAACAGCACAGCTTCGATACAAATTCAACCGCTCTAAAAACTTAACTTTCAAATATGATTATTCTAATGCGCTTCCGTCGGCAACGCAATTAATGCCAGTTGCAGATTTGAACAATCCATTGAATAGTGTAATAGGAAATCCAAATCTAAATCCGATTGAAAAAAACACTGCAGGTATCGATTTTAAAAACTTTGATTTTAGAACGCGCTCTGGCTATAGTTTATTTCTTAAAGGAGATTATTATAATAATGATATTGTTTCTACTTCGATTTATGACGATAGCGGAAAAAGAAATACGACTTATGTAAATATTTCAGGAACGTATTCGGCTTCACTTGGAGGAAACTGGAATCAGCAAATTAAAAAAGATGCACATACCTTAAGATACGGTTTGCGTTTAAGCGGTAATTATAATTTTGACAAAGGGTTTACAAATGCTGTTATGTATTATGCCAAATCGGTTGTAGTAACGCCAAGTGTTTATGCTTCTTATGATTACGGAGAAGTGCTTTCGATTGCGCCATCTTATAGTTTATCATACAACGAAACTCGATATGAAAACTATTCAAGAGATGCGACTTCAAACGTGATTCACAGAATTAATTTGCAGACAACTTCTTATTGGCCAGCCAATTTAATCTTCGGAAATGATTTCGGATACACTTATAATTCTAATATCTCAGACGATTTCAAGAAGGATTTCTTTCTTTGGAATACGAGTTTATCGTACGGATTTCTAGATAAAAAATTATATGCTAAAGTGAAAGTGTATGATGTTTTAAATCAGAATCAAAGTGCAACAAGAACTATTTCGCCAACTTCGATACGAGATGAAGAAAATACAGTTTTAAAACGTTATGTAATGTTTTCTTTAGCTTATAAAATTGGAAATTTCGCCGAAAGCAAAAAAGGAGGAAGGAGACAGAGGGGATCTTGATTTTTAGGTTCTAAGATGCTAAGGTTCTAAGGAGCAAAGGTTCAAAGGTTGCAAAAAATGCCTGTCAAATTTAATTTGATAGGCATTTTTTGTATAACTCATAACTCATAACTCATAACTCATAACTCATAACTTTTTCCGATTAATCCTATGATAAACCGTAAATCTGATAATATCGCGATCGTAGAAATCTACACCGCTTGCTCGTCTTTGAAAGTTCTTTAAATAACCCAATTCTAAACCAAGATTTGGATTGAAATGATAACGCAAAGCAACGTAAAAACGGTTTTGATCGAAAGTATTTCTTCGGTTGTCTTTTCCGAAATTGAATAAGACTTCATCAGAAATGGTTCCTTTTATGCTTCTTCCTTCTTTTTCCCAAAGAGTAAACATTGATTGTAATCGGTATCTGAATCTGTAAGCAAATGAGAATTCATCTAAAAGTCCGTTTTTGTCTGCTTTTTGAATGAAGCGCTCTTCGAGCTGAAAACGATTATGAAAAGTTATTTTGGCAATATCATTTATTAAAGTAACATCTTGCTGTGCACGATATTCGGGAATAGAAAAATCAGGATCAATGTTTGGATTCTGAGTATTGACACTAAAAAAAGCAAATCCAGCACCCAAATCTACCATTTTAGTTGCTCTGTAACGAGCTTGAGATCTTATAACAAAAAGATTTTCGTGAACAGGATTTACAAAGCTTCGATTATCAAATTCAGAATGGAGAGCCCATTTTTCGGATAATGGAAAAATATTATAGTATCGAATCCAGGTCAAAGTCTGCTGGTCGATATTTCTTTGGTTTTGCCCTGTAATTACTTGGCACACAAAGATGGTGATAAAAAATAATCGAAAAGATTTGTTCAAAAACTATAAATTCAGGCTGCGAATTTATACAAATGATCTTATTTCTTTCTATTTTAAAATTTGTTTTGAAGTTTTTTTTGTGAAATAAAAAAGGGACACATTCAAAAATGTATCCCTTCTTAATACTAAAACTAACTAACCACCTTACAGCGAGTACTTAAATGTAACTCCGTAAGTTCTTTGATCACCAAGAACTCCAGCATATTGTCCTGAGTTACCACCTGCAGGCAATAATTGCTCATAGTAATCTTTATTTAAAAGGTTTCTTCCCCAAATCTGAATAGATAAACCTTGCGAAGCGCGGAAACCTAAACGAGCATTAAAGATTGCATAACCTTGTACTACTAAATATTTTGAAGCCGAAGGGCTTGAAGAAAATTCAGAACGGGCATATCCATCAGCAGCAAAGAAGATTTTTCCAGCATTACCAAAGAATCTTGCATTGTCTGAAAGTTCACCTCCAAGAGAACCAGCCCATCTTGAAGCACCTGGCAACTCAGTTCCCGAAACATCTTTGAAGGCAACTGGCGCTCCAGTTTCTTCTAATGGAAGTGGCGCATTTGTAAATTTCACATATTTACCATCTGTATAAGTTGCAGCACCATTAATAGTTAAGTGTGAGCTAATGACAAAACTTGCATCCAATTCTGCACCCCTTACACGCACTTTATCTGCATTCGCAAGATAACCACGGTTTACACCCAATTCAGCTGCTTGAACGTTAGTTTGGAAATCTTTGATATCAGTATTAAAGAATGTTAAGTTGAAAATTGAGTTTTTGAACGGAGAAGTTTTAACTCCAACCTCATAATGATTTACTTTTTCTGGCTTAACCACTGCAAGTTCTGTCATTGGTTGTCCAGCTGCATTTGTTGGAAGTCCAGCTACGTTAACTCCAACAGGCTTATAGCTTTTTGCGTAAGTTGCATAAACATTGATTTTATCAGATGCTTTATACGTAAGCGTTAAGTTTCCAGAAAAATCTGTATTGTCTGTATTAGAATCAAATGCTTGATCTGAGTAAACCGATTTTTTTAAAGCCAATAAGGCAGGATCTGTAGTTTGAAGACCTCCGTAAGTTTTACGAGAATAACTTGCATCTTTTTTATCAAAATTATATCTCAAGCCTGGTAAAATATGGAATCTCTCTGTAATAGCCCAATCAAGCTGTCCGAATACTGCGGCACTAGAAGCTCTAATTCTTGCATCAGTTTTAATTCCGTAGCCTTCAAAAAGACCTGGAGTTTTCCACAACGGACTCGTTGTACTTTGAGAAAATCTCCATTGTGCATTTCCAGACTCTTCAGTACCATCTGTCTGAGAAGTTTGATCAATAAAGAATACTCCACCAACACCACTAATTTTTGATGTCAATTGTCCAGCATAACGAACCTCTTGTGTAATCTGAGTTTGTCTTGTTGGATTCTGAGATTTAGCTAAAACTTGTAATCCTGTAAAATCTCTATCATTTGATGGATCCCAATTCCAGAAACGCCAAGCTGTTGTAGAAGTAAGGGTTCCGCCTCCAATTTTTGTATCAATGTTTAATGAAACTCCTCCTAAATCTTGTCCAGAACGCCAAGGAGTATCATGATCTATTTTACGATCAAAAGCATTTAAACTTGGCAATTGGTAATTTAAATCTTTAATAATAGCATCAAACTGACGGTATGCAGCTCTCTGAGTAGGAGCAACACCAGCAACAACCTGCGCATATCCGTCAGGACGCTGTGTTGTAAGATCTCCTGCAAAAGTAATGTTTGTGTTTTCAGTAGGAGTCCATAATAATTGCCCTCTAAAACCTTGATTGTTCAAAGTGTTCGTTGGTCTTCCTGTTACGATATTGTCAATTAAACCGTCACGTTGTGTTCCTGAGAAAGATAAACGACCTGCAACTTTTTTTCCTAATGCTCCTGTGATAGAGGCTTTAGCTTGTAAAAAAGCATAATTACCATAACTCAATTCAAAATCGGCACCAGTTGTAAAACTTGGTTTGCGAGATGTAATATTGAAAGCTCCAGAAGTTGTGTTTTTTCCAAATAAAGAACCTTGCGGACCACGTAATACCTCAATTTGTTCTACATCGATAAAATCTAAAGTAGTAGCTGCAGGACGTGCATAGTAAACACCATCTACATAGAAACCAACTCCAGGGTCGATACCGTCATTTGTAAGTCCGAATGGAGAACCTAAGCTTCTAATGTTGATTCCGGTATTTCTAGGGTTAGAAGAATACAATTGTACAGAAGGAACCAATTCTTTGATACGGTTTACATTAAACGCTCCAGCTGCTTCAGCTTGTTTTCCTGTAACAACAGAAACGGCAATTGGCACATCTTGTACTTTTTCAATTCTTCTTCTAGAGGAAACAACTACTTCGACAAGTTTGTTTTCTTCACGTAAAGTAACCAATATTGGCGAAGCTGGGATAGAAGTAATTTCAAGTTCGGCAGTATTGTAGCCAATATATTGAACTAAAAGTGTAACAGGTAATTTTCCCTGTGATTCTATTGCAAAGCGCCCTTCAGAATCTGTAATAGCGCTAAAAGTTGTTCCTTTAATTACCACATTGGCTGCTTCTAAAGGAATATTTTGATCTGTAGTTACAACCCCTTCAATTTTTTGAGCAAATGAGATTGAGAACGTTAAAACGGCAAGTATTGTAAAGATATTTTTTATAGATGTTTTCATTTTTATATTAAGTATATGTGATTAGTAGAATTTAAAATTAAATTTTTTTTACCAACACATACACATCATAGATGAAACAGCATTCAGGGTTGTGAAATTATAATTATGTTTTTTTTGCAAAAGATTTTGTCCACCTGATTTACTAGAATGTACTTTCATGAGTTAAAATTTTGTAAATGATTAGTTAATTATTTTTGGCAAATATATAATTAATTCTATCGATTTACTAGACTTTAGAAAATATTTTTTTATTTTTTTACCAATGAAGCGATTGTGATGCCTTCCATAGCCTTCAAAGTTTTATCTCTAATTAGCATCAAACCGTGACGCAGACTGCATTCAGACTCGGTTTTACAATCAGAACAAGGCTCGTAAAAATTTAAAGAAGCACATGGCAAAAGTGCAATTGCACCGTCAAATAATCGGTGAATTTCTGCCAGCGTAATGTCATTTTTAGATTTTATCAGATAATATCCGCCAAATTTTCCTTGCTTACTGCTCACAAAACGTCCTCGTTTTAGATCTAAAAGAATCTGTTCTAAAAACTTTTTAGGAATGTTAGCGCCATCAGCAATTTCTACCGTTCTAGAAATGTGATTTTCGTCTTGTTCTGCTAAATAAAGTAAGGCCTTAAGGGCGTATTTTGCTTTATGTGATAACATCTATTAATAAATTGTAAAATGTAAATGTATGATTTTTTAAGATTGAAACCTAAACTTGAAACTTGAAACAAAGAAAATTAGAACCAGAATAAATTACCAGCCTCCGCTAGATCCTCCGCCAGAGAAACCTCCACCGCCAAATCCGCCGCCGAAACCTCCGCCTCCGCCGAAACCACCACCAGATGATCCTCCGCCGAAACCTCCAAATCCGCCACTGCTTCTTCCAAGATTACTTAAAATAATAGCGTCAAGCAGACTAGGACCACCACCGCCATTGTTACCAGAATTTCCTCCTCCGCCTCTTTTATTTCGAGAAAGTAAAATTAAAACAATTACAACAATTACGATAAATGGTAGAAAAGGGAAATCTTGTCCTTTTGCTTGTTTTCGTTCGCCTTTAAATTTTCCTTTAAAAACATCAATAATAGCATCAGTTCCTTTATCAAGGCCGTTGTAGAAACTTCCTGCTTTAAACTCAGGGATGATAATATTTCTGATGATTGTTCCTCCAATTCCCGCCGTCAAACGATCTTCAAGTCCGTATCCAGGATTAATTGCAATCTTTTTTTCGTTTTTGGCCAAAAGGATTACCACTCCATTATCATCTTCTTTGGTTCCTCCAATTCCCCAAGTTTGTCCCCATTTTGTAGCTAACTGACTTACATCTTCTCCTTTTAAACTTTCAATCGTAATAATTACAATTTGAGTGGTAGTCGAATCGGAGTAGCGAATTAGTTTTTCTTCTAATTGGGCTTTTTCAGTAGAGCTTAAAATGTTGGCATAATCGTAAACAGAAGTCTGAAAACTAGGTTTTGGCGGAATCTCAAATTGCGCAAAAATAGTATTGCTGATAAATAATGCGATAAACAAAAGAGTAATCTGAAAAATTCTATTAGAATTTGAGATTTTAATTTGGAAATTTTTCATTATTTATCCTTTTGAGATTTCGTTAGATAATTCGTTGACATCATCTTCCTGAGAAGGAAAATATTTTTTGAGCTGTTCTCCAGCATTTAAGATGCCGTCAACAATTCCTTGTTTAAAATTGCCGGCTTTAAAATGGTTTACCATGATGTCTTTAGTGCAATCCCAAAAATCGTTGGATACGACATCATTAATTCCTTTATCGCCGCAAATCACAAAATTTTTGTCTTCAACTGCAAAATAGAGCAATACACCATTTTTCAATTTAGTTTCATCCATTCGCAATTCATGAAAAACTTCTAAAGCCCTATCAAAATGGACTTTAGAAGTTGTTTTTTCTATATGTACTCTAATTTCGCCAGAAGTATTATTTTCGGCCATGCGAATAGCTTCAACAATTTCGTGTTCTTCTTCTTTGGTTAAAAAATCTTCTACTTTTGACATGGAAATTATTTTAGAGTTTAGATCGTAGATTTTAGATTGCAGATTATATCTGAAATCTAAAATCGTTAATCAAAAATATTAAATCTTTAGAATTTTACTTCAACTGGTTTATCAGCTCCAGTAGATGCTTCAAAGTATGGTTTTTCTTTGTATTCGCTCAAGAACCATTTGTTAGGAATAGACAAGATATAACCGTTGTAAACTTGTACCGCTTCGTTAAAACGAGTTCTAGCTGTTAAAATCTGGTTTTCAGTACTTGCCAATTCGTCTTGCAGTTTCAAGAAGTTTTCGTTTGCTTTTAAAGTTGGATATTGCTCAACAGAAACCAATAATCTTGATAATGATGAACTTACGCCACTTTGAGCTTGATTGAATGCTGCTAATTGTTCTGGAGTTACATTACTAGGATCAATTGTTACCGAAGTAGCTTTTGCACGAGCTTCGATTACTGCTGTTAAAGTTCCTTTTTCAAAGTCAGCGGCACCTTTTACAGTGTTTACTAAATTCCCGATAAGATCATTACGTCTTTGGTAAGCCGTTTGAACATTTCCCCATTCTTTATTTACAGCCTGACTGTGTTGCAAAGCAGTATTTTTAATACCAATCGACCAAAATGCGATAATAGCAATAAGTGCTACAATAATTCCTACAGGGATTAACCACTTTTTCATATTTGTTTTGATTTAAGTTTATTTCTATTTTTAATTACAATTCGTTTTTAATGTCGTTCAGCTGCGTTTTTATCGACTCTAATTTACGTATTATTTCGAATTTATCTAACGTTTTCTTCTGACCCTCTTTTAAGTGTATTTTCGCGCCTTCAAGCGTAAAACCTCTTTCTTTTACTAAATGATAGATTAATTGAAGATTGGTAATATCTTCGGGAGTGAACATCCTGTTTCCTTTTGCATTTTTTTTAGGTTTTAGAATATCAAATTCGCTGTCCCAAAATCGTATCAAAGAGGCATTGACATTAAAAGCTTTGGCTACTTCGCCAATACTGTAATATCTTTTGTCTTTAGAAAGTTCAATATGCATGGTTCGTTTTTTTCTATTTTTATTTCAAAAATAGTATTTTTTGTACTATTAATCTAATGATTGATTTTCTTGATTTGCCATTTGTGAAATTGCCACATATTCGACAGCCGAAATATTTCCATAATAAAAATTCAGCGGATTCACTACTTTTCCGTCTTTATGCACTTCGTAGTGACAATGCGGACCTTCAGATCTTCCTGTGCTTCCAACATATCCAATCACATCACCACGTTTTACTCTTTGCCCCGGACGACAGTTGTATTTGCTTAAATGGGCATACAGGCTTTCATATCCAAAACCATGCCTGATCACAATATGGTTCCCATATCCAGACGCAGTGTTGTCAGCTCTTTCTACAACGCCATCTCCTGTTGCGTAAATTGGAGCTCCTGTATTGGCCGTGAAATCCATTCCGTTATGCATTTTTCTCACTTTCGTGAAAGGGTCAATGCGATAACCAAAACCTGACGCGACACGTTTCAAATTTTCATTTCGAACTGGCTGAATGGCAGGAATGGCTAATAATAAATTTTCTTTAGCTCCAGCTAATTTTAAAATCTCATCTAAAGATTTAGACTGAATTGCCAACTGCTTCGATAGTTTGTCCACTCTTTTTGTTGCATTTAAAACCAATTGAGAATTGTTATATCCTTCTAGAGCTTTGTATTTGTCAGAACTTCTAAAACCAGCTTTTCGAATCGAATCTGGAATTTCAGCTTTGTTAAAATATACGCGATAAATATTATTGTCACGTTCTTCTAATGCCTCTGCGGCATCATCAATTTCGTCCAGTTTTTTATTTAAAATAGAATACTGAAGTTTTAAATTTTCAATTTCGCGTGCCTGTAAACGATCTTTTGGAGTTTCGAAATAAGGGGTGTTAATTAAAAGAACAAAAACTAAAAAACCAAACAGTGCCGATGCCAGTAAAAACAGTAATGCGTAACCTATTTTTATTCTTTTTCTGGTTTTTATTTTTGTATAAGCCAGATTTTCTGGGTCGTAATAATATTTTACTTTCGCCATATTTTAAAATACGCTATTTTTGCACCTTGTAAAATAGGTTAGTCGAATAAAACTGCTAAATGTTTCAGTTATTCGATACTTTTTTTACCAGGATTAATGATTAGATATTGGGGCTATTTTATCATTAGATAATGCGCAAAATAGGCAATTTATTGTTTAAAATATAAGTTTTTTAATTTCATTATAAAAAACTTAACGTATCATCAAATGAATAAATTAGCTAATCATCTAGTTATCAAATTGACACATTAAATTGACACATTTTTCTAATTTAAATATGAAATCACAAGACGTACGTAAACAATTTTTAGATTTTTTTGAGAGTAAAGGGCATACTATTGTTCCTTCAGCTCCTATTGTTCTTAAAGACGACCCAACCCTAATGTTCAATAACTCGGGGATGGCCCAGTTTAAAGAATTTTTCTTAGGAAACGGAACTCCAAAAAGTCCAAGAATAGCCGATACACAAAAATGTCTTCGTGTTTCAGGAAAACACAACGATCTTGAAGAAGTAGGTATTGACACGTACCACCATACAATGTTCGAAATGTTAGGAAACTGGTCTTTTGGTGATTACTTTAAAAAAGAAGCAATCAACTGGGCTTGGGAACTATTGACAGAAGTTTATAAAATTCCAAAAGAGAATCTTTATGTTTCTGTTTTTGAAGGAAGTAAAGAAGATAACGTTCCGTTTGATCAAGAAGCTTGGGATATCTGGAAAACATTAATCGATGAGGACAGAATTATTCTTGGAAATAAAAAAGATAATTTCTGGGAAATGGGAGATCAAGGACCATGCGGACCTTGTTCTGAAATTCACGTTGATTTACGTTCTGAAGAAGAAAAAGCTTTAAAACCAGGTAAAGAAGAAGTAAATAATGATCACCCGCAAGTAGTTGAAATCTGGAACAACGTATTCATGGAATTCAACCGTAAAGCTGATGGTTCGTTAGAAAAACTTCCTGCACAACACGTAGATACGGGAATGGGATTTGAGCGTTTGTGTATGGCATTACAAGGAAAAACATCAAACTATGATACTGATGTTTTCATGCCCTTAATTAGAGAAATCGAAACAATTACAGGCGCAAAATATACAACTAATGATGTAACAGGCATTAGTGAAGAACAAAATAAAATGAATATCGCGATTCGTGTAGTTGCAGATCACGTTCGTGCTGTAGCTTTTGCTATCGCTGACGGACAATTGCCATCTAACACAGGTGCAGGATATGTAATTCGTAGAATTTTACGTCGTGCTATCCGTTACGGATTTACTTTCTTAAATACGAAAGAACCATTTATCTATAAATTGGTTGAAACTTTAAGCGAGCAGATGGGAGATTCTTTCCCAGAAATCAGAACGCAGAAAGCACTTTGTTCTAATGTAATTCGTGAAGAAGAAAACTCATTCCTAAAAACTTTAGATCAGGGATTGATTCTTTTAGATGCTGTAATTTTAAATAACAACGGAGATACTGTTGATGGTAAAAAAGCATTTGAATTGTATGATACTTATGGATTCCCGATTGATTTAACCGCTTTGATTCTTTCTGAAAGAGGATATAAATTGGACGAAGAAGGATTCCAGGAACAATTGCAATTGCAAAAAGAAAGATCTCGTGCAGCGTCTAAAGTAACTGCTGGTGACTGGAATGTGCTTGTAGAAGATGATATTCAGGAATTTGTAGGATATGACAGATTATCTCAGCAAGTAAAAATTACTAAATACCGTAGAGTTGAAAGTGCAAAAGATGGTGAGATTTTCCAATTAGTTTTCAATGCTACCCCATTTTATGGAGAAAGTGGAGGACAAACTGGAGATAAAGGATATTTAGAAGCTCAAAACGGTGATATCGTTTACATTATCGATACGAAAAAAGAAAATAACCAAACGATACATTTAGCAAAATCGTTACCAGAAAACCTTACAGGTACTTTTAGTGCTGTTGTTGATGCAAATCAGAGAGCTAAAACTTCCTCAAATCACTCGGCTACGCACTTGTTGCACCAAGCTTTACGTAAGATTTTAGGAACTCATATTGAGCAAAAAGGTTCGATGGTAAGAAATGCTTCATTGCGCTTTGACTTTTCTCACTTCGCTAAAGTAACTGATGAAGAATTGATTGAAGTAGAAAATTTCGTAAATGCAAGGATTCGTGAGAGTTTGCCATTAATCGAAAAAAGAGCTATTCCGAAAGAGCAGGCACTTGAAGATGGTGCAATTGCTTTATTTGGAGAGAAATACGGAGATTTAGTTCGTACCATTAAATTTGGAGATTCTGTTGAATTATGTGGAGGAACTCACGTTGCTAATACATCTGATATCTGGCACTTTAAAATTGTTTCAGAAGGTGCAGTTGCAGCTGGAATCAGAAGGATTGAAGCAATTACTAGTGAAGCAGCAAAAGAATATTTTGAATCGCAAGCGGTTTCTTTAAGTGAAATTAAAGAAGCTCTTAAAAATGCTCAAGATCCAGTAAAATCAATCTTGGCATTACAAGACGAAAATGCTCAGTTGAAAAAACAATTGGAAGCTTTATTAAAAGATAAAGCTAAAAATATGAAAGCTGATTTGGCTAAAGAATTGCAAGAAATCAATGGCGTTCAATTTTTAGCAAAACAGGTAGACTTAAATCCAGAAGGAGCTAAAGATTTAGCTTACGAATTGGGTGGTTCTTATAATAATTTATTTGTAGTTTTCGCTACAGCTCACGAAGGAAAACCAATGTTAACGTGTTACATTTCTAAAGAAATCGTAGCAGCCAAAAACCTAAACGCAGGACAAGTTGTTCGCGAATTAGGTAAATACATCCAAGGTGGAGGAGGAGGACAGCCTTTCTTCGCGACTGCAGGAGGTAAAAATGTTGATGGAATTGGGGAAGCTTTAGCTAAGGCGGTTGATTTCGTGAAGTAATAAAGATGCTAAGGTTCTAAGATACTAAGGGACTAAGTTTTTATAATTAACAACAAACGCGACAGGTTTTTAAAACCTGTCGCGTTTTGTGTTTAACATAGATTCAATAGCGTCCAGCTTTAGCTGGATGAAAAAGGTAAGAATTAGAAAAGGGCTTTAGCCAAACTATTACGTTTGGCTAAAGCCCTTTAGTTTTAATTTATTATATACATCCAGCTAAAGCTGGACGCTATTCAAAAAAGAAAGAACTTAGAACCTTAGTATCTTAGCACCTCAAAACCTTTTAAAAAACTATTTTCGCTCCCCAATCTGCTGGCGCCACATTGCATAATACAATCCTTTCTCCACGATCAAATCTTCATGTTTGCCTTGCTCAATGATTTTGCCTTGTTCTAGAACAAAAATTCTATCAGCATGCATCACAGTTGATAAACGATGCGCAATTAAAACCGTAATTCTATTTTTATCTGATATATTTCGAATAGTATCATTAATTTCTTCTTCAGTAATAGAGTCTAAAGCGGAAGTAGCTTCATCAAAAATCAATAAATTCGGATTTCTAAGAATAGCTCTCGCTATAGATAGACGCTGTTTCTCTCCACCAGAAACTTTAATTCCGCCTTCACCAATTGTGGTGTTTAAACCATCTTCTGCACGTCTAAGTAATTTATCGCAACTTGCACGTTTTAGAGCGTCGTATAAATCTTCATCGGTTGCATTTGGCTTAACAAATAACAAGTTCTCGCGAATTGTTCCTGAGAATAATTGAGCGTCTTGGGTAACGAAACCAAGTTGTTTTCTTAAGTCTAATAAATCAATTTCGGTAGAATCAATATCATTATACAAAACCTGACCTTCTTCTGGGGTATATAATCCAACTAATAATTTTACTAAAGTCGTTTTTCCAGATCCAGATGGACCAACAAAGGCAACGGTCTGGCCTTGTTTAATTTCGAAATTAATGTTCTCAACCGCCTTAAATTTGGCTGTTTTATGCTGAAAACTTACATTTTCGAAAAGCAGTTTCTGAATTGCGCCAATATGTTTTGGGGATTTTGGACGGAATTCTTTTGGAGCATTCAATAAGTTTTTGAAATTTTCCATCGAAACTTTAGTCTCATTTAAAGCAATAATAAAGTTTCCTAATTCTTGTAAAGGACCAAAAATAAAGAAGGTAAAAAAGACCATTGTCAATAAATCTCCAACAATAATTTTTCCTCCAAACAAGAAATAATACAATGCAAAAACCACACAAGTTCTTAGGAAATGAACCGTTGTTCCTTGGATGAAACTTAAACTTCTAATGAATCTGATTTTCTGTAATTCTAATTGAAGAATTTTAAACGTATTTAAGTTTAAACGCTTTTCTTCTTGATACGTCAAACCAAGACTTTTTACTAACTCGATGTTTCGCAAACTTTCGGTTGTAGAACCTGCCAACGCATTGGTTTGATTCACAATTTTTCGAGAAACAATTTTGATTTTTTTTCCTAGATACAAACTCACCAAAGCAATAATTGGCGCTGTAATTAAAAAGATAATCGAAATTCTAAAATCAATTCTTGCAACATATACGATTACGAATATAAAACCGATAATAGTCTGAAAAATTAAAGAGATAGAAAGTGTAATGAGTTTTTCTGAATCGATTCTAACTTTTGTCAATTTGCTTAAAGTTTCACCACTTCGCTGATCTTCAAATTCTGCATAAGGAAGATCAAGAGATTTTTTGATACCGTCAGTATACATTTGCGCACCAGTACGCTGAATAACCACATTGGTAAAATAATCTTGGAAATTTTTGGTAATTCGAGAAATCATGGCTGCACCAAGCGAAAGACCAAGCCAGAAAGCTAAAGATTTTATAAATCCGATTTCGTTTCCTTTGTATTTTGCCAGACCGACACCACAGTCTTGCATTAATTTTCCTGTAATTACAGAGTCTGACAAACTGAAACAAATGTTGATAGTAGCCATTATCAAAGCAAAAAACAAAAGCATTTTGTGTCTGATAATGTAGGTATATAGTAATTTCATATAAGATTTAAAAAAAATGGAAGATGCAAAAGTAAGGAATTGTTTTAGTTTGTGAAGTTCATTTCTGTTATTAAAAATGTATTTTTTTACTGATAAAGTTGTCTATGGAGTTTTAAAAGTTTTTTATGTGTTTCAATTTTTTTAGTGAAAATTAAATAATGCATAAAAGCGTAAATTTTTTTTGAAATACTTGGTTTTTTAGAAAAAAAACTCATTAAGTAGGTTTTTTATATTGTTTAATACTAGTGTTTTAAGAATTATCTTAATTGTAAATTGTACTTTGATGTGGATTCCCGTAAGGTTTTAATATTTGGTTATAGTACGTTTGCACCATTAAGAATTTTAACCAAATCAAAATGAAAAAAATTTTATGCTTTTTTGGTGCTTTAGCACTAGTCTTAACATCTTGTTCAAGTGATGATAATCAAGAAGGAAATGTTATTTTGCCAAAAACAATTAAATATTCTAGTGTAGGATATCCTTCAGAAAATTCTACTTATGTAGCAACTTACAATGGTACTAAAATTGTAAGCATGAAAGATGAAACAGGAAGAACTGATTATACTTACGATGGTAACCTTGTGGTAAAAGAAACTAATTATGATACTGAAAGCGGTAAAGATATTATTAGCGACATAACAACGTATAAATATACAAACGGAAAACTTACAGAGTATGTTTATGCAGAAGGTTTTTCTACAGCATTTCCTAATGGTGAATACAACAGCAGAATAGTATTTACGCATAACGCAGATGGAACAGTAAAAAGAGAGCGCTACAATATAAATGGTACTATAGAGAAAAAAAGTGTTTATTCTGAAGTGTTAACTTTTGCAAACGGAAATCTAGTTAAAAGTGTACAAACAGATTCAGAAACAGGTACTGTATTTACAGCTCAATATGAATATGACAATAAAAACAATCCATACAAAAACATTGCAGGATTCAATTTGCTAATAGATCATAGTGAAGGTGAAGGTTCTGTGTATAGCTCGGTGAACAATGTTGTTAAGTATACAGCATCTTATTCAAATCAAACACCAAATGTATACAAAAGCGAAATCTTATATGATGCAAATAATTTCCCTTCAAAAATTACTAATTTCAAAAGAGACGGAATTACAGCTGCTGAATCTAATGAGTATACTTATTAATTAAAAGCATTACTATAATTATAGAAACCAAATACTTTTGTATTTGGTTTTTTTATTGCTTAAAATTGATGAAATTCGTGTTTAAATTAGAAATCATGCAATTCAGAACTCAAATACCCGTTTCAAAAAGTAATAATCCGATCAATTACGATTCGAAAATACTTTCTATAGGTTCTTGTTTTGCTGAGAACATGTCTGAGAAATTTGACTATTTTAAATTTCAGAATGAGACCAATCCGTTTGGAATTATTTTTAATCCCGTTTCTATCGAAAAATTATTTGATAGAGTTTTGAAACAAGAATGGTTTGAAGAAAAAGATGTTTTCTTTTATAATGAGCGTTGGCATAGTTTTGAAGTTCATTCAGATTTAAGCAACTCTGATCGTCAGGAATTATTAGAAACGCTAAATAAAGCAGTAACAGAAACGCATAAACAGCTTAAAGAAGCCACGCATATTATTGTCACTTTTGGAACTTCATGGATTTACAGAAATCTCGATAAAGATCAAATTGTAGCCAATTGCCATAAAGTGCCTCAGAAACAATTTTCTAAAGAATTACTATCGGTCGAAATAATTCAAAAAAGTATTCAAAACACAATTGAAGCTGTTCAGGCTTTAAATCCTAATATAAATTTCATTTTCACTATTTCCCCGGTTCGCCATATAAAAGATGGCTTTGTGGAAAATCAGTTAAGTAAGTCACATTTATTTACAGCATTGCATAAGACTTTTGACTTTCGACTTTCAACTTTTGACTACTTCCCTTCCTACGAAATCATGATGGACGAACTTCGTGATTATCGTTTTTACAACGAAGATATGTTACATCCGAATCAGATTGCGATAGATTACATCTGGAAGCTTTTTAGCGAAAATTATGTTTCAGAAGAAAGTATTTCTGTTATGAAAGAAGTAGACGAAATCCAAAAAAGTTTGCGTCATACAAGTTTTAATCCAGAATCAGAACAGCATCAAAAGTTCTTAGCAAAATTACAGCAGAAAATAGAAACCCTAAGTGAAAAACTTCCGCATATAAAATTTTAGAAAAACTTCGAGCCTCTGTGCCTTCGTGGCAAAACAACAATAAAATTTTAGAATAATTGCTCAGAATTATGTAAATTGTTAAGGTTTAAATTTTACATTTTTGTAAAATGTGCAACCTTGCTTTTTCAGAAGCAATTTTAATCTAATCCGATTTTATTGACGTATGAATAAGAAACCTGTTTATTTTCTTAAAAAAACACTTCGTATCCTAATGTGGTGCGTGGTTTCTGTGATTGTGTTATTATTGCTTTTAATAATCTTAATTCAGGTTCCGTCGGTTCAGAATTTCGTTAAAGACAAAGCAATTACTTATCTTGAAGGTAAGATCAAAACCAAAGTTTCTCTAGATAAAATTCTAATTAAATTTCCTAAAGATGTAGTTCTGGAAGGTTTTTATTTTGAAGACCAAAAAAAAGATACTTTGTTGGCAGGTAAACGATTAGAGGTCGATGTGGATCTTTTTAAATTGGTGAGCAGTGAACTCGAAATTAATTCGGTTTCATTGGAAAACGTAAAAGCCAATATTTCTAGAGATAAAAATGGCGTTTTCAATTTTGATTATATCTTAAAAGCATTCGAATCAAAAGAACCAGAAGTAGAAGATCCAAATGCTAAACCCTTTAAAATTTCGGTTGTCAAAGTAAATCTTGATCAGGTTAAATTCAATTTTAAAGATGATTTTTCCAAGAACGACATTCGCGTAAACCTGACGCATTTTGATACCAAATTCAAAAAGTTCGATCTAGATAAAATGGATTTTAATATTCCGAGTATCAATCTGAACGGTTTGAAAGTTGTTTTAGATCAAGATGTCGTGGAGAAAATTGCAGAGGTTTCGGTTAAAACTGTTGATACGATTTCGAAAAGGCCAGATTTCAAATTGGCTTTAGAAAAAATCACTTTATCTAAAATTGATATTTTATACGATAACAAAGATTCTAAACTCAATTCAGGCATTCGTTTAGGAAATTTAAACTTAGCAGTAAACGAAATAGACCTAAATAAACAGCTTTTGGATTTTGATACTTTCGAATTAAAAAATCTAAACGGAAATCTAAGATTAGGAGCAAAAGACAAGCAGATTGAAACTCCAAATTTAGACACAACAGCCATAAAACAAGCGGGTTGGAAGGCTAAACTTAATAAAGTTAATATTGAAAATATTGCCTTCAAGTTTGATGATATGCAGTCAAAACCAAAAACAAAAGGAATTGATTACGCGCATTTAGATTTGAGCAAATTCAATTTTAAAGCTGAGAAACTCTATTATGGAAATGATACGATTTCGGGGAATATAAAAACACTTACCGTAAACGAAAAAAGTGGGTTACAGATTCAGGCTTTTAAAACCGATTTCTTTTACGGACCCAAAAATGCTTCGCTGGATAATCTGTATTTAAAAACACCACAGACTCTTGTTCAAGATAAAGTTAAAGCCGAATATAAATCGTTAGAGTCACTTCAGAAAGATTTAGGAAATCTGGCTATTGATGCCAATTTGAAACAATCTAAAATTGGCTTCAAAGATATTTTATTGTTTGTTCCCGATCTTCAAAATACAAATCCGTTTAAAAGTAATCCAAATGCGATTTTGTATGTGGATAGCCGTGTTAGCGGAAAAGTAAAAGATCTAAATATTTCAAAATTTGAAATGAGCGGAATTGGTTCTACAAAAGTTTCTCTTTCGGGAAAAATTGCAGGATTGCCTGATGCCCAAAAAGCATATTATGATTTGAATATTAAAAAGATTTCAAGCACGGCAAAAGACATTAATATGTTTGTGCCAGCGGGAACAATTCCGAAGAATATTCAAATTCCTTCACAACTAAGTTTACAGGGAAAATTTAAAGGATCGGTTCAGAATTTCAAAACCAATCTGTCTTTAAATAGCAGTTTCGGAAATGCAAAAGTTGATGCTTTGTTCGATCAGCGTATTAAAAAAAGAGAAAAATACGATGCCCAGGTTTATCTTCTGGATTTCGATTTAGGCCGTTTAATTAAAAACGATTCTATCGGAAAAATTACGCTTAAAGCGAAAGTCAAAGGAACTGGTTTAGATCCGAAAACGGCAAATGCGGCGATTGATGGTTTGGTGCAGAAGGCGGTTTTTAATAGATACACTTATAAAGACTTGGCTTTAAAAGGAAATATCGAAAACGGTTCTTTTGCTGTGCAATCGGGAATGAAAGATCCAAATCTGAATTTCGATTTAACGGCAAGCGGAGATACAAAAGATAAATATCCAACTGTAAAATTAAAACTGAATTTAGATATAGCCGATTTAGACAAACTCAATTTGCATGCAGGTCCGATGAAACTTCGAGGAAATGTTGATGCCGATATAACCAACAGCAATCCAGATTTCTTAAACGGAAAAGTGTTTTTGTCGAATATTCAGATTTTGCAAGATGCAGAACCAATAGTTTTAGATTCGATTCGTGTTTTGGCTTTTGCAGATAAAGATAGCAATTCGATTAAAATTTCGTCACAGTTTTTAAAAGCCGAAGTAACCGGAAAATACAAATTGACGACTTTGGCAAACTCACTTCAAAAATCATTGTCGAAATATATTGATCTTAAAAATCCAAAAGTCAACGCAGAATCAGACGAACAAAGATTGGCTTTTATGCTTAAAGTCGATAATGATCCAGTACTTTTTAAATTATTGCCAAAATTAACTGGATTAGAACCTTTTACAATAAAAGGAAATTATAATAATCGGACAGATTCTTTGACAGTAAAAGGAATGATTCCGAGAATTGTTTATGGTGGCAACACAATTTCTGACGGAAAAATTAATATAGAAGCCAAAGAAAATGCGCTAGAATATTTAGTTTCTGTTGCAACAATCGAAAGCGGTTCTTTGAAAATTCCGTTTACAAGTCTGTCTGGAAATGTGCAGAATAATATTCTGACTTATGCGCTTGAAGTTCAAGATGCAAAACAAAAGCAGCAATATTTTATTGCAGGCGAATTTAAAGCAGAAGATTCTAAAAATATTGTAAAACTCGATGCAGACAGCTTTATTTTAAATTATGATAAGTGGAATGTCGATCCAGAAAATGCGATTGAGTTTGGTGAAAAACGACTTTATGTCAATAAATTCAATTTGAGTAATAACGGAAACGAATTAAAAATTCAATCTCAAGGAACACAAGACAATGCGCCGTTGCAAGTCGATTTTGTAAACTTCAAAATCGAAACCATTATGAATATGGTTAAAAAGGATGAACTGCTAATGCAAGGTCTGATAAACGGAAATGCGTTGGTTGAAAATGTGATGACAAACCCAACTTTTACTTCAGATCTAAAAATTGATGATTTTAGTTTTAAAGGCTCAAAAGTTGGTGATTTAGAAATAAAAGTAGATAATAAAACTGCCAATACGCTTGCTGCAAATGTAGCCTTGAGTGACGAAGGAAATGACTTAAAACTTACGGGAGATTATTTGTTAGATAATGGAAATTTTGATTTTGATGTAGTGATTAATAAATTGAATGTTAAAAGTATTCAAGGTTTCAGTATGGGGAATATTACTGAAGGGCAAGGGTTTTTATCAGGAAATTTTAAATTGACAGGAAATACTTCGGCTCCAAAAGTTAATGGAGAATTGATTTTTAATGATGCTGGTTTTAGAGTGACACAATTGAATTCGTACTTTAAAACCAAAAACGAAAAAATCACTTTTAATGATGGAACCATTTCATTTGATAAATTCTCTCTTTTTGACGAAAATGACAACGAATTGTTTGTAAATGGAACCATTCAATCTCCAGATTTTGTCAAATACAATTTCAATTTGTTGGTTGAAGCTGATGATTTTAGAGCCATTCATTCTAAAGCCAAAGACAACGATTTGTTCTATGGAGATCTATTCTTAGATACAAAACTGAATATTAAAGGAAATTTGGATAGTCCAGTTGTTGACGGAACGCTTAAAATCAATAAAGAAACTAAGTTTACTGTTGTTATGCCACAGTCAGATCCTTCAATTGCTGATCGAGAAGGAATTGTAGAATTTGTTGATGAAGACAATATGTACTTGAAACAAACGGTTAATATGCAGAACAAACTGAATCAGTCAGAATTGAAAGGAATGGATGTAAATGTGGCCATTTCAATCAATAAGGAAGCAGAATTAACTTTGCTGATTGACAAATCTAATGGCGATTACTTGAACTTAAAAGGTGAAGCAGAATTAGTCGGTGGAATAGATCAGTCTGGAAAAACAACTTTAACAGGGAAATATGAATTTTCGGATGGTGCTTACGAAATGAATTTCAACGGAATCAAAAGAAAATTTGATATTCAGAAAGGAAGTTATATCACTTGGAATGGAGAGCCGACAATGGCAACTTTAAATATTACAGCTATTTATAAAGTAAACACAGCGCCAATTGATTTGTTAGGAAATCAGATAAAAGGAGAAACTCAAGCGGTACAAAATACCTATAAGCAAAAGCTCCCTTTTCAGACTTTATTGAAAATGAATGGAGAATTGCTGAAACCAGAAATCTCGTTTGGAATTGTACTTCCTGAAGGGAATTATAATGTTGCTTCAAATGTTGTAGATATGACACGGGCAAAACTGAAACAATTAGAGCAAGATCCAGCAGAACTCAACAAACAAGTTTTTGCTCTTTTATTATTGAACAGATTTGTGGGCGAAAATCCGTTTGCAAGCGAAAGTGGTGGCGTAAGTGCAGAATCTTTTGCAAGACAGAGTGTGAGTAAAATACTTTCGCAGCAATTGAATAATCTAGCAGGGGATCTTGTTGAAGGATTTGAGGTCAATTTCGATTTGGAATCTACAGAAGATTACACCACTGGAACCATGCAGAACAGAACCGATCTAAATGTTGAAGTTTCTAAAAAACTGTTGGATGATCGATTAAAAATTACTGTTGGAAGCAGTTTTGGTGTTGAAGGACAAGAACGTGCCAATGAAGATAGCACCAATATTGCGGGCGATGTGGCTCTAGATTATCAATTAACAAAAGATGGCCGATATATGGTTCGAGCTTATCGCAAAAATCAATATCAGGTTGCGGTTGAAGGGCAGGTTATTGAGACTGGAGTTGCATTTGTTATTACAATGAGCTACAATAAATTTAGAGAACTATTTCATCGTACAGAAGCAGAAAAAGAATTGATAAGAGAAGAGAAAATCCGTAAAGAAAAAGAAAAGCAAAAAAAGAAAGAAGAAAAAGAAAAACAAAAACTGCAAGACAACGAAGACGAAAAAGAGATTAAGGGAAATGAGCAAAAAACGTAATTATATCAATATATATTTAAAGTGTTTCGTACTTCTTTCGGTATTTTTTGCTGTAGGATGCAGTAATACAAAATACCTTCCAGAAGGCGATCTGCTTTATACAGGAGGTTCTGTAACCATCAAAGATTCGATCATGAAAAAGAAAGATCGAAAAGTGTTGGAAACAGAATTAGAAGGTTTATTGCGCCCAAAGCCCAATAAACAAATCTTTGGGCTTCGTCCTAAATTATTGATTTATAATCTTGCCGGCGAACCTAAAAAAGATAAAGGAACAAGATACTGGTTACGCAATAAAGTTGGAGAACCGCCAGTACTTTTCAGTCAAGTTGATTTAGATTATAATGCGTCGGTTTTACGAAATTTTACAGAAAACAGAGGTTATTTTAAAACCCGTGTCAGTGCCGATTCGACTGTGCGAAATAAAAGAGTGACGGCCGAATATACGGTTACGCCTAGAAAACAATACATAATAAAAAGCGTTACGTTTCCAGATGATTCTTTAAAAATGTCAAAAATTATAGCAAAAAGTCATAGAAGAAGTCTCCTTAAAGTTGGAAAACCATATGATTTGGATGTGATAAAAGCAGAAAGAGAAAGAATCGATGCGAGGTTAAAAGAAAAAGGCTATTTCTATTTTAATCCAGATTATATTTTGGCAAAAGTAGACAGCAGTAAAGGCGATCACGAAGTACGAATTAGACTGGTTATAAAAGATGATACGCCTATAAAAGCTTTGACCGCTTATAAAATTGATAAGATTTTTGTGTATCCGAATTATTCTCTAACGAATGATAGTGCGGTTTATAGAAAAAGGAATATCACGCAATACAAAGATCTCACTATAATTGACACGACAGAAACTTTTAAACCAAGAATTTACGATCGGACAATTTATTTTAAAAAAGGAGATGTTTACAATCGAAAAGATCATAATTTAACTTTAAACCGATTTGTAAATCTTGGAACGTTTAGTTTTGTCAAGAACGAATTTAAGCCTTCAGATTCTATTCCGAATGCTTTAGATTCATACTATTTCTTGACACTTTTGCCTAAAAAGTTTATTCGTGTGGAAGTGATTGGAAAAACCAATTCTGCGAGTTATACCGGTACAGAATTAAATTTAAACTGGAACAACCGTAATTTTCTAAAGGGTGCCGAATTGTTTACGGCTTCTGTTTTTGGTGGTGCCGATTTTCAGTTGGGAGGAACAAACAAAGGAAAGAATATTTATAAACTGGGAGGAGAAGTTAGTTTAACCTGGCCAAGATTCATAACGCCTTTTCATATTGAAGGAAATAGCGAATATGTGCCAAGAACCAAAGCCACTTTGCGTTACGAATATCAAAAAAGGACGCAACTGTATGCTTTGAATTCTTTTAATACTTCCTTTGGTTATATGTGGAAAGAAAACATTCGTAAAGAACATCAATTGAATGTAATTGATGTGACCTATGTAAGCCCGAACCATGTAACGCCAGAATATATGGCAGATATAGAGCAAGATGCGGCTTTAGGAAAAGTAATTGAAAAACAGCTGGTTTTTGGCCCAACGTACAATTACACCTATACCAATACCATGCAGAAACGTAAAAAGAATACAATCTATTTTAATGGTGAATTGGATTTGGCGGGAAATTTAACTGGCTTGATCACAGGTGCTGATTATCCAAATAAGGTTAAAACCATATTTGATGTTCCGTTTAGCCAATATGTAAAAATCAGATCCGATTTCAGGCATTATTTAAAATTGGGAAAAGAAAGCGAATTAGCCAGCAGATTGATTGTTGGAGCGGGATTTGCCTATGGAAATTCGAATACACTTCCAGCATCTAAACAATTTGTAGTAGGGGGAACCAATAGTATTCGAGCTTTTAGAGCTAGAACTTTAGGGCCGGGAAGTTATGTTATTCCACCAACGACAAATGATAATTATACGCCTGATCAATCAGCCGATTTAAAACTGGAATTTAATACTGAATATCGTGCTAAGCTTTTCAGTATAGTAAGAGGCGCGGTTTTTTTGGATGCAGGTAATATTTGGTTGTTACACGCTGATCCGAACAAACCAGGAGCGGAAATTTCAAAAGATTTTATGAAAGAAATAGCTGTTGGAGCAGGAGCGGGTTTGCGTTTCGATTTATCCTTCTTGATTTTAAGAACCGATTTAGCTATTCCGCTTCGAAATCCTGCTTTACCAGATGGACAACGTTGGGTGATTGATGACATTAACCTAGGAAGCAGTTCTTGGAGAAAAGATAATCTGATTTTGAATATTGCTATTGGATATCCATTTTAAATTTATTTGCAGGGATCGATTAGCCACGAATTCACGAATTATTTTTAATTTGTTGGTTAGCTAGGCCGAATTTTTCGAATTTGATTTGTGAAATACTTCCATATTTTTAACCCAAAGGGATTAGCGAAAATTCGTGAATTCGTGGCGAAAAAAAAGAAAAAAAGGAGTAAATTGGTCTAAAATATTTTAGAGGAATGCAAAACTTGATCAAAAGAATTATAGGTGTCGGAGTTATCGTTTTAATAATTGTTCTTGGATTTAAATATTGCCAGTTCAAAAAAGAAGACGATTCAGATATTCAGTACAATACCAATTTAATTCAGCAGCAGATTCTTAACGTTGGAAAATTGGTTGTTACCGAAGGGCATTTCTCAGAAGTCATCACTTATAAAAATCAGCAGAAGTATTTAATGGACATGATTTCTTTTGAGAAAAAAGCACTCATTGTGGTCAATGCAAACGTAACGGTTGCTTATGATCTGCATCAAATGAAATATGATATTGATGAAAAAAACAAAACCATTACGATTTTAAATATTCCGAAAGAAGAAATCACCATAAATCCAGACATACAGTTTTATGATGTTGAGCAAAGCAAACTGAATCCGTTTACGGGAGACGATTACAATAAAATCAATAAATCGGTAAAAGCAAATTTGGCTAAGAAAATCGAAAATTCGACCCTAAAAACCAATGCTCAAAATCGGTTGATAAGCGAATTATCTAAGATTTTAATCATGACCAATTCAATGGGTTGGAAACTGCAATACAACGGAAAAACTATTGAATCTGAAACGGAGCTGACTAAGGATTTGAATTCAAAGTTGTAAAAAAGAATCTCGCAAAGACGTAGAGTAGCAAAGAATTTTTGTCACAGATTAAAGGATTAAAATGATTTTTTGAATTGCCTCCTGCTTTAGCTGGAGGAAAAATAAAGACCTAAGCAAAGGGCTTTAGCCAAAATATAGGATTTGGCTAAAGCCTTTTTTAATATTTTTACAAAATCGGCATCTTTGCGAGATTAAAAAAACTTCGTGTCTTAGTGCCTTTGTGGCAAATTAGGCAAAGAACTGTCAAAAATCAAATCCAATCCGCCAGAAATTAAATGTGCAATTTCAGGACGTCTTTCTTTCAATTGATCCAAATAAACCAAAACTTCCTGTAGAAGCTGTTTCTCGTCTGAATCCTTCAAAAGCTCAGCAATTTCAACAGACAATAACCAGTCGTTTGAATGGTTATTTTTTAGCTTTTCAAAAACAGATTTTAATTCGTTTTTAGAAGATTTATTCGTTCTGATTTCACGAACAGAAGCATACAAATGCTCCAATTCATCACGTTCATCAGTATGTTTTGCTTTGATCGTTTTCGTTGAAGGAACAATATTGATTAAGTCAAAACTATTTACATCGGCAGGACCTGAAAATGCCGAAATCACCTTTTTGCCAATTGCCATATCATAGTTACCCCACTCAGGCTGAAATAAAACGGTTTCTCCATGCGTAACGGTGCAATTTCTAAAACTGATTAAAATGATTTCTCCGTGAAGATTTCTAGAACCTGTGATAATTTCACCTTGCACAATAATATTGCCTTCAAATTCTAGTTTTACGGTCTCATTTTCTACAATACTGTAAGCCTGTAAATCCTTCGGACTCATATCTTCAATCGCTAGATTAAAACCTTTCAGTTTCCCAATCGGACTTCCAAAACCATGTGGATGTGTTAAAGTTCCATGACCCACTAATTCTTTTTCGCGGTAGGAAAGAGCCGTTTTTCCAGTGGTCTGAATATAAACTGGTTTTCCTTCTTCTTCAATAACATTTGTAAAAACTCCCGAAATCTGTAAACCTGTACTTAATTCAATAGTTCCTAAAGCATTCGATTGAATCAGTTTTTGAATTCCAGAAAGGCCTCCAGTTCGTAAAGCCATTTTATTGGCAAATTCTTCTAGAACTAAACTTAAATAAGAAAAATTTGGAGTCACATATAATTGAGGCTGTAACTGCGTAATATCAAAATTCTGATTTGCAGCCGAAATATCATAAGGTATTTTCTTTACATCATCGGTCATACAGTGGGCACTTTCTCCAATTGAAGAAAGCAATCCAGCGCCATATATTTTCGGGTTTTCAACCGTTCCGATCAAGCCGTATTCAACAGTCCACCAATGCAGGTTTCTTATTTGAGCCATTTCAGACAATTCTCCCATATCATTTTGCAAATCGGCAACCGCTTTTTCAGCTTCGTCGATTTTTTCTTGAGGCGTATCTTCGGCTTCTTTTAAAATAGAAAGCAGACGAATTGCTTCATACATTTGATAATCCTTGTGTGAGGAAATCGCTTTGCATCCAATTTCACCAAAACGTCTCAAATATTCCGCATATTCAGGATTTGCAATAATAGGAGCGTGGCCAGCACCTTCGTGAATAATGTCTGGAGCAGGAGTATATTCAATATGTTCCAATTGTCTAATATCAGACGCAATAACTAGAACATTGTAAGCCTGAAATTCCATAAAAGCATTTGGCGGAATAAATCCGTCAACGGCAACCGCTGCCCAACCAATTTCACTTAGAATTCGGTTCATGCCGTACATGCTCGGAATAGAATCAATTTCGATTCCTGTTTTGCGTAAGCCTTCCAGATAAGAATGATGCGCTACTTTAGAAAGATAATCTACATTTTTACGCATAACATATCGCCAAACCGCCTGATTGATAGGAGAATAATCGCTATAATCTTGAGGTTTAATAAATTGCTGTAAATGTTTAGGCAATCGCTCTAATAACGGATTGGTTTCAATGTTTGGATTCATTTCGAAAACGTTGTAGATTAAAATGTAAAATTACGAATTTACGGCTCGTTTTTTTATCATCCATCACAAAATTTTTATTCGAAATTGATTTTTATTGCATTTTTGTAGATTTTGAAAAAGTGGAAATAAAATGATTTACTAGCAATCATTATTTTCATAATTCACTTTTTCCATTGTTTTCTCGAAGTTTTCAAGCTCTTTTTTAGTCATCGAAGCTTCTTTAAGATCCACTTTTAATTGTTTTTTAGCATCAGGGCTAATCCATAAACCAGTAAAAGAATTTCCTAATTTTTGTAAAATCAAAACACCACTAAATCCTTGTTCAACTAACACAAATTCATTTTCTTTTTTTCTGTTTTGAGTAACATTAAGCTGAATCCAGTTTTTTGATTTATTCTGACGATACATAGAAGTATACATTAAATCGGCTGTACAAGGATTTTCTTCTGTTTTAATGTAAACTGTTATTGGTGTTTTTCCGTCAACGGTTCCTTTATATAAATTAGAAGCTGACGTTTGTGATTGTGCCGATAATTGATTTAAAAATGAGAAACAGATTGTAATAAAGAAAATTACTTTTTTCATAAATAAAAGAATATAGATTTGGGTTTAATTCATTTTATCAAATATAAAGTTCTGCTTTTTATTTGAAAGAAATTTTTTAAGATTTTTTTATTGCATTTCTCATTTCATTTTCTGCATTTCTAAAATACTCAATTTTATGGCTGAACATAAAAGCCATATTGGTGGCACGCATTTTGGCTTCTTCGGTTATTGGACCAGCAAATTGCGAATCGATTGTCGAATTGAAAATGGCAATCCAGCGATCAAAATGGGTTTTGTCTACTGGTAATTGTTTATGTGGAGGAAAAGGTGTTCCAGAATAAGCGCGAACATCAAATAGAATAGTCTGCCAGAAATTGTACATTTTTTGTAAATGTGGTTCCCAGCGGTCTTGTAATTTATCATTAAATATCGGCCCGATTAAATCGTCCTTTCTAACATTTGCATAAAAGCTGTTAACCATTTGCTGAATGTCTTCTATTGTCGATATATCTTTTAAAGCTGTCATTTTATTGTATTTTAAGTAAACCGCAAAAATACAATATATCTTTCTTTTACGTTCCTGATAATTGTCATATGCCCTTTAATTGCTAGATAAAATCACATTTTGTAAGGATTTGTATAGATTTTTTATTTTATGATGAGTTATTTCGATTTTAACAGGTAAGTTTTTTATGATTTTTTGTTTTTTAAATTATTGTTTTTCAGTATTTTGAAAAACAATTAGATTGGTTTTTGTTATATCTGTTTTTTTAATTTGATGTGTATTTGTAAAGTTAAAATAATGAGAATGTTGTAAAAATACTCATAATATTGTGTTGTTTTAGTAAAATAAAACTGAATAAATAATGAAAAACTAATTATCAAACCAAAACTACAAAAGAATGCACAAAACTACTCAAACACCTACAAATCGGGTAAGTAAAGCGTTAAAACTATTATGTTGCGGATCGCTTTTATTCATGAACAGCTTAAATGCTCAGACAGTAACTCCTTTTATGACTACAGGAGATCAAACTAAATTATTACAGCAGCAGGCAACAGTAAGTTTCGGAACCAATTCTGGAACTAATCCTTCTACTGTAACAGTAACTGCAGGAACAACTTACCAAACTATGGACGGATTTGGTTATACTCTTACCGAAGGAAGCTGTGAAGTTATTTCTGGAATGGCTGCCACTCAGCAAAACCAATTATTGAATGATTTATACAATCCGACAACAGGCTTAAATGCAAATGTAGTTCGCATTAGTATTGGCGCTTCAGATTTAAGCAGTTCTTCTTACAGTTATAACGAAACTTCAGGAGACACAAACATGAACAATTTTAGTTTGAACGGACCTGATTTGACTTATTTGGTTCCAATTATTAAAAAAATCTTACTGATTAATCCCAACATTAAAATTTTGGCAACTCCTTGGTCAGCACCGCGTTGGATGAAAACCAATGGATCTTGGGTTGGAGGTTCTTTGCAAACGCAATATTATACAGCGTATGCAAAATACTTCGTAAAATATTTTGATGCTATGAAAGCACAAGGTATTAATATTTGGGCAATTACACCACAAAACGAACCTGAAAATCCCAACAACGAACCAAGTATGCTGATGAATTCTACAGAGCAAAAGAATTTTATCAATCAACAGCTTGGGCCACAAATGGCTGCAGCGGGCTATGGAAACATAAAAATTATTGCTTTTGACCACAATTGCGATAATACAGCCTATCCGATTGATGTTTTAAACAATAGTTCTTATGTTGACGGAGCAGCATTTCACTTGTACTTAGGTAATATCTCAGCTATGTCAACAGTAAAAACTCAAACCAACAAAAATGTTTATTTTACAGAACAATACACGGGTTCGGGCGGAAGCTTTAGCGGAGATTTTGGCTGGCACATGCAAAACGTTGTGATTGGAAGTACTAATAACTGGTCTAAAACAGTTCTAGAATGGAACGCTGCAAACAATTCAAGTTTAGGGCCTCGTACTCCTGGAGGATGCAGCACTTGTTTAGGTGCTATTACAGTTAATAATAGTACAAGTTATACTAAAAATGTAGCGTATTATATTATTGGCCAGATTTCTAAATATGTGAAACCGGGCGCAGTGCGAATTGGTTCTTCAAGCACAAGCGGAAGTATTTCTTCAGTTGCATTTAAAAATCCTGATAGTTCAACTGCACTTGTAATTTATAACTCAGGCGGATCATCAAATACGATAAAAGTAGTTTCAGGATCGTCAGCATTTAATTATGCAGTTCCAGCATCTTCTGCGGTTACTTTTACTTGGGGAACATCAAATCCAGTTGCGGTTACGGGAGTTAGTCTAAGTCCAACTTCTGCAACACTTACAGCGGGTCAGTCCCAGCAATTAACAGCGACAGTTTCTCCTAGCAATGCCACCAATACAGCTGTAAACTGGAGTTCTAGCAATACATCTGTTGCTACTGTAAATTCAAACGGATTGGTTTCTGCAATCGCTGCAGGAAATGCAACAATTACTGTGACTACTGTTGATGGTGGTAAAACAGCAACAAGCGCAATTACTGTAACGGCTGGTTCAACAGGATTTCCTGGATATTACAATATTATTTCAAGAAACAGTAATAAAGGTTTGGATGTTGCAGATAATGCTACGACAAGCGGAAGCAGAATTCAGCAGTATGACATTACAAATGGAGGAGGAAGTAATCAAAGATGGAAATTTGTCTCTGACGGAAGCGGTAATTATTACATTATTGTAAAATCGACAGGAATGTATTTGGCGGTTGAGAATAATGGAACTGCGGATGGATTGAAAGTACAGCAGAAAACTTTTTCATCTTCAAACGAATTTAAATGGACAGTAACAAGTTTAGGCACTGGTTATTATAAAATTATAAACGTAAACAGCGGTAAATCGCTTGACGTTGAAAATGTCTCTACAGCAAATGGCGCCAATATTCAGGTTTGGGCTTATACAGGAGGTTTAAATCAGCAATGGCAATTGGTGCAAGTAGAATCTTCAGCAGCAAAAAGTGCTTTGGCTGCACAAACGGCTGTAGTTGAAAATACAAGTTCAAACGATATGACCATTTTTGTAAATGAAGCGGATGATGCTTTAAAAATTGATACTAATCATGAGGGAGATGCCGAAGTGCAGGTTTTCAATATCACTGGAGAACCGGTTTTAAAGAAGAATGTGAATTTTGCAAAAGGAAATCAAACAGAAGTAGAAATTTCTCGATTACCAAAAGGGGTTTACATTGTAAAAGTTACCGATAACAAAGGTTCTTATTCGAAAAAAATCTTGAAGCAATAATTACATCCACAATTCAATTAGTAATTTGATTTGATTTTAAAAGGCTGTCGTCCCATCTGACAGCCTTTTTTTATTTTATCCGATTAATTGAGTAAACAAATCTTGATTGTCATTCAGGTATTGAAACTCAAAACCATTTTCGGTCATTTTCAATTTAATTGGCATAATATCATTTTTGTTTTTCAATTCTAAACCAACAACTACAGAACCAACTTCGCGACTGTTTTTCTTTGCAAACTGAAAGTAAGTGATGTCATCATCTGGACCTAAAATATTATTGACAAATTCTTTTAAAGCTCCAGGACGCTGTGGAAACTGAATCATAAAATAATGCATTAAACCTTCATATAATAAAGATCGTTCTTTTATTTCGGCAGTTCTTTCAATGTCATTATTGCTTCCGCTTACAATACAGACTACATTTTTGCCTTTAATTTTAGCTGCATAAAAATCTAAAGCAGCAACTGTCAATGCACCCGCAGGTTCAACCACCATTGCTTCTTCATTGTATAATCTCAAAATGGTAGTGCAGACTTTTCCTTCTGGAACTAAAATAATGTCTTCTAGGTTATAACGGCAGATTTCAAAAGTTTTATCGCCAACTTGTTTTACAGCTGCGCCATCTACAAATTTGTCTATAGTTTTTAGAGGTGTGTTTTTGTTTTCTTCAATGGAAGTTTTCATCGAAGGAGCACCTTTTGGTTCAACACCAATGATTTTTGTATGCGGACTTAAATGTTTAAAAACCTCAGACAATCCCGATGCCAATCCCCCGCCGCCAATTGGAACAAAAACATAATCGATTGGTTCTTTAAAGCTTTCAAGAATTTCTAATCCGACAGTTCCCTGCCCAGCGATTACTTTTTCATCGTCGAAAGGATGAATAAATGTTTTGTGATTTTTAATAGCATCTGCGGTTGCAGAAGCATAAGCGTCATCAAAAGTATCTCCGGTTAAAACAATTTCAACAAACGATTTTCCGAATAACTGAACTTGTTTTACCTTTTGTTTTGGAGTTGTTTTGGGCATATAAATTTTGCCTTTTATGTGTAGTAAATTACAGGAATAAGCGACGCCCTGCGCGTGATTTCCTGCACTGGCACATACGATTCCGTTTGCTTTTTCTTTTTCATTTAACGAAGAAATCTTATTGTATGCACCTCTAATTTTATACGAACGAACAATTTGCAAATCTTCTCTTTTTAATAAAATAGTCGATTCAAATTCGTCTGATAGATTTAAATTTTGGGTCAATGGCGTTGCCGCAACTACATTCTCGAGATGCTTTTGGGCATTAAGTACTTCTTCAAATAAACTCATGATGTTTTGTTTTTAATTTTTTTTGCCACAGATTAAAAGGATTATAATGATTTTTAATCTGTGTGAATCTGTGAAATCTGTGGCAAAAAAATATTTGTCTTAAACTTTTTAAAAATAAAAAACCTCCCAATTGGGAGGTTCTTATAAATTATATTTTACAAACTTATATAGCACCTCGCCATTATTGCTGAATTGCAATAATGCTAATAATAGCGATAATAATGTTGTTAAAGTTTGTCATTTTCTTTGCTAATTGAAAGGCAAATGTATTAATTATTTATTGAAGTTATCAAAAATTATTTTAAGTTTTTATGAAAAAAACTCTCCCGATAGCTATCGGGAGAGACTGAAAACTTATTTTTTAACTGGTGGATATTGAGCTAAAATTTTAGTTACAAACTCAGCAATTTTCTCATCTTTCTTATCGATATTTCTTGTTAGAGTTCCAATACCTTCACCTTGCCATATCATTTCTTTCTTTTTAGCATCGATTAAATCAATGTATAAAGTTCCTTCAGTAGAAGTAGAAACTGTAGTTTGTCCCCCATACATCATGTAAGGATTCCAACCCCAGCCCCAGCCATAACCCCAGCCAGCGGTAAATTGGTTTACATCTACTTGTTCTCTTGATTTTGTAAAAATGTTTACCAGCAAGTCAGGATTTTCGCTTTTTGTAAAGCCTTTAGCTTGCATTTGATCATCAATAGCGCGTAAAATTCTTCTTTTATCTAAATCTGATATTTCAACCTTGTCAATTCCTGGCTTAAAGTAGGCGTACGTTTTATAAGGCGTAAAATCGACAGTTTTGTCATAATCAGAATAAACGGTCACGGTACTGCAAGAAGTAAGTATCAGCAGTAGCAAAAACGGAATTAACTTAAGTGTTTTCATATTTCTAAGAATTAATGTTCTCAATTTTAATTAAAGCAAACTTTCATCGACTAGATTAGGTAAAGTTACTTTCAATAATGGCTCAACTTCCATGGCTCTTTTTATAGCAAAAACAGCACCTTCATTTCGTGCCCAGCTTCTTCTTGAAATCCCGTTGTTAACATCCCAGAAAAGCATTGAAGCTAAACGCTTTGAGGCCTCTGTAGAACCATCAAGAACCATACCAAATCCACCATTTATAACCTCTCCCCAGCCAACTCCGCCGCCATTATGGATAGAAACCCAAGTTGCTCCTCTAAAGCTGTCTCCAATCACATTATGAATGGCCATATCGGCAGTAAAACGGGATCCATCGTAGATATTTGACGTTTCTCTATATGGCGAATCAGTTCCAGAAACGTCGTGATGATCGCGTCCTAAAACCACAGCGCCAATTTCGCCTTTTGCAATTGCTTGATTGAATGCTTCAGCGATTTTAATTCTTCCTTCAGCATCGGCATATAAAATTCGAGCTTGAGAACCTACAACCAATTTGTTTTCTTGCGCGCCTTTAATCCATTTAATGTTATCCTGCATTTGCTGCTGAATTTCATTTGGAGCGGTTTCTGCCATTTTCTCTAAAACGTCACAAGCAATTTTATCTGTCTTTAATAGATCTTCTGGTTTTCCTGAAGTGCAAACCCAACGGAAAGGTCCGAACCCGTAATCGAAACACATTGGACCCATGATATCCTGAACGTAACTAGGATATTTAAAATCGATATTATTTGCTGCCATTACATCTGCACCAGCGCGAGAAGCTTCTAGTAAAAAGGCATTTCCATAATCAAAAAAGTAGGTTCCTTTTGCTGTGTGTTTGTTAATTGCATCTGCATGACGACGTAAAGTTTCCTGAACTTTTTCTTTGAATAATTCGGGATTATTTGCCATTAAATCATTTGCTTCTTCAAACGAAATTCCAACCGGATAATAACCTCCAGCCCAAGGATTATGAAGAGAAGTCTGGTCTGAACCTAAATCAATCTTGATGTTTTCTTGATCAAAACGTTCCCAAACGTCGACAACATTTCCTAAATAAGCGATAGAAACAGTTTCTTTATTGGTTTTCGCCAAAGCTACTCTGGCAACTAATTCGTCAGTCGAAGTTACCACTTCATTAATCCATCCCTGTTCATGACGTATTTTAGTAATTTTCGGATTTACTTCGGCGCAGACCGTAATACAACCTGCAATATTTCCAGCTTTTGGCTGTGCGCCAGACATTCCGCCAAGACCAGAAGTTACAAATAAACTTCCTTCAGGATTTTGTTTTATTTTTCTGAAACCATTTAAAACCGTGATTGTAGTTCCATGTACAATTCCCTGCGGGCCAATGTACATGTAACTTCCCGCTGTCATTTGTCCGTATTGTGAAACTCCTAAAGCGTTCATTTTTTCCCAATCGTCAGGCTTAGAGTAATTTGGTATAACCATTCCGTTTGTTACCACAACTCTTGGTGCTTCTTTATGCGAAGGAAACAATCCCATTGGGTGCCCAGAATACATCGTTAAAGTCTGCTCATCTGTCATTTCAGACAAATACTGCATTGTCAATAAATATTGTGCCCAGTTTTGGAAAACAGCACCGTTTCCGCCATAGGTAATCAATTCATGCGGATGTTGCGCCACAGCATAATCCAAATTGTTTTGAATCATGTGCATAATCGCTTTTGCCTGCAATGATTTCCCAGGATATTCTTCAATCGGTCTTGCGTACATTCTGTAATCTGGACGAAAACGATACATATAAATACGTCCGTAAGTTTCTAATTCTTCTGAAAATTCAGGAATTAATTCGGCATGATGTTTTGGATCAAAATAACGTAAAGCATTTTTAAGCGCCAGTTTTTTCTCTTCTGCCGAAAGAATTTCTTTTCGTTTCGGAGCATGATTAATTGCTGGATCGTAGTCCTTTTTTGGAGGTAATATAGAAGGTATTCCTTGTTGTATTTGTTCTTTGAAAGTCATTTTTTTTTAGAGATGCTAAGTTGCTAAGGTTCTAAGACGCTAAGATATTGCGGTTAGATTAACAACAGATTAATTTTTGTTTTTTTTAATTATGCCGCCCCGCTGGGGCTCAAATGTGACTGATGGTTAATTGGTTCTATAAGTATTTAGCTCCTCTGGAGCTGATAAAATAAAGCCTTGGAAAGGCGAAATATTTATAGAAAAACAGTAACCCCAATATAAAAGCTCCAGTGGAGCGAAATATTAACCGACGAAATTGGAATTTAAAATTTGAAATTTATTTTAATTGCCTCATTTTAAAATTGTCACATTGGCAAATTGTCACATTTTCTAATTAAAAAACTAAGGATAGCGGATATCCGACCTGTGATAGGACTTGTGGATTTTAATCCTGAATTTTCTTGAATGGATATCCATATTAATATTTTAGATTGTTGATTTTAGAATTATCTAATTCGTTTTTCTTCTTATTTCGCCCGTTCTTTTATCGAACCCATAAGGACAATGACGGCATCCGCTTTTGCAGCAATAACCGCGTTTTAAATGATGTTTTTCGGTAAAGCATTTATAACCTTCAGGCGTATAGTAAAAATCTTCGCCTTCGATTAATTTATTTTCATTACTTTGCTCTTTCATAAATCTGCTTCGCGTTCCTTTTCGAATAATCATAATCAAAAATAAAAAGATTTGATTATGATTTTATTGAAATCGAACAATTTTATAGCTACAAATTTATAAATTTTACAGCCAATGTTTCTGATTGTTGCCAAATATTTAATTCCGAAAGGTTATCGAGGAATGGCTGTATTTCCGTTTGTTTTGGTAAAATATAATTTTGATAAAAAAAATGAGGTTTTTGTTAATCATGAAAAGATTCATTTGAGACAGCAATTAGAACTTTTAGTAATTCCGTTTTTTGTCTGGTATTTTTTAGAATATCTAATTCGTTTGATACAATATAAAAATGGGGCATTAGCGTATCGAAATATCAGTTTTGAAAGAGAAGCTTACGCCAAAGAAAATGATTTGAATTATCTGAAAAACAGATCATTTTTTCAGTTTCTGAAATACAATAAGCTTTAAGATATCAAGACATGAATTATCACTTTCGACTTTTGACTTTCGACTTTCAACTTTAAAAAATGAATCCAGTTTTCAATCAAAATATAAATATTCAGTTTCCGAATGATATTTCGTTGACAATTAAACGAGAAGATCTAATTCATCCGTTTGTTTCAGGAAATAAATTCAGAAAACTGAAATACAATTTGCTTCAGGCTAAAGTCGAAAATAAAGACACTTTATTGACTTTTGGTGGCGCTTTTTCCAATCATATCGCAGCTGTAGCTTATGCAGGAATGGAACAAGGTTTTAAGACGATCGGCATTATTCGCGGCGATGAGCTTTTAAATAAAATAGAAGAAAATCCAACCTTGAAATTTGCTCAGGAAAACGGAATGCAGTTTGAGTTTGTTTCAAGAGAAGAGTATCGTTTAAAAAACGAAGAATCTTTTCTACAAAAGCTGCAAGATAAATTTGGCGATTTTTATCTCATTCCTGAAGGCGGAACAAACGAACTCGCCGTAAAAGGTTGCGAAGAGATTTTGACAGTTGAAGATGCGGTTTTCAACTACGTTTGCTGTGCTGTTGGAACAGGCGGCACGATTTCGGGATTGATTAATAATTCGCTGCCAAATCAGAAAATTTTGGGGTTTCCAGCGTTAAAAGGTGACTTTTTAACCGATGAAATTCGTATTTTTGCAAATAAAGATAACTGGAATTTAGTTTCTGACTATCATTTTGGAGGTTATGGCAAGATAAATTTAGAATTAATTGAATTTATGAATGCTTTTTTTGAAGAAACAAAAGTGCCCTTAGATCCAATTTATACAGGAAAGATGGTTTTTGGCGTTATAGATTTAATCGGCAAAAATTATTTTCCTCCACATTCAAAAATTTTACTCATTCACACAGGCGGATTGCAGGGAATTGACGGAATGAATATAAAGTTGAAGCAGAAGAAATTACCAATACTCAAAACCAATGATTAAAAAAATTGTATTACTTCTCGTAATATTAGCTTTAGCAAGCTGCTCTTCTAGTAAGCCTGCCATCGCGACGACCAAAAAAGCGGCAGCCGTTCAAAGCAGAACAGCGGCAGCAAAAAGAAATACTCCTGTTAAACCAATCGGTAAAAATTACCCTTCTACAAATAATACAACTGAGGTTATTCAATCTACATCTAAAACAGTTGTTACCAGTGATTTAATTAATAACTATGTGTTGCAGTACAAAGAAATTGCAATGGGAAACATGAAAACTTACGGAATTCCAGCGAGTATTATTTTGGCGCAGGGAATTTTGGAATCTGGTGCAGGAAGAGGAGATTTGGCTGTAGATGCTAATAATCATTTTGGAATAAAGTGCCATAATGATTGGTTGGGCGAAAGTGTTCGCCATGACGATGACTCGGCTCAGGAATGTTTTAGAAAATATCCTCAGGCATCAGAATCATATAGAGATCACGCTTTATTTTTGGTTGGAAAAAAACGATATGCCAGTTTATTCACTTACGAAAAAGATGATTACAAGGCTTGGGCAAAAGGGCTTAGAGCTTGCGGATATGCAACAGATCCTAAATATCCAGATAAATTGATTAGTTATATTGAGCGATACAATCTGCATCAGTATGATTGTCAAGTTACAGGAAGAAATTATGTGCCAATAAATACTTCAGCTCCACCAAAAAAATCATCTTATGACGTCGCTTCTGATCCAAAGATCAATATGAATCAATATGATCCGAATTTATATGAGGTTCAAAAAGGAGATACTTTGTATTC
Source organism: Flavobacterium sp. PLA-DH12 (assembly GCF_059511845.1). Classification (NCBI taxonomy): domain Bacteria; kingdom Pseudomonadati; phylum Bacteroidota; class Flavobacteriia; order Flavobacteriales; family Flavobacteriaceae; genus Flavobacterium; species Flavobacterium sp. PLA-DH12. The sequence goes on from NZ_JCAMPD010000007.1 coordinate 215,733, forward strand.
GATTTCAAAAAAATTCAATTTATTGGTTGAGGATTTAAAAAGAAAAAATAATCTGACTGATAATGCGATTTCGATTGGACAGAGGTTGAAAGTGAAATAATTATCAATGAAAAATAAGGTTTTAATTATAGTTTTTGTCTCTGTAGTAGTTTTTTTAACTGTCAGACTTTTTTGTGGGGTTTATAAGGATGACGAATTTTATGAAACATACTTTTTCATAAAATATAGGCCAACCTGGAAATGGAGATTTCATTCGCCTGTAGGAATGTCAGATAAAAAAATGGAAGATCTTTCAAAAGAAGAACAAATAGAACAAAAATATTTCAATGAGTTTGTTTTAGATAAAGGTTTAAGCCGATAAATTAAATCTAAAATAACAATGATTTATAACTATTGTGAAAACTTTAAAAGATCTAATCTAGAACTTACTTGTCAAAAGGAATATTTAACAGAATTAGATTCCTATTTCTTGAGAGAAGGGAAATTGAAAATTTTAATCTATAAATGCTCCAAATGTGGCGGTTTATGGAAAATGATTGAATACAAAAATGTTCAAAAATGGTTACAAGTAAACGAAGTTGTATCAAATGAATATGCTCCATTTGAGACTCAAAATTACTTTCCTGTTGAACATTTTGAAATTGCAGAAGTTTATTTTTATGACAACTCTGTACAATGTGGGAATCCAAAAGAATGTGAAAAATATTCCGGATTAACTTGTTCTCTAAAGTCTTTAACTTTTGTAGAGAAAATTCAGGAGGGAGATGCTGGTTGTTATAGTATTAAAGAAGAAACATATGAATGCGACAAATGTAAAAACAGGTGGGCTTTAAAAGAAGAGTTTGATTCGCATCATGGATACGCAAGGTCTGCAAAAAGAATAAATTGAGGAAAATATTTTAATGAGTTTATAAGAGGCTTAAGCCGATAAATATGAACTCTACAATTTAAATATCAAAAATAAGAATGTTATACAAAAGAAGTAGTCAGCTTTTTGCTGAAGCAGAAAAAGTAATTCCGGGAGGAGTAAATTCACCAGTTAGAGCGTTTAAAGCAGTTGGCGGAACTCCGATTTTTGTAAAAAGTGCTAAAGGTGCTTATTTATACGACGAAGACGGAAACAAATTAATAGATTATATCAACTCTTGGGGACCAATGGTTTTAGGTCATGCATATCAGCCAGTTGTTGATGCGGTAATCGAAAAAGCAAAACTGGGAACTTCATTTGGAATGCCAACAGAATTGGAGACAGAAATTGCAGCTTTGGCTGTTTCTATGGTTCCAAATATTGATAAAATACGTTTTGTAAATTCAGGTACAGAAGCTTGTATGAGCGCAATTCGTCTAGCTCGCGGATTTACAAAAAGAGATAAAATTGTAAAATTTGCAGGCTGTTACCACGGTCATTCTGATTCATTTTTGATTCAGGCAGGAAGCGGTGCCGTAACTTTTGGATCTCCAAATAGTCCGGGAGTTACAGAAGGAACTGCAAAAGATACTTTGTTAGCGAAATACAATGATTTAGAAAATGTAAAAACATTGGTTGAAGCTAATAACGGAGAAATCGCTGCTATCATAATCGAGGCAGTTGCAGGAAATATGGGATGTATTCCACCTGCAAAAGGTTTCCTTGAAGGTTTAAGAGAACTATGTACTGCAAACGGAATCTTATTGATTTTTGATGAGGTAATGACAGGTTTCCGTTTAGCTCGCGGAGGTGTTCAGGAATTATATGGAATTGATGCTGATATTGTGACTTTCGGAAAAGTTATCGGTGGAGGATTGCCAGTTGGAGCTTTTGCTGCACGTGAAGAAATTATGAATTATTTAGCGCCTCTTGGACCAGTTTATCAGGCAGGGACATTGTCTGGAAATCCGTTAGCAATGGCGGCAGGATATGCCATGTTGAAAGCTCTAGATAATGACAGAGAAATTTTTACTCGTTTAGAAGAAAAAACAGCTTATTTAGAAGCAGGAATTGATAGAGTTTTAAAAGCTAACAATGTTGTTTTTACAATCAATAGAGTAGGTTCTATGATTTCTGTTCACTTTGATGCAAATCCGGTAACCGATTTCCAGACTGCTGCGAAAGGAGATAACGAAACATTCAAGAAATTTTTCCATGGATTGTTGCAGGAAGGTGTCTACATTGCGCCATCTGCATACGAAACATGGTTCATTACAGACGCTTTGACTTACGAAGATTTAGATTTTACAATCAATGCGATCGATAAAGTTTCGAAAACATTTTAAATAACAAAAAAGAGGCTTTTAAAGCCTCTTTTTTTATGCATCAAATTAGATTTTATCTTTTTTGTGCTCTTTCATTTTTTCCTTCATTTTGTCTTTTTTCTCTTCTTGCAGCGCTTTCCATTTTGTGTATTGATCAGGTTTTAAGATCGATTTCATTTTAGCATCATTTGCTGCGACTTCGTCTTCCATTTGTTTTTTGAAAGCCGCTTTTTCTTCAGCAGTTGGTTTTGTGTTACTGTCTTTTTTTTCTTTTCTAGCTTCTCTAAATTTTTCGGCTTTTTCGCTTCTATCTGCTAAAAGCTGCTTTACCTGTGCTTGCTGACTCGCATCTAAATTTAATTCTGTAGTCAGTTTTTGAAGCTGTTTCTCATTACGCTGTTCTGGAGTCATTCTTTCTCTTTGCTCACGTGCTGGTTTTTGATCCATGTCTTGTGCAAAACTTGCTATTCCAACAAATAACATAGCTGCGATAAATAATTTTTTCATATTCAAGTTTTTTAATTGTTTTCAGATTAGACTTTATTATTTAAAACTGGTTTAATCAGTCTTTTAAAATTGTGTTTTATTTAACAGATTGATTTACATTTTTTTTAAAGAATGAATTTAAATAAGATTATTATAACGCTAAATATTTGACAGTAAGTATCTTGCTTCGAATATTTTTTTTAACTTTAGGAAACTATTGCTTTTTCTGTTGTTTATGAAAAGCAATGTCCATGATTCCCATATTTCAGTAATAGATTTCAAAAACACAATTTAATACTTTATTCTATGGCAGATCTTTCTCAAGCCCACCGCATTCTTTTTTTAAATACTTTGGCATTTGCAATCTGTTTCGCATGCTGGACCCTCAACGGAGTATTAGTTACATTTTTAGTTGATAAAGAAATTTTTAACTGGAGCGTTGTGCAAATTGGCTGGCTATTGGGAATTCCTGTTCTTACAGGATCAATCATGAGATTGCCAATGGGAATTTTAACTGATAAGTTTGGTGGCAAAATTGTACATTCTGGGTTATTGATTTTGGCTTCAATTCCGTTATTTCTTTTGCCGTTTGCAACTTCTTTTACTGTTTTTGCCATTTTAAGTTTTCTATTCGGAATGGTAGGAACCAGTTTTGCTGTAGGAGTAGCTTCAACCTCTGTATGGTATCCTAAAGAATGGCAGGGAAGAGCCTTAGGAATTTTTGGAATGGGCACTGCTGGAGCTTCTATAACACCTTTTTTGGCGCCTTCACTTTTGAGTACATTCTCAGAAAACGATCCTGAAAATGGATGGAAATGGCTTCCTGTACTTTATGGTTCTGCTTTGCTATTAATGGGAATTGTATTTTTGATTTTCGCTAAAAACAAAAAAAGTGAAGCACAATCTAAAACTGTAAAACAATTATTGCAACCCTTAAAGAGAGTGCGTGTTTGGCGTTTCGGAACTTATTATTTCTTAGTATTTGGTTCGTTTGTGACTTTCTCGCAATGGCTTCTGCCAAATTTTATGAATGTATATCACACAACTTTAGTTTTAGGCGGAATCTTTACTTCTTGTTTTAGTTTACCTGCGGGTGTCGTACGCGCTTTTGGAGGTTTTTTGTCGGATAAATTCGGAGCCAGAAAGGTAATGTACTGGGTTTTGAGCTCTTCGGTCGTATTAAGCTTTTTATTATTGTTTCCAAAAATGGACATCACTACTTCAGGAAGTGGTCTCTTGGCCAGTAAAGCCGGAACTGTTACAGCGGTTTCGCCAGATAAAATAGTGGTTGATGGTAAAGAATATGCTATAAGTCAGAAAGATGAAAGTCAGCCGCATTCTAAATTTTTTCCATCCAAAAAAACATGGCAGGAAGTTGTCGTAGCAGAAAATCAAAAAATACAGAAAAAAGATTTATTGGCAGAAGGAATTACACAAATTCATTTTGAAGCCAATATGTGGGTGTATTTAGTTTTGGTTATTCTAATAGGAATTTCGTGGGGAATTGGTTCTGCCGCGGTGTACAAACATATACCAGATTATTTTCCCAATGAAGTAGGTGTAATTGGTGGAATGGTCGGACTCTTAGGCGGTTTAGGTGGATTCTTCGGACCCATTATTTTCGGGTATTTATTATCATTTACTGGATTCTGGACGAGTTCTTGGCTTTTTATTCTGGCACTATCATTAACCTGTCTGATTTGGATGCACCGTGTAATTGTGAAAATGACAAAAGAAAAACTGCCTGAAATGGCTAAAGATATTGATCGAAAATAATCTGTCATGAAAGAAAAAACATTTAATACGAAAGCTTTATTAATTGCAACGGCAGCTTCGGTTTTTATGGTCGTATTGGTTTTTTATGGATCAAGAAAATTGCAGAATTTTGATGCGGCCTTAGTTACCTATTTATTCGGAACTCTGTTTGCATTTTTCGGAGTCGTGTATCGCTATACAGTTTGGCTGCAACGACCGCCAACTTGGATGTATTTCAAGCGCGGAATTCATTTTCTCTTTACAGGAAAAGTATTTTCGCATTTGTGGTTTTTAGGAAAAGAATCAGTTCAAAATATCGCTTTTCAGAAGTTCATTTATCCAAGAGGAAAGTACAGATGGCTGGCTCATTTCTGTATTGCAATTGGCTGTTTTTCGGCTTTTGCAATTACTTTTCCGTTAACGTTTGGATGGATTCATTTTACTTTGGCACCAAATTCCATTTCAGTTTACGAAGCTCACTTTTTTGGTTTTAAAGTAATGGATTTCAGGTTGGATTCTATTATGGCTTTTTTGACTTTCCATGCCTTAAACTGGTCTTCCTATCTAGTTATTTTTGGATCACTTTATTATTTAAGAAGACGTTTAACCAATCCGGGATTAATTGCAACTCAAACTTTCGAAGGAGATTTATTACCGCTTTTATTATTAATTGCAATCTCGGTTACAGGTTTGTGTCTGACTTACTCTTATCAATTTATGAAAGGATTTGCGTATGATTTTCTCGCAGTGGTTCATGCCGTAACGGTAATAATGTTTTTAATATGGATTCCGTTTGGAAAGTTCTTCCATATCATTCAACGACCTGCGCAGATTGGTGCGCACATTTACAAAAAAGAAGGAATGAAAAAAGGAATGGCAATCTGTAAAGAAACAGGAAAACCTTTTACAACTCAGCTTCATATTGATGATTTAAAAATTGTAACCAAACAATTAGGCTTTGACTTTAGTGACGATCAAGGAAATTCACATCTGGATTTAAGTCCCGAAGGAAAACGAGATCGTTTGGCAAAAGCGCATTTAAAAGCAAGAATCGAAGGCGGAAATTTATTTGGATAAAATTATAGTTTCAAGTTTCAGGTTTTAAGTTTCGTCGCAGAACGTGAAACATGAAATATGAAATCTGAAACCGAAAAATAACAAAAAAAAATCATGGCAAAACTACCTGTATCAACCGAAAAAATAATTGGAGCATTTGGTCCGCATCTGAATTATACGCCAAAAGAAGGATATCCAGGACGTGATGAACCAGATAAAACGGTTAAAACGCATTGCTGTTTTTGCGGCATGCAGTGCGGAATTCAATTATCTGTAAAAGACAATAAAGTGGTTGGTTTTGAACCTTGGATGGAATTTCCGTTCAACGAAGGCCGTTTGTGTCCAAAAGGTGTTCAGCGCTATATGCAGAACAATCATCCCGACCGATTATTACACCCCATAAAAAGAGTAGAAGGCAAAGGTTTTGAACAAACTACTTGGGATGAAGCTATGGATAAAACCGTTTCGGAAATTAAAAGAATTCAGGAAAAATACGGCAAACATGCTTTTTCGATGTTATCTGGAGTTTCGCTTACAAACGAAAAAAGTTATTTGGTAGGAAAATTTGCTAGAGTAGCTTTAAAAACAAGAAATTTAGATTATAACGGACGTCTTTGCATGGTAAGTGCTGGCGCAGGAAACAAAAAAGCATTTGGTTTAGATCGAGCTTCAAACAATTATTCGGATTTAGAATATGCTGAAGTTATTATTGTTGCGGGAGCGAATATTAGTGAGACGTTTCCAACATTAACCCATTGGATCTGGAAAGCGAGAGATCGCGGCGCTAAATTAATTGTAGTCGACCCGCGAGTTATTCCATTGGCAAGAACTGCTGATGTCCATTTAGATGTACGACCGGGAACCGATTCGGCTTTATATGGTGCAATGCTAAAATATCTCGTAGATCATGATATGCTAGATCATGATTTTATCGATAATCATACTTCGGGATTTCAAGAAACAATTGATGCCGTAAAGGATTATACTTTAGAATGGGCAGAAGAGATTACGGGAATTTCGAAAGAAAAAATTAAAGAGGCAGCTGAATTATGGGGAAAAGCAAAAACGAGCTTTTTACTGCACGCACGAGGAATCGAACATCACTCAAAAGGTGTCGATAATGTATTAGGATGCATTAATCTGGTTTTGGCAACAGGAAGAATTGGAAGACCATATTGTGGTTACGGAACCATTACGGGGCAAGGAAACGGACAGGGAGGAAGAGAGCACGGTCATAAATGTGATCAATTGCCCGGAAATCGTGATATCGAAAATATGGATCATCGCAAATACATTGCCGATGTCTGGAATATTAAGGAAGAAGATATGCCTCATAAAGGCATTACAGCTTATGAAATTATAGAAGCCATTCACAGTGGTGAAATAAAGGGATTGATTTCGATTTGTTTTAATCCGTTAGTGTCTTTACCGAATAATAATTATGTGCGTTCTGCTCTTGAAAAATTAGAGTTTTATGTGGCAATAGATTTCTTTTTGAACGAAACAGCACGTCATGCTGATATTGTTTTAGCAGGTTCATTGCAGGAAGAAGAGGAGGGAACGACAACTTCAGCCGAAGGACGTGTTATCCGAATTCGTCAAGCTGTAACACCTCCAGGCGATGCGAGAACAGACACTTCAATATTATTAGAATTAGCAAAGAGATTAGGCGAAGAAGAAAGATTTACTTACGCAGATAGTGAAGCCATTTTTAATGAACTGCGTGTCGCTTCAAAAGGAGGAACTGCTGATTACAACGGAATTACCTATAAAAAAGTAGAAGATAATATGGGTGTTTTCTGGCCATGTCCAACCGAAGATCATCTTGGAACGCCAAGATTGTGGGAAGATAAAAAATTTGCCACACCAGACGGAAAAGCACATTTTAATCCAGCTCCTTATAAACTGCCTGGCGAGGTTACAGATGAAGAATATCCAATAACATTAACAACTGGTCGAGTTGTTTCTCAATATTTAAGCGGAACGCAAACTAGAAGAATAGGAAAACTAGTAGATCAATTTCCTGAACCTTTGTTGGAAATTCATCCAGAAATGGCTCAGAAATATAATATTCAGCAAAGGGAACTAGTAAAAGTGTCAACCCGAAGAGGAGAAGGAATTTTTCCTGCCAATATTGTAGAAACCATTCGAAAAGATACCGTTTTTATTCCTTATCACTGGCCGGGGAAAAAATCGGCCAATCAGTTAACGCCTGGAACATTAGATCCGATTTCTAAAATTCCAGAATTTAAAGTCTGTGCTTGTAAGTTGGAACCTTTGGGCGAAATCGAAAACTCATCAGACAAATCAGATGCTTATGCAAGTGTTTAATCTATAAAAAGCAACAATTATGAATGTAACCAATTATAATAAAAACAAAGAGTTTTTTGTAGACCTACAAAGATGCATAGGCTGTAAAGCGTGCGAAATGGCGTGTTCGGAATGTGAAACGAATGGTCAGGAATCCATGATTCATGTTAATTATGTAGAGCGTGCTGTCACCATTCAGACCACAGTTCAGGTTTGTATGCATTGCGAAGATCCAGTTTGTGCAAATGTTTGTCCAGCTGATGCGATTTCGCAAGATGAATTCGGAGTAGTTCATACCGCAAATACAGAACGCTGCATTGGCTGCTCCAATTGTGTAATGGCTTGTCCGTTTGGAGTTCCAAAGAAAATGGAAGAATATGATTTGATGATGAAATGCAATATGTGTTACGATAGAACCAGCGTTGGTAAAAAGCCAATGTGCGCAACGGTTTGCCCGAGTGGCGCGCTGTTTTATGGAACTCGCGCTCAGATTGAAGAAATGCGTCCAAACAGCACTCCTGTAAATTCATTTGTTTTCGGGAAAGAACGTGTCAATACAAAAGTGAATATCATGATGCCAAAAGGAAGCAACGAATTACGAATATTCTAAATCTAAAATCCATGTCTAAAGAAGATAATTTAAGTGAAAACTGGAAGAAAGATTTTCCATATAAAAAGCAGGAATCGACACAAGTCAGCCGTCGTGATTTTGCCAAGTTTCTTACACTAGTTTCTGGAGGCTTAATGGTAGGAAGTGGTTTGGTCGCAGCAAAAGCGTATTTGTTGCCTGGCGAAGAAGTTGTCGGAGAACATTTTGTGTGTGAAGTAAAAGATATTCCGTTAGGCGGAACAAGAGGTTTTGTGATTGAAGGAAGTGCCATTCCTTATATTTTGGTGCATTTAGAAAGCGGCATGTTTCGAGCCTACGAACAAAAATGTACGCATCTTTCTTGTGCCGTTTATTACAAACCTGGAACAGGAATAATTCATTGTCCGTGCCACGAAGGTTCTTTTGATGCTTTAACGGGAGATGTTATCGCTGGACCTCCGCCGAGAGCGTTGCCTCAGTTAGAAGTGCTTTTAAAAGGGGATAAAATTTTCGTAAAAGCATTCGAAAATAAAGAAAGTTAATAGTTTAAAATAAAAATTATGAGTACATTTAGAAAAAGCCAAAATCAAGCAAATCCTAATAAGTTGAATGTTATTCTGTCTACTTTAATATTTGTTTTAATCTTAAATGTAAGCATTCAGATCTGGTTATTGTATGCTGCTTTAAACAATGCATTAGATAACAATAAAGAAATTTTAATTCCTGCTTTTATAGGTTCGCTTATTTTATTTTTGATTGGTTTTGGATGGCTGTATTATCTGCCAAAAGGGAATTTTAAAAATAATACATAAAAAAATAGAATATCATGAACTCAAATCCAGATGCAAGAAAAATTGCCTTTTTCTCTACTCAGCCATATGATAAAACGTTTTTCAATAAATACAATGAAGATTTTGGTTTTCAGTTGAATTTCTTTGAAATACAATTGAATCCTCAGACTGTAGCTTTAATTGAAGAGTGCGAGATTGTTTGTGTTTTTGTAAATGATATTGTAAATGAAACCGTTATTAAACAATTAGCAGAAAAAAAAGTAAAAATAATTGCCTTACGTTGCGCTGGATTTAACAATGTCGATTTGGAGGCAGCTAAAAAACACCACATAAAAGTTTGCCGTGTTCCCGCATATTCTCCGCAAGCAGTTGCCGAACATGCCATGGCAATGATTTTAACTTTAAATAGAAAAACACATAAAGCTTATAATAGAGTTCGAGAGCAGAACTTCTCTTTAAACGGATTATTAGGTTTCGATTTATTCGGGAAAACAATCGGAATTATTGGAACTGGAAATATCGGAAAAGCATTCTCCAAGATAGCATCAGGTTTTGGCTGTAAAGTCTTGGCTTATGATATTATAGAAAATGAAGAAATGAAAAAGGACGGTGTTTCTTTTGTCGGCTTGGAAGAGATTTTTAAATCTAGTGATATTATTTCGCTTCATTGTCCGCTGAATGAGCAAACAAAACATGTTGTCAATGCTACTTCTATTTCTTTTATGAAAAACAGTGTTATGATAATCAATACCAGTCGCGGTGGATTAATAGAAACGTCATCTGTTATTGAAGGTTTGAAAGAAGGGAAAATAGGTTATTTAGGTATTGATGTTTACGAACAGGAAGAAAAATTGTTCTTTAGAGATCTTTCGGCAGATATTATTCAAGATGATGCAATTCAGCGTTTAATGAGTTTTCCAAATGTTTTGGTAACAGCACATCAGGCGTTTTTTACCAACGAAGCTTTAACTCAGATTGCTTTGGTGACTTTTAACAATATAAAATCATTGCTGACTCAAAATGATATTGAAAATAAAGCGGCATTACTGGTGTAAATTATAACGAATTTAAAATATCAGATTATGAAAAATAAGATTTTAATTCTAATGAGTATTTTGGCATTAAGCTCTTGTCAAAATAAAGATAATTCGAAAAATATTGTAAAAACAGTTGTTCAAGATACGTTATCTAAAACACTTGGTGGTACAGCAAATTTAAGTGAAGCTACGCCAAAAGAAGATAAAGCCGTAGAGTTAATCCGTAAACAGTTATTGGTTTTATTAAAGAATGATATCCCTGCACTGACCAAAGACGATCGTTATTTTTATTATGAAGCTTTCGATTTAAATAATGATAAGAAAAACGAATATTTAGTTGGTTTTGCCAACCCTTATTTTTGCGGAAGCGGAGGATGCTCGGGTTATATTTTAAAGAATGATGGTAATGTAATCAATCGTTTCACAGTAACGGATTTCCCGATTTATGTAACTTCTTCAGCAACTGAAAAGTTTTATGATTTGATATTTGAAAGTGGAGGAAAATTTCATCTTCTAAAAATGAAAGGCGGAAAATATCCATCCAATCCATCTGTTCAAGAAGTTATAAAAGGCGATGTTCCAAAAGAGAGTACAAAGGTTTTGGATATTCAAGGAAAGAAATTGGAGAAATATTCGTTTTAAAAATAAAAAACCCGACAGATTCTAAAATCTGTCGGGTTTGAATATTAGTAAGCTTTGTAATTTCTAAAATTCAAATTCTCCAATTAGAATTTTACTGTCACTTTCGCGTTTGTTTTCTTTTTGACTTTGGAAAACAGCAATTTTACGTTCCTGTCTGCCATCAGAATAATAAAGGTAAACTTCTGCCATTACAGTCGTTGGTCCAGAAAGAATGTTCTGTCTTTCGCCGAAGAAATTCGTCTTAATTTTATATTTCCCTTTAATCGCTTTTTTAAGTAAAAATTGCTCAGGACCAAAACCTTGAGTGAAATCGTTGCTTAATCTTCCTCCAATTTCTGTAGATCTATGAGAGTAAGAGCAATCTTCTCCTCTTGGATCTGTAACCCAAAGGTCTATATCTGTATTGTCTTTATTCCAATTAATAACAATACGAATGTCGACTGGAAGGTTTGCTTTTAGACGATCATCTACTTTACTTGCATCAACATTTTTGTTTTGACTCAAAATATTATTGATTTCCATAATCAAAATCTCTTCGATACCATTATCTCTAATAGAAATCTCATCGGTATATTCCTGATAAAGCATGCCTTTATAGATATTAAGAGCTTCTTGAGGTTTTTTATTGTCTACCAAAGCCAATGCATAATCTCTGTGGCTTTGAGGGTCAAATGGTCTCCATTCTAGAATCTTTTGAGTAATCCATAATTCTTTTTCATAATTGCCTCTCTGTTTCAACAGATAAGATATCGTTTTGTACAATTCTTCATTTTCTAAATCAAGTTCTGCTAATGTACTTAAAACCTTTAGAGAAAGAGCTTTGTCACCTTTTTTGAATAGGAGCTTAGAAACATCAAAATAATAGGTTACCTGTTTCTCATATTTTAGACGATTTTCAAGATATTTCTGGTAAATCAATTCCGGCGATTGTAAAGATTGAAAATCTTTCATGTACTCTTGAGTGCTTTCAACCTCTACCAAAGTTATTTTACCTGTAGCTGTTTTTTTATCGCTTGCTCTACTTTCTGCAGAATATAAAGCATTATCGCTAACAACACTTTCCTCTGCTGATGACAATTTTTGTGACTGCTTAGAAATTGTAGGATATTGTTTTTTTTCTGTAGGCTTAAATTCACTGTTCCACCAAGTTGTCAGTTCACGTGTTTTATCAAAAGCTTTAGATAGAAGATTTCTTCTTTTTTCTAAAATTTGTTTTTTGTTTTGAGAAACGATTCTGTTGTATTCTGGTAATAATTCCTGTGGAGGAGTAATGCCAAAACGCACATAATCATTAACATCTTCCAATACGATAAGACTGGTGTTCTTACTTACAACCCCAAACTGTTCGCTCAGATTTCTAATTTCATCACTGTTTTGAGTTGAATTAAGTTCAAGATCATTAATTTTTCGTTGCGCCCAAAACTGTGCAAGAGGCCAATTATCTACTTGTACAGCGTTACTAAAATCTACAGGCACTTCAAATTTCTTGTCTCCGACTGAAAAAACAGCAGTAAGTTTACTCAAGTTCGAAGATGAAATTCCGAATATATTCACAGGTTCGTTTACGGCGGTTCCAACATTTGGAAATAACTCTTGAAGCGTATTTGTTTCTTTAAAGCCTAAAAACAGAATCGGAAGCCTTTTATATGTTTTTAGAGCAGATTGCGTATCTAACTCGTTAAGATTAATAAAATTTCCTCCAGATTGTGATGCTAAAAGTTTCAGCAGATTAAAATCAGAAGTTGGGGTGCTTGTTATAGTGTTAACCGGTTTTTTGAATTTTAAAGTTAAATCTCCAAAATTTGAAATTCCGTCAGAAAACAAAAGATATTCGTCTATTGATGAAATCTCTTTTAAAGCGCCGAAGTCAGTTCCACCATCATATTTCAGATTAAGAATTCTGTCTTTTAAGGCATTCCAGTTTCCTCCAGAAACAGTAAATTCTTCTGTTTTTTCTAGCGTATTATTTAGAAGAACAAAAGAGACTGCAACATTCTTGTTGTCTGAAAAATAAGCATTAAGAAAGTCCAGTTCTTTTTGACGCTCTCTCTTTGATCCGCTAAATGAATTATCCCAAATAATGGCAACTTTTTGAGATTTTGTTTTTTCCTTTACAGGGAAATTCATCGAAACACTTGCCGCAAAATAAGATTTATCGTCAGAAGCTTTTTGAAGCATCACATTCGACGATTCGTTTACTTTTGGAATAGCTATTTTAAGACTTTCATTTGGCGTAAAATTTACTTTATTAATCTCAGCAATCCATTGGTTTCCTTTTTTCTGAAAAGTAAAACTTCCGTCTGGATTTTCCGTGATTTTAGGAGTGGCTAAACTTTCATTAACTACTACTTTCAGATTAAATTTTGGAATGTTAATAGCATTGGCAAAACTTAAAAAGTACTGATAATCAGTAGCCGAATTTTTCAATTCTTGATTGTACGTAATTTTAATAAATCGGCTGCCTCTAGCTGTAATTGGATAAATTCTAGTTCTGAAATTGTTTCCAGCTACTTTTTCAATAATACCTGGATCTGCATTTCTTTTTTCAATACTTTCAAATACTTCTTTAGCTCGTTCTTTTGGAACAGGAACGGCATCTCTTAAGCTTCCATTAATGTCCAAAGCATAACCACTTACGCTTACTCCTTCTGGCAACGGAAGGGTAAAATTTCCTTCTAAAATTCTGTCGCCAGGATTGTAAAATGTATAAGTAGCTGTAGTGGAAGCAAGATTTCCTAAAATTTTGGTTTCAATTTTTACCTCCTGTAAGATTACCGAATTTTTTTTCTGATTTTCGACATCCAGAGTTGGAATCTGTGAAAAAGCGGCACCGCAGAACAGTAGTGCACAGATACTAAAAAATTTATTCATAATTAATTAAGTCGATTTTTTGTTTGGTTGGAAAAGTGAAAACCTGATTAGATTTAAGCGTTTTTTTCGGGATTTTTTCAAATTAGAGTGCTTGAATATGTTTAGCCACAATTCCAAAGTTGAAACCCTGAACTTGGTCGAATCCACTGAAATTAACTGCAATCAGTTGTCCACATTCGTTAAAAACAGGCGAACCACTAGCACCATGTGTAGAGGTTATACTGTATTGAATTTTGTTGCCATCAGATTCTTTACTTATTTGACCATTGTAAAGTTGCACTTTTATACCAGAATTGGTCTGTGCCAAATCTATTCCCATTGGATAGCCCACCATTATCGCTTTTTGCCCTGGAGCAAGAGAAGTATCATTGTCAACAATATTATCAAGGCTTATAATATTGGTAACGGTTTTAGGAGTTTTATGATCGGCTACTTGCAAAATACCTAAATCAATATTGATGTCGTCTGAAACTTTTTTCATTTCACAATTAATCCATTCGCTATCAGAATTATGAAGTGCAACTTGAATGTCTACCGTTTTTACATATACTTCAATGTTTTCTGCAGAAACATATTCTTTTACAGGAATAGATGCTGCGATATCAGTTGATACTTGCGATGAATCTGTTTCTGTTTCATTAGAACTAACAAATTCTTCACCTGCTGATTCAGTAGTTTCTTGGCCTGATTCTTCATATTCTCCGTCTCCTTCACCTTCATCATAAGAGACTGAAGCATGTGACCAATTGTTGCTAATAAAGCTTTCATAGTCATCTTCAGAAACATCGGTAGTAAGGATAGAAGCAATTTTCATTCGCAGATTTCGAATATTAGTATTTACTTTTTCACTTTCTTCTTCAGTTGAATTCCATGGCTGTAAAACATGTCTATTGGTAATCATGTCTCCTTCTGTATCTACAAAAAAACCTGTTCCGTAAATGGTTTCTTCCTTAGCATCTTCAACATTAAGAGGGATTTCTTTTCCATTAATTTTAGCAAAATAGCCATATTTATGCTTTATAAGTACAACGGCATCTTTGTAAGTATCATAGATTTTAGTATCTGTGCCTAAACAAACAGCTTCTTTTTTAGGAGTAAAATATTTAAATCCTAAAAATCCTGCAGCTGAAAGAGCAATAATAGCGATGAAAATAAATTTGTTACGATTTCTTTTTTTCTTAACTGTTGTTTCCAAATCTTCGTTTGGGGCGATTTTTCTAATTTTCATTTAAAATATTGGTTGAAAAATGTTAATTGAATAGGTTTGGGTTAAAAAAAAATAGACTTTATACAAAGTCTATTTTTTCTTCAAATGTAGTAATTTGTTTGCTAAAAAAAAGCAAAAACAAAATCAATTGCATATTCAATGCCAACCGAATTTTGTTTTGTTTTTGAATTTTATAGCTAGGATTGTGAAAGTATTTTCTTGTAAAACAATTTAAGGGAAGTAACGTATTGTTTTTCAGTTTTTTAATCGCAATTTTGATTTTGGCTTTAAAATATTGATGGGAAGAAGTATTAGTTTAAAAAAAAATAAACCCGACAGGTTTTTAAAACCTGTCGGGTTTGAAGTATGTAAATCAATTTGGAATTTCCAAAATTGGATTTTTTAAAATTTACCCCACCAATTCCACAAATTTAAACTCGCCGTCAACGACAACTTTAGTCAAACCGTGTCTAGATAAGTTTTTCATAGAAGCATCCCATTTTTTACCGCTTAAGTTAGCTGTAATTTTTAGCTGCGTTAAATCCATTCTATTTTCATTTTTGGTAAGCAAGTCAATGATGAATTTTTCTTCGTCAGAAAGTTCGATTTGAGCTTGTTTTTTCTCAGGACGCATTTGAGGGAACAATAAAACTTCTTGAATAGAAGCATTGTTTGTTAAATACATAATCAAACGGTCCATTCCAATTCCCATTCCAGAAGTAGGAGGCATACCGTACTCAAGAGCTCTTAAGAAATCTTCGTCGATAATTCCGTTTGCTTCATCATCACCTTTTGCAGCCAAACGCATTTGATCTTCAAAACGCTCTCTTTGGTCAATTGGGTCATTTAATTCAGAATAAGCATTTGCGATTTCTTTTCCGCAAACCATTAATTCAAAACGTTCAGTCAAATCTGGATTATCGCGGTGCTCTTTACAAAGCGGCGACATTTCTTTTGGATAATCAGTAATGAAAGTTGGCTGAATATAATTTCCTTCACATTTTGCTCCAAAAATCTCATCAATCAATTTTCCTTTACCCATTGTTTCGTCAACCTCGATTCCCATTCCTCTTGCTGCTTCAAACAATTCTTGTTCTGTTTTTCCAGAGATATCAAAACCAGTAAAATGTTTGATTGAATCTGTCATTGTAACGCGTGCATAAGGCGCTTTAAAGTTGATTTTGTGCTCGCCAAAAGTAACTTCGCTTGTGCCATTTACAGCAATTGCACAATGCTCTAATAAACCTTCAGCAAATTCCATCATCCAGTTGTAGTCTTTGTAGGCTACATATATTTCCATTGCCGTAAACTCAGGATTATGGGTTCTGTCCATACCTTCGTTACGGAAGTTTCTAGAAAACTCATAAACACCTTCAAATCCACCAACAATTAATCTTTTTAAGTATAATTCATTCGCAATACGCATGTAAAGCGGAATATCAAGCGAGTTATGGTGCGTAATAAATGGTCTTGCCGAAGCACCACCAGGAATTGATTGTAAAACTGGAGTGTCAACTTCAAGATATCCTGCATCGTTAAAATAACCACGCATCGCACTGAACAATTTAGTACGTTTAATAAAAGTCTCTTTAACTTGTGGATTTACAGTTAAATCTACATAACGCATTCTGTAACGCAATTCAGCGTCGTTGAAAGCATCGTGAACATTTCCTTCTTCGTCCACTTTTGGTAAAGGTAACGGACGTAATGTTTTACTCAAGAAAGTAAAACCAGTTACGCGAATACATTTTGCACCAACTTGCGTAGTGAATAATTCACCTTCAATACCAATAAAATCACCTAAATCGGTTAATTTTTTAAATACTTGGTTGTATAAAGTTTTGTCGTCACCCTCGCATAAAACATCGCGATTTACGTACAATTGAATACGACCTTCGCTGTCTTGTAATTCAGCAAAACAAGCTTTACCCTGATCACGAACACTCATCAAACGTCCAGCAACGATAACCTTCTTACCTTCCTCAAAAGTTTCCTTTATCTGCTTCGAAGTATGATTTACAGGAAAAAGATTAGCTGGATAAGGATTGATTCCCAGATTGCGTAAGTTTTGAAGTTTTTCTCTTCTGATGATTTCTTGTTCTGATAATGCCATTTTGTGCTCTGTTTTTTAAGTGTGCAAAGATAAACAAAAGAATGTAGATTTTTTAATGCAGTTTTTAGATTTTTTGAAGCAGCAATTTATTGGGTTTCAATCAACTTTAGTCCTGCTATCTGCTTGTATCTTTTCCTCGCCATGGCGAAAGAAAAAGGATACTGCTTCTATCGGGGCTAGATTACACCATTTTGTTTTTACAAGACCTTTATTTTGTAAGAAATTAAATAAAAAATGCACTATATTAGCAACTCACAATCTCAGAATCTTCTCAAAAAAAATGAAATATTTATTAAGCTTATTAATTCTGTTTTTCTTTGCAAGCTGTCAAATTACCGAAAGAATTACCATAAATTCAGACGGAAGTGGTACCATAGAAATAGAACAGATTCGAGACGAAAACAGTTATATGCAAATAGCAGGAGAAGAGTATTCTAAAGAAAATGTTTTTCAAGATACAACCTATATCTTTCAAGATTATATCAATAAATACAACGAAAACTTCGTAAAGTATACAGCTGAAGAGCAGCGGTTATTTCAAAAATATGCCAAAGTAAAAGTACATTTAAAAAAGAGCTCCTTTGAAAAAGAATATAAAAACGAACTTTCACTTCATTTTAAAACAGTTTCAGAAATTCCCGATTTATATAAGACCGAAAATTACGCATCAGATATTCAGCATAATTACGCTCTCACAGCAGAAAATCATTATTATAGAATTGGATATGATTTTGATGGAAAAGTTTTTAAACGATCAGTTGTCATTATAAATAAAGAGGAATTAGAAAAAGCGAAACAAGAATCTGAGAAATTTTTAGAGCGATACGGTAATTCAAGTTTAATGCAAACCTATAATTTGAAATACCATTTTCCAAGAAATATAAAATCCGTTTCTAATCCTAAAGCTTTAATTAGTTCCGATAAAAAAGGGCTGATTATAGAATTTCCGCTTTCTGCTTTTTATGGAAATCCTGAAATGACAAATCTAGAAGTAGTTTTAGAATAAAAACTTCAAAAATTTTTTAAAAGAAAGTATCTTCGCTTGCATAACTTAAACCTAAATTATGAAAAGAATTCTACTTTGCTTTTTTATTGCATTTTGTTTTACGAGCTGTATCCTTAAGGAAAAGATGACTATGAACGAAGATGGTTCTGGCACTTTTTCGTACGGTTTTGATATGTCTCCGATGTATAAAATGGGAATGAAAAAAAGTGATTCGACTAAAGTCAACAAAGTCGTGGACACTACTTTTACCTTTAAAGATATGCTTAACAAGTTAAGTGACAGTATTTCTAAATTGCCAGATGCAGATAAAGAAAAAATTGCGATGCTGGAGAAAGAAAAAGAGAAGCTTAAAATTTTGGAGAATTTTAAAGTTAGCATGAAAGTAAACGACGAGAAAAAGCAATTCGAATATACCATGTCAATTGATTTTCCTAGCGGAACAGATTTTAAAACTATTGCAACACCTGCCGAAAGTTTAGAAGCGCTGGCTGCTACTGATAAAAAAAGATTAGGAGCGTTAAGTGCTGCTCCAAAACCTGAAGAAAAATCTAATACCACCATTTTTTATGATGGCAAGGTTTTTATTAAGTCAGTAACACCTTCTAAAGACGATAAGAAACTTAAAAATAAAAAAGAAGCTAAGAAAGAAAAAAGCGATGATCCGTTCTCAAAAAAGATGGATGAAATGCTTAAGGAGTGTAAGTACATTGCCGAATATCAGTTTCCTAAAAAGATTAAAACTGTTTCGATAAAAAATGCTGTAATAGCGTCTGATCGAAAAAGTTTTACTGTCGAAATTCCCTTAGATAATATGCAGGAAAGCAGTGTCGATTTTGGTTTTAAAGTCGAATTTGAGCAATAAAAGGCTGTTTTCAATAAAATGCTTTTTTAAAAATAGTCTTTGTATCTTTGATAAAAATATACCGCGATGAAATTATATAAATTACTTAGTTTTTCTTTTTTAATAGCCACGTTAACCAGCTGTACTTTTACTGAAAACATTTATATCAACGATAATGGAACCGGAAAATTTTCGGTAGATATGGATGGTTCTGCCTTAATGGAAATGGCTGGAGATCAAATTGCGGGTCAGATGGGAGAAAGTGCTAAGAAAGATATAGATACTACTTTTACTTTCAAACAAGTATTTGAAGAGAAAAAAGATAGCATTGCTAAGTTGTCTCCAGAAACGCAGAAAGAACTGAAAAAACTAGAAAACTTCGTTGTATCGACTAAGATGAGTTCAGAAAAAAAGCAGTTTTTAATGACTTTAGGAACTGATTTTAAAAACGTGAATGAACTTCAGGACGTTTTACAGACTTTAAGTACGCTTCAAAAAGTAGAAGGAGGCGCAAGCACGCCTCTTGGAAGCGGTGTAGGGGATAACGGTAGTAAATTAAGTTATACTTATGACGGAAAGAAATTTACAAGAAAAGCAGTAATCGATCAGCAAAAATTGGCAGCAAAAGCAAAAGATACAGCTGCAGATATGACAAAAATGATGTTTGCTTCTTCTAGCTATATTGTAAAATATCATTTTCCAAAAAAGATTAAGAAAGTCTCTAATCCAAGTGCTTTGTTTAGCGACGATCGAAAATCAATTACAATTCAATACTCTTTTACGGATTATATGGAGAATCCCGACAAACTGAACTTTGATGTTGAGTTTGAAAAATAATTAAAATGAACAAAAAAATCCAACTTCAGGATCTGGGCAAGAAAGACTATAAATCGACTTGGGAATATCAGGAAGAACTTTTCAAAGACATAGTCGATTTAAAAATCAAAAACAGAAGAGAAGAATTAGATCTGCCAACACCAAATTATTTACTTTTTGTTGAGCATCCTCATGTTTATACTTTAGGAAAAAGCGGTGATCTCGAGAATTTATTATTAAATGAAAAACAGTTAGAAGCCAAAGGCGCTACTTTTTATAAAATCAATCGTGGTGGCGATATTACGTATCATGGACCTGGACAGATTGTAGGTTATCCGATTCTTGATTTAGAAAACTTCTTTACCGATATTCATAAATACCTTCGTTTGCTAGAAGAATCAATTATTTTGACTTTGGCAGAATATGGTTTAGAATCGGGTAGAAGTGAAGGGGAAACTGGTGTTTGGCTTGGTGCAGGAACTCCGTTTGCCCGTAAGATTTGCGCAATGGGCGTTCGCGCTTCACGTTGGGTTACGATGCACGGTTTTGCGTTAAATGCAAATGTCGATTTGGGTTATTTTGATAATATTATTCCATGTGGTATTCGCGGAAAAGGAGTTACTTCCTTACATGTTGAACTTGGGGTGGAGAAAGTAGATGAAGAAGAAGTGAAATCTAAAATTATCAAACATTTAACTGAGCTGTTCGAAGCTGAATTTGTTTAAAAACTGCTAATAATATTAAAACCCGTTTCAGACATTCTGTTTGAAACGGGTTTTTATTTTGAGGGATAAATTAGACTGTATTTGTGCATAATCATGGAAGTCTTGAATCAGGATTTGAAGCTTATTTTTTAAATACAAACTGTTTTTTTCTTAAATTTATATTCAAAAAACTGAAAAACCATTTCTCAAAAGCTAAGATTTTGAAGGGATGGCAAATTCTAGACTTCTTGTAATTCTCTTAGCTATTTATGCTAAATTTGGTTTTATGCTATTAAATTTAAATTTCATTTTATTCCTGATTGCTTATGAGAAAAATCTACTTATTCTGTTTACTTTTTGCGCTTAACGGTCTTTTTGCCCAAAAGAAAGATAAACTATATCCAGTTGCAGTTTACGAAAAGGTGTGGCAAGAAAAAAACAGCGATACCAGATTAAAGATGATTAAATCGATTTGGTTAGAAGATAGTACTTTTGAAGATCCTTCGGCCTCTATAAAAGGAATCGCAGCGTTTAATAATGTTATCAATGAATTTTACAAGAAAAATTCAGATGCGGTATTAACATCGGGACCCAAAATTGTAAAAGACAATTATGTAACCTGGGAATGGAAAGTTCTCGATTCTAAAAATAATCTTATAATGGCCGGGCGTGACTTTGCACGTTTAAACGGTAAAGGTCAGGTAAGTAAAATTATTGGTTTTTGGGATAAAGGAGCGACTTTGTCTGAAGCTGATATTTTAAAAAATCTAGAAGCTGATAATTTAAAAATTGTAACAAAATATTACGAAAGTCTTTTTAAAACAAGAGATTTTGATGCGTTGGCTACTGTTGTGGCAGATGGTGCGGTTTACAATCAGGCAATTGGTTTACCCTATGGAGGAACATATACAGGTTTTAGTGAATGGACAAAAATGTTTGCGAAATCGACGGAATTTTTTGATTTGCAGATAGAAAAAGAACCGACTTATTTTAGTGATGCGTCTAAAAATGAGGTAATTATTTATTTCACAATAAGCTGTAAATCTAAAAAATCTGGCAAAACGATGTCTGTTCCGATTTCAGAACATTTCGACTTAAAGGATGGTAAAATTACTTCTGTAAGACCTTTTTACTATGACACAAAAACATTTGCCGAGTTTTTAAAAAGCAAAAAGTAATAAAAAGCGACCTAGAAATAGGTCGTTTTTTTATTAAAACAAATCGAGTTCTAATTGCTCAGGCAAAAGCCTAAAACTCATTCTATGATATTTTGTAGTTCCAAATTCTTTAATTGCCTCACGATGCTCTTTGGTCGGATATCCTTTATTTTTTTTCCAGTTGTACATTGGAAATTCTTCGTGAATTTTATCCATATATTCGTCACGATATGTTTTTGCAAGAACAGATGCAGCAGCAATGCTTAGGTACTTTCCATCTCCCTTTATAATACTTTGATTAGGAATCGATTTTAGAAGCGCAATTTCATCTTGAGTAAATTGTTTTCCAAAAGTATTTTTAAGCCCCAGTTTAGCGTTTAAAGAGCGATTTCCGTCAACAATAATATATTCAGGAACATGTTTTAATTTTAAAATGCATTCTTGCATTCCTTTCATTGATGCATTTAGAATGTTTATTTCGTCTATCTCATCCGGAAATAAATGTGTAACGGCAAAACAAACTGCCTCCTCTTCGATAATTGGTCTTAAAAGTGCTCTAGTTTTCTCAGACAATTGCTTGCTGTCATTTAGAATTTTATTTTCAAAATGTTCGGGTAAAATTATAGCAGCAGCAGTAACTGGTCCAGCCAGACATCCTCTGCCGGCTTCATCAGTTCCGGTTTCTAAAATAAATCCTGAGAAATTTTTTTCGAGCATTTTTTAGTTTTTTTTAAAAGCAAATATGGTGTTTTTTTTCCTAAAAATCATTAATGGATTCAAATCAAAACCTAATGAAAATTTGTGTCTTTTGGAATGGTTATAAGGCAAGTTAAAAGTGATCAAATTCCGTAGTTTTTCAAATTGACTAAAAAGGGCAGTCTTTAATAAAAACAGAAGAAAACCGTTGGTTTTTATGATTTTTTTTGCAAAATGCATAATTACGAATTTTTTTTAAATTGATTTTAAAATAGTTTTATAAAACTTAGAAGAATTGATTTACAATTTATTACAATTTAAGGAGTGAGTGTAATGTGAAAATTTGTCAAATAAAACATTTTCAACGCAGAATGTTTTATTTATTTGGTTAAAATGTAAGATAATACCTCTTCCTGTTTTGCTTTTTTTTCTCTTTTTATTGAGGTAATTCTTGCTTTAAATGTTAAATAAATGTTAATATATTGGTTGGTAAAATTACAGTATTTTATGAATAAAATTACGTATAAGGTTAATTTTGTGATAATTAAATGTTTTAAAATGATTAGATGTTAAAAAAATATTAAAAAAAAGTTAAGCTGCGTTAGCGAATCGCATTGTTGTTTTAAGAAAATATTAAGATGTTTGCGACTTACTAATTCAAAATTTTTAAA
The DNA here is from genome assembly GCF_059511845.1 of Flavobacterium sp. PLA-DH12. Taxonomy (NCBI): domain Bacteria; kingdom Pseudomonadati; phylum Bacteroidota; class Flavobacteriia; order Flavobacteriales; family Flavobacteriaceae; genus Flavobacterium; species Flavobacterium sp. PLA-DH12. The sequence goes on from NZ_JCAMPD010000007.1 coordinate 238,713, forward strand.
AATGAAACTAAAGTTAAATGGATTCTTAGTGCTTCTGGTGGCGCTGATTACGCAACTAACCTTTGCGCAAGAAAGAACTGTTTCGGGTGTGGTTTCCGATAATGCAGGAATGCCTCTTCCAGGTGTGAGTGTATTAGTTAAAGGAACTAAAAGCGGAACGCAAACAGATTTTGATGGAAAATTCTCTATCAAAGCATCGTCAAGCGAAGTCTTGATTTTTACTTACATTGGAATGAAAACGCAAGAAGTTGCAGCTAGTTCTACATCATTAAGTGTAAAATTAACTAGTAATACTACAGAATTAGAAAGTGTTGTGGTTACAGCTCTTGGTATTAAGAGAGAGAAAAAAGCTCTTGGATACGCTACTCAGGAAATAAAAGGAGAGGATTTAGTTGGAGGGACTGCAAGCGCAAACTTCCTTAACGACCTTTCTGGGAAATCTGCTGGGGTATACATTAGAAAAAATACGAACTTTGGAGGATCTACAAGCGTAGTTTCAAGAGGTGTTAAAAGTCTTACAGGAAATAACCAGATGCTTATTGTTATTGATGGTATGCCTATTAACAATAGTAACATAAACTCAAGCCAAGGTTCACAAACACAAGGAGCTCGTAATACCTATGATTATGGTAATGCTGGTATGGATATTAATTCTGATGATATCGAAACATTAAATGTATTGAAAGGTGCTGCGGCATCTGCATTATACGGGTTTCAAGCTGGTAATGGTGTAATTATGATTACTACTAAAAAAGGAAAAGCTCAAAAAGGTATGGGAGTTACTGTATCTAGTGAGTTTGGTGTTGGTTCAGTTGATAAAAAAACTTTCCCTGTTTACCAAAACAAGTACGGACAAGGTTATGGGCCAACTTATAAGCCTGATGGAACTCCTACTGGAACTCCAGTTGGGCCAACAGGTGCATTTTTTGTTATAGATAAAAATGGTAACCAAGTGGTAAGCACTACAGATGATGCTTCTTACGGTGTTGCGTTTGATCCAAATCTTTCTGTTTATACATGGGAATCTTATACTCCATATTCTTCAAAATTTGGACAAAAATCTCCATGGGTAGCTGCTAAAAATGGTCCAATTACATTTTTTCAAACAGCTCAAACATTCAATAACACAATCTCTTTTGAAGGTAGTACGGATAAAAACAACTTTGTTGTTAATTACAACAACTATAAAGAGACTGGTATTTTGCCAAATAGTGAATTGAAGAAAAATAATGCAAGTATTAAATTCAACCACAAAATGACAGATAAATTATCTGTAAGTATTTTTGCAAATTATTTAGCACAAAGTACTACGGGTAGAAATACTACTGGTTACGGTGGTGATAACGTTGCAGGTTTATTCCGTCAATGGTGGGGAACTAACGTAGATATTCAATCTCAGAAAGAAGCTTTTAATAATTCAGGAGGGCAAAATATTTCATGGAATATGGCTGATCCTGCGAACGGAAATACAAGTCCTAAATATTGGGATAACCCATATTTTACAAGATATAGAAATTACCAGACAGACGAAAGAAATCGTTTCATTGGTTATGGACAGTTTGACTATAAATTTACAGATTGGTTAAACGCTACAGGAAAAGTAAGTACAGATTCTTATTCAGAATTACGTGAAGAGAGAAAAGCGGTAGGATCTTTGGCAGGTACATTTGGTATCAACCGTTTAGCTGTTGGCTCAGGATACCAAAAATATTCAGGTATGTTTTCTGAGCAAAACTATCAGTTTACCTTAAACTTCAATAAAAAACTTACTGAAGATTTTTCATTGACAGGTTTAGCTGGATACAATGCATTAAGAACTAGACGTAGCTCTACATTGGCTTCTACAGATGGAGGATTAATTATTCCAGGAATCTATTCATTATCAAATTCGGTAAATCCTTCTCCATTCCCGGTTGAGGTTGAAGATAATTCGGCGGTAAACAGTGTTTATGCATCTGCTTCAGTAGGATTTAGAGATTTCCTTTATGTAGAAGGAACTGTACGTAATGATGCATTCTCGATGTTGCCAAAAGGTAATAATGACGTTAATACATACTCTGCTTCTGCGAGTTATGTTTTTACAAAACATATTAATGCGCCATGGTTGACTTTTGGTAAATTTAGAGCGAGTTATGCTGAGAATCCACAAGGAGGTATTGATCTTTATGCCTTACAAGATGTATTTACTAAATTTAACCCATTTGGTTCAAACCAACTTTATTCAAGACCAAACACTGGTAATAACCTAGATTTGCACCCTGTAAAAACCACATCTAAAGAACTTGGTTTAGAGCTGCAATTCCTTGACAGAAGAATAGGTTTTGAGGCAAGTGTTTATAAAAGTTTAAGTGCAGATCAAATATTTCCTGTAGATTATTCTACTGCAACAGGGTACTCTTCTAAATATGTAAATGCAGGATCGGTAGAAAATAAAGGTATTGAGGTGATATTCAACGCGGTTCCTGTTAAAACAAAAGATTTCCAGTGGGATTTAGGTGTAAACTGGTCTAAAAATGAGAATACGGTTGTAGCTTTAGCTCCAGGTGTAGATGTTTTAACAATTGGTACATTCCAAGGAGGTGTTAGTATCGTTGGTACAAAAGGGCATGCTTATGGAGATATCCTTGGGAAAGATTATATCTACAAAGACGGACAAAGAGTAACTAAAAATGGTGTGTATTTACAAACTGCAACTGCTACTAATGTAATTGGTAATGTAACTCCAGACTGGATTGGTGGCTTCCGTAATAAATTTACATACAAACAAGTATCTCTAGGTTTCTTAATCGATGTTCAAAAAGGAGGAGATATTTTCTCTCTTGACCAATATTATGGACAAAGCTCTGGTTTGTACACTTCTACAGCAGGAAACAACGAACTTGGAAACCCTGTAAGAAATACATTGGCTAACGGCGGAGGTGTTATTTTACCAGGAGTTAATGAAGATGGTACTCCAAACACTACAAGAACACCAAGTCCTGAGGTAGCTGGAAGTATCTATGGTTACAATAATAATCCACAAAAAGCATTTGTTTATGATGCAAGTTATGTAAAATTAAGAGAGGTAAGCATTACTTATAGTTTCCCTAAACAATTTATAGCTAAAGCAGGTTTAAATGATTTACGTCTTTCTTTAGTAGGTTCTAACTTATGGATCATCAGTAAAAATCTTCCAGATGCAGATCCAGAAAGTGGTCTAAGTTCAGGTAACTTATCATCAGGTTATTCAGGAGGTTCACTTCCGACAACAAGAAACATTGGTTGTAACCTAACATTAAAATTTTAAATCATGAAAAAAGTACTTTTATTAATGTCTGTGGTAGGGATGATGGTTTCGTGCAGCCAGGACATTACAGATATGAATGTTGATCCGAAAAGACCAACAACAACCAAAGCGGAATATTTGTTTACAAATGCTGAGAAAAAATTAGTCGATCAAATGGTTAGCACTAGTGTGAATAATAATGTTTTTAGATTATTTGCACAACAATGGGCAGAGACCACTTATCCAGATGAAAGTCAGTACAACATTACAAACAGAAAAATTCCTGATACGCACTTTTTGGTTTTGTACAGAGATGTTCTAGCTGATTTTCACGATTCAAGAGTTATGATCGCTGCAACAACTACTGCAACTCCTGCTGACGAAGCAGTTAAGCAAAATAAATTAGCGCTTATTGATATTTTAGAAGCTTACGCTTATAGTGTATTGGTAGATACTTTTGGAAATATTCCTTATTCGCAAGCAATTGATATTGAGAAATATCCTTTGCCAGCTTATGATGATGCAAAAACGATCTATCAGGATCTTATTAAAAGATTAAATGCAGATGTTGCGATCTTAAAAACAAATAGTGCAGCAGCTAACTTTGGTGCGGCAGATATTATCTATCAAGGTAATGCTGCAAGTACAGCAAAATGGGCAAAATTTGCTAATTCATTGATAATTAGAATGGCTGTTAATATGTCTGATATTGATCCGGCTTATGCAACTGCTCAAGTTCAGGCAGCTCTTGCTTCTGGTGCTTTGGCTAATAACAATGATAATACAAAATTGACTTATTTGACTACATCAGGAAACCAAAATCCGTTGTACGCTGATTTAGTAACTAGCCAAAGATTTGATTTTATTCCTGCTGAGCCTTTTGTTTCTGCTATGGACGCTATTGTTCCAGGTGGTGACCCAAGGATGCCTAAATTTTTTACGAATCTAACTTCTCCAGCTCCAGTTATTCCTGCAGGAAGAACATTTGTTGGTGGAACGTACGGTTCAGCAAATGTTTATACGACTTACTCACAAATAACTTCGACATTAAACAATCCGGCTTTTCCTGGAACTATCTTTGATTTTGCGGAGTTGAATTTCTTATTAGCAGAAGCTGCAGAGAAAAGCTTAATTCCAGGTGGTTCTGCTCAAGCAAAAGTATACTACGATGCTGGTATTAGAGCTTCTATGGCAGACTGGGGAGTTACTAATACTGCTGCTATTGATGCTTATATTGCGAGCCCAAAAGTAGATTACAACAATCCATTAAGTGGAGCAACGTATAAAGAAAAAATTGGTACTCAAGCATGGTTTGCTCTTTATAACAGAGGATACGAAGCATGGACATCTTACAGAAGATTGGATTTCCCAGTTTTAAAAGCGCCTCAAGCAGCTATAAACAAACTTATTTTCACAGTGCCTGTTAGATATACTTATCCAGGTGCAGAAGCAAGTATCAATAAAGCAAATTATACTAAAGCAGCTTCTGATATTGGTGGAGATTTATTAAACACTAAATTGTTCTGGGATAAATTCTAATTTTTAGAATATACCTGATATCAATGAAGTTGATGATTCAAAATGAATTATACCCAGCTTGGGAATAAGAAAAATAAATATTTTGATTTTTTTTTGAAAGCCCCGTATACTTTTGTATACGGGGTTTTCGTTTGCAAAAGACTGAAACGATTCTACTCCTATATTATATATTATGTTTTTTCGTTTATACGTTTTTATCTTACCTTTGCCTAGCAAATTTTGTCAAAATAAATTTATATAAAGCCATCAAATGAGAATATTCATTTTTCTATATCTATTAGTTGTTCCAACTTTATTGTTTTCGCAAGAAAAAAAAACTGCTCCAAAAAATAATTTAGATATGAATACGGAATATTCAAGTATTAATGATTCCGTAAAAAAGAAAAAGCAAAAAATAGCTACAATAGATCAGTATAAAATTGTGACCTTAGAACACGATACCATTTATGCTGATACTTCACTTACTATTAAAAGTGCTTACAGACAGAATCATCTAAGAAAAGATCTTTTCGGACTTCAGGAGTTTTCTAATATTGGACAGCCATTAAATACACTTCAATATAGTTTGAATAGCTTCTCGCCTTATCCTGAAATTGGTTTTAAAGGAAAACACTCTATTTATATGCAGGCAGATCAAATTAGATATTACTCTGTTGCAACACCTTTTACAGAGTTGTTTTTTAATACAACAATAAAAAAAGGACAAAATGTAGATTCTTTTATCACATTAAATGCTTCTAAAAATCTTAATTTCTCTATTGCTTATAAAGGACTAAGATCTGAAGGGGATTATAATAACCAATTGGTTAGTGCTGGAAATTTAAGAATTACAACCAGTTATGCGACAACCGACAAACGTTATGCGATAAATGCACATTTTACGAATCAGGACATAATGAATGAAGAAAATGGCGGTATTACAAACGATGCTGATTTTGAAAGCGATAATAAAGATTATAAAAATAGACAGCGATTACAGGTTTATTTGACTGATGCGGAATCCTTTTTAAAAGGAAGAAGATTGTTTTTTGATCACGCATTTAGAGTGAACCCAACCGATGGAAGCAATAATTTATACATAACGCATCAGTTTAACTACGAATATAAAGATTATGAATATAAGCAGCCAACGGTAATCTCAACGATAACAGCCAACGACGGTTCTACCACACGTATACAGCGATTTGGAGAATCTTATGCAGCTAGTAATATTAACGATCAGACTAAATATGAAAGACTGTATAATAAGGTAGGAGCAGCTTATGAGAATTCGCTTTTAGGGAAATTTATATTTTTTATAGACGATTACAGATCCAATTATAAGTACAACCGAATTATTGTTGATGCTGCAGGAAATGCGGTTCCAGATAATTTGTTTTTACAGTTTAATAATTTCGGTGCTCAGTATGAATATCAGAAAAACAAATGGAATGGTCGATTTTTATATTCAAGATCAATAACCAATGAATCGCTTTCAGATTTAGATGCTAAGTTGCGATATGATATGAGCGAAAAAATCAAATTTGATTTTAGATACCGCAACATCAATAAACTGCCAAACAACAATTATAATTTGTACCAAAGTAGCTGGGTTTCTTACAATTGGTCTAATAATTTTAAAAACGAAAAAATTAATTCGTTAAGCGCAGAGATTACAACGCCTTGGTTAACAGGGCAGGTTCAGTATACGGTTTTAAATGATCATTTGTATTTTACGGATATGGCCACAACTGCAGAAAAAGCTGCGAGTGAGCAGATTGTTAAGCCAATGCAGTACGGTAACGCGATTAACTATCTAGAAATAAAAGCAAGCCGAGAGTTTAAATTTGGGCCTTTTGCACTAGATAATACACTTTTGTATCAGAAAGTAGACCAGTCAGATTTAATTTTAAATGTGCCTGATTTTGTAACTAGAAATACATTCTATTATTCAAATCATTTCTTTAAAAAAGCATTGTTTATGCAAACAGGGCTTGTATTTAATTATATGACAAAATACTACGGAGATGATTATAACCCTGTAATTGCAGAATTTTTTGTACAGCAGGATAAGAAAATTGGAGGTTTTGCAACATTCGATTTCTTTGTAAATGCCAGAATACGTCAGACTCGTTTTTACTTAAAAGCAGAACATTTTAATGCTTTATTTACACAAAGCAATTATTATGCGGCGCCTCATAATCCGTATCGTGATTTTGTGTTGCGTTTTGGTCTGGTTTGGAATTTCTTCCAATAAAACTGGCTTGTTTTTTATTTAGAACCACTTAATAAAACTTAAATAAAAATGGACTTTTCAAATAACATTTTAGAAACAATTGGTAACACGCCATTGGTAAAACTCAACAAAATTGTTGCTGAAATTGATGCGTTAGTATTGGCAAAAGTCGAAACCTTTAATCCTGGTAATTCTGTAAAAGACAGAATGGCGGTAAAAATGATTGAAGATGCAGAGGCAGATGGCAGACTTAAACCAGGAGGAACTATTATAGAAGGAACTTCTGGAAATACAGGAATGGGACTTGCGCTTGTTGCAATCGTAAAAGGATACAAATTAATTTGTGTAATCTCAGACAAACAGTCAAAAGAGAAAATGGATATCCTTCGCGCTGTTGGTGCAAAAGTTGTTGTTTGCCCTACAGATGTTGAACCTACAGATCCACGTTCTTATTATTCTGTTTCAAAACGTTTAGCAGAAGAAACACCAAATTCTTGGTATGTAAATCAGTACGATAACATGTCAAATTCGTTGGCGCATTACGAACAGACTGGACCTGAAATCTGGAAACAGACGGAAGGAAAAATTACGCATTTTGTTGTTGGAGTAGGAACAGGCGGAACTATTTCTGGAGTTGGAAAATACTTGAAAGAGCAAAACCCAAATATCAAAATCTGGGGAATCGATACTTATGGTTCTGTTTTCAAAAAATACCATGAAACAGGAATCTTCGATGAGAACGAAATCTACTCTTATATTACTGAAGGTATTGGAGAAGATATTTTGCCAAAAAATGTTGATTTTTCTTTAATTGACGGTTTTACAAAAGTAACTGATAAAGATGCAGCAGTTTATACCAGAAAGATTGCTCTTGAAGAAGGTATTTTTGTTGGAAATTCAGCAGGAGCTTGTATAAAAGGCTTGTTACAGCTGAAAGAGCACTTTAAGCCAGAAGATGTTGTTGTGGTATTATTTCACGATTCTGGAAGCCGATATGTAGGTAAAATGTTCAACGATGACTGGATGCGTGAACGTGGATTCTTGGAAGAAAACATAACAAAAGCAGAAGACGTTATTAAGGATCATATTGATAAAGAGTTAATTGTTGTGCGTACAGAAGAATTAGTTTCTCATGCAATTGAGCGTATGCGTAAATATAAAATTTCGCAGATTCCGGTGGTTGATATCAATGGATTTGTGGGTTCTGTAGATGAAACCGATTTATTTAGAAGTTATGTTGCTGATAAAAACGTTGCCGAAAAACCAATTAAAGAGGTAATGGGGAAACCTTTCCCAATCGTAAAATTAGGAACGCCAATCGAAGAAGTTTCAAAACTTTTCAGCAAAGAAAATGATGCTGTTTTGGTCGATTTAGGAAACGGACATCACCATATTATTACTAAATATGATATTATTGGTTCAATAAAATAAGCCATTGCAAATAAAAATAATCCATAAATCTTATTGTAAAACAATTGGATTTATGGATTTGCCTTTTAAAAATAAAATATGAATTTTACAGCTATTGATTTTGAAACTGCAACGGGATATCATCCATGCTCAGTTGGTATTGTTACAGTCGAAAACGGAATTATTATTGACGAGTATGTATCTTTAATAAAACCGCCTAATAATGTATATAATCCGTTTACAATTCGCGTTCACGGAATTTATCCTAAAGATACTGTCAATGCAAAATCGTTCTTTCAGATATATCCTGAGATAGAGAGAAGGCTAAAAAATAGAGTTGTAGTGGCGCATAATGAAAGCTTTGACCGTAATGTTTTAATGAAAACAATGTTGCTTCATGGTTTAAACTATGAGGATTTGAATATCGCTGCAAAATGGGAATGCACGGTAAAGATTTATAAAGCAAAAGGCATAAAACCTACCAAATTAAGTGATTGCTGCCGCGAAATGGATATTCGGCTCAATCACCATGAGGCATTGTCAGATGCTAGGGCCTGCGCTAAATTGTACATGCTTCGTTAAATAAATTTATCTTATTTGTAAGAATAATATTAAATTTTTGTTATTTTAGATTTTGTAATTCATTATAAAATCTAAAATGAAAGAAGACTTCCTTCATTATGTATGGAGATTCAAGAAATTTGACAGCTTGAATTTAAAATCAGCTCAAGGTGAGCCAATTACTATTCTTAAGACTGGCGATTATTTAGAGCTTGCTGGGCCTGATTTTTTTAATGCACATATAGAAATCGGAAACCAAAAATGGGCTGGCAATGTAGAGATCCATTTAAAATCTTCAGATTGGTATTTGCATAACCACGAAAAAGATCCAGCTTATAAAAATGTCATTCTTCATGTAGTATGGGAGAATGATACAGCTATTTTTAGAGAGAATAACACTGAGATTCCTGTTTTGGTTCTTAAAGATTATATCCCAAAAGAAATAATCGAAAATTATAATGCATTATTTGCTCCAAAAACATGGATTTCTTGTGAAAGACAATTAAAAGCAATTGACAAATTTGTAATTACGAATTGGCAAGAAAGATTGTTTTTTGAGCGATTAGAGCGAAAATCTAAATTTATTTATCAATTATTAGAAGAAACCAATCAGGATTGGGAAGCGGTCTTATTTTGTCTTCTAGCAAGGAATTTTGGTTTAAATACCAATGGAAATTCCTTTCTGCAGATTTCAAAAGCAATTCCGTTTTCAGTAATAAGAAAAGAAAGTTTTGAAGCCGAAAATCTAGAAGCGTTGCTTTTTGGAACTTCAGGATTGTTAGAAGCAGAGAAAGAGGATGTTTATTATAAAGATTTACAATTTCGCTATTTTTATTTACGACATAAATATCAAATAGAAAAGACTTATACAGATCCTCTTCAGTTTTTTAAACTTCGTCCAGATAATTTTCCAACGATAAGGCTTTCTCAATTGGCATCTTTATATTATAAACATCAAAACCTGTTTTCAAAAATAATTGATTTAAAATCTGTTGAAGAAGTATATCATCTATTGAGTGTTTCTGCAAGTTCTTATTGGCAGAATCATTATCAGTTTGATAAAGAAAGTCCGAAGAAATCCAAAATGCTTTCAAAATCGTTTGTAGATTTATTGATTATCAATACTATAATTCCGCTTCAATTTGCTTATTCCAATATTAGAGGAGAATTAATAATCGAAGATTTGATTGATTTTATGAATGAAATGGCTTCTGAGAAAAATGTTATTATTGATAAGTTTAATTCGTTTGGAATAAAGCCTCAATCAGCATTTGAAAGTCAGGGATTGCTAGAGCTTAAAAATGAATATTGTGATCATAAGGCATGTCTTAAGTGTGCTATCGGATTAGAGCTGCTTAAAAATAATTAGAGAAATAGAAAATGGGGTAATGAGATAATTTGTATTTTTGTCATCCTAGGCGAAGTCGAAGGAAATATAAAATCTAAAATCAGAAAATGTCAGCAATTTTAAAACTTAAATTCTTTTTTGAAAAATATGGTTTTCATGTTTCTTCAAGACTAGCAGATAAACTCGGAATGCGTGTTACTAGCGTTCGTTTATTTTTTATATACATTTCTTTTGTTACAGCCGGATTAGGATTTGGAGTCTACTTGACTCTCGCTTTCTGGATTCGCCTAAAAGATTTAATTCGCTCAAAAAGAACATCAGTATTTGATTTATAAAAAAAGCTCCAAATTTTAATTTGGAGCTTTTTTTATGAAGTTGTATTTATTATTCCTCAGTAGGATTGTTAAGTTTTGATCTTTTCTTGCTGTATCCAAAGTATACAATTATACCAACAATAAGCCATCCAAAAGATAATAACTGTGCATCTTTACTTAAATTAAAAATTAAATAAGAATTGATTGCAATTCCTAATACCGCAATAACTGGTAAAGCAGGAACTTTAAATGTTCTGGTTAATCCTGGTTGTTTTACTCTTAAAATCCACACGGCAATACAAACCATTGTAAAGGCAAACAAAGTACCAAAACTTGTCATGTCAGCCAATTTGTTGATTGGTGTAAAAGCAGCAACAGTTGCAATAATGGCTCCAAGAATCATTAAGTTCGTTTTTGGAGTTCCAGAAATAGGGTTTACTTTAGAGAAAACAGAAGGAATTAAACCATCTTTAGACATTCCAAGGAAAATTCTAGATTGTCCCATGATCATTACCATTAATACTGAAACCAAACCAATAGTTGCAGCAACAGTAATAATAGAGCCAGCCCAGCCTTGTCCTGCAATATCAAATGCATAAGCAACAGGAGCTTTGATAGCTTCAGGATATTTTCCTAGTGGGTTAAAGTCTTGGTAATTCATCATTCCTGTTAATACTAAAGAAACAAGAATATATAATGTAGTACAAATTAATAAAGAAGCAATAATTGCAAAAGGAACATCTTTTTTAGGATTAATAGCTTCTCCAGCTTGTGTAGAAACGGCATCGAAACCAACATAAGCAAAGAAAATAGCTGCTGCTCCAGAGATAATACCTCCAATTCCATAGGCATTGTGTGTAGTTTCTTTTTCAATGATCTGAGTTGCTTCAGGAATAAACGGGCTCCAGTTTGCTGTATTAATAAAGAAAAGACCAGCAATAATTACAAAGATTACAGCAGATACTTTAAGGATAACAATTGCATTATTGGCTTTAGCAGCACTTTTTGTTCCTTTAATAAGTAATGAAATAACTAAAAGAACGATCAAGAAAGCTGGAAGATTCATAGAAAAACCTTCTCCAGTGTAGCTTGCAGGATCTGTAGTTAACCAATCAGGAAGGTGAATGTGAAATATTTTGAGCAATTTATTAAAATATCCGGACCAGGAAACCGCTACAGTCATCGATCCCATTGCATATTCAAGTATTAGTCCCCAACCAATGATCCAGGCAAAAACTTCTCCAATAGTACCGTAAGCATAAGCATAAGCTGATCCTTCCACAGGTAAAATAGAAGCAAATTCAGAATAGCAAAGAGCCGCAAAAACACAAGCAATACCTGCTATGATAAACGAAATAGCTAATGCTGGTCCTGCATGATAATAAGCCCCAGTACCTGTAAGTACAAAAATTCCCCCACCGATAATGGCACCAACACCAATGGCAGTAAGACTCCATTTTCCTAGGACTCTCTTTAAATCACTTTTTTTCATATCGGCCTCAAAGGCAGATATAGGTTTTACTCTCCAAATTGACATATTATTTTATTGGTTTATTTGTTATTAAGTGCCAAATGTATTGTTTTTTGTAAAAAATAAAAACAATTATCATCTTTTAAGTTATAAAATCTTTGATTTTTTTACAGTAGTCGTAAGAAACTTTCTCTAAGTATTGATATTCATTAAATTAATTGGTCTTTTATAAGAGATTCGATAATTTTTTAAAAACTACTTTTCTTACTTATTTTCTTGATAAATTTGAAGGATTTTTCTTGTTTTATTTTTTAAAGACACTTTTTGCGATGAATTTTAAGTTTTTAAATAGTTATTTTTATTTTACAAAACAGCAACGGATAGGCATTTTTATGCTCTTCATTATAATGATAGTTTTGCAGTTGTTTTATTTTTTATCTGATTTTAATATTTCTGAAACTAAAAGCCAAGGGAAAGAAGAATGGCTTGCTTTACAATCAGAGATTGATCAGGAGAAATTAACAAATAAAAATACGAAGCCATCTAACTATCTTTTCAACCCTAATTTTATTTCTGATTATAAAGGATACAAGCTTGGAATGTCGGTACAAGAAATCGATCGTTTAATGGCATTTCGAAAAGAGAATAAATATGTAAACTCAGCGGAAGAGTTTCAAAAAGTTACTGGTATTTCTGATTCCTTGTTAAATAAAATATCTCCTTTGTTTAAATTTCCAGATTGGAAACAAAATAAAAGTAATTATACTGCTGAGAAAAAAAAATTCAGTATTAAGAGTTTTCCAAAAAAAGAAAAACTTGAAATATTGGATATTAATCTGGCAACGCAAGAAGATTTGATGAAAATCTACGGAATTGGAGAAGGGTTGTCGTCTAGAATCTTAAAGCAGAAAGAAATCATAGGGGCGTTTGTGTCAATGGAGCAGATGAAAGAGATTTGGGGACTTTCGCCAGAAGTTATAAATGAATTAAATGGGCATTTTAAAGCTGTGATTCCTTCGACCTTGAAGAAAATAAACGTAAATGAGGCGTCATTAAAGGAGTTGGCTCAGTTTTCATACTTTAGATATGGTCTTGCAAAACAAATAGTGACTTACCGAAGTATGAATGGGGATTTTAAAAATATTGAGGATTTAGCAAAAATTAAAGATTTTCCTGTTGAAAAAGCAAAAATAATTAGTTTATATTTGGAGTTCTAAAAAAGAAACTAACTCATGAACTTTGATTACAACGAAACACAACTAATGATTGCACAGTCTATAAAAGACTTTGCAGAAAAGAATATTAGACCTCATATAATGGAATGGGACGAAGCGCAAATTTTTCCAATTAAGTTATTTAAGCAACTTGGCGAGATGGGCTTCATGGGAGTTTTGGTTCCAGAGGAATATGGCGGTTCGGGTCTAGGTTATCATGAATATGTTACAATAATTGAAGAAATTTCTAAGGTAGATCCGTCAATAGGATTGTCGGTTGCGGCGCATAACTCTTTATGCACCAATCATATCTTAACTTTTGGAAATGAAGAGCAAAAGAAAAAATGGCTTCCGAAACTGGCTACAGCTGAACATATAGGAGCGTGGGGTCTAACCGAGCATAATACTGGTTCTGATGCTGGAGGAATGAATACAACCGCTGTTAAAGATGGTGACCATTGGATTGTAAATGGGGCAAAAAACTTTATTACGCATGGTATATCTGGAGATATTGCTGTTGTAATAGTTCGTACTGGTGAAAAAGGTGATTCTAAAGGAATGACAGCTTTTGTATTTGAAAAAGGGATGAAAGGTTTTTCGTCTGGCAAAAAAGAAAATAAATTAGGAATGAGGGCAAGTGAAACTGCTGAATTGGTTTTTGACAGCTGCCGCGTTCCTGATTCAAATAGATTAGGAGAAGTAGGTGAAGGTTTTGTTCAGGCTATGAAAATTCTTGATGGCGGAAGAATCTCTATCGGAGCTCTTTCTTTAGGAATTGCAAAAGGAGCGTATGAAGCGGCATTGAAATATTCAAAAGAAAGACATCAGTTTGGCCAACCTATTAGTAATTTTCAGGGAATCTCTTTTAAATTGGCTGATATGGCGACAGAGATTGAAGCTTCGGAATTATTGCTGCATAAAGCTGCTTTTTTAAAACAACAGCATAAACAAGTAACTACCGCTGGAGCTATGGCAAAAATGTATGCTTCTGAAGCATGTGTAAAAATTGCAAATGATGCGGTTCAGATTCATGGAGGTTATGGCTATACTAAAGATTTTCCTGTAGAAAAGTTCTACAGAGATTCTAAATTATGTACTATAGGAGAAGGAACAACTGAAATTCAAAAGTTGGTTATTTCTAGAAATCTGTTGAAATAACAGCGTTTAAAAGGTAAATGCAGTGCATGAGGAATGGTTTTCTTTCCGGTTTTAAGCCTTAAATGAAAAATAATTCAAAATTTATAACTCATAATTAATAATTAATACATACATTTGCAGCCTTAACGAGAGGAGGTGTCTATATTATGTTAATTATACCAATTAAAGACGGAGAAAATATCGATAGAGCATTAAAGCGCTATAAAAGAAAATTTGATAAAACAGGAACTGTTCGTCAATTAAGAGCACGTACTGCTTTTATTAAGCCTTCTGTTATCAAAAGAGCTCAAATCCAAAAAGCGGCTTACATTCAAGGCTTGAAAGATAGTTTAGAAAGTTAATATCAGCTTTTAGAAAATAATTACCGTTAGTGGTCAAAATGTTTTAATTTTGATGCTAACGGTTTTTTTTATGCTTAATTTTTAGATTTTATGAAAACGAATAAAGAGGCTTTTTCGGATTATCTTTTGCTGGAAAAAAAATATTCTTCGCATACGGTTGGGGCTTACTTGAATGATATAATGTCTTTTGAGTCTTTTGTGAAGGAGTCTTTTGATCAGGAAAGTATTGATTTGGTAAATTATGGTCAGGTGAGAAGCTGGATTGTTTTTTTAGTTGATCAGGATATTTCAAATGTTTCTGTTAATAGAAAAATGGCTTCTTTGAAAGCTTTTTATAAGTTTCTTTTAAAATCAAAACAAATAGAGGTTAGTCCCATGTTGAAGCATAGGTCATTGAAAACTCCGAAAGTGATTCAGGTTCCTTTTTCGGAAAAAGAGCTTAAAGATCTGCTTGAGGTTATAGATGTCTCTGTTGGTTTTGAAGAGATTCGGGATAGGCTTATTGTGGAGATGTTTTATGTTACAGGAATGCGTCGTGCGGAATTAATTCATTTGATGATTAAAAATGTTGATCGTTCAAGTAATGCAATTAAGGTTTTAGGGAAAAGAAATAAAGAGCGCATTATTCCGATTTTACCAATTATTGCTGATCAGATTGATTTATATATAAAGGAAAGGGATGGTTTGGAAAATTTGGTTGATTCGGACTATTTTTTTGTTTCGAAAAAAGGGTTAAAATTGAGCGAATCTTTTGTTTATCGTTTAATAAATTCATACTTTAGTAGGGTCTCAGAAAAGGTAAAAAAAAGTCCGCATGTGCTTAGGCATACTTTTGCAACTCACCTATTGAATAATGGGGCAGATTTGAATTCAGTTAAAGAGTTATTAGGGCATTCTAGTTTGGCATCTACACAGGTTTATACACATAATAGTCTGGCGGAACTTAAAAAAGTATATAAAGGTGCGCATCCAAGAAGTAAATAGTAATTCTAAATGTTAATCCTAAATTTTTTATTATGAAGGTAGATGTTCATGCAGTTAATTTTGCTGTCGACAGAAAGTTGGTCGATTTTATCCAAGAAAGAATGGGTAAGCTAGAGAAATACTACGATCGAGTGGTTTCATCAGATGTTTTTTTAAAAGTTGAAAGAACAAGTGATAAAGAGAATAAGGTGGTGGAGATAAAGATTAATGTTCCTGGTGATGATTTTTTGGTAAAAAAACAGTGTAAAACATTTGAAGAAGCCGTTGAGCTTTCTGCAGAGTCGTTAGAACGTTTGCTTGTAAAAAGGAAGGAAAAAATAAGAGCGCATATTTAATTGAAATTTTTTTTGAAAAAATGTTTTGATTAAAAGATAAAATAGCTACATTTGCAGTCCGTTAGAAATAGCGGACTTTTTTAATGCATTCGCCGATGTAGCTCAGCTGGCTAGAGCAGCTGATTTGTAATCAGCAGGTCGTGGGTTCGAGTCCCTCTATCGGCTCAGAAAATTTCAAATGCGATTTGGAATTTGGTTCTTTAAAATGATGGAATTTTAAAATTAGGGGAGATACTCAAGCGGCCAACGAGGGCAGACTGTAAATCTGCTGTGTGAACTTCGCAGGTTCGAATCCTGCTCTCCCCACAACAAAAAAGAGGTTAAGATTTTGGGTCTTGGATTTTAGATTGTTGAAAATCTGAGGTTTGGATTCGGAAATCTCAAATCAGAACTCTCTGCCGGTGTAGCTCAGGGGTAGAGTGCTTCCTTGGTAAGGAAGAGGTCTCGGGTTCAAATCCCGACATTGGCTCAAGTAAGTAGGAAATTGAAAATTAATATATAACTAAGATTAAAAATTAAGTAAAATGGCAAAGGAGAATTTTAATCGTTCCAAACCGCACTTAAACATAGGTACAATTGGACACGTAGATCACGGAAAAACTACATTAACTGCTGCAATTACAAAAGTATTGTCAGATGCTGGTTACTGTCAAGCAAAATCGTTTGATCAAATCGATAACGCTCCAGAGGAGAAAGAAAGAGGTATTACTATTAATACATCACACGTAGAGTACGAAACTGCTAACCGTCACTACGCTCACGTTGACTGTCCAGGTCACGCGGATTACGTAAAGAACATGGTTACTGGTGCTGCTCAAATGGACGGAGCTATCTTAGTAGTTGCTGCTACAGATGGTCCAATGCCACAAACTCGTGAGCACATTCTTTTAGGTCGTCAGGTTGGTATTCCAAGAATCGTTGTTTTCATGAACAAAGTGGATATGGTTGATGATGCTGAGTTATTAGAGCTTGTTGAAATGGAAATTAGAGATTTATTATCTTTCTACGAATATGATGGAGATAATGGTCCTGTAGTTCAAGGTTCTGCTTTAGGAGGATTAAACAATGATCCAAACTGGGTACCTAAAATTATCGAATTAATGGAAGCTGTTGACAACTGGATCGAAGAGCCAGTACGTGACGTTGCTAAACCATTCTTGATGCCAGTTGAGGACGTATTTACAATTACAGGTCGTGGAACTGTTGCTACAGGTCGTATCGAAACTGGAGTTGCTAACACTGGAGATCCTGTTGAAATCATTGGTATGGGAGCTGAAAAATTAACTTCTACTATTACAGGGGTTGAGATGTTCCGTAAAATCCTTGATAGAGGTGAAGCTGGAGATAACGTAGGTTTATTGTTAAGAGGTATTGATAAAGCTGATATCAAAAGAGGTATGGTTATTATTAAGCCAGGTTCAGTAAAACCACACGCTAAATTCAAAGCTGAGGTTTATATCTTGAAAAAAGAAGAAGGTGGACGTCACACTCCATTCCATAATAACTATCGTCCACAGTTTTACGTACGTACAACTGACGTGACAGGAGTTATTACTTTACCAGCAGGTGTAGAGATGGTAATGCCAGGTGATAACTTAACTATTGAAGTTGCTTTATTAAGCCCAATCGCTATGAACGTAGGTTTACGTTTCGCTATCCGTGAAGGTGGTAGAACAGTTGGTGCTGGTCAGGTTACTGAAATCGTAGAGTAATTCTATAAATAAATAAAAGCCAGTGATTTCTTAATTTGAAATCACTGGCTTTAATTACGGGCGTAGTTCAAGGGTAGAATAGCGGTCTCCAAAACCGTTGATGGGGGTTCGAATCCCTCCGCCCGTGCAATAAAAAATATATCAAATGACAAAAGTTACTAATTATTTATCAGAGGCTTTCGAAGAGTTAAAGTCAAATGTTACTTGGCCAGCTTGGGCTGAAGTTCAAAAATTGACAATTGTTGTGGCTGTATTTTCGATTTTATTCGCTTTGGCAACATGGGGAGTAGACGAATTTTTTGCAAAAGCTTTGGCTGGATTTTTTAACTGGTTAAAAGGATAATTTTTTTGTGATGGCAGATAATAATGTGAAAAAATGGTACGTAGTTAGAGCGGTTAGTGGTCAAGAAAATAAAGTGAAAGCTTATATCGAGACTGAGATTGCGAGATTAGGTATGGAGGATTATGTTTCTCAAGTTTTAGTTCCTACTGAAAAAGTGGTTACTGTAAAAGATGGGAAAAAATCATCTAAGGATAAAGTTTACTTTCCTGGATATGTTATGATTGAAGCTAACTTAGTTGGTGAGATCCCTCATATTATTAAGTCAATTACTAGTGTTATTGGATTTTTGGGAGAAACTAAGGGTGGAGAACCTGTTCCTTTAAGACTTTCTGAAGTAAACCGTATGTTAGGTAAAGTAGATGAGTTAGCTGTAAATACAGATACTCGTTCTATTCCATTTAGTGTTGGGGAAACGGTTAAGGTTATTGATGGACCTTTCAATGGATTTAATGGATCTGTTGAGAAAATCAATGAAGAAAAGCGTAAGCTTGAGGTAATGGTTAAGATTTTCGGAAGAAAAACTCCATTAGAATTAAGTTTTATGCAAGTAGAAAAAGTATAATTTTTTGTTACACTATAATAAACCATTGTAATCGCTTCCATTGATTACAGTGTTAAATTTTTTAAAAATGGCTAAAGAAATTAGTAAGGTAGTTAAACTACAAGTTAAGGGAGGTGCTGCGAACCCGTCGCCACCGGTTGGACCTGCTTTAGGAGCTGCTGGGGTTAATATCATGGAGTTTTGTAAGCAATTTAATGCTAGAACTCAAGATAAACCTGGCAAAATTTGTCCAGTGCAAATCACTGTGTACAAAGACAAATCATTTGATTTTGTTGTTAAGACTCCTCCAGCAGCAGTTCAGTTAATGGAAGCTGCAAAGCTAAAATCTGGTTCTGGTGAGCCTAATCGTAAAAAAGTAGCTAGCGTTACTTGGGAACAAATTAGAACTATCGCTGAAGACAAAATGCCAGACTTAAATGCTTTCACAATTGAGAAAGCTATGAGTATGGTTGCTGGAACAGCTAGATCTATGGGTATAACTGTATCAGGAGATGCTCCTTTTTAATTAAGAAAAAGAAATGGCAAAATTAACAAAAAAGCAAAAAGAGGCTGCTTCAAAAATTGAAAAGAACAAATTATACTCTTTAAAAGATGCTGCTGCATTAATTAAAGTTGTTGCTTCTGCAAAATTTGATGAGTCTGTTGATATCGCAGTTCGTTTGGGTGTTGATCCAAGAAAAGCGAATCAAATGGTAAGAGGTGTGGTAACTTTACCTCACGGAACAGGAAAAGACGTTAAAGTATTAGCGTTGGTTACTCCAGATAAAGAGGCTGAAGCAAGAGAGGCTGGAGCAGATCACGTTGGTCTTGACGATTACTTACAAAAAATTAAAGACGGTTGGACAGATGTTGATGTTATCATCACTATGCCTGCTGTAATGGGTAAATTAGGTCCATTAGGTCGTATTTTAGGTCCTAGAGGTTTAATGCCAAACCCTAAAACAGGTACTGTAACTATGGATGTTGCAAAAGCTGTTCAAGAGGTTAAAGCTGGTAAAATTGACTTTAAAGTTGATAAAACTGGTATCGTACACGCAGGAATCGGTAAAGTTTCTTTTGGAGCTGAGCAGATTGTTGACAACGCACACGAAATTATTCAAACATTAATAAAACTTAAACCAACTGCTGCTAAAGGTACATACATTAAAGGTATTCACCTTACAAGCACAATGAGTCCTGCTATCGCATTAGACCCAAAAGCAGTATAATTGGTAGTTAAAAATTTTTAGTATGACTAGAGAAGAAAAATCAATCGCGATTGAAAATTTAACTGCGCAGTTAGCTGGTACAAATATCATTTATGTATCTGATATTTCTGGTTTAAACGCAGAGACAACTTCAAACTTACGTAGAGCTTGTTTTAAAGCAGGTATCAAATTAGAGGTTGTAAAGAACACTTTGCTTGCAAAAGCAATGGAAGCTTCTTCTAATGATTATGGTGATTTACCTACAGTTTTAAGTGGTAACAGTGCTATATTTATTTCTGATGTTGCTAACGCACCTGGAAAAATTATCAAAGATTTCCGTAAGAAATCTGATAAACCAGTTTTAAAAGGGGCTTACATCAACTCTGAAGTATATATTGGGGACAACCAATTAGATGCATTAGCTACAATTAAATCTAAAGAAGAGCTTATTGGAGAAATCATTGGATTATTACAATCTCCAGCTCAAAGAATTATTTCTGCTTTACAAAACAAATTCGCTGGAAGCGAAGAAGAAGGAGCAGAGTAATTATCGTAAGGGGGTTTGCTTCCTTACTGCTTAATTAGCGCACAATAATTAAATTATATTTTTTACACAAATCATTTTAAACGATAGAAAAAATGGCAGATTTGAAACAATTCGCAGAACAATTAGTTAACTTAACAGTTAAAGAAGTTAACGAATTAGCAACAATATTAAAAGATGAGTACGGAATCGAGCCTGCTGCTGCTGCTGTAGTAGTTGCTGCTGGTGGAGGAGACGGTGCTGCTGAAGAAGCACAAACTGAATTTACAGTTGTATTGAAAGATGCAGGAGCTTCTAAATTAGCTGTTGTAAAATTAGTTAAAGAATTAACTGGTTTAGGTCTTAAAGAAGCTAAAGATGTAGTTGACGGTGCACCAAGCAACGTTAAAGAAGGTGTTTCTAAAGAAGAGGCTGAAGGTCTTAAAAAATCTTTAGAAGAGGCTGGAGCTACTGTTGAGCTTAAATAATTAAACTCAGTTTAAGAACTAGGTTTAGGTCTTGAGTTAACACTCAAAGGCCTAAACCATTTTTCGTATAATAAAATATATTAAGTTTTATTATCCCATAGTTTAAAATACGAAAAAGTTTTAGATCAATACGAAGAAAGAAAATCGGCTTTTTTTTATAGTTTATTTTTAAAGATGTATTGATTATAATAAGAAAGTATAGATTAAACAGTGTGTTTTTACACAAACAAAAATTACTTTTTTTTAATCAAAATTTTGTCCATTGATGATAACAAATCAGACTGAAAGATTGAATTTTGCCTCTACAAAAAATATCCCTGACTATCCAGATTTCTTAGATGTTCAGGTTAAATCTTTTAAAGATTTCTTTCAATTAGAAACGAAATCTGACGAAAGAGGCAACGAAGGGTTATACAACACCTTCATGGAAAACTTCCCAATTACAGATACAAGAAACAACTTTGTATTGGAATTCCTAGATTATTTTGTTGATCCTCCACGTTATACAATTCAAGAATGTATAGAGAGAGGTCTTACTTATAGTGTGCCTTTAAAAGCTAGGTTAAAACTATACTGTACAGATCCAGAACACGAAGATTTTGAAACAATTGTGCAAGATGTTTATCTTGGAACAATACCTTACATGACTCCTAGTGGTACTTTTGTTATTAATGGTGCCGAGCGTGTTGTAGTATCTCAATTACACCGTTCTCCAGGGGTTTTCTTTGGACAGTCATTCCACGCAAATGGAACTAAACTTTATTCTGCAAGAGTAATTCCTTTTAAAGGATCTTGGATAGAATTCTCTACAGATATTAACAGCGTAATGTACGCGTATATCGATAGAAAGAAAAAATTACCTGTAACAACTTTATTCCGTGCTATCGGTTTCGAAAGAGATAAGGATATCCTTGAAATTTTCGACTTAGCTGAAGAAATTAAAGTTTCTAAAACAGGTATTAAGAAATATATTGGAAGAAGACTTGCTGCGCGTGTATTGAATACATGGCATGAGGATTTCGTAGATGAGGATACTGGAGAGGTAGTTTCTATCGAACGTAACGAAATCATCCTTGATCGTGATACAATTATCGACAAAGATAATGTTGAAGAGATTATCGATTCTAACGTAAAATCTATTTTGTTACACAAAGAGGATAACAACCAAGCAGATTATGCTATTATCCACAACACGTTACAAAAAGATCCAACAAACTCTGAAAAAGAAGCTGTAGAGCATATTTACCGTCAGTTGCGTAACGCTGAACCGCCTGATGAGGAAACTGCTCGTGGTATTATAGATAAATTGTTCTTCTCTGATCAACGTTATAACTTAGGTGAAGTTGGTCGTTACAGAATGAACAAAAAATTAGATTTAGATATCCCTATGGATAAGCAAGTGCTTACTAAAGAAGATATCATTACAATCGTAAAATATTTGATCGAGTTGATCAACTCTAAAGCAGAGATTGATGATATTGATCACTTATCAAACCGTCGTGTTAGAACAGTTGGAGAACAATTGTCTCAACAATTCGGTGTTGGTTTAGCACGTATGGCTAGAACTATTCGTGAGAGAATGAACGTTAGAGATAACGAGGTGTTTACACCAATTGATTTGATTAATGCTAAAACATTATCATCAGTTATTAACTCTTTCTTTGGTACTAACCAGTTATCTCAATTTATGGATCAAACGAATCCATTAGCTGAGATTACACACAAAAGAAGACTTTCTGCACTTGGACCAGGTGGACTTTCGAGAGAGAGAGCTGGTTTCGAGGTTCGTGACGTTCACTATACTCACTATGGTCGTTTATGTCCGATTGAAACTCCTGAGGGACCAAACATTGGTTTGATTTCATCTCTTGGTGTTTATGCAAAAGTAAACGGAATGGGATTCATCGAAACTCCATACCGTAAAGTAACAAATGGTGTAGTTGATTTAGAAAGTACTCCAGTTTACTTAAGTGCTGAAGAAGAAGAAGGTAAAATGATTGCTCAGGCAAACATTGAAATGGACGAAACTGGTAAAATTACAGCTAGCAATGTTATTGCTCGTGAGGAAGGTGACTTCCCGGTTGTTGAGCCATCAGTAGTTCATTATACAGACGTTGCACCAAACCAGATCGCTTCGATTTCTGCATCATTGATTCCTTTCTTGGAGCATGATGATGCGAACCGTGCGTTGATGGGATCTAACATGATGCGTCAGGCAGTTCCTTTGATCCGTCCTGAAGCACCGATTGTTGGTACAGGTTTAGAGCGTCAGGTAGCTTCAGATTCAAGAGTATTGATCAATGCTGAAGGGCATGGTACTGTTGAATACGTAGATGCTAACATCATTACTATTAAATACGATCGTACAGAAGACGAGAGAATGGTAAGTTTTGATGCTGATGAGAAAACGTACAACTTAATTAAATTTAGAAAAACCAATCAAGGTACAAGTATCAACTTGAAACCTATCGTAAGAAGAGGTGATAGAGTTGTTCCTGGACAAGTATTGTCTGAAGGATATGCTACTCAAAATGGAGAATTAGCTTTAGGTAGAAACTTAAAAGTTGCGTTCATGCCATGGAAAGGGTACAACTTCGAGGATGCGATTGTAATTTCTGAAAAAGTAGTTCGTGATGATATTTTTACTTCTATCCACGTTGATGATTATTCATTAGAGGTTAGAGATACTAAGTTAGGAAACGAAGAGTTAACAAACGATATTCCTAACGTTTCTGAAGAAGCTACTAAAGATTTAGATGAAAACGGTATGATTAGAATTGGAGCAGAGGTTAAACCTGGCGACATTTTGATCGGAAAAATTACACCAAAAGGGGAATCAGATCCTACTCCAGAGGAGAAATTGCTTCGTGCAATCTTCGGGGATAAAGCAGGTGATGTAAAAGATGCTTCATTAAAAGCTTCTCCATCTTTACATGGTGTAGTTCTTGACAAAAAATTATTTGCAAGAGCCGTAAAAGATAAACGTAAACGTACTCAGGATAAAGATGCTTTAGGCGCGTTAGAAATGGAATTCGAAACTAAATTTGTTGAATTAAAAGACAGATTGGTTGAGAAATTATTCTTGATCGTTAACGGAAAAACATCTCAAGGTGTAATGAATGATTTGGGTGAAGAAGTTTTACCAAAAGGTAAAAAATATACTCAAAAAATGCTTTACGCAGTAGAAGATTTTGCTCACTTAAGCAAAGGTCAATGGGTTGCTGATGATGCTACAAATAAAATGGTTAATGATTTGATTCATAACTATAAAATTAAGCTTAACGACTTACAAGGAGCTTTAAGAAGAGAGAAATTCACTATTACAGTTGGAGATGAATTACCATCTGGAATCTTGAAATTAGCTAAAATCTATATCGCTAAAAAACGTAAGTTAAAAGTGGGTGATAAAATGGCAGGACGTCACGGTAACAAAGGTATTGTTGCAAGAATCGTTCGTCACGAAGATATGCCATTCTTAGAAGATGGAACACCAGTAGATATCGTATTGAATCCACTTGGGGTACCTTCACGTATGAACATTGGTCAGATTTATGAGACTGTTCTTGGATGGGCTGGTATGAACTTGGGTAGAAAATTTGCTACTCCAATCTTCGACGGTGCTTCTCTTGACGAGATCAACGCTTTGACTGATGAGGCTAACGTACCACGTTTCGGACATACATATCTTTATGATGGTGGAACTGGAGAGCGTTTTGCACAAAAAGCAACTGTGGGTGTAATTTACATGCTTAAATTAGGACACATGGTTGATGATAAGATGCACGCACGTTCTATCGGACCATACTCATTGATTACGCAACAACCACTTGGAGGTAAGGCTCAATTTGGAGGTCAGCGTTTTGGAGAGATGGAGGTTTGGGCACTTGAGGCTTATGGAGCTTCTAGTACACTACGTGAAATCTTAACTGTTAAGTCTGATGACGTTATTGGTAGAGCTAAAACTTATGAGGCTATCGTTAAGGGTGAAACTATGCCAGAACCAGGTTTACCAGAATCATTCAATGTATTAATGCACGAATTGAAAGGTCTAGGTTTAGATCTTCGTTTGGAAGAATAATAAAAGTTTTGGAATCAGTCCCGATTTTAATCGGGACTGATTACTCATTTATAATAAGTTTTTAAAGATTTATACCCGTAACCCGTTCCGATTTTTTATAACAATGCAAGGCATTTTATAACTAGCACTTCAAATAAGAATTTGAGGTTTAGAGAAGTAACCCGAGGTAGTAGCTGAATGATTAACTCTTAATTTTTTTAAGAGTAGATTATAAATCTAAATTCAATTTTTTAATTGCAAATAAATCAATAGTAAAAACTATGATGAATAACAGAAACAATAAAGATAAGAATCCAGTAAAAAGATTTAACAAAATTTCTATTGGATTGGCTTCACCAGAATCTATCTTGAAAGAATCAAGAGGAGAGGTTTTAAAGCCAGAAACTATTAACTATAGAACTCACAAACCAGAGCGTGACGGACTTTTCTGCGAAAGAATCTTCGGACCAGTAAAAGATTTCGAATGTGCTTGTGGTAAGTATAAAAGAATTCGTTACAAAGGTATCATCTGTGACCGTTGTGGTGTTGAAGTTACCGAGAAAAAAGTACGTCGTGATAGAGTAGGACACATCAACCTTGTTGTGCCAATTGCTCATATCTGGTATTTCCGTTCTCTTCCAAACAAAATTGGTTATATCCTTGGTCTTCCATCTAAGAAATTAGATATGATCATTTACTACGAAAGATACGTAGTAATCCAAGCTGGTATTGCTAAAAATGCAGATGGAGAATCTTTACAAAGACTTGATTTCTTAACTGAAGAAGAATACCTAAACATTTTAGATACTCTTCCGCAAGAAAACCAATATTTAGATGATTTAGATCCAAATAAATTTGTTGCCAAAATGGGAGCAGAGTGTATTATGGATTTATTAGCTCGTATTGACCTAGATGCTTTATCTTATGAATTAAGACACAGCGCTAACAACGAGACTTCTAAACAAAGAAAAACTGAAGCTTTAAAAAGATTACAAGTTGTTGAGTCTTTCCGTGAGTCTAACGAAAACCGCGAAAATCGTCCTGAGTGGATGATCATGAAAGTGGTTCCAGTTATTCCACCAGAATTACGTCCGCTTGTGCCGCTTGATGGAGGTCGTTTTGCAACTTCAGATTTGAACGACTTATATCGTCGTGTAATCATCCGTAATAACCGTTTGAAAAGATTAATGGAGATTAAAGCTCCAGAAGTTATCTTAAGAAACGAGAAACGTATGTTACAAGAATCTGTAGATTCATTATTCGATAACACACGTAAAGCTTCTGCTGTTAAAACAGAATCTAACAGACCATTAAAATCATTATCTGACTCATTAAAAGGTAAGCAAGGACGTTTCCGTCAAAACTTACTTGGAAAACGTGTGGATTATTCTGCTCGTTCGGTAATTGTCGTTGGTCCAGAGTTAAAATTATACGAGTGCGGATTGCCAAAAGATATGGCTTCTGAATTATACAAACCTTTCGTTATCCGTAAATTGATTGAAAGAGGTATTGTAAAAACAGTAAAATCTGCTAAGAAAATCATTGACAAAAAAGAGCCGGTAGTTTGGGATATCTTAGAAAACGTAATTAAAGGACACCCAGTATTACTGAACCGTGCTCCTACTTTGCACAGACTTGGTATTCAGGCTTTCCAGCCAAAATTAATTGAAGGAAAAGCGATCCAGTTACACCCATTAGTATGTACGGCTTTCAACGCCGATTTCGATGGTGACCAGATGGCGGTTCACTTACCATTAGGACCAGAAGCTATTTTAGAGGCACAATTATTAATGTTGGCTTCTCACAATATCTTGAACCCTGCAAATGGTGCTCCAATTACTGTACCTTCTCAGGACATGGTCTTGGGTCTATATTATATGACCAAAGAGCGTATTTCTACAGAAGATCACAAAATTTTAGGTCAAGATTTGACTTTCTATTCTGCTGAAGAAGTAAACATTGCATTAAACGAAGGAAGATTAGAATTGAATGCTCGTGTGAAAATTAGAGCAAAAGATTTTAATGACGCTGGAGAATTAGTGTACAAAATCATTCAAACAACTGCAGGACGTGTATTATTTAACGAAGTAGTACCTGAAGCAGCTGGATATATCAACGACGTATTGACTAAGAAAAACCTTAGAGATATTATCGGACACATTTTAAGTGTGACTGATGTACCTACAACGGCAGCTTTCTTGGATAATATGAAAGATATGGGTTATAAATTCGCATTTAGAGGAGGTTTATCATTCTCTTTAGGTGATATTAGAATCCCAGAACAAAAAACGAAGTTAATTGCAGATGCTAGAGAGCAAGTTGAAGGTATCTCAACTAACTATAACATGGGTCTTATCACAAATAACGAGCGTTACAACCAAGTTATTGACGTATGGACTTCAGCAAATGCTCAGTTAACAGAATTGGCAATGAAAAATATTAGAGAAGACCAACAAGGTTTCAACTCTGTATATATGATGCTTGACTCTGGGGCGAGGGGTTCTAAGGAACAGATTCGTCAGTTAACTGGTATGCGTGGTTTGATGGCTAAGCCTAAAAAATCTACTGCTGGTGGTGGTGAGATTATTGAAAACCCGATTCTTTCTAACTTTAAGGAAGGTCTTTCGATCCTTGAGTACTTCATTTCTACTCACGGTGCTCGTAAAGGTCTTGCGGATACGGCTCTTAAAACGGCCGATGCTGGTTACTTAACAAGAAGGCTTCATGACGTTTCTCAAGATGTTATTGTTAACATCGAAGATTGTGGAACTTTAAGAGGTGTTGAAGTTGCGGCATTGAAGAAAAATGAGGAAATCGTTGAATCTTTAGGAGAGAGAATTTTAGGACGTGTTGCATTACAAGACGTTATCAATCCTCTTACTAACGAAGTAATGGTTAAATCTGGAGAACAAATTACTGAAGCAATTATGAGAACTATCGAAGCTTCTCCAATTGAGAAAGTAGAAGTTAGATCTCCATTAACTTGTGAAGCTTTAAAAGGTATTTGTGCGAAATGTTACGGTAGAAACTTAGCTACTGGTAAGATGACACAAAGAGGTGAAGCTGTCGGAGTTATTGCAGCTCAGTCTATTGGAGAGCCAGGTACACAGTTAACACTTCGTACGTTCCACGTTGGAGGGGTTGCTGGAGGTATCTCTGAAGAGTCTAGTATCGTTACAAGATTCGCAGGTAGACTTGAAATTGAAGATTTAAAAACAGTTAAAGGAGAAGACGGAGAAGGAAACTCTGTTGATATCGTAGTTTCACGTTCAACTGAATTGAAATTAGTTGACGAGAAAACTGGAATTGTTTTAAATACACATAACATTCCTTACGGTTCTAGTATCTTCGTTGGAGATGGAGAAACTGTAGCAAAAGGAACTGTAATCTGTAAATGGGATCCATATAACGGTGTAATTGTTTCTGAGTTTACTGGTAAGATTGCTTACGAGGATTTAGAGCAAGGACAATCGTTCATGGTTGAGATCGATGAGCAGACTGGTTTCCAAGAAAAAGTAATTTCTGAGGCTAGAAACAAAAAATTAATCCCAACTTTATTAGTTTATGGTAAAGAAGGAGAATTGATTCGTTCTTACAACTTACCAGTAGGTGCACACTTAATGGTTGAAAACGGTGAGAAAATTAAAGCAGGTAAAGTATTAGTAAAAATCCCACGTCGTTCTTCTAAAGCAGGCGATATCACGGGAGGTTTACCAAGAATTACTGAGCTTCTTGAGGCTCGTAACCCTTCAAACCCAGCAGTTGTATCTGAAATTGATGGAGTTGTATCTTTCGGTAAAATCAAAAGAGGTAACCGTGAGATCGTTATTGAGTCTAAATTTGGTGAGATTAAAAAGTATTTAGTTAAACTTTCTAGCCAAATCTTAGTGCAAGAGAATGACTTCGTAAGAGCGGGAGTTCCATTGTCTGATGGTGCTATTACACCAGATGATATCTTAAGAATTCAAGGTCCAGCTGCTGTTCAACAGTACTTGGTAAATGAAATTCAAGAGGTTTACCGTTTGCAAGGGGTAAAAATTAATGATAAGCACTTTGAGGTTGTAATTCGTCAAATGATGCGTAAAGTAAGAGTTGAGGATCCAGGAGATACTTTATTCTTAGAAGATCAATTAATTCATACTAAAGACTTTATTGTTCAAAACGATAAATTATATGGTATGAAAGTGGTAGAAGATGCTGGAGATTCTTCAGTATTAAAACCTGGTCAGATCATTACACCTCGTGAGTTACGTGATGAAAATTCATTATTGAAACGTACAGATAAAAATCTTGTTGTAGCAAGAGACGTAATTACTGCAACTGCAACGCCAGTTTTACAAGGTATTACAAGAGCTTCGTTACAAACTAAATCATTTATTTCTGCGGCTTCATTCCAGGAGACAACGAAAGTACTTAACGAAGCTGCAGTAGCTGGTAAAGTAGATGATCTAGAAGGATTAAAAGAAAATGTAATTGTTGGACACAGAATTCCTGCGGGAACTGGTATGAGAGAGTACGATAACACTATCGTAGGATCTAAAGACGATTACAACGAAATGATGGCTAATAAAGAAGAATACATTTATTAATTAGGAAACTATGAGTAATCCGAAACAACAACAAGAGCAAATTAATATTGAGTTGGACGAAACTATTGCAGAAGGAATTTATTCTAATCTTGCAATTATCAATCACTCATCATCAGAGTTTGTTTTAGATTTTGTAAGCATTATGCCAGGTATTCCTAAAGCCAAGGTAAAGTCAAGAATTGTCTTGACACCACAACATGCTAAAAGATTATTAAAAGCAATAGGTGAAAATATCCATAGATTTGAGGCAGCTCATGGCGAAATCAAAGAAACGGAACAAGCGCCAATTCCGCTTAATTTTGGTCCAACTGGACAAGCATAAATTTTTAAAAGCCCCTTTTTTAAGGGGCTTTTTTTAGGGCTTATGAAAAAAAAAGCATTTTATCGGATTTAATTTACTTTAGTCGGGTAATTTTCTTTTCAAGAAAGTATTTATTTAACTTGCTATAGCCTAAAAAAGATTAAATTTTGAAATATAATGACTTAGTAAGGTTGATTAATTCAAATTATAAAAAAGCGCTAATTTAAATATTAGCGCTTTTTTTATGTTTAAAAATGAGATCTTTATAATGAGCATTAAATTTTTTTTTTGTTCTCCCAACCTTTTTATAAAATCAATACTCTATATAAATAAGAAGCTTCTCGAAAGTTTATAACTTATATACAATAGAGTATGAAAAAGAAATTCACCCTAGAAATTGCAACTCCTTGTTCTGAAAATTTTGACAAAATGATTCCAAACTCTCATGGTTCATTCTGTAATTCATGTTTGAAGAATGTTATCGATTTGAGTAAAAAGACAAGTTCTGAAGTAGCCAAGTTTATTAATGAAAATAAGGATAAAAATATCTGCGCACGATTGAAAACGACGCAATTGGAGGAAGAATTTATATACAATGAAACTTCTAAAATCAATACTTTAAAGTATGCGACAATTACTGCATCTGTTTTGTTGGCATCAAATCTTGCAGCACAAGAAAAAGAACCTATTAAAACAGAAATTAGCTGTTCGAAACCAAATGCATATAAAGTAGGTAAAGTAGCTTACAGCCAAACTCAAAATGAAGAAGTTTCAATAATAATTAAAGGAAAATTATTAGAAGCAAAAAGCAATAAACCTTTTGACAGAGAAACTTATTCTAATTTAATGATTGCTTTTAGTGGCTCGCAAAATCCTGCAAAAGTAAATTATAAAACAGGAGAGTTTTCTATAGAATCGAAGGTTCTAAAGAATAGTAAAACGTTAATGGTTACAATCACGGCTAATGATTATTACCTTTCAAAAGAGATATCCTTTGATGTGAAATCAGTTAAAAATAATGTTTTAATGAAAAATATAATTGTTGGTTCAGAAGAACTTAACAGAATATATATTGCCGGCGGATTGGGAATTAATTATACGGAGTAATATTAAATTTACATTGGGGGATGTAAATATAAAAGGCTGTCTAAATAAAATTTGACAGCCTTTTTGTTTTTTTATCTAAAGAAAGTTTATTTAATCAAACTCAGATGTAAAATACAATTTGACAGTTGGATATTTGCTTTGTGTCATCTGAATAGTAAAATCAGAATCAGCTAAGAAAACCAATTGCCCGTATTTATCATGAGCCAAGAATTTTTGCTTAATACGTTTAAATTCTTTGAATTCTTCATTTTTAGCATCATCAGGTTTTACCCAGCAAGCTTTATGTACAGGGAAGTTTTCGTATGTACATTTTGCACCATATTCGTGCTCCAAACGGTATTGAATTACCTCATACTGAAGTGCACCAACAGTTCCGATAACTTTACGGTTGTTCATTTCTAAAGTAAACAACTGAGCAACTCCTTCATCCATTAACTGGTCAACTCCTTTTTCCAATTGTTTTGCTTTCATTGGATCAGCATTATTGATGTATCTAAAGTGCTCTGGAGAGAAACTAGGAATACCTTTAAAGCTCATGATTTCGCCTTCAGTTAAAGTATCTCCAATTTTAAAGTTTCCTGTATCGTGCAAACCTACAATATCACCTGGGTAAGAAATATCAACGATTTCTTTTTTCTCAGCGAAAAAGGCATTTGGACTTGAGAATTTTAAATTTTTCTTTTGACGAACGTGGTAATATGGTTTGTTTCTTTCGAAAGTTCCAGAAACGATTTTGATGAAGGCTAAACGGTCACGGTGTTTTGGATCCATATTAGCGTGGATTTTGAAAACAAATCCAGTCATTTTCTCTTCAGTAGGTTCAACTGTACGAGTTTCAGAATCTTTTGGTCTCGGAGAGGGCGCAATTGTAATGAAACAATCTAACAACTCACGAACCCCGAAATTATTCAAAGCAGAACCAAAGAATACGGGCTGAATTTTTCCATCTAAATAATCTTTACGTTCAAACTTTGGATATACTTCGTCAATCAATTCTAATTCTTCACGAAGTTTATTAGCTGCTTTTTCACCAACAATTTTATCTAATTCCGGATTGTTCTGAACATCAGAAAAAGCAATTGTTTCTTCGATATTTTTACGGCTGTCTCCACTGAAAAGGTTAATGTTTTCTTCCCATAAATTGTAAATTCCTTGGAAATCATAACCCATTCCGATAGGGAAACTTAGAGGTGTAACTTTTAAACCTAATTTTTGTTCTACTTCATCCATTAGATCAAAAGCATCTTTACCTTCACGATCTAATTTATTGATGAAAACAATCATCGGAATGTTACGCATTCTACAAACAGCAACCAACTTTTCAGTTTGTTCCTCAACCCCTTTTGCAACGTCAATTACAACAATTACACTATCAACAGCGGTTAAAGTTCTAAAAGTATCTTCTGCAAAATCCTTGTGTCCAGGAGTATCAAGAATGTTGATTTTTTTGTCTTTATAATTAAAAGCAAGTACAGAAGTAGAAACCGAGATACCTCTTTGGCGTTCGATTTCCATAAAGTCACTCGTTGCTCCTTTTTTAATTTTATTATTTTTTACCGCTCCAGCTTCCTGAATAGCCCCTCCAAATAACAGTAATTTTTCGGTTAATGTAGTTTTACCAGCATCGGGATGCGAGATAATTCCAAATGTTCTTCTGCGTTGTATTTCTTTTAAAAAGCTCATATTTCGTATAAATAGGTTGCAAAAGTACTATTAAATACGGCTTTATAAAAATATTCACTTCTTAAATTTGGGAAGTCTTTATTATTAGGTAGCTTTTTAGAAAAAAATATGGCTGTTTTTCAACAGCCATAAATAGTCATTTTTAAAATTACTGATTAATTGACCAAATTGAACATCCTTTTGAGGGACATTGTATTTTTACCCATTTATCTGCTTGAGTTGTAGAGTACCAAGTTGAGTTTCCTGTAAAATCTTTAATTTGAGTATTTGCCAAGTTGGTCTGAATCCATCTTTATTGCTAAATGTCTTAGTTGCTAAATTATTTCCGTCAAAAAAATCATTCATTTTGTAGCAGCAAGCAAAGTCAAATACTGAACTGTTGACTTAGTTAACCCAATCATTTAGAACGTTTACATTCGAATCCCATAATTAGTTTAGTTAAATAGTAAGTTTTGTAATTGATGAAATTTAGGTCTAAAAAGATGGATGTTATTGTTTTTTTGTACTGTAAATTATTAATTACCTATCTAAAGTAATTTTTTTTGATATAAATTTATTTTGCGAGAAGAATGTTCGTTGCAAAAACGTTGTAGTGTTGAGAACTTTTTTTAGAGTGCTAATAATTAAGAGTTTATTTAGCTCTTCAATTTAAAATTTGAAACCAACTTAAAAATTTGTCTTTCATTAAATTAAGAAAATGAAAATGGCTCATTTTGTTTGAGTGTAACGAACTATCCTATAATTTTTTGTTAATAGTATAT
This sequence comes from Flavobacterium sp. PLA-DH12, assembly GCF_059511845.1. NCBI lineage: Bacteria > Pseudomonadati > Bacteroidota > Flavobacteriia > Flavobacteriales > Flavobacteriaceae > Flavobacterium > Flavobacterium sp. PLA-DH12. The sequence goes on from NZ_JCAMPD010000007.1 coordinate 272,181, forward strand.
CGGATAGTTGGATTATGTAATTGAATTGTTATTTTTGTTCGTTATAAGTTACGAAAGAACTATACTTTAATTATTTATGTTTAAGTTGAGCATACATAATTTGAGAGGGATTATCTAAAACAGGCTTACATTCAAATAAAAATTAAAATAATGTTATTAAAAAAATTACAGCTAAAAACAATTGATTTCAAGTTTGCACTAACAATTTGTTTTTTTCTTTTTTTTACTCCAATTATCACAGCGCAAGAAATTATTCCTGATGTTGTAGCTCAAAAACCAGTTGAAGCTCCTTCTGGCGGAAAATTGAAAATCGATGGAATTATTGCGACAGTAGGAGATTATATTGTTTTAGATTCCGATATCGATAAAGGATTTTTAGAAATTACTGCTCAAGGCGGATCTATAAAAGATATTACAAGATGCCAGATGCTTGGTAAACTTTTAGAAGACAAATTATATGCTCACCAAGCTATTCAAGATAGTATTATTGTGAGTGATGCTGAAGTTAGAAGTATGATGGACGAGCGTCTAAACTATATGACACAGCAAGTTGGTGATATCAATAAAGTAGTTGAATACTATAAAAAAAGTTCTGTAGAAGAATTTAAAACTTATTTTGCAGATATCTTGAAGGAGCAAAAGCTAGCTTCAGAGATGAGAGATAAGATTATTAAAGATGTTGAGATCACTCCAGAGGAAGTTCGTAATTTCTTCAAAAAAATTCCAAAAGATGAATTGCCAACTTTTGGTGCCGAAATGGAGGTAGCGCAAATTGTGGTAGAGCCTAAAATTTCTAAAGAAGACAAACAGAAAGTTATCGATAGATTAAATGCGATAAGAAAAGATGTTCTTGAGGGGTCTAGTTTTGCTACAAAGGCAGTTTTATATTCTCAAGATCCAGGATCTTCTCCAAATGGAGGATATTATAAAATGACAAGAAAAACTCCTTTTGTCAAAGAATTTAAAGATGTCGCTTTTAGTTTACAGGCGGGAGAAATTTCGGAGCCTTTTGAAACGACTTTTGGATACCATATTATAATGGTGGAAAAAATTAAAGGACAGGAAGTTGAGCTTCGCCATATCTTGATTTCTCCAACCGTGTCAGAAGCGGCTCTAAAAGAAGCAAAAGAAAGAATTACCAATATTAGAAATAAAATCATTAATAAAGAATTGACTTTTGCTGAAGCTGCAAGAACAGAATCTGACGAAAAGGAAACTAGAACAAACGGTGGAACATTGGTGAATCCAACAACACAAGATACTCGTTTTGAGTTGACTAAAATGGATCCGACTTTATATAGCCAAGTTTCAAATTTAAAAGGAGATGAAGTTTCTCAGCCACTTTTAAATACAGATGATAAAGGTAAAAAAACGTATAAGTTAATTACGGTTACAAACAGAATTGATGAGCATACAGCTGATTATGCTAAGGATTATACTAAGATTAAAGAATTGGCATTAAAAGAAAAACAGATTAATGCAATTGCAAAATGGTTTGATACTAAAATTAAAGATACTTACATCAAGATCATTGGAGAATATAAAGATTGTTCTTTTGCGAACAACTGGCTGAAAAAATAAGTTTTAATAAATAAATAAAAAGAGTTAGTTTTATGATTTCATAGAATTAACTCTTTTTAATTTTAAATACATTCATAAATGTCTGACGTAGCAGCAATTCACAATTTAGTTCAAAAAAGAAACGAATTAAAAAAAGAAATAGCGAAAATCATTGTAGGGCAAGATGCCGTTGTAGATCAAATTTTACTTTGTATATTTTCTGGGGGACACGCACTTTTAATTGGAGTTCCTGGTTTGGCAAAAACCTTAATGATAAATACTCTGTCTCAGGCTTTAGGTCTAGATTTTAAGAGAATTCAGTTTACGCCAGATTTAATGCCTTCGGATATTTTAGGAAGCGAAATTTTGGATGAGAATAGGAATTTCAAGTTCATTAAAGGTCCAATTTTCTCTAATATTATTTTGGCTGACGAGATAAACAGAACACCTCCAAAAACACAAGCCGCTCTGCTTGAAGCTATGCAGGAAAGATCGGTTACGATTGCAGGACAACATCATAAATTAGATTTGCCTTATTTTGTTTTGGCAACTCAAAACCCTATTGAACAGGAAGGAACTTATCCATTGCCGGAAGCGCAATTGGACCGTTTTATGTTTGCTATTAAATTAGAATACCCAACTTTTGAAGAAGAAGTTCAAGTTGTGAAACGAACAACTTCTGATGTTAAAACAGAAATTAATCCGTTATTTAATGCTCAGGAAATTATCGATTTTCAGCACTTGATTCGTAGAATTCCAGTTGCAGATAACGTTATTGAATATGCCGTAACTCTGGTGAGTAAAACTCGTCCAGACAATTCTTTGACTAATGACTTTGTGAAAAATTACTTAGATTGGGGAGCTGGGCCAAGAGCTTCACAGAATTTAATTCTAGCAGCAAAAGCGCATGCAGCTTTTAATGGTAAGTTCTCGCCAGATATTGAAGATGTACAGGCAGTAGCAACAGGAATTCTTCGTCATAGAATTATAAAGAATTATAAAGCAGATGCTGAAGGTATAACAGAAGAGGCAATTATTAAAAAACTAATGTAAAATCTAAAATTTGCATTTATAGTAATCCTGACAATTTATTGTCAGGATTTTTTGTTTTTAGAAACTCGAAAAAGCTTTTCAAGATGACGTTTTAAATCCCAACTATAACGTTATAATTGCTTATTTAGAAAGATTCTTTGTGAAAATAGAGGTAAAATCTCACTTCCTTTATAACATCAAATTTCGACTTTGTTAAAGAAAGGATTTTTAAATGTTAATAATTCATTATTTTAATATAAAATTGAGTTTTTGGTAAAAACAAGCAGTGAAAATCGTTTTTTAGCAATAATAATTTTTCAAAAGGCTAGTTCTATTAAATTTTTTTTAATTATCGTCTTTAATGCTTAAATTTGCCTCAAAAAAATAAATCCGCTTTTATTATGAATATTTATCAGGATTACCTTCAAGAAATTGAAGAAAGAAAAAATCAAGGGTTGCACCCAAAACCAATTGACGGAGCTGAATTATTAAGCGAAATCATTTCTCAAATTAAAGATGTTGATAACGCATATCGCGAAGACTCTCTTAAGTTTTTTATTTACAATACTTTACCAGGTACGACAAGTGCAGCAGGTGAAAAAGCTAAGTTTTTAAAAGAAATTATTTTAGGTCAATCAATAGTAAAAGAAATTACTCCAACTTTTGCTTTTGAATTATTATCGCACATGAAGGGTGGACCTTCTATTGAGGTATTGTTAGATTTAGCTTTAGGAAATGACGCAGCAATCGCAAAACAAGCTGCAGATGTTCTTAAAACACAAGTTTTCCTTTACGAAGCAGATACAGATCGTTTAGTAGAGGCATTCAAAAATGATAATGCAATTGCAAAAGAAATCCTTGAAAGTTATGCTCAAGCTGAGTTTTTTACAAAACTTCCAGAAGTAGCAGACGAAATTAAAGTGGTTACTTTTATTGCTGGTGAAGGTGATATTTCAACAGATTTACTTTCTCCAGGAAATCAAGCTCACTCTCGTTCAGATCGTGAACTTCACGGACAATGTATGATTACGCCTCAAGCGCAACAAGAAATTAAAGCGTTACAGGCACAACATCCTGATAAAAGCGTAATGTTAATCGCTGAAAAAGGAACAATGGGAGTTGGTTCTTCTAGAATGTCAGGTGTAAACAACGTGGCACTTTGGACAGGAAAACAAGCAAGTCCTTATATTCCATTCGTAAATATTGCTCCAATTGTTGGTGGAACAAACGGAATTTCTCCAATTTTCCTAACAACTGTAGATGTTACTGGTGGTATTGGTTTAGATCTTAAAAACTGGGTTAAAAAAGTTGATGCAGAAGGAAATGTTATTCGTAACGAAAACGACGAACCAATTCTTGAGCAAACGTATTCTGTCGCTACAGGAACTGTTTTGACTATCAATATTAAAGAGAAAAAACTTTATAATGGAGATCAAGAATTGATCGACATTTCTAAAGCATTTACTCCTCAAAAAATGGAATTTATCAAAGCAGGTGGTTCTTACGCTATCGTATTTGGTAAAAAACTTCAAACATTAGCAGCGAAAGTTTTAGATGTTGAAGCTCCTTTAGTGTATGCGCCTTCAAAAGAGGTTTCTCACGAAGGACAAGGTCTTACAGCTGTTGAGAAAATCTTCAATAAAAATGCTGTTGGTATCGCTCCAGGAAAAGTATTGCATGCTGGTTCTGACGTTCGTGTAGAAGTAAACATTGTAGGTTCTCAAGATACTACAGGTTTAATGACTGCTCAGGAATTAGAATCTATGGCAGCGACGGTAATCTCGCCAATCGTTGATGGGGCTTACCAATCAGGATGTCATACTGCTTCAGTTTGGGATAAAAAAGCGCAAGCAAATATTCCTAAATTGATGAAATTCATGAACGATTTTGGTTTGATCACAGCTCGTGACCCAAAAGGTGTTTATCATTCAATGACTGACGTAATCCACAAAGTACTTAATGATATTACTATTGACGAGTGGGCTATCATTATTGGTGGTGACTCTCATACAAGAATGTCAAAAGGTGTTGCTTTTGGTGCTGACTCAGGAACTGTTGCTCTTGCATTAGCTACTGGTGAGGCTTCTATGCCAATTCCAGAATCTGTAAAAGTTACTTTCAAAGGTGATATGAAAGGGTATATGGACTTCCGTGATGTGGTTCATGCTACTCAAGCTCAAATGCTTCACCAATTTGGAGGAGAAAATGTTTTCCAAGGAAGAATCATTGAGGTTCACATTGGAACATTAACTGCTGACCAAGCCTTTACATTTACAGACTGGACTGCAGAGATGAAGGCAAAAGCGTCTATCTGTATTTCTGAAGATGATACTTTGATCGAATCATTGGAAATTGCTAAAGGCAGAATCCAAATCATGATCGACAAAGGAATGGATAACGATAAACACGTTCTTCAAGGATTGATCAACAAAGCTGATAAGAGAATTGCTGAAATTAAGTCGGCTGAAAAACCAGCTTTAACTCCAGATGCAAATGCTAAATATTATGCTGAAGTTGTAGTTGATTTGGATCAAATTGCTGAGCCAATGATCGCCGATCCAGACGTAAATAATGCTGATGTTTCTAAACGTTATACTCACGATACAATTAGACCATTATCTTTTTACGGTGGAGAGAAAAAAGTAGATCTTGGATTTATCGGATCTTGTATGGTTCACAAAGGAGATATGAAAATCCTTGCTCAAATGTTGAAAAACGTAGAAGCACAAACAGGAAAAGTGGAATTTAATGCTCCTCTTGTAGTTGCTCCTCCAACTTATAACATTGTTGATGAGTTGAAAGCAGAAGGTGACTGGGAAGTTCTACAAAGATATTCAGGTTTCGAATTCGACGATAATGCTCCAAAAGGTGCTGCGCGTACAGAATACGAAAACATGTTGTATTTAGAGCGTCCAGGATGTAACCTTTGTATGGGTAACCAAGAAAAAGCAGCTAAAGGAGATACTGTAATGGCAACTTCAACTCGTCTATTCCAAGGTAGAGTTGTAGAAGACAAAGAAGGTAAAAAAGGAGAGTCATTGCTTTCTTCTACACCAGTTGTAGTTTTGTCTACAATTTTGGGTAGAACCCCAACATTAGCAGAATATACAACTGCGGTTAAAGGTATTAACTTGACTAAGTTTGCACCTTCTAATAAATCGTTAGTAATGTAATCTTACGATTATTAATATATCAAAAGCCCGAGCGATAAACTCGGGCTTTTTCTTTTTTAACTCTCCTATTTTTTGTAACTTGTCATGTTCAAAATAAAATAAAAAAAACAAAAAATAATATAGAACTTATGGCTTTTGATATCGAAATGATTAAAAAAGTGTACGAAAACATGCCAAATCGTGTTGATAAAGCACGAGAGATTGTTGGACGTCCACTTACTTTGACAGAGAAAATTTTATACAACCACCTTTGGGATGGAAATCCGACAAAGGCGTTTGGCAGAGGAGTTGATTATGTTGATTTCGCACCAGATCGTGTGGCGTGTCAAGATGCAACGGCACAAATGGCATTGTTGCAGTTTATGCATGCAGGAAAATCTAAAGTGGCAGTACCAACAACGGTACACTGTGACCACTTGATTCAGGCAAAAGTAGATGCTGCAACCGATTTGGCTAGAGCAAAAACACAAAGCAACGAGGTTTTCGACTTCTTATCTTCTGTTTCTAATAAATACGGAATAGGTTTTTGGAAGCCAGGAGCTGGAATTATTCACCAAGTGGTACTTGAAAATTATGCTTTCCCTGGCGGAATGATGATTGGTACCGATTCTCATACTGTAAATGCAGGTGGTTTAGGTATGGTGGCTATTGGTGTTGGTGGAGCAGATGCTGTAGATGTTATGTCTGGAATGGCTTGGGAACTTAAATTTCCTAAACTTATCGGAGTTAAATTAACAGGGAAATTATCAGGATGGACAGCGCCAAAAGACGTTATTCTTAAGGTGGCTGGTATTTTGACTGTAAAAGGAGGAACTGGTGCTATAGTCGAGTATTTTGGAGAAGGTGCAACTTCTATGTCTTGTACAGGTAAAGGGACTATTTGTAATATGGGAGCCGAAATTGGAGCTACAACATCTACTTTTGGATATGATGCTTCTATGGGGCGTTACCTGCGTTCTACAAATAGAGCCGATGTTGCTGATGCTGCAGATAAAATTGCTCCATATTTAACAGGAGATCCAGAAGTTTACGCAAACCCTGAAAAATATTTCGATCAGGTTATCGAAATTGATTTGTCTAAATTAGAGCCGCATTTAAATGGACCTTTTACCCCAGATTTGGCTACTCCAATTTCTAAAATGAAAGAAGAAGCAATCAAAAATAACTGGCCATTACAAATTCAAGTTGGTTTAATAGGGTCTTGTACAAACTCTTCTTACGAAGATATTTCTCGTGCAGCTTCTTTGGCTAGACAGGTTGCAGATAAAAACTTAAAGACAAAAGCCGAGTTTACTATTACTCCAGGTTCTGAAGTAGTTCGTTCGACTATTGAAAGAGACGGATTTATTGATACGTTCCATAAAATTGGTGCAACTGTTTTTGCTAATGCCTGCGGGCCATGTATTGGTATGTGGGATAGAGAAGGGGCAGAAAAAGAAGAAAGAAATACAATTGTTCACTCTTTTAACCGTAACTTCTCAAAACGTGCAGATGGTAATCCAAATACATTAGCTTTTGTAGGTTCTCCAGAGTTGGTAACAGCGATGGCGATTGCTGGTGATTTAGGCTTTAATCCATTAACAGATACATTAATCAATGAAGATGGCGAAGAAGTTATGCTTGATGCTCCAACAGGAGACGAGCTTCCTTCTAAAGGTTTCTACGCCGAAGATCCAGGATTTCAGGCTCCAGCAGCAGATGGTTCAAATGTGCAAGTTGTGGTCAATCCAACATCTGAGCGATTGCAGCTATTAGCTCCGTTTGATGCGTGGGATGGTAAAAACATCACAGGTGCTAAATTATTAATTAAAGCATTCGGAAAATGTACAACCGATCATATTTCTATGGCTGGACCATGGTTGCGCTTCCGCGGACATTTAGATAATATTTCTAATAATATGCTAATTGGTGCGGTAAATGCTTATAATCAAAAAACAAACTCAGTTAAAAATCAATTGACAGGTCAATATGATGCTGTTCCTGCGGTTGCTCGTGCGTATAAAGCTGCTGGAGTTCCGTCTATCGTAGTTGGAGATCATAACTACGGAGAAGGTTCTTCTCGTGAACATGCGGCAATGGAACCTCGTTTCTTAGGAGTTAAAGCAGTATTGGTAAAATCTTTTGCGCGTATCCACGAAACAAACCTTAAAAAGCAAGGTCTTTTAGGATTGACATTTGCAAACGAAGCTGATTATGATAAAATCCAAGAGGATGATACTATTAACTTCTTAGATTTAACAGAATTTGCTCCAGGAAAGCCATTGACATTAGAATTTGTTCACGCAGATGGCACCAAAGATATTATTTTGGCTAACCATACCTATAATGAAGGGCAAATTGGATGGTTTGTTGCAGGTTCTGCATTAAACTTAATTGCAGCTGGAAAAGCTTAATTTTTAGATTTATATAATAAAAAATGCCCTGTTTTTACAGGGCATTTTTTATTATAATTAATTTGGTTTACTAGTTTGCGGTAGATAAGCTCAAGCCAGATGATAAAACTTTGATGTGATTGAGTTGTGTTTTGTCAAATTCTTCTATGTCAATGCTGTAAATATTTTGAGAAGGAGTGTTTGAGAAGTCATCTTGAAGAGTTCCGCCAAGTATGTATAATTTGTTGTTGTAATAATGCATGCTAGAACCTTTTAATTGAATATCAACCAGATATTCCTTTAATTGTTTTGTTTTAATATCATAAAGATATACCTGATTGTTTTCAAAGAAATAAATTATATTTTCATGAAAGGTTACAGCTGGTCTTTCTAATCCTGTAAATAATTCTCCTTCAGTCTGCCATTTTTCAGTTTTTAGATCAAAGGTTTCAATTTGAGATAAAGGGGTGTCATTGTTTCCTCCAATTAAATAAATTTTATCAGCTATTAGAACGCCCGAAGTTTCTTTAGCTACTGGCATACTTGCAAGCTCATACCAATAGCCAGAAGTGATATTGTATTGGTGTACTTTATTTGTAAATGTCTTTTTGTCTTTATCATTCATTTTTATTGAGCCTCCAATTACAATTATATTGTCATTGTAGGTAAATGCCGCAGCATTAGATGCTTGATGCGGATTTGTTTTATCAATTGTAATACTTTGCTTTTTAGTGTCAAATACCTCAATCTCATTTTGTAGGTATTCAAAAATTCCATTATCAGAAATTTTTTTTCCGCCTAAAATATAGATTTTACCGTTGTAATAATTAAGATTATGATAGGCTCTTTTTTTGAATTGTAGATTTGATTCTTCCCAAGAATTATTTTGTATGTCGTATACCAGTAATCTTCCTTTATAAGAGAAATAATTTGGGTTATTACGAATTTCTCGGAGGTAATCTTTCAGGGTAAAATCTGGACGTTCTCGTTTGACTTTTTCCCAAGGATCTGTTTTATAGCTTGCATCTCCGCCTATAATATAGATTTTGCTGTCTTGTAAAATTGATCCAAAAGAGGTAATTCTATATTGTAAAGGAGCTAATTTGGTTGTGTTCAGTTTAGATTTTAATCTTAATTTGCGATTTTTAGTAATAACTAAGCCTTTTAAATTTTCTATAGTTTCTTGAAGAAAAATTTTGAAGTCTACTTTTTTTAAGTCACTTAAAGCAATTTTTGTGGTAATAAATCCAATATGCGAAAATTGTAAACTATCTTGATCTTTGAAATTAGAGGGCAATTTTAAGGTAAATTCGCCATTGCTATTCGTTAAAGTTCCAAAACTTCCTGATATGCTGGTAATGTTAGTGTCTTCTAAAGCTGTTTTGTTTTTTTTAGAGAGTACCATTCCCTTTATAATTTGCGCATTTGTAATAAAAGGAAAGAAAATGATGAGATAGAATAGATTTTTCAAAATATCTAGGTTTTTTATTAGGTTAAATTTAATAAAAAAATATATGTTTTGTAAAAAACTGCCTTTCAAAAAGTTGGATTAATTTTTATGCAGAGACTGTTAATTCGAGGTAAAATAATTGTTAAAAACACAGGTTTTTTTACATTAAAAAGTTAAATTCGCTTTTTAGGCAATATATTTGTCTTTTTTGAGTTCAAATTATGGTATAACATTAAAAAAAGGGTAAAAACTTTTAAATAAGGAGTATGGTTTACAGGTTAATAATAGTATTGTTTTTTTTCAGTGTAGGAGCTTTGGCGCAGGATAATTTTATTAAGCACAAAATTTCACAAGGAGATAACCTTTCTGTTGTTGCTAAAAAATATGGAGTAAAAGTAAAAGACATCGCAGACGCAAACCCCAATGCTCCTAAAATATTAAAACTAAATTCAACCCTTTTAATCCCGAATAAAAATAAAACCACTGCAAAAGTAAAGACTAACAATATTGAAGTTGCAGTAAATAATAACTCTTCTAATACTTCTGGCACTCATGAAGTAGCTTCCAAAGAAACACTTTGGGGAATTTCTAAAAAATATAATGTCTCTGTTGATGATTTAAAGAAAGCAAATCCACTTTTGGAAACAGAAGGACTGAAAATTGGACAGCAGATTATTATTCCTTCGGATGTAGCTTTAGTAAATGAAAAACCAATCGAAACTAATGCTGAAGTAGTATCGACAGATGTAGAGCTTATTAGGGAAGTGAAGTCAAAAGAAACGAAATATGGCATTTCTAAAGAATATGGTATTACAGTTGCAGAGTTAGAACGCCAGAATCCTTCAATTAAAGGTAAAGTCCCTGTTGGATATTTGTTGAAAATTCGCATTCCAAAAGAAAAAGCAGATGCAATTCAAGCCGCAAAAACAGTGCAAGAGACCAACGTGCAAACTGACGTTTCTTCTAGTCAAATAGCAGAAACAACTGCAAATCAGGAAATAAAAAGAGATTCAACTCTTGTGAGAACAGGAAATTATTCGGTGTTAATTGATCAGCTTATCGCAAGTGCAACAGAAAATATAGGCACGAGATATAGATCAGGCGGAACAACAAAAGCAGGGTTTGACTGTTCAGGATTAATGTTTTGTACTTTCGGTAATTTTGATATTAAACTTCCTAGAAGTTCAATAGAGCAATCTAGAATAGGAACAAAAGTAACTTCAGACGAAGCGCAAAAAGGCGATTTAATTTTCTTTAGAACCAATGGTAGACGTCATATAAATCACGTAGGTATGGTTGTTGAAAATGTTGATGGTGAAATTAAATTTGTGCATTCATCTACTCACGGCGGTGTGATGATTTCTTCAACAAAAGAACCATATTACACAAGAACATTTTCTCAAGTAAACCGCGTTTTGAATTAAGCTTCTAGAAATACACTTTTCAATATTTCTAATCTAAAAGGTTTATTCCAGAAATCAGTGACGTACTTATTTTCTTTTACTTTCTTGATTTCATCACTATCTAAGGTCGAAGAAAGCACAAAAATTTCAATATTTTGTTTTATATCTTCTGGCAGCCGGTCAAATTCTTTCAAAAATTCAAATCCGTCCATAATAGGCATCTGAATGTCTAAAAGGATAATTAATGGATTTTGATTCTGATTTTTTAGTAACCAGTTCATTCCTTCTTTTCCATTATTGGCTATATAAACAGGATTAATGTCTAGCCCTTTTTTAAGCAGTTTTTTAGTGACAAATTGATCAATCAGATTGTCTTCTATAATTACAAATTGAGATCTATACGGCATATGAATTTGGTATTGTTACTATAAATTTACTTCCAACTCTGCTTTCAGAAAAAACGGAAATGTCTCCTCTAATATTTTCAACTGCTTCTTTTACGATATACAAGCCTAATCCGGAACCTTTATTTTTGTTAGTTCCAAAATACATGTCAAAAATATTAGCTTTATGATCGTCATGAATCCCGATTCCATTATCGGATACTTCAATTTTATTTAAGCCTTCGCTAAAATAAGTTCTTATGGTAATAAACATTTCTTGCTTGCTGCAATCTGCATATTTTATAGCATTTGAAAGGAGGTTGTTAATAATGATTTTTAAACGAAGACCATCGCTTTCAATTTGGTCTACTAAGTGTTCTTGTGTGAATTTAATCCTGTTAGCATTTTCAATATGCATTAATTGCAGGATAGCTTCATTGCATAACTCTTTAAGACTTACCGGTTCCATTATTATTTCTTTTCTTTTGTTTTTAGAATAATCAATAATGTCGCTAATAAATTGATCTTGTCTGGCAAGACTTTGATGCATCATTTGTAAATAATCTCGAACTTGTTCTACATCGTCTTCTAGTGCAGTTATTTCAATAAGGCCTTTTAATGAAGTAATGGGAGATCTCAAGTCGTGCGAAGCACTGTAAACAAATCGGTCTAATTCGCGATTTACTATAATAAGATTTTCATTTTTTACTTCTGTTTCTTTTTTTGAAATCAATAACCTTTTGACCATTATCGAATAATACAAACAAACACTGCAGATTATAATTAGAATGAAAAAGATGTTTGTAATAATGAGTAGATCTTTTATTTTTCGAGTTCCTTCGCCAAGTGTATTTGAGAAATTACGCTGATTAATGGTTAATTGGTCACTTATTGTACTAATTTCGTTTAAGTATTTTTTTTCATCTTCTGGGTTTAATAAATTGCGCTCTATTTTGGCATTGATCTGCTGTCCGATAACAAATAAGTCAAAAATTAATTTATCTCCTTTTCCCCATTCTTTGATCGCTTTAGATAAAAAACTTACATCTTTAAAGTTGTCAAATAACCAGATAATGTCATCAAGATCATCTTCGTTATTTCTCCCAATCAGAAATCCCTTTCTTGCAATCTTATTATCTCCAGCTTTCAAAAGTGTAATTCTTGCAATGCCATCTCCTTGAGGCACTTTTAATTCTTCAAGATACAATTTCCATTGCGCATGATTTTTAGTAAATAAATAAGTGATTAAATGTCTAGATGCATCTTTTTGTCCTTTTGAATAATGCGATTCTCCGTTGACATAAGCTCTATTAGCAGATAAAATTTTAATGGTAAAAAAGTTGATGCAGATTAATAATGCACAGGAAATAAAAACGATTAAAATAAGGATAAAAACATTTGGAAAACGAAAGTTTTTTAAAGCTTGCAGTTTAGACATAATCTTAAAATTAGTAGGTTGATAATAAAGTGCCTTTTGCATGTTTTTGTCAAAAAAAATAAAAAAATGGGACAATTATTTATTTTTTAAATATTAAACACTTGTTAATGTATTTTCCTGTTTGTAGATGCTTTTAAAATGATTATCTCAAATATAATAAAATTTATCTTATGATTTTTATGTAAAAAGCCATCTTGAAACAAAAATATTTCTATTTTGTTTAGTTTTGTTTAATTATTTGGTTATTAGTATGTTTTGTTTATTAAGACAAGATTTTAGCAGTTTTTGAACTAAACAAAGAGAGTTTTAACTTCAATTTTGAAGATAAAAAAGCAATAAAAAAAGGCGCTATGTAAAAAACAGTAAATCTCGTTTTTGTTTAAAGATTGGTAATGAATTTGTTTAGATTGTATGATTAAAATTTAGCGTAAATAATCAGTCTTTTAAATGCGTAAATAGATGGAACGACAGGAAAATAGGCATCTATTCTTTTTTTGAATTCAGCTGTTAATGCTGCAAATTCCAGCTCCTTTAATCTTTCTTGATAAACAGTTAATGCCGAACCGGAAATAAAGTCAAAAAAATCGTCCTTTTGACTAGAAATTAAGGGATAAACTTTCTCGTAGAGAACCAAATCGGTACCGCCATTTTCGAATAGAATTTTAGCGTAATCATCTAAAGTCAATATTGGAGAAGGGCGTGTCCAATCTTTGAGATACGTAGCAAAAGGTTCTTCTTGAACAAGCTGTAAAAGTATTTTATTCAAGATGTTTTCATTTTGCTGTGGCATCTGAACTGCCAATTGTCCGCCTGGATTTATTCGGGAGATAATTTGAGGAAAAAGTTCATTATGATTATCAATCCATTGTAAGGCCGCATTTGAAAAGATCAAATCCCATTTGGTTTCGTCGTTGATTTGTTCTAAAATCGTTTTTTCTTTAAATTCAAGATTTTCTTGCACTGGAGCTTTTGCCAGCATTTCGACAGAATTATCAATACCAAGAACAGTTGGATTGGTTAGTTTTTGATGCAATTTTTGAGTAAGTTCACCCGTTCCGCATCCGAGATCTATAACTTTCAAATTGGGTTTATCAATAATATGACTTGTTAGATCGTCAAAAGGTTTAGAACGTTCTTCTTTAAACTCATTATATTTTTTCGGATCCCAGGTCATGATTTTCTTTTTCTTTTAAAATTAAAGAAAATTTCTAATGCTTCAAAACCAAGGAAAAAGATTATTCTGTTGTTTTACAATTAAAATTGAAAAACTCATTTAAAGTTATTCTAATTCATGCCAAAAATGACCGCAGCCGTTTTTGCATTCTGTATTTCTTCTTTCTGTATCTGTAATTTTAAAAATCCAAAGTAAAGAGGTTATTACTTTTTTATTTTCATTTTCGGGCAAGGAAGCCAATTTATTGAAAGCAATTTTGGTCGAGAAACTTTTTAAAATTACAATTGGCGTGCAAGTTGGTTTTAGGGGAATACTATTTATTGCTCTTTGATAAGTTTCTGAATTATAATCAGTTTTATTTGGAATAGAATTTAAAATGTAAACTTGAAGTGTTTCAAAAATCTTGTCAAAACTATTCTTATCCAATAATAGTTCTAAACCAATATTGAAATCCATTTTGTCTTGAGCAATTTTATTGATTATTTCTTCCATTCTTTCCAAATTCTTTATTTTCATTAGGCAATTCGTAGAAATCAAATATATAAAAGTTGGAATTACTAATGTTGATTTATATATCGTTTTTGAATGCACTTTTTGTTTGCTTTAGGGATGACAACAGCATCCTTTTGTAGCAATCCGATAGCTATCAGGAACCATAAAAGATAAAGTGAATAGTCCGACCCAAAAGTATACGCCCAAAAGATTTTAATAAAGATTAGGGTTAAATCTTGATAAATATGGTCTTTTTTAAGAATTTATGGAATTTATAATTTAAAGATTAAGATTTCAGAAAAAAGTATATCTTTAGCCAACCTAAACCAATAAAAATGCAAGAAAACGACCAAGAACATTTTAAAAGAGAACTCGGACTCTTAGACGGAACCATGCTTGTGGTTGGCTCTATGATTGGATCCGGAATATTTATTGTAAGTGCCGATATTGCCCGACAAGTAGGCTCGGCAGGATGGCTTACACTAATCTGGCTTTTGTCTGGATTTATTACCGTTGTAGCAGCAGTTAGCTATGGCGAATTGAGTGCGATGTTTCCAAAAGCTGGTGGACAATATGTTTACTTGAAAGAAGCCTATAATAAACTAATTGCCTTTTTGTACGGCTGGAGTTTTTTCGCAGTTATTCAGACTGGAACTATTGCGGCAGTAGGAGTGGCTTTTTCTAAATTTGCAGCTTATTTGTATGAACCTTTGAGTGATGAGAATATTCTTTACGAACTGGGAGCTTTTAAACTGAATGCAGCTCAGCTAGTTTCGATTTTAACTATTATCATTCTAACTTTTATCAATAGTCGAGGAGTGAAAAATGGAAAAATTCTGCAAACCGTTTTAACGATAATTAAAATTTTATCGCTTCTTGGATTAGTCGTTTTCGGATTAACCCTTGCTGCGAAAGCTTCTGTTTGGGATGCAAACTGGGCAGACGGATGGAGCACAAGAACATTTGACAAAGAAAGCGGATCATGGTTGCCAATTAGTGGAACAGCCTTAATTTCTGGAATTTCAGCAGCAATGGTTGGATCTTTATTTTCTAGTGATGCTTGGAACGGTGTGACTTTTATCGCTGGTGAAATTAAAAATCCTAAACGAAATGTAGGTCTTAGTCTTTTTCTAGGAACTTTTATTGTAACCTCTCTATATGTTGTAACAAATCTTATGTATTTGGCCGTAGTTCCGTTTGATGAAATAGCAACAGCAAAGTTTGATCGTGTTGCAGTTGTGGCTTCAGATTATATTTTTGGAAATGTCGGAGCGTTGATTATCGCAATTATGATTATGATTTCGACTTTTGCGTGCAACAACGGATTAATTATGGCTGGTGCGAGAGTATATTATACGATGGCAAAAGATGGTTTGTTTTTCAAAAAAGCAGCTGTTTTAAATAGTTCGAGCGTTCCTGCTTGGGCACTTTGGGCGCAGTGTATTTGGGCTTCGGCTTTGTGCTTGACAGGCAAATATGGTGATTTGCTTGATTTTGTAATTATCATCGTATTGATTTTTTATATTCTGACCATCTACGGAATTTTTATTCTAAGAAAAAAGATGCCAGATGCAGAAAGACCTTATAAAGCATTTGGATATCCATTTTTACCAATGCTATATATTGTTGTAGCGTCGGCAATTTGTATTGCGTTACTAATTACAAAATTCTCAACCTGCGGCTGGGGAGTGTTGATTATGTTAACTGGAATTCCAGTTTATTACTTAACGAAACCGAAAGAAGAATAGATTCAAAAATTTCAAATTTTATCTATAAAAAAGTGCCTTTTATTGCAAGGCACTTTTTGTTTTTTTAATTGTTTGTATTCGATAAATCATTGTCAATTCTCTCTGTGGTAGGTCTGAGAAATATCAGATAAACTAATATCAGAATTCCAAATAATATAAAATCGGGTTTTAAAATTAAAATCAAAAAAGCGGCGCCTTCAAGAACCGCCCATCGCATAATAGAGGCAGCTTGATATATAAGCATTTTATCTTCGAGTTTTAATTTTGGGTCAATCTGCTTTAATTGTGTTTTAAATAATATACTGCTTAAAACAATTGCTAGAATCGGAATAGCAAGATATATTATTGAAGCTGTATCAATAACAGGTACATGTAGCGTTTCAAGTGAAAGATCTCCAATAATGTAATAAGCGATGATGGTTCCTGCACAAATGGCGAGATGGATAATTTGTAAAGCTTTGATTTTTTCGGTCATGATTTGGTTTAGATTTGAGGTTAACTTTATGCAAGTTAAGATTAATTACTTTTAAATAAACAGTTTATGATATTGGTTTTAGTGAATAGTATAGCCATAAACAAAAAAAAGACACTATAAGTAGTGTCTTTTAAATGTAAATAATCGTTGTAAACTCTAGTTATATTTCAACCGGCTCATCAACAGATTTTATAGTTGAATTAATAATAGACAAAGTAAGCGGATCGGTTTCTCCAGAGAAGAAAGCCTCCAAAATTTCCTGAAATATCGGATTTGCATTTTCTACCAATGAAAATAAAGTCATGCAAGAACGTAATTTTCGTGCATCTAAGTCACCAAAAATTCCATCAGCCGATTTCATCTTAAAGGTTAATAATAACTCTGAAATTTCAATCAAATGTTTTCCTAAAATAGGATGCTCCAAATAATCTGTAGCTTCTTTTAAATCATTAATGGCATAAAGATTTGCAGTATCACTTTTACCCAATCCTTTAATTTGAGGAAAAATAAACCACATCCAATGCGTCTCTTTTTTCCCCTTTCCGATTTCAGAAAGAGCAGTAAGATAAAGTTTGTTTTGCGCATCTAAGAAGCGCGCTAAATCGTTGTTTGAATAAGCCATTACGGTATTATATTTTTTTAAAAGGTTGCAAAAATAGTAAAAAAGGAAGGTTCAGCCTAATAAAACGTTCATACAATCAGTATTTTAACTTTTTTCGACAGAATTTTCCTCATAGGGATTGAGCTAATAAATCAGCTAGTTTTTAGTTCTGAATGTATTACGTATTACGTTGCGTTTGTCTGAATGTTAAATTTATTCTGGGCAAAACTTTACGTGCCGTTTTCGGAACATGGTGCTGCCAGAAACTATTCGTAGTTCCCGCCATTAGTAGAAAAGAACCATGATGAAGCGGAATTTCAACTAACGGAATATCCTTTCTAAATTTATGGCGAAGTTTAAACATTCGAGTTTCCCCAAAAGTCACAGAAGCTATAATCGGATCTTTACCAGATTTGTCTTCCCGATCGCTATGCCAGCCTACACCATCTTTCCCGTTTCGGTATAAATTTAACAGAAGACTGTTAAAATCAAGCTGAGTTTCTTTCTCCACGCGGCCTCTGATTTTTAACAATTCATACGTCCAGTCAGGTCCGTTTGGATCTGCTCCTTCGTTGTCTTTATCTTCATACCATGCAATCATTCTGGGAACAGTATAGGTTTTATCATAAATTTCCATTTCATATTCTCTCCATTTCGTTTTGCGCAGTATTCTTTCATAAAAAGAATCTGATTCTTCTTTGCTGAAGAAATTTTCAATCAGAATTAGTTCGCAATCCGGAAGATCAAATATTTTTTTACCTCCGTGTCCAGTGGTAAATAATTCGGTGTCGGTAAATAGTGTCATAATTTTGATTTTTACAGCTCTATTTTTCTCTAATTTGATTTTAGACTAAGAAATGTTTTTTAAAGAATACTTTTCTAGGATGCTTTTCTGCATAAGAAAAAATCAGTTGCTCAATGTATTGATTGCTTTTATAAGGCGTAACATAATTTTTTACGTCTGAAGGCTCATGAATCGAAACATCTGAAGGAAGATACCCCATCCCGTAAAAATGCCCATTTTCAATCCAAATGCAACTGCGTTCTTCTTTTGATTTTCCTTTGTCAATAATGGCAAAAGAAGGTCTATTATTCAATAGATAATCAATAGCATTATCGACTTGTGCATTATGCATTATAGCATCGGGCAGACTTTGCACATTATTATTGTAGAAAAATTCGCCATCCTCAGATTTTGAATATTTACAGAAACGATGATCGATTTCAAAACGTTCGGCAAGGTTTCGAAGTAAATTGATACCTTCATGCAAACTGCTGAATTCGTGAATACAAACCTGAAACTTACTTACTTTGCCAATGGCAAGATATTTATAGCCATTTCTAGCTTCGTATTGGTAAATTCCAAATTTGGCTTCAAAACGTTTTAAAGCTCTATTATAAGTTGGCCAAAGTTTTTTGATTTCGGTACATTCTAAAAGAAGCGCCATTAATTCGGTAGCGCAGATTTCAAAAGAAATTCCGTGAATATCTCTTAAAAAGTGCTGCCTTTGCGGATTTATATTGTTACCAGTAAAATGTGATGCTACACGTTTCTTTACATTGATGGCTTTTCCAACATAAATCACTTTTTTTTGCTGATTATAAAAGTAATAGACACCTGGTTTTTCGGGTAAATTATTAAAGTCATCTGGTGGAAGATTAGGAGGTAAACGCTGATCTTGTGCTGTTTTTTTGATCATTTTCTCGATTTCTCCAGCGTCATCCCATTCTAATAAAAGCGAAAAAAGCAAAGCAGTAGCATCGGCATCTCCGCCGGCGCGGTGTCTGTTTTCTAAATTGATATTTAAAGAATTGCAAAGATTCCCTAAACTATAAGAACCCAATCCCGGTTTGATTTTTCTGGCTGCTCGAACGGTGCAAAGTTTTTTAGCAGACCATTTAAAACCTGACTGTTCCAATTGATGATGAACAAATGAATAATCGAAATTGACATTATGTGCAACGAAAATACGATCAGTAAGCATTTCCAAAACTTTTTCTGAAATATCATCAAAGATTGGCGCATTGGCTACCATTTCATTATTAATTCCTGTTAATCCAAAAATAGAAGGAGGAATGTCCTGTTGAGGATTTACAAGTGTTTCATAACGATCCAGCACATTTTTACCATCATGAATAATGATCGCAATTTCTGTAATGCGGCTGCCACTGGCATTTCCACCTGTGGTTTCAATATCGACTATAGCATATTCCGTATTTTTCATCTTTATATAACGTAAGTTGTTCTTTAGTTATTTAAAATTTAACACATAGATTTAAAATTAAAATTGGCAATCTCTACAAGCTAATAAACTATTTTTCTATGTGTTAAATCATTGTACTCATTTAAAATTTCATTCGGTGTCTCGGCAGATTAATTTCATGTCCTTGTGGATAAGGCGCACGATGCGTCAAACTCACATCTTCTTTTATCTGATTTTGTGTTCTGTATTGATCTTTAGAATCCATATATCGCGGATCTGGAATAAAAGGCATTTTTGCCATTTTGGTTATTGTGATAGTCGGAAAATGATAATCGACTTCGACATTTCCTAACAAAAGATAACAGCCTCCGCCCTGAAAAGGATATTTTTCCAGACTATCCGGAAAATGTGCCGTATCAAAATAAGTGCCTTCATGATCGATCCAAGTTCCAAAATACATGGTGCCTTTTTTTGTAGGGACGTGTTTTCTGGAAATCAAATAGGCCAGCATTCGAACCTGTTTTTTATGATATTGAACCAAATCTTTCGCCATGACATCACCGCGGTGTTTGGTTTGTAAAAGATCAAAAACAGTACATGAAACTGGAAAACTTAAAAGCTCAATTTCGTCAAAAGCATCTTCAAAAACGGAACGTTCTAATTTTGGAAGTTTGTATTCTTTAACGGGTTCTTGCAGTAATTTTAAATCTCTATTTTCAGGTTTAAAATTATTCAACAGTAGACTGGCAGTGACCAAAAGCTGATTTTTTGTTTTTCCTGTAAAACGAAAAGCATCAATAAAAATCAGGGTTTTAACGCCTTCAATTCCAATTGGAATTCGGTTGATAAAATCTTGCAGAGAATTAAAATCACCTTTTTTATTTCGATCTTCTTCAATCAAATGAGCAATTTTAGATTCCAAACTTTGAATGTGCATGAAACCTAAATAAATATCGGTACCATACAAAGTCGTTTGATATTCGCTTTTGTTTACACACGGATTATGAATCGTTCCGCCAGACATTCTTGCTTCGTGTACATAAACTTCAGTTCTGTAAAATCCGCCCTGATTGTTGATTACCGCTGTCATGAATTCAACAGGATAATTAACTTTCAAGTACAAACTTTGATAACTTTCAACCGCATAAGAAGCTGAGTGTGCTTTGCAGAAAGAATATCCCGCAAAAGATTCGATCTGACGATAAATTTCCTGACTCAAAGTTTCGGGATGTCCTTTTTGAGCACAGCTCGCAAAGAAATTGTCTTTTACTTTCTGCAACGCTTCCAAAGATCTTCCTTTTCCCGACATGGCACGACGAAGAATATCACCGTCAGGAGCGGGAAGTCCGCCGTAATGCTGGGCGATTTTAATCACATCTTCCTGATAAACCATAATCCCGTAAGTTTCGCCAAGATGTTCCTTGAAAACTTCATGAAAATATTCAAACTGAGTTGGATTATTATGACGGAAAATATATTCTTTCATCATTCCCGATTGTGCTACTCCAGGACGAATAATAGACGACGCGGCGACAAGAATTTTATAATTATCACAATTTAAACGACGCAGTAAACCACGCATAGCAGGACTTTCGATATAAAAACAACCAATAGTATGTCCTTTTGCTAAATAAGAATTGCAAACAGCCTCGTCTTTAGAAATAGAAGTATCACGAATATTAACTTTTATACCTCGATTTTTGGCAATCAGTTTTACGCTGTCATCAATATGGCCAATACCGCGCTGACTTAGAATATCGAATTTATCAAAACCAATTTCTTCGGCAATATGCATGTCAAAAAGTACGATTGGAAAACCTTTTGGAGGTATTTCCAGAGGCGTATAATTGGTAATTGGTTCTTCAGAAATCAAAATTCCACACGCATGCATGCTTCGTTGATTGGGATATTTTCCCATCATTTGTCCGTATTCCTGAACCAATTTTACAATTTTATTGGTTGGATGAAGTTCTTCTGGATTTTTTGCCAAAAGATCTAATTCTTCTTTCGGAAGACCAAAAACCTTTCCGACTTCTCTAAAAATAGAACGGTATTTAAATTCGACATTGGTACCGCAAAATGCCACATGATCTCTGCCGTATTTTTTGAAGATATATTCCAGAATTGTGTTGCGTTCTTGCCAGCTCCAATCAATATCAAAATCAGGTGGCGTTTTGCGGTTGAGGTTTAAAAAACGTTCAAAATATAAATCCAGTTCAATAGGGCAGATATCGGTAATTCCGAGACAATAGGCGATGATGCTGTTGGCACCGCTTCCGCGCCCAATGTGCATAAAACCTTGGCTATTGCTATATTGAATAATATCCCATGTGATTAAAAAATAACCGCTGAATTCTAATTCGTCAATTACTTTTAATTCTTTTTTTACGCGAGCTTTTGCTTCAATATTTTCGTCTCCGTAACGTTTTTCAAATCCTTCCCAAGCCAATTCTGTCAGTTTTTCTAAATCTTTTTGACGGTTTTCAGTATAGAACTTTTTATTTCTTTTAGCCGAAAAATCATATTGAAAATTACAATCGTCAATAATACGCTGTGTATTCAAAATGATTTCAGGATATTTTTCATAAAATGGCAGAATCGATTCTACAGGTTTCATCACATTAGAAACTTTACAGTAATCAGCTTCTGTAAGTTTCGATAAAATAATATTGGTATCAATAGCTCGAAGCACTTTATGCAGATTGTATTCTTTTTTACTTCGAAAAGTTACAGGCTGTAAAATCACCATTTTTGAGATTTTATTTTTATGTTTTGAAGTCAGAAGACCTGAAACTTCTTCAGGACGAACTCCAATAAATTCATTTTCAGAAAGTGTTTCTGGAGCATTTTCTAAAATATAAATCACAAAAACCGATTCGAATTTTGGAGCACGTAAAGGCAAAGTTTCTCCACTGAAATTATGTTTAGTTAGAAAAACATTCATTTCTGCTAAACCTTCTGCATTTTGTGCCAAACCAATATATCGGAATTCGTGATTGCATCGAAATTCCATTCCAATCAAAGGCTTGATTTCCTTTTCCTGACACGCTTTTATAAAATCGTAAATTCCGGTAACAGTATTAATATCGGTCAATGCCATTGCTTTAATATCATGTAAAACGGCTTCAGCAATCAAATCCTTAAGCGGAATCGTGCCGTAACGTAATGAATGATAAGAATGGCAATTGAGATACATTATTTCTTGCGTTTTAAAATTTCGTCTTTAGTATTAGGTTTAAAATGGGCTCCAGCACAGCGCATTACAGCATCAAAACCATAACGGCTTTTCATTTTGTCCATCGCTTCATAAAGTGAAAGCATTTCCTGAGTATCTTCAAAAAGATCAATTTGATAAGTGCCTCGAACCAATCCGCTAAAGCGAACGCCAATCAAACGCAGGCGCATACGGCGCTGATACACTTTCTCAAAAAGTTCTATTACGTTTTTAGTCAAAACATGATCGGCTGAAGTATAAGCTACTCGGCATTGTTTGGTTTCGGTATCGAAATTGGCATAACGAATTTTGACGGTAACAGTCGAGGTCAGCCATTGTTCAGCACGAAGCTGAAAAGCCAGTTTTTCGACCATTCCTAATAATATTCTTCTCAGTTTTGCAATATCAATAGTATCCTGAGAAAAAGTCGTTTCGGTCGAAATTGATTTTCTTTCGGTATAAGGTTCAACAGGGGTGTGGTCAATTCCGTGCGCTTTTTTCCAAAGTTCGAGACCATTTTTACCAATCATTTGCTGTAAAACCTCAGCAGGCATTTCGGCCAAAGTCTGAATTTTACGAACGCCGATTCGGGACAAAAGCTGAAAAGTCACAGCGCCCACCATTGGTATTTTCTGAATCGAAAGCGGATTTAAAAAATCTTGTACTTCTTGTTCCGGAATTTCGAGATTCCCGATAGGTTTGCCTTCACCGGTTGCAATTTTAGAAACCGTTTTATTGATGGATAATGAAAAACTAATAGGCAGTCCGGTTTCTTTAATGACTTTTTGAGCCAGTTCATTCGTCCATTTATAACTGCCGTGAAATTTATCCATTCCGGTAATGTCCATATAAAATTCATCGATGCTGGCTTTTTCTAAAACAGGTGCTTTTTCCTGAAGAATTTCGGTAACATCATGAGAAAGTTGCGAATATAATTCCATGTCGCCTTTCATCACTTTTGCGTCGGGACAAAGTTTTAACGCCATACGAATCGGCATCGCAGAACGGACTCCATATTTACGGGCTTCATACGAACAAGAGGCCACAACGCCACGGTCTCCGCCACCTATAATAAGCGGAATACCGTTAAGTTCAGAGTTGGTGCGTCTTTCACAGGATACAAAAAAGGTATCCAAATCCATATGTACAATTGCCCGTGCCATTTTTTCCTTTTGTTTTTGTATGAAACAAAATTAGTACAGGTGGTAACAATTTTTTGTATATTTGCTGTTCCAAATTATAACAAATTAATTATGTCCTTATTTTCAGACAACATCAGAGCACTAAGGGTTAAGCATAAAATATCACAAGAAAAATTAGCTGAAAACCTAAGTATTACAAGAGGAAGATACGTGAAATACGAAGACGGAACTTCGGAAGCACCGTATGACATTTTAAAGAAGATTGCATTATATTTTCATATGAGTATCGACTTGATATTATCTGTCGATATCCGTAAAATTGATGTGCAAAATTTGATAAAACTAGAAGGCAACCGACTTATTTTACCCATTCAAGTGGATAGTTTTGGAGAAAATTTTATTGAAATTGTATCTCAAAAAGCAAAAGCAGGTTACCTAAACGGATATGCCGACCCAGAATATATTGAAAGTTTACAGCAAATTACACTTCCGTTTTTAGGCCCTGGAAAACACCGCGGATTTCCCGTTGAAGGCGATTCAATGCCTCCGCACGAAGATGGTTCGATTATTATTGGCCGTTACGTAGAAAAGCTAGGAGAGGTGATGGACGGCAAAACCTATATTCTGATTACTAAAAGTGAAGGAATGGTGTATAAACGTCTCAATAAAAACAAAAAAAACAGTTTGGTCTTAGAGTCTGATAACAGCTTTTATCCGAATTATGAAGTGAAGGCTTCTGATATTCTCGAGATTTGGGAATACGAATGTAATATCGGCCGCTCGGATAAAAAACAAGAAACAACGGAAACTGGAGAGATGAAAGATTTACTTTTAGAATTGAAAAGGGAAGTTCGAGAGATTAAGAATAATACTTCGAATACGTAAAAAGAGTTTGCCACGAAGGCGCTAAGACACAAAGCTGTTCAAAAGAACTTAAAAAAACTTAAAAAAACTTTGTGTCTTAGTGCCTTTGTGGCAAAAAAAAAACTAAAAGACTTTAGCAAATCCCAAACCATATTGCTGTC
Source organism: Flavobacterium sp. PLA-DH12 (assembly GCF_059511845.1). Taxonomy (NCBI): domain Bacteria; kingdom Pseudomonadati; phylum Bacteroidota; class Flavobacteriia; order Flavobacteriales; family Flavobacteriaceae; genus Flavobacterium; species Flavobacterium sp. PLA-DH12. The sequence goes on from NZ_JCAMPD010000007.1 coordinate 297,067, forward strand.
CATTATAAAAAGGCATTATCATAGAAGTAGATTTATTTTCGGCTGATGATTTGAATAGCTTTTTAGTAATATACGGATTAATCCAATATGCAATTTTGGTGCTTAAAATTCCGATTCCCGCTCCGGCAGCGACATCGGTTAGCCAATGGCGATTGTTGTAGATTCTAAAAAGTCCTGTTCCAGTTGCAACGGCGTAACCTGCAATTCCGTACCAAATCGATTTGTCTTTGTATTCTTGATATAAAAATTCGGCTCCGGCAAAAGCAGTTGCAGTATGCCCAGAAGGAAAAGAATTATTAGAACTTCCATCTGGTCTTTCTTCATGCACAATCGATTTTAAGCTTAAAACCGTTGTTGCCATAATGATATACGAAGTTGCAAATATGACCGAACGATCACGCATGTTATTTTTTCCTTCTACTCCAAAAGCATTCAAAGCATAAACAGAGGCAGCAGGTGCATATTGAGAGAAGTCATCAATAGTAATTTTGTTGTCAATATCCTCAGTAACCTCATTTTGGATTTGATGATTAAAACTTAGGAGCTGATCATTTCCAATTCCAATTATGCCATAACCAATTAAAACCGATGGAATAATTAGCTGTTTGTAATTGAATTTCAAATGATTTGACGTACTGTCAATTTTTGCAATAGAATCATTTTGCTGCGCAATGGCAGAAAAGAATCCGAAAAAAAATAGAAGGAAAATCGCTTTGTAGAACATTTTTGTGGCTGTTATATTTTACAAATTAACGAATGTTTTGAACCTAGTATTTTGTGCTTAATTGAACCTTAAGCGAACTTTAATTTGTTGGGTTTAAATAAGGTAATTGGATTAAGATTGGCTAAATAAGAGCCTTATTTTATTTTCTTTTTTCAGGATTTTGACGATTGTCCCAAAAAGATAATATTTCTATTTGATTGTTATTAATTTCATAAAAAATCAAATAAATTTTCATTGGAATAACACGAGTGATTTTATTAGAAGTAAGTCTTCCAATAAACTCATTATTAGAAAGAGTTTCTAATAAATCTTCAACTTCTTCAAGAATTTTTAAGCTGTAATCAGAATTTCCATTCCTGAAAACATAAAACTCAAGAACATTTGAAAATTCAAGTTTAGCAAGATCAGACCAGATTATTTCTTTTTTAGCCATTCTCTCATCTCTGAAATTACATCTTCATTTTTATGAAATTCGCCATTTTTTATCTGATTTCGGCTTGTTTCGATAGAAGATTGTTGTTCAGCATTTAATTCATATAATGACTGTTCTGAAGAATCAAAAATAGTTTGAAGTGCTTTCAAAAAATTCATGTCTTTAGAATCTCTAATTCTGGAGATCAAATTTTCTTTTATTTGCGCTGTCATGTCCATATAAAATTCTTTTTAATACTCAAAATTAAAGATTTATTTTCAAAATACTGTTAAATAATTTATACTTTCAACGAAAACCAAAACGTACTTCCCAATCCCAAATTACTCTCAACACCAACACTTCCATTTTGAGCTTCAATAAACTCTTTGCTAATTGCCAAGCCCAATCCTGTTCCGGATTTCTGACTTCCTGGAACTTGAAAATATTTATCGAAAACCTTGTCTTTATATCTTGTGTCAATTCCTTTTCCGGTGTCGATAACTTGAAAAACCATTTGACTATTTTCTTCTTTTAATTTAATGAGAACCGTACTTTTTTCAGACGAATATCTGATGGCATTAGATAAATAATTAATTAAAACCCAGCCTGTTTTTTCGGCATCGGCTTTTACATTTTTGAGGTTTTCATCGGCATCAACAACTAACTGAATCTGTTTTTGATCTGCCTGAACCTTTACTGCTTCCACAGCATATTTCACAATTTCGTGAGGATTGCTTTTTCCAATATTCAACTGAATATTTCCAGTTTCCAATTGCGATAAATTCAGTAATTCGCCTGTAATTTTCAATAAGCGCTGACTGTCATCTTTTATGCTTTCAACCAGTTGTTTCTGGTCGTTGTTCATGTCGCCTGTTTTTCCGTTTTCAAGCAATTGGAGACTTAATTTTATAGAAGCAATCGGCGTTTTTAATTCGTGTGAAACGGTGGCAATGAAATTCGTTTTAGCAAAATCCAATTCTTTAAAAAGTGTAATATTTCGTAAAATAATTACGTCACCAATATTAATTTCTTTTTCTTCGCCAGTTGGTGTTATGGTTATGTTGTGAATCTCTTTTTCGAAATAACTCTCTTTTCCGTGAGCGAAAATTTTGAGAGGCTGTTTTTTCGGAGTTTCACTTTCTTTTAGAATCAAAGAACGAATTAAATCATTAGAAACCGCCAATTCAGCAGCGGGTTTTCCAATAATATCTTCGGATTTTAGACCAATAATTTTCAGCGCTTCATCATTCACAAACAAAACAATTCCTTCGTTATCCAAACCAATAATGGGATCATTCATATTATTGATTAGGGTTTCCAGTCTTTTTTTCTCAAAAAGAAGTTTATAAACATTGCTATCATGATATTCTTCAAGTTTTTGCGCCATCGTATTGAATGATTTTGCAAGATCACCAAATTCGCTATGGCTCGTAAAATGAACTCTTTCAGAATAATTTTTATTCGCAATTTCTTTAATACTCAGCGTTAATTCTCTAATCGGGTTGGCAATATTATTAGGCAGATTGACCAATAAATTAAAAGCAATCAGAAAGCATAAAGTTCCTACAATGGCAATCGACAAATTGGCTGTTTCAGCCGAATGTTTGGCAATATCGCTTTTCTGTTTTATGGCATCCAGATTTAGTTTCATAATCGCAAAAATATCCTGACGAATCTGTATTTTTATAGTTTCGTTAGAATTGTTTTTGGACAGAAGAGCAAAACTCGTTTTAAGTTTTTCAGTAGCTTGTTTTTCGCCTGGTTCAGTAATATTTTGAGTCTGTTTTTCGAGATTTTCCTCAAAACTCTGAATCGTTTCTGTTGAACCCGATTTCATTCCATCCAAAGCAAAAATCATATTTCTAGAATATTCCAAAGTATTGTAATTGGATTTCAGAATATTCTCGGTGTCCTGCTTAATCAGAAAAACAGAATAAGCACTCACTAACGAAAGAATGATGATCATTAAAAATAATAATCCAACACCCAGATTCAATTTGGTTTTAATTCTCATATTTTATTTTTTGTGTGAAATGTTGTTTGTAAAAGGTGAAATGAAAAATAACATCTTACATCTCACATAAAACATTTTACGATAATATCACAAGATCAACATTAGATAAAGACAGTTTGTTTAGCAAACGCCTAAAAATTGTTGTAGACAAAATTACTTTAAACAAATTAAAATGTGGTTTTCCGATGCACACAGTTGTAATTTGTTTTTCTTCTACTGTTTTCAAAATAGCATCTGTAATATTTGAATCTTCCAATTTAATAACCTCCGCGCCTAATTGCACGGCGAGTTTAAAGTTATTAATTAAATGCCTTTGTTTGTCCAAAGCAATTTTATTACTGCTTTCCTGCGGAGTTTCCACATACAAAACATACCACAATCCGTTATAATAACTGGAGAGTCTTGCTGTTTTTCTAATTACAATTTTAGCCGTTTTATCATTACTGCTAATGCAGGCCAACAATTTCTCATGTCGTAAAGCATGAAGATTCGGAACTTCATTTTCAACTTTTCGAACGACCTGACTCGCTACTTCTTTCAAAGCCAATTCTCGAAGCTGTAAAATCTGTTCTGATTTAAAAAAGTTCGTCAAAGCCGTCTGAATTTTATCCGGAGTATAAATTTTTCCTTCTTTCAGACGCGCAATCAAATCTTCAGATGTCAAATCGATATTCACGACTTCATCCGCCAATCGCAAAACATTGTCCGGAATACGTTCCTGAACATCAATGTTTGTAATCCGTTTTACATCTTCATTTAAACTCTCAATATGTTGAATATTCACGGCTGAAATCACATTAATCCCAGCTTCCAAAATCTCTAAAACATCTTGCCAGCGTTTTTCGTTTTTGCTTCCCTCAACATTTGTATGTGCCAATTCATCAACAATAACCACTTCCGGACGAAGATTGATTATCGCCTGAACATCCAATTCTTCCAATTCTTTTCCTTTATAAAAAATAGTCCGCCTTGGAATAATCGGCAAACCCGCTAATAATTCATGCGTTTCCTTTCGCATGTGCGTTTCGATGTAACCAATTTTCACATCGATTCCGTTTTTCAATAACGAATGCGCTTCCTGAAGCATACGAAAAGTCTTTCCCACACCGGCACTCATTCCAATGTAGATTTTAAACTTTCCCTTTCGTGATTTCTGAATTAAATCGAGAAAGTGCTGTGCGTTATTATTTTCGTTTTCCATATTTTTTGCCACGAAGGCGCTAAGTCACAAAGTCTTTATTTTTTTTAGCCACGAATTCACGAATTTTTATTTAAAAGAATTCGTGAATTCGTGGCGAATAAATTAGCACAAAAAAATCCTTTTAATCTGTGGCAAGAAATACTCCCCTAAAAACTAATCGTCAAGGAAGTCGTTACAAACGTATTCGTATCCGTTGGGAGATTGTCTTTATTGGTGAAGATTTCGTCTTTACTTGAAAGATTTCTTGCTTCAATTCTAAACATAACATTATCAGTAACTAAGTAATCAAAGTTAGCCGAAAAACCGTAAGTTTTAAAACCATTTGGCGTTTCAGTCGCGATGATTACACCTTTTTCATCACTATAATATTCACCTCGTACTGCAAGCTGAATCTTGTCAACTAGTTTGTATTGCAGAATCAAAACGGGCGAAAACCAAGTGTCATATTTGTTGCTTCCTTTAGCCGATTGCTGAGATCCAATATCAAAACCAGCCGTAATATTTGTCTTTTCCGTTACCTTAAACTGTCCGTAAAAGTTGTTGAAATAACGCCATTTTTTGTCAATATCCGGCTGTTCATTTCCAACATAAGTGCTCCAGTTCAAAACCACTTTGTAAGACGGTTTGTAAGTGATTTGAGTTCCAAAAGCAGGCGTTTGATTGCCTTCAACTTTTTCAATTCTCTGCCAGCCGTTTAAGTACATTCCGGCTAAATACCATTCTCCAGATTCAGACGTATAACCAATTTTAACTCCCGTTTCGTAATAAGGAGAATTCTCAGCCAGAATACTTCTCGTTAAAGTCTGACAGTCTTTTCCAATCGCACTCTCAAAACCAATATGCGACGGCATAATTCCAGCATCAATCCATAAATTATGGTTTTTCGAAATCTTTACACCAACATTCGCTTCATAAACATTTTTCAATAAACCTTGTTCAGCCGACATATTATATTCGGCATAAGTTCCCGCCATCAGCGCAAAATTCCCTCGAATATTTTCTTTCTCATAATTCACTTTCGCCATTCCCAAATTCAGGTTTACCTCGTTGCTTTTATTATAACTGTAAAAAAAGTTTGGCCGTGTATGATTTTCAGGTTTCCCGAAATCATAGCTATAATAAGCGTCAACATATCCTGAAAATGTCAATGGACTTTTAGATTCTTCTTGTGCGTGTAAATTGCTATAACCAAAAGCGATTAAAGCAGTAAGTATTATTTTTTTCATTTTTGTGGTATTCAATTATTTATTAAGTAGATTTTTTAGGAGCTAATCCCGCTATCCGTTTCAATCTTTTCCTGGCTAAAGAAGCCAGAAAAAGGATTTCCACTACTATCGGGGCTAGGGCATTTGGGGTAAAAAGGCGTTTTCGTTTCCTGCAAGGTTTCCAAAACCTTGTAGGTATTAATTATAAGTTTCAGTTTACGCTCTGTTTGTCATTCCGAGAAACAAGGAATCTCCGCAAGAAACTCCGTATAGAAATTCGCCAATCTTTGTCGAGCTACTCGTGGAGATTCCTTGTTTCTCGGAATGACAAAAATGCGCAAAGAGAAAACTTAGAATCTTAGAACCTTAGCGACTTAGCATCTTTGGAATTAGCGAAGCGCATCCAAGGCTACATTCAATTCCAAAACATTAACTGTTTCCGGACCAACAACAGCAGAATTAATTTTAGATTCAACCAAAGCTTTTACTTTAGCTTCGTCCAGTTTTCTTTCTTTAGCAATTCGTTTTACCTGAATCAAAGCGCCTTGCGGAGAAATATTCGGATCTAAACCACTTCCTGAAGCCGTAACCATATCTGATGGAATATCAGATTTTTTCAAATAAGGATGAACCAATAAAAGCGTATCAATTCTTTTTTGAACTAGAGCTAAATAATCAGGGTTGCTCGGACCTTTGTTACTTCCGGCACTTCCCGCCGCGTTATAATCAACAGCCGAAGGTCTTCCCCAGAAATAATTCGACTTATCGAATTTCTGACCAATTTTTTGGTAACCAACCACTTTTCCGTTAACCAAAATAGTTTCTCCTTTTCCTTGATTTGGAGCCAATTGTGCAATTCCGTAAATCGCTAAAGGATAAATAACTGCGAACAAGATTAAAGTAGCCACAGTAAGTTTTATTATAGAAAATAGATTTTTCATTTTTTTGAAGATTCTAAGGGACTAAGTTGCTAAGGTTCTAAGTTTTTTTTCAGAAGCTTAACAATTTAAAGTCTGTGTTTTTTATTTGAGTTTTTAAAGATTCCTGAATTTTACGATTCTAAGAGAAAAACCTTAGTCCCTTAGAATCTTAGCATCTTAGAACCTTACATAAAAAGTGCTACCAGCAAATCAATTACCTTGATTCCGATAAATGGAACAATCAATCCACCAAGACCATAAATTAAAAGGTTTCTTTTAAGGATTGCACTTGCTCCAATTGGACGATAATCAACACCTTTCAGTGCAAGCGGAATCAATATCGGAATGATAATCGCGTTGAAAATTACAGCCGATAAAATTGCACTTTCAGGACTATGCAAATGCATGATATTTAAACCTTGCAACGCAGGAATCGCAGTAATAAAAAGTGCCGGAACAATAGCAAAATATTTCGCAACGTCATTTGCAATAGAAAAAGTAGTTAAAGTACCTCGAGTCATTAAAAGCTGTTTTCCAATTTCAACAATCTCGATTAGTTTCGTTGGATCATTGTCAAGATCGACCATGTTTCCGGCTTCTTTTGCAGCTTGAGTTCCGCTGTTCATGGCAACTCCAACATTCGCCTGAGCAAGGGCAGGAGCATCATTTGTTCCGTCACCCATCATGGCAACCAATCTTCCTTCGGCCTGTTCTTTTCTAATGTAATTCATTTTATCCTCAGGTTTAGCCTCGGCAATAAAATCATCAACACCGGCAGCTTCTGCAATAAATTTAGCCGTAAGCGGATTATCTCCTGTAACCATAACTGTTTTGATTCCCATTCTTCGTAAGCGCTCAAAACGTTCTTTCATTCCGGTTTTAATAATATCCTGAAGTTCAATAACACCTTGAACTTCATTGTTTTTAATTACTACTAATGGAGTTCCTCCGTTCGATGAAATAGTGATTACTTGTTGCGCAGTATCTTCAGGGAAAGAATTTCCGGCTTGCTGTGCAATATTCTTCGCAGCATCCTGAGCACCTTTTCTAATGTTTGTTCCGTCTTTTAATACGACACCAGAAGTTCTGGTTTCTGCAGTAAATTTTATACTGTGTGAGATGTTTTCTGTAAGAAGTGAAATGTCTGACTGCATTTTACTATTTACATCTAACGTTTTACCAAGTTCGAGAATACTTTTCCCTTCCGGAGTATCATCAGCAAGCGAACTCAAAACAGCCGATTTCACAAAATCATCAAAAGAAATTCCTTTTGTTGGATAAAAATTGGTTGCTTTTCTGTTTCCAATTGTGATTGTTCCGGTTTTATCCAAAAGCAAAACATCAATATCTCCAGCAGTTTCAACCGCTTTACCCGATTTTGTAATCACATTAGCTCGTAAAGCTCTGTCCATTCCCGCAATCCCAATCGCAGAAAGCAATCCTCCAATTGTAGTTGGAATCAAACAAACGAACAAAGCAATGAAAGCCGCAATCGTGATGGGGGCGTTGGCATAGTCGGCAAACGGTTTTAGCGTAACGCATACAATCACGAAAATTAAAGTAAATGCGGCTAATAAAATGGTTAAGGCAATTTCGTTTGGTGTTTTCTGACGGCTCGCACCTTCAACCAAAGAAATCATTTTATCTAAAAAGCTTTCGCCAGGTTCAGAAGTTACTTTTACTTTAATTTTATCAGATAATACTTTTGTCCCTCCGGTTACAGAAGATTTATCTCCGCCAGCTTCGCGGATTACAGGAGCACTTTCTCCGGTAATGGCACTTTCGTCGATTGTTGCCAGACCTTCGATAATTTCACCATCAGCAGCAATTAAATCGCCAGCTTCGCAAACGAAAATATCGTCTTTTTTCAATGCCGAAGAGCTGATGTTTTTGATTTCTCCGTTTGGCAGAATCTGTCTTGCAGGAGTTTCTTCTCTTGTTTTTCTTAAACTATCGGCTTGTGCTTTTCCTCTCGCTTCGGCAATAGCTTCGGCAAAATTGGCAAATAAAAGCGTTGCCAGTAAAATCAAGAAAACAATTAAGTTATAAGTAAAACTTCCTTGGTCATTTGCGCCCATTAAGATCGAAACGCAGACAGCAAACATAATTGCGGTTCCAATTTCTACGGTAAACATTACCGGATTTTTGATCATCATTTTGGGATTCAGTTTGACAAAAGACTGCACTAAGGCTTCTTTTACCTGTTTACTTTCAAACAATGATGTGGATTTATTAGTTGTCATTTTTTATATATTTTGTTTGGCTGAATAGTTTTTAAACACATAGAGACATAGTTTTTCGGATTGAGATTAAGGCGTTTCACTTGCATAAAAACACATAGTTGTATTTGATAAACATAGCCAGCGGTTTCAACCGCTGGAACGCAACGTATATCACAATCTGTGTTACCGCCATCCGTGTCCCTGTGGTTGAAACCACGGGCTATATTAAAATAGCAATGAACGATTTGTTATTTCAGCTATGTGTGAAAACGAGTTTTCTTTTTATTCTTTTTTTATAGATTTAAATTCTATGTTTCTATGTGTTTAAATTATCTAGCATTTTTTATTTTAGTGTAAAATACTCTGCTAAAGGCCCAAGTGCCAGCGCTGGGAAGAATGATAAAGCAGCAATAATTGCGATTACGGCAAAAGTCATGATTCCGAAAATTGAGGTATCCGTTTTTAAAGTTCCTGCACTCTCTGGAATGTATTTTTTACCTGCCAATAAACCTGCAATTGCCAATGGACCAATGATTGGAATAAAACGACTTAGCAACAATACAATTCCAGTTGTAATATTCCAAAACGGATTATTATCTCCCAAACCTTCAAAACCAGAACCATTGTTAGCGGCGCTCGAAGTATATTCGTATAACATTTCAGAAAATCCGTGATTACCAGGATTATTTAACCAGCCAGTTGCATTTCCGTTAAACCAATAACCCATTGCAGTATCATGCGCAGCAAAATATGACGCTAAAGCAGTTCCTGCTAAAATCAATAAAGGATGAAGAATGGCGATAAAAGCCGCAATTTTAACTTCCCGCGCTTCGATTTTCTTGCCTAAAAATTCGGGAGTTCGACCAACCATTAATCCCGAGATAAATACAGCCAGAATAATGAAAATGTAGTAGTTCAAAATACCAACACCGCATCCGCCATAAAAGGCATTTACCATCATCGATAATAATTGCATAGCACCAGAAATAGGCATAGAACTATCGTGCATACTATTTACAGAACCTGTAGAAATTACCGTTGTAGCAATACTCCAGAATCCTGAAATTGCTGGGCCAAACCGAACTTCTTTTCCTTCCATCGCTCCGGTTGCTTGTGCGATACCCATTTTTTCGATGGCAGGATTTCCGTTGATTTCACTCATAACGGTTGGAACAACCAAGAGTAAAAATCCAACTGTCATTACACCAAAAATAATATTGGATAATTTTCTTTTGTTGAGGTAAAATCCAAGAGCAAAAATCATCGCAAACGGAATAATCATTTGGGCCCAAAGTTCAACTCCGTTAGTAAAATAAGTTGGGTTTTCTAATGGATGTGAGGAGTTGGCTCCAAAAAAACCACCACCATTTGTACCAATATGTTTAATCGCAATAAACGCTGCTGCTGGTCCGCGAGAAACTTCTACGTGATCACCTTGTAGTGTTGTAATGGCATCTTTACCTTCAAAAGTCATCGGAGTTCCGCTAAATACTAGTGCGATAGCCACAATTACTGAAAGCGGCAATAAAATACGAGTACAGCTTTTGATGAAATAATTATAAAAATTACCCAGTTTTTCTGTTGTTCTTTCTTTCATTGCTGTAAAAATCATGGCGGCCGCAGCCATTCCGATACCGGCAGAAACAAATTGAAGGAACATCAAGACGATTTGCGAAAGGTAAGAAACCCCACTTTCGCCTGAATAATGTTGTAAGTTACAATTGACTAAAAATGAAATAGCAGTGTTAAATGCCAGATCTGGCGTCATTGAAGGGTTGTTATCTGGATTAAGAGGTAAAGAACCCTGAAACAATAAGACAAAAAAGCAAAGAAAGAACCAAACCATATTGATACTCAAAAGTGCTTTTAAGTGTTGCTTCCAGTTCATTTCTTCAGCCGAATTAATACCGCTGATTTTAAAAATAAATTTTTCAATTGGATTGAAAATCGGGTCAAAAAGAGTTTTATCTCCTAAATAAACTTTAGCAATATATTTTCCTAAAGGAATCGCTAAAACAATAGTTACGATAAAAATACCAATGACGCCTAATAATTCTGTGTTCATAATTTTTATATTTTTTAGTGAAAAATGAGAGGTGATTTGTAAAATGAGTTGATGAATAAAATTTGCGTTTACATTTCACTTAAAGCATTTCACTTTTTACATGATTTAAAATTTTTCGGGTTTGATTAGTACATAAATCAAATACACGAAAACGGCGATTGAAATGATAAATAGTGTAGTCATGATTTAGATTTTTTCAAAGAATTCAATTGACAGAAAACAAATGGCAAACAGCACAACAGCTAATGCGAGTAAAAGAAAAGTGATCATAGGATAATTATTTTAGATTTTAGATTTGTAAATTGTAATTTGTAATTTGTGAAAAGTGATCAGTACATCTCACATCTCACAAACAACATTTCACATTAAACTCCCGAAGCATTAACCTGCTTAATATATTCCGCTTTAAGAGTTTGAGGGAAAAGATGTGAAATATTGCAGTTACGCATTTCCATAAAAGACGAAACCGAAAAAACGTATACGTTAGAAATTGCATTTTTAGTTTCGATGCTTCCAGTTATAAACAAACGTTCGGCAAGAGCTAGACATTTTTTCGCTCTGACGATATTTCCAGAAATAATAGATTTTTTGGTTATCTCAGCAAACCGTTCGGCTTGTTTGTAGATTGAGGTTACTTGATTTTTCATTTGGAATGAATTTTTAATGTTCTCTCTCCTTATGCCAAAATATGTTCCGAAATAATCAGGTTATGTGTAAAGTGTTGTGAATAAAAGGAATGTAGCTTTGTGCCAAAAATTAGGCATAAAAAAAGCCTATCATTTTGATAAGCTTTTCTCGTTTTGATATGTTATTTAAGCTTCGGAGAAGCGACATGTTTATAGAAAATAATGAAACCATGTTTATCAGAACCCCAGCGGGGTGACATATTTTTTTAGATTGTGTGGGTGCCACTCCGCTGGAGCTTTTAATAAATGCGGTTAAATTATGTTATAAATATGTCGCTTCTCTGAAGCTTTGAAAATTGATTTTTTGTAATTGTTATTGAATCCCATATTCCTCTAGCTTTCTATATAAGGTAGCAATCCCAATTTCTAATAATCGTGCCGTTTCAGCTTTATTTCCTTTTGTATAATTTAAAACTTTCTGAATATGCAATTTCTCAACACTCTGCATCGAGAAAGCCGACATGGGTTTTGAATTATTTTCAGTCTGATGTTGCATTTCATACGGCAGAACATCCGAAGTCAAAATATCTCCATTGCTCAAAATAACCGATCTTTCGATTACATTTTTAAGTTCACGAATATTTCCCGGCCAAGAATAGTTTTCCAGTTTTTGTAAAAAGTCATCTGCAATCTGTAATGCCTTTTTATTCGTTTTTTCAGAAAATTGCTTCACGTAATAATTGGCCAATAGCGGAATATCTTTAATTCTTTCTCTTAAAGAAGGCAGTTTAATTTCGAAGATATTCAAACGGAAATACAAATCAGAACGGAAACGATGTTCGTCGCTTTCTGTTTTTAAATCTCGGTTTGTAGCTGCAATTAATCTGAAATTTGATTTTTTAGGAGTCGTATCTCCAACTGGAATATATTCGCTTGTTTCTAAAACCCGCAATAATTTGGCTTGAAGATCAATTGGCATTTCACCAATTTCATCCAGAAATAAAGTTCCGCCGTTTGCTTCTTCAATAAAACCTTTTTTATCTTTTACAGCTCCCGTAAAAGCGCCTTGTTTATGACCAAAAAGTTCGCTTTCTAAAATTTCTTTTGTGAAAGTACTGCAGTTTAATGCCACAAAAGATTTCCCTGCACGATTACTGTTTTCATGAATTGCTTGTGCAAAAACTTCTTTTCCCGTTCCAGTTTCTCCCATAAGTAAAACAGTCGAATCGGTTTTGGCTACTTTTTGAGCCAAATCAATAACTTGTTCAATTCCTTTTGATTTTCCAATAATGGTATTGAAAGAATATTTATCATTGATTCGTTTTTCAAGCTGTTGAACTTTTTTCTGCAATTGTACTTTTTCTACGGCTTTATAAAGAAGCGGAATAATTTTATCGTTATCGTCGCCTTTTACAATATAATCGAAAGCACCATTTTTCATTGCTTGAACGCCGTCTGGAATATTTCCAAAAGCAGTCAGCAGAATAACTTCTGTCAAAGGAAAACTTCCTTTTATATTCTGAAGAAAATCAACACCATTTCCATCCGGCAGTTTTACATCACACAAAACGACGTCAATTTCGGTTTGTTCCAATTTCTTAAAACCCGATTTTAAATCTTTGGCTTCAAAAACTTCAAATCCTTCTGATTTTATAATTCTCGCTAGCAGACTTCTCAGTTTTTCTTCGTCGTCTATAATTAAAATTTTGTGTGTCATTTTGCAGATAAGCTAAAACCGAATTGGTGTTTTGATGTACAAATTTAGGCTTAAAATCTGTTCTCTTTTTTGATTCAGAACAAATTATTTTTAAGGACAGGATCAGTTTTAAAATATTTTTTCAAAAAGAAATGTACTTTTAGATCGTAAAAGAACCACTAAAATTTATGTCAAAACGAATTCTACTTATAATCGCTGTCGTAATCTTCGGAAGCTTTAATAGTTTTTCTAAAGGAATTATTCAAAAAGATTCTTCAAAATCAAAAACGATTTCATTCAAAATAAAATTAAAATCGGAAGAAAAAGTCAAAATTAAAGTTACTCCTTTAAAATACAACAAACATTTCGCTTATAGTTTTACGCTCGATGATGGATATCGGTCAGCATACTTAACTGCATTCCCATTATTGGATGGAGGAAAAATCAATAATTCATCCATTAACGAATGGAAAATTGATCAAGGCGGAGACGGAACAACTTCAAGTGGTCTTTATTATTCGGACGGAGTTGGAAATAAAATTCCGTTTAAATTGGCATTGGCTATTAATGGTGGCGCAATTCGAGATTTGCCAGAAAATCGTGGGCATCTTTCCTGGCCTGAAATCAAAGAAATGTATAACGCCGGTTGGGATATTTTAAACCATGGTTTTCATCATGCAACAAAACACGGAACAAATTATTTGGCTGAGGTAACCGAAAATACAACCTCAATAAAACAGAATCTTGATTTTGCAATGTCGCATTTTGTAGTTCCAGGTGGAGAAGGTGATGAGAAATATTATTTGGAATATGAAAAAGAGGCTTTGGCCAATGGAAATTTATCTGTTGCTTCTTATTACGGTGTAGGACCCGTTTTTAAAGTGGATTCAAAAATAGATTTAGATAAAATGATTTCTGCTCGAACTTTTGTTCAGAGTTCAAATGATACAATCACTTTTAAAACCATGGATCGTTATCTAAAAACTTTAGATTCGATTGTAAAACAGCCAAATCCAATTTGGTTTAACGAATTCACGCACGGAACGGGAAATACAAACTTGTGGAATTTAAGCATGCGTTTTCCAGATTTCAAATATTATATGACAACGCTTGCCAACAAATACGGAGAAAAAGGAAACGATTCTATTTGGATGGCGTCATGGCAAGAAGTTTACGAATATATTTGGTTAAGAGACCGAATAAAAATAGATTACAAGCAAAAAGGAAAAGATGTAGAAGTGAAAATTGTAATTCCTGAAATTCCTGAAGTATTTAGATATCGTGAAATTTCACTACTGATTGATGCTTCTTCAAAATTTGAAATAGAATCTGGCAAAGATTTAATTATTAAAGATGATGGTAAAACAAACCATAAACTAATTCATCTGAAATTGAAACAATAAACATTTGTAGCTACAAATATTATAATTCTATTAACATTAGAAAACAAAAAGCATTCGCATAAATGAGTTAATTTTGCATTTTAGCCTTAATTTATATGAAAAACCCAATTTCAGTCTCAATATTAGAGCTTGCGATTATCACTGAAGATAGTAATGCAACAGAAACATTCCAAAAAACAAAAGACATTGCGCAATTAGCCGATAAATTAGGATACAAAAGAATTTGGCTGGCAGAACATCACAATATGGCACACGTTGCAAGTACAGCGACGGTTGTTTTAATTGGATATGTAGCAAGTCAAACCCAGAATATTCGTGTAGGTTCTGGCGGAATCATGCTTCCAAATCATTCACCTTTGGTAGTAGCAGAACAATTTGGAACACTAGAAACTCTTTACCCCAACCGAATCGATTTAGGTTTAGGAAGAGCGCCAGGAACAGATCAGCCAACTGCTGAAGCGATTCGAAAAGACTTTTTCGAACAAGCACAGCGATTTCCGCAAAATGTAAGCAAGCTTCAAGAATACTTTTCATCTGAAAATGCTACAGGAAAAGTTCGTGCATTTCCAGCCGAAGGATTAAATGTGCCAATCTGGATTTTAGGGTCAAGTATGGACAGTGCTGCTTTAGCGGCGGCTTATGGATTGCCTTATGCTTTTGCAGGACACTTTGCGCCAAAACTAATGATCCAGGCATTTGAATTTTACAGAGAAAATTTCCAACCATCGGAGTATTTAGACAAACCCAAAACAATGGCGTGTGTAAATATCATCGCAGCAGATACAAATGAGGAAGCAGAATTACTATCTACAAGTTTGTATCAAATGTTCCTAAACCTAATTAGAAATGATCGCAAAGGTTTGCAGCCTCCTGTTTCGTCATTAGATGATATTATGAACGAAGCAGAACGTTTTCATGTGAATCAAATGACAGCAGGAACTTTTACAGGGAACAAAGAACAGCTAGTAGCCGATTTGAGAAAGTTTATTGACTATGCCCGAATTGACGAACTAATGGTGACAAGTCCAATCTTCGATCATCAGGCCAAGCTAAAAAGCATTCAAATTACTAAAGAGGTAATAGATGCTTTGAATGAATAAATACATATTATATATAGTATAGTTTTTTCTCTCTATTATATATAAGAGTAATTCTTATTTCGAACCCGATAGTTTTTTAAAATCTGTCGGGTTTATTTTTTATAGATATATATAAGGAGAAAAACTCGATTATTCTGCTAAGCACAGCTGTAGCGTTTTTGAATTGTAATGTGCCTTAATAAGGAGCTATTTCCCGCTATGCGCTTCAATCTTTTGCTTTTTAAAGAAAAAAGCAAAAGGATTTCCGCTCCTATCGGGGCTAGGGGCATCGGTTTTCAGAAGAAATGATGCGGGATGGAGATGAATCCTAAGCAGAATAGAGCCCAAAAAGGGAAAACTTGGCGCCTTTGCGCCTTTGCGGGATCAGAAAATGCATTTTAAGGAAGCCTTGAACCCTGTCTTTTTTCCGGAAAAGAGTGGATAAAGCCTAAAAACCCGATAAAATCTGCAGATGAAAACGTCCCAAAATCATGAAAACCGCGACGCAGTTCAGAAAAAAGCTACGGAGAGGCAAAAAAACTTCGGACTGTAAAGCGTCCGTTATCAGCGCGTTAAGAAAAAAGGCGAAAAAAGATCAAAAAAAGTTGCATAAAAGTATTGGAAAAGCGGAAAAAGGTTCTACTTTTGCACCCGCAACAGCGAAGGCGTTCATCGAAATACCGGCAGGAAGGAAGGATCTGAAGAAAAGAAATTTTCAGAAAAAAAAGATTCGGAAAAGCTTGCGAGATTCGGAAATGCTTTCTACATTTGCACCCCGCAAAACACGGAAAGTTCATTGATAGATTGGGAGAAGAATTGAGAGAATGAGGCGAAAAAAAAGCTTCAAATTTTTTTTAAGTTTTTCTTGCAGGAAACAAAAAGAAGTTTTAGTTTTGCACCCGCTTTGAGAGATAGGCGAAAGACAAAGAAATTACGTTCGTAGACATATTGAATTGACAGCCGTCCCGATTGATCGGGACAGAAATATAAGAGTAATGGAATCGAGAGATTCGAAAAAGAACCGATAGATATTCATCGCAAAATAATATTAAAATATACGATGAAGAGTTTGATCCTGGCTCAGGATGAACGCTAGCGGCAGGCTTAACACATGCAAGTCGAGGGGTAGAAGTCTTCGGACTTTGAGACCGGCGCACGGGTGCGTAACGCGTATGCAATCTGCCTTTCACAGAGGGATAGCCCAGAGAAATTTGGATTAATACCTCATAGCATTATGGAGTGGCATCACTTTATAATTAAAGTCACAACGGTGAAAGATGAGCATGCGTCCCATTAGCTAGTTGGTAAGGTAACGGCTTACCAAGGCAACGATGGGTAGGGGTCCTGAGAGGGAGATCCCCCACACTGGTACTGAG